>NZ_JAHLSY010000021.1 GCF_019049855.1 Hydrogenophilus thiooxidans | reverse complement strand
TCCCCGCGAGAGAACTTCTCTTCGATCTCCCGCACCTTCGGGGTGATCATTTCGATGAGCATCTCATCGACGCGGGTCTTTTTCATCGCTCGCTCCGCTCTGCAAGTCGGTCGAAGGGGGCAGGCACAGAGGTTTGGGGCGGAATCCGTGCGGAAAGTTCCGCGCTAAATTCCGCGCTCACCACGTCCGCGGCGTAAAGCCTGGCTGGTTTCTCACCACCACGTCGTCGTCCGCTTGCACGAGCACATAAAGCCCTTGCTTTTCGGCATAGCGCACCACCTCATCAGGTGCCCCCATCGCCGCTACCGCCCCATGCAAAAGCTTATCGGCATACTCGGGAAACGCCGCTTTGAAGCGCGAAAGGCGCTCGAGGTGTTCGTCGACATCATCGGTAGTGAGGCGGCTTTTGCATTCCACTGCGATCGCATGGTCGCCGTTGATCACCAAAAGGTCGATCTCCATCACCGTTTGCCCCGCGTCGTCACGCGCGCGCACATTCGGCATCACCCGATGCACCGGAATGCCTTGCTCTTGAAAGAGACGCACCACCGCAGGTTCGACCATGTCCTGCACGAACTGCCCCAGGCGGTTCCCCAGGCGCCCCAATTGGCGCTCGAGCGCACGGATCCGGCGGTCAGTTTCCTGCATGCGGCGGTCGGTTTCCTGCATGCGGCGGTCGGTCTCTTTGCTCTGCTCGGCAAGACCCAAAATCATCGCTTTGAGGTCGTCCCAAGAGATTTCAGCGGCGGTGGTCATGGTTTAAGCGCCCCTTTCACGAAAGGCAGCCGAAATATTCTAGCACCGGCATCTGATCCGGGTGGTGGCGCAGCCAGCGGATCCGGGCGACATCAAAATCCGCAGCAAGCAAGCGCCATTTTGAGTCCAATCAAAAACAGCACCAACGCAAGAGCCGTTCGTAAAAACGTGTGGGGCAAGCGCACCGAGAGCATGGCGCCAGCCAATACCGCTGGAATCGAGCCGATCAAGAGGTTACCCAGCAGCGTAAAATCGACGTTGCCAATCGCCAGATGGCCTACACCTGCACACACAGTCAGCGGAATGGCATGGACGATGTCCGTGGCGATCAGTCGCGGCGGGGTTAGGCGAAAGGGGTAGAGGTAAGTCAGCAGCACTGCCCCCAGAGCGCCAGCGCCCACAGAGGTAAGGGTGACCAGCACCCCCAGTAGCGCTCCGGCAGCCACCGTGAGAGGCATTTGCACGGTTTTGAAACGGTGCGCTTTTTGGGTGCGCCATTTTTGTCCGAGCGCGTGAAGGGGTTTATGCAGAAGCAGCCCCACCGCGGTGACGAGCACGGCAACGGCGATCACCCCTTTGAGGAACGCAACCGTCGCGGCGGTGATCGGAGCGTAGTGAATCGCCAACAAGGTAAGGCCCGCTGCCGGCAAGCTCCCCATCCAGAGGCGGCGCGCAACGCCCCAATCGATCAATCCGTGCGCGTGGTGCGCACGCGAAGCAAAGAGCTTGGTGAGCGCAGAAAACCAGAGGTCGGTACCCACCGCGGTGAACGGGTTTACACCAAAGAAGAGAAGCAGGATTGGCGTCATCAGCGCGCCACCACCAACCCCGGTCAATCCAACCACAAAACCGGTGAGTGCCCCCGCCGCGATCAACGTTGGGTCAAGCATGGTCACGCTTCGCTCACGGTGGTGTCTGTTCTGAATGAGCGCTGATGGTCGGGATGAGTTTTGCCAAAATGGCTTGCGCGGCTGCATCGGGCGCCATTTGGCTCGTGTCGATGCGCAGGTCCGGCGCTTGCGGCGGTTCATACGGCGACTGGATGCCAGTCATGTTCGGGATGAGTCCCGCGCGCGCTTTGCGGTAGAGCCCTTTCGGGTCGCGGCTTTCGCAGACTTCCAGCGGTGCGTCGATGAAGACTTCAAGAAACCGTTCGGCGCCGATGATTTCGCGCGCCATCTGCCGCTCGGCGCAAAACGGACTGATGAGCGCAACGATCACGACCAACCCCGCATCGGTCATCAGTTTTGCCACTTCTGCGGCGCGGCGGATGTTTTCGACCCGGTCGGCATCGGTAAAACCAAGGTCACGGTTGAGTCCAGTGCGCAGATTGTCACCATCGAGCAGGTACGTGCGCACCCCTTGGGCATACAGTTGCCGTTCCAAGAGATCGGCAATCGTCGATTTTCCAGCGCCTGAAAGGCCAGTAAGCCAGACAACCTGCGCCCGATGGCCGTTTAGCCGTTCGCGTGCCGCGCGGTTAATGGTGTGGGCATGAGGGTGGAGATTTTCTGCACGCCGCAGACTGTGGCGGACAAGCCCCGCGGCAACGGTCGCGTTGGTGAAGCGATCTACCAGAATAAAGCCGCCCAGCGCTGGGAACGTCTCGAACGGGGTAAGCGCAAGCGGCGCGCTAAAGGAGAGAGTCACCTCGGCGATGTCGTTCATCGCAAGCGTTTTGGTTGCCTCTTCCGCACCCGTATCGACGTTGCGCCGCCCCTTGATCGCGGTGAGGATGGCGCTGCCCCACTGCGATCCGATCTTTATCGCATATTGACGTCCTACGAGCCCCGCCTCTTTGGCGTCGAGCCAAATAAGCGTGGCAGCGATTTGGTCGGTCACCTGCACAGGACCTTCAGGGGCAAGCCAATTGGGGGAAAGAAGCAGGTCGCCGCGGCTGATGTCCAGCTCATGACTGAGCCGCAGAAGGACCGGCTGCGGGGCGGCAAGAGCGCCCGCGATCGGCTTACCCGCTCCGTAGCATTCGCACACCTCAGCGGTAAGCCGAGTGCGCGCCACCAGCAACCTATCCCCTACGCTAAGCCGCCCAGCAATAAGCGGTCCCGCATAGCCGCGAAAGTCGCTATGGGGACGGGCAACCCATTGGACAGGGACGACTGCGCCGGTAGCAGGCAGATTGCGGCCCGGTGTATGGGTTGCTGCCGTTGGCACCGTTTCAAGCCAACCCAGGAGCGTCGGGCCGCGGTACCAGGCCATCTTGCTGCTTCGTGTTGCGACATTATCCCCGGCAAGCGCTGAAACCGGGATAGCGGTCACCTCGGTAAGGCCAAGCGTTGCGGCAAAAGCCGTAAAGGTTTGGGCCAGTTCCCGATAACGCGCTTCGGCATAAGCAACCGTGTCCATTTTGTTGATCGCAAGCGCCACGTGGCGGATACCCATTAACGCAACCAACCGGGCATGGCGCTTCGTCTGGGTGAGGATCCCTTTGCGGGCGTCGACAAGGATTACCGCTGCTTCGGCCTGGGACGCTGCGGTAACCATGTTACGGGTATACTGTTCGTGCCCTGGGCTATCGGCGACGATGAATTTGCGTCGCGGTGTCGCAAAATATCGGTACGCAACGTCGATGGTGATCCCTTGCTCGCGTTCCGCTGAGAGACCGTCGAAAAGCAGCGCAAAGTCCAGTCCTCCGCCTGTGGTGCCGAAACGTTGCGATTCCGCTGTGAGTGCGGCCAGCTGGTCGGCGTAGATCGCACCGGTTTCGTAAAGGAGCCGCCCCATCAAGGTACTTTTGCCGTCATCGACGCTGCCGCACGTCAGAAAGCGCAACAGGTCTTGTTCGTGTTGCGCGTGCCACCACGCTGGGGCAGTGGTGACCGAGTCGAATTGTCTTTCGGCGGGTTGTGCGCGGCTTTGCCCTAGGTTTGGCGTCATCGTGTCCATCAGAAGTACCCCTCGATTTTCTTGCGCTCCATCGCGGCCGGTTCATCGGCGTCAATCAACCGCCCCTGCCGCTCCGAGCTGCGAGCGGTCAGGAGCTCTTCGATGATCGCTTCCAGGGTGGTGGCGCTAGACTCCACGGCCGCAGTCAGGGGGTAGCACCCCAACGTGCGAAAGCGCACGGTACGCAACTCGATCGTTTCGCCAGGAAGCAGACGGAATCGGTCGTCGTCGACCACAAAGATTTGCCCGTTGCGCACCACGGTGGGACGCGGCGCCGCGAAGTAGAGCGGCACAACCGGCAAGCCCTCTAGGTAGAGGTATTGCCAGATATCGCGTTCGGTCCAGTTCGAGAGCGGAAAGACCCGAAAGGATTCACCACGCGCTTTGCGGGTATTGAAGGTGCGCCACAGTTCGGGGCGTTGCCCCTTGGGGTCCCAGCGGTGGTCTGCGGTGCGCAGCGAAAAAATCCGCTCTTTGGCGCGCGCTTTTTCCTCGTCACGCCGCGCGCCGCCAAAGACGACGTCGAACCGGTATTGAGAGAGCGCCTGTTTGAGCGCTTCGGTTTTGGCGATCTGGGTGTGAAGCGCTGAGCCATGGTCAAAGGGGTTGATCCCTTTTTCCCGCACTTCCGGGTTCGTATAGACGATGAGCTCAAAGCCCCATGCCTGAGCGATGGCGTCGCGAAAGGCGTACATTTCGCGGAATTTCCAGGTGGTGTCAACGTGAAGCAGCGGAAACGGCGCTGGTGCCGGCGCAAAGGCCTTGCGCGCCAGATGCAACATCACCGTGCTGTCTTTGCCAATCGAGTAGAGCATCACCGGCCGTTCTGCTTCCGCAACGGCTTCGCGCAAAATGTAGATACTCTCCTCCTCCAGCCGCTTGAGGTGCGGCGTAAGCGGCAAGCGGGGGTGAACGGTAAATAGCTCTGCGGGAATCACCGGTGGATAAGCGAACCACGGCAGAGTGACGTTCGCAGGGAGTTGCCCCATCGTTGTGGCTTTACGCAACACTGGGACCAGTGCGCCATGCGGAAAGAGGGTAAGCGGCCGAACGCCAAAATGGTCGATGAGTTGCTGAAGAGCGACCAGCAGCGCAGCGTCGCGCCCTGACTGTGCATCTGGGCGCACCACGACCCACCAGCGCGCCCCCCGTCCGTCGTTTGCCAACAAGAGCCGTTTGCCTTCAACTTCCGCTTCTTGCAAAAAAAGCACCTTGTCTCGTCGTGCGCGAGCCGTCTCTGCCGCCCATGCAGCGACCACACGGGTAACCGGCCGCCCCCTTTCATCGGTCAGCCCCTCTGCGGTAAGCGGCGACGGCAACAGCCGCTCCAGTTGGCGGTGCAACGCGCGGCGCGCCGCGTCCGTTGTACAGGATTCCAGGAGCGCGGCGCTACTGCCGACGCAGTCAAACGAAAAAAGGGTTGTTATCATTTGCAAAAACCGGTTTTACTATGCAAGAGGCACTCATTTTAGCTAAATTTTCAAAAAACGCAATAGGTTTTTGCAAATTACGACATGGTTGTCCGTCGCGAAGATCTGACGTAGTATTGCCGTTCTGCGCAAAAGAGGAGAGAGAGGGTGGCGCTTAGCGAAGTCGATATCGACGCACTGCTCAAACTGGCCTGGGCAGCGGGTGAAGAGATCCTGGCGGTTTACCGCGCAGGCGGCGCAGTGTGGCGCAAAGGGGACGATTCCCCATTGACCGAGGCGGATCTTCGTGCCGACGAAGTAATCCGCTCGGGGTTAGCCAAGTTGTTTGCCGGCGTTCCCGTGATTTCCGAAGAGTCGGCGCTCGAATCTTCGGCCGCGTCGTTGGCGCAAGACGCGCTGATTCTGGTTGACCCTTTGGACGGCACCAAAGAATTTTTGCAGCGCAACGATCAGTTCACCGTCAATATCGGGTGGATCGAAAAAGGCGAACCGATTGCGGGCGTCGTCGTTGCGCCTGCGCTGGGGGTAGGGTACTTCGCGGTGCGCGGGCTGGGCGCGTTTCGCACGAGCAGCAAAGGGGTCTTCCCCATCACGACGCAACCGTGGCATCCCGATAAGCCGCTGCGCGTCATTGCCAGCCGCGCCCACGGCAGCGATCGACTCACGGAATGGCTCAACCATCTGCCGCTTGCCCACACACTGACCACCGCGGGAAGTTCCTTGAAATTTTGCCGCATTGCCGAAGGTTCGGCCGATCTCTATCCCAGACTGGGACCGACCTGCCAATGGGATACCGCGGCAGCGCACGCAATTTTGGCGGCAGCCGGCGGAATCGTGACGGATATTGCCGGAACGGCGCTGCGCTACGGGGTCGATCGTCCCATGCGCAACCCCGACTTCGTCGCCGCTGGCGATCCGGTCGGCTTGCGCGCCCTTTTGGGAGGGGAGATCCCCCCATTTCGTGTCCACGAGCCTTGCGCGCTGCGCGCGACCACCCCAGCGGACAAAGTGGCGGACGGCTTGGCGGATTGATTGCCGATGTGCGACAATCGCCTCTAGCTGCTGCGCGGCACAGAGAACACGGCGCAGAAGGGGAGGAAGCTGAGCGTGCAGCGAAACAGTTACTGGCTTTATTGGCTTCATACTGCTGCGTCGCACTGGCCTGCGTCCCGAAAAAAGGGGGCGCTCATGCTCTGCGACGCGTTGCTGCTCGTTGTGATCAGCGGGCTCACCCTTTTCGTGCTCACCCCAGAGCTAACCCTCCTTCAGTGGGGGGCTGCTTGGTTGGGGTCGCTCGCTGCGGCGGTGGGCGTCTTTCACACGTTCGGACTCTATCGCCAAATCATCCGCTATATCACCGAGCAGGCGCTCTTCACGTTGCTGAAAGCGGTGCTTGCCACGACCTTCCTCTGGCTGGTCTGGTTGCGCATCCTCTTTCCCGACTGGCCGCTTTTCCGGCTGGGGCTTGCGGGATGGGTCTTTGGCGTTTCGTTGGTGACGTTGGTCGGCGCCCTGCGCTTTGGGTTGCGTGCGCTTCTTTGGCGTCCGTTGCAGCACCAGTACAGTGGGCGGCAGGCGTTCATTTACGGCGCCAACGACGCCGGCTGGCAATTGGTTTCGGCGTTGCGGCAGAGCAAGGAGATTTTTCCCGCGGCGTTCGTCGATGACGATCCTGCGGTGATCGGCAAAGAGTTTGGTGGGTTGCCGGTCTATGCGCCGGATGAGATTCCATTGCTTTTGCGGCGATACCAGATCCAGGAGGCGATCGTTGCGTTGCCCCACGCCTCGGAATACAAACGGCGTCAGGTGATCGAACGGCTGACGCAGCACAACCTGCGGGTTCGGGTGATGCCGCCAGTGGCCGATTTCACTGCGGGGCGCTACCTTCCGCGCATCGTGCGGGAAGTCGATGTGGGCGATCTGCTGGGGCGCAACCGCGTGCAACCCGATTTGTCGCTGCTTCAAAGGTCGGTGGCTGGGCGCAGCGTGATGGTCACGGGCGCAGGCGGATCGATTGGAAGCGAACTCTGCCGACAGATCGCGCTATTGGGACCGAAACGGCTGGTTTTGGTCGAAGCCAACGAATTTGCCCTCTACCGGGTGCAACAAGAGCTGCTGGAGATGGGGTTCAGCGCGCTGGTCCCCGCATTGGGTACCGTAGAGGATCAGCCGTGGCTGGAAGGGCTGCTCGCGCAACACCGAATCTGCACCGTCTTTCATGCTGCTGCCTATAAGCATGTGCCGCTGGTCGAGCAGAATTTGATCTCCGGCGTGCGCAACAACGTGATCGGTAGCGCACGCGTCGTTGCGGCGTGCCGCGCGCAAGGGGTTTCGCGCTTTGTGCTGATCTCCAGTGACAAAGCCGTGCACCCCAGCAACGTAATGGGCGCGACCAAGCGCTGGGCGGAACTGATCACCCTGGCGGCTGCGCATCAGGAGCGCGCGCGCGGCAACGCCTACTGTGTGGTGCGATTTGGCAACGTCTTGGGTTCGTCGGGATCGGTGGTGCCGCTTTTTCAGCGGCAGATTCTGCGCGGCGGGCCGATCACGGTGACCCACCCCGAGGTGACGCGCTACTTCATGTCGATCCACGAAGCGGTGGAGCTGGTGCTGCAAGCAAGCAGCATCGCGCAAGGGGGGGAAGTCTTTCTGCTCGACATGGGGGAACCGGTGGCGATCCTGGACCTTGCGCGCAAACTGATTCGCCTTGCGGGGCTCAGCGAACGCACCGAACAGAACCCAGACGGCGACATCGAAATCATCTTTACCGGCTTGCGCCCCGGGGAGAAGCTGCACGAAACGTTGGTGATCGGGGAAAACGTGCAGCCCACGCAACACCCCAAAATCCGCCGCGCAATCGAACCCTTTTGGGAAGAGGCGGCGTTGCAGCCCTACCTTGCCGCGTTGCAGCAGGCGATTCAGTGGCGCGAAGGGGAGAGCGTGCGCGCGGTGCTCTTTGCCATCCTCAGCGAAAAGACCCCTTTTTGCGCGGAAACGCCGCCGCAGTAGAAACGCCCCCCTCCCGGCGGGGGCGCTTTTCGACAAGTTCGTTAGGGCTCGGCTGCCAGAATGCGCAGCCGCACTGCGTTGTTGAGCTTCGCTTCGAGGGGCTCCCAAGCCTCAGTGAGCTCCTCGTCGGTGAGTTTTTTCTTGTCCCGATAGCCCGTTGCGGTGGGAAGCTCCTGCGCCTCCTGCGCCTCGAGAAACGCCCGCGCTTGCCGGATGCGTGCCGCTTTGTCCTCGGTGGGCAGAAGCGTTTCGCCGTCGGAGCACGCCTCGAGCAGCACCGCCTCGAGGGGGGTGAGGGTAATTCCCGCTTGACGGGTCACCGGGCTCACCAACGTTACGCCGTGGAGCCGCGTCGCCCCATCGCGCAGCAGCGTGCGGTTCACCGCCAGCGTCCAGCGCCAGCGCGATGCTGAGGAGAGCGGTTGGGCAGCCCCAGGCGGTTCGGTCAGCAGCGCAAACTGTCCGCTACAGACCAGACGGTTGAACGCCGTGCGCCAGCTTGGCGCGGGCGGGGTTTCGGTAAGTGCGGGGAGCCAAGCGGACTCGGCGGCGGCTGCAGCGATCAATGGGTCGTAGATGGGGCCGGTGAGGGCAACGCGGCACCCTGGGAAGGGTTCGAGCGCCCGAACGAGCTTTTCGGGCGCGGTTCGCGCAAGCAACCCAAAACCGTTTGCGAGCAACGCCGCTGCCTCTTCGGGGTTCGGCGCGACGTCGGCGCGGGTCCAGAGGTCGCGGCGGTCGTGCTCACAGCGGATGAAGTCCTTGAGCAGTTCGCGCTGCGCGACGTCGCTTTCGGGGCGTTCCCGCACCAGCGGCAAAAAGGTGGGCGGCACGCTGAGCTCCCAGTCGTTGTGGGCAGGATCGGTGTTGCCTACAAAGCGCAGACCCGCGCGCGCCATGCGGTGGTGCATTTCGGTAAAGCGGCGCGGCGTGAAATATTCGGCCATCGCGTTGTGGGCAAACTGGTCGATCTGATACGGCTCCTTCTTGTAGCGGCTGAGGTAGTGCTGGGCGGCGCGCAGCGCGGTTGGGTGCTCGGCGAAAAAGCGCGGGCCGCGCTTTGCCAAGCGCTCGAGAAGCGTCAACGCCGCCTCGGCGCGCGCCCGGTGGTCCCCCTCATACGCGTCCAGGGGACAGAGCTCCTTCAAAAAGCGCCACAGCTCAGCAATGGCCAGTTTACCGGGGCTGGAGAGGTATTCGACGTAGAACAGACCGTTTGGCGCCAGCCGCTCGGCGACGAAGCGGTCGATTGCCTCGGTCAGGGGCGGCGCCAACCAGCCGTAGATCCCGTTGCAGGTGATGAAGTCGAAACGCGGCGGCAGGGTAGTGAGGGTGGGCAGTTCGGCAAAATCGTGCTGCAGGAAGCAAACGTTGGTGAGCGCCAGCGCCGCCGCGCGCTCCTTTGCCGTGGCGATGTGGTGGGGGTTGAAATCGACGCCGTAAAAGGTGGCGTAGGGGTAGAGGGTGGCCAGCGCCAGCAGCGTGGCCCCTTCGCCGCAGCCAAGGTCGATCAAGGTGAAGGGGCGCGCGTCGTCGGGGGGGATAAACCCCTGTTGAAGCGCCACGTAGCGCATCGCAGCGGGGCTTTGCGGCGGATTGAACGCGGAACGGAACGGAATGTCTTGAACGTAGTCGGTGTGACTCATCTTGGCTCCTTGTTGCCGGATCAAAAGGTGACAGCAGCCCACGCGTTGGGGGCCAGCGCGGTTGGCGCGCTCTCACCCGCTTCGGCGAGCGTGCGAAAACCGAGCGCCAAACGTTCGGCTACCGGTTGCAACTGCCGCTCGTAGCGCCGCCATTTCTCCTGCGCGCTGCGGTAGATCCCCTGCCGAACCTGACGGATGCTGGCGGTGCGCACCTGCGTGCGGTTCTCGTAGTAGGCCAGAACCTGAGGCTCCCACGGCAGACGGCAAAAGTCCAGGAGTTCGCGCACGGTCTCTTCCGGGGCATTGACCAGCCGCTCGTACTCCAAGCGGAAAATGCGCCCCGGAAAACAGGCGTGCCAGTGGGCCATCAGCCGGTCGTAGTCGAGGAGCATCTCCGCAATCCACGTCAGGTCATAGGCAAAGCCCATCAGCCCATGTTTTGCCGCGTAGTTCTGCTCGTAGTTGGAAAGAGCGTTGTCCATCGGGTTGCGCACCAGTTGGACGATCGGCGCGTTCGGAAAAAGCAGCGCAATCAAACCCACGTAATCGAAATTGTGCGGCAGCTTGTCAACGAGCCGCTTGCTCTCGGACTGACCGGCGTTGGCCCGCGTCAGGTAGTAGTGGGCAGCCGCAAGAAGCCCGCGCGCGCGCCGCGCGGCAAGCTCTGGGGCGACCTCCTGGGGGGCAACGAGCGCGCGCAGCACCGCCGGGTAGGGGCGCTCGTCGCCCCACACCTGCGGCATCAGGCGGGTGAGGCGGGGGATCCACGGAAGTTCGCCGCGCCCAAGACAGTGGGAATGGGCGGCAAGGATCTGCTCGGTGAGCGTCGTGCCGGAGCGCGGCATCCCGACGACAAAGATCGGCGCTGCGTCTGAAGCAGGCAACTGGCTCAGCGCCGCGATCAGCTCCGGGGTGAACGTCTCCAGCGTCTCCTCGACGAAGCGGCGGTGGGCGCGCCAATCGTAGGCGAGGTGGCGTTTTTCGAGTTCGTTTGCGGCGGTGAGCACCGCAAACGCCTCGTCATAGCGCTGCGCTTTGTCCAGCGCCCGGTAGAGGGTAAAGCCCACCGCGGCGCGCTGCGCCTCCGAAGCGGTGGGGTCGTCAAACCGCGCCTTGAGCTGGTCGAGCTCCTCGGGGGTGGCGCGAAAGTCGTTTGCCTCGATGCGCTGCGGCAGAATCGCCTCGCCCAGACCGAGGGCGGCGAGCCGGTCGAGCCATTCGTTGGCTTCGGCCAGGCGCCCGAGTGAGGTGAGGGTATGGACGAGCTGCAGCGCCGCTTGGACGTGGCCAGGGAGTTCGGCCAGCACCGCTTGAAGGAGCGGCACCGCCATTTCGGGCTTTTCGGCGTCGGTGTAGGCTCTGGCCAAAAGGGTGCGCACCGCGCCATCGAGGTCGTCGGGGTCAGCAGCGCGCATCGCCTCCAAGTCGGCGATCGCCGCGTCGAGAAAGTGGTTGCGGATGCGCGCTTCGTTGAGCAGCAGGCGGATGGCGCGCGCCACGCCTTCGGGAAGCTCGGTGATCGTCTCCAGCCACTCCTTGGCAAGGGTCCCGGCCTGGTGGATCGCTTCCTGCTGCAAAAGGGCGTGGAGAAGGGGAGCGCGAAGTTCGTGCGCGTCGGGGTGGTGCTCGAGCGCGGCCAAGAGGGTTGCCGCGGCGTCGGCGTAGCGTTCCAAAAAGAGATAGGCGTTGGCAAGCCGCTGCTGCGCTGCCACGTTATCCGGCGTAGCCGCTGCTTGCAGTTCGGCCAACGCTTCGTCGGTTTCGCCCAACGCCTTGAGCGCGAGCAGGCGGTTGCGGTGGGCGAGCTCCAGTTCGGGGGCGAGCGCCAGAGCCCGCGCGTAGCGCGCCGCGGCTTCGCGGTAGCGCCCCAGGCGCAGGTCGAGCGCCGCAGCGTTTATGAGAAGCGGCGGGTGGTCTGGCCAAAGCAGGAGCGCTTGGTCGAACGCTTGCGCCGCTTCGTCGGGGTCGTTGGCCAGCAGCGCGAGCGTTGCGCGGCGCGCCTGGGCGATCGCCAGGTGCGGCGCGCGGGCGCACGCTGTGCGCAGCGCGGCGCGCGCGGCGTCGCTTTGCCCAAGCGCCGCCAGACAAAGCGCTGCGTCGGCAACCGTTTCGGGGTCGCACGCCGCGAGCGTATCCGGATCCTTTCCGGCTAGGAACGGGTGGGCGAGCGCCAGCGCGTGTAGCGCCTCGAGATTGCCCACCACCGCAAGCGCGGCGCCGTAAGCGGCTGCAAGCTGCGCGTCGTCGGTAAAGGGAAGCTCGGGATGGTCGGCGAGGTAACGCGCCAGCGCCTCTGCCTGGTTGGCGCGCGTTGCCGCGCGCAGTTCGGTAAGGAGCGTCATCTTCATCCCCAAAAAAAAAGGCGGGTTCCCCCGCCTTTTTCCGGCACCACCGCAATCAGAAGAGGAGGATGCTGTTTGCCGCGGTGGGCGAACCGGTGATCACCGCAAGCGTGCGGCTAGAGACGATAAAGGCGCCGGTCGTCGCCATGGTCATCGTGTCCCCGAGGGTAAAGAGCACCAACTTGCGCGACATTGCGGCGGTACCGACCAACGCAAACGCGATGCGACCCGCCGCATTTGCAGTATTATTCGCAGCAGCCACCACCGCTGTGCGCGCGGCAGCGAGGTTGTTCGCAACGAAGAGCGCGGACATGGGGAGGGCCATAGTCGCATTAGCGGTGGTACGGGTGTTGATGTTGACCGCCCACGCATTACCCATAGCGGTTCCTCTTTGAACAAAGGCTTGAACAACACCCAGCGTCGTCATTGCAGGAACCCTGTTCGCGCCAGCAGGGGCAAGATCGATCCGCAACTGATCCGACGACCACGCGAAGTCGGTGATGGTGTCGGCGGTATCGAAGTCGTTGAGAACGATCCAGTCAGCGCCCGCGCCGGTGGTGATCGTGTCTGCGCCCGCTTGGCCCACGATGATGTCGTTGCCCGCGCCGCCGTCGATGGTATCGTTGCCGCCGCCAGCTTGGATCAGGTCATTACCGGCGCCGGTAGAGATGGTGTCCGAACCGTTTGAACTGTTGATGAAGTCGTTGCCACCGCCGGTGGTGATGGTGCGCGCGGCGTTTGCTGGAGCAAGGCTACCGATGTCGGGGACAAAGCCGGTCACGGCGAGGTTGCCGTCGGTGAGCTTCGTGCTGTCGATCGTGGTGACCGAGTTGCGAACGTTCGCAAGGGTGATCGTCGCGCCCCCTACGGAGTTACCGGCAACCGTGACGGTTTTCACCCCTTGAATGTTCGATTGAACTGCCGTGAAGTCAAACACAGCAGCCGTTGCACCGGTTGCGTCGATCGCCAGGGTTTCGACGTTTTGAATGCGCACGCCCGACAAGGGGTTATTGACGTTGGTGATGTTGGTGATGTTGAGGACGTCGTTGTCGGCAGTCGAGGGGTCGACGAAGGTGTCGCCTGCGCCGAGCGTGGTGAGGTCCACATTGATCACGTCGCTATTTACCGTGAGGGTGGGCTTATCGACGCCGACGGTGCCCGTTTGCGGGGGATTGGTGGGATTGAGCGCGGCTTGAAGCGCTGCCATGTCCCGCGTGTTGTTTGCGGCATTGGTGGAGAAAATGTAGCCGTTTTCCACCTGTTTGTTGAATTCCTTCGCGTATTTCCCCCAGGTGGCGTCGTTGGCAAGGTCGGTGGCAAAGGTGTCGAGGATGGCCACGAGTTTTGCGCCCATCACTTTGACATCTTTTGCCGCTTTGAATTCGCCTTCGAGGTAGGCTTTGGCGTTTGCGCCATTGGCGCCGGTGATGCCGAGGTTGGTGACGATGAGATCGGCAGCCGCCGTGGGGTTGGTGACGTTGAGGTATTTGATCAGTTCCGCGGCAACGCCATTCATCCCGATCGATTTGCTCGCCGTGAGGAACTGGCTGAGGTAGTAGTTGCCCGGCGCGGCGTTGAAGAGCGCTTTGGTCAAGCGAACGATTTCCACTTCCGGCGTGGTGGCAAGAGGCAATGCCATGGTCAGTCTCCTTTCCGAAGTTACCGATAGGGTTTCACACGACTCGATGCACGATCGAGCCTGTTGTGATTCTACGCGAAGCGGGGGCTGACGCGCAAGTGATCGGTGTCACATCGTGCGGTTTTTCGGCCGTTGTGTGGTATGGGCGCAACAGGTTGCGGCGCGGTGACTTACCAACGCCAGGTGAGGGCCAGTTCGAGGTCGGCGCGGCGGCGGTCAAAGAGGGGGTGGTTGCCCTGTTGCTGGGTGGCGCGGGCGGTGATCTCAAGGTGGGTGGTGGGGGTGAGCGGCCAGCGCGCGGCAAGCGTGGCGGCGCCATGGGTGATCTGGCGGGGCGCAGCAAGGAGCGGGGCGTAGGGGCGGCTTTCCCAAAGGGCGACGAGCTCGAGCGTGAGGGTGAGGTGCGGGGTGAGCGCCCGCGTGTGGGCAAGCGTCAGCAGGCGGCGGTTTTTGCCCGGGCGCGGGGTGTTCCAGGGGCGGTCAAGCGTAACGGCAACGTGGGTCGTCCCCAACGGGGTGGAGCGCGGGGGGGCGGTGTAGGTGACGAGCAGCGATTCGCGCGCGGGTTCGGGGGTCAGGCGGCGGGTGAGTTCGAGCGCGCCGAGGCGACCCGGAAGGGGCGCCGTGAGGGAGAGGTCGTTTAGGGTGAGCGTTGGGGTGCGGTAGTGGCTCAGGGTTGCGGTGAGGTTGGGAAAGAGGCGGTGGGCAGCGAAGAGGGTCCGTTCCGGGTAGGGGCCAGCGCGCTGCTGGGCGGCCACCTCACTGTTTGCGGTGGTGAGGTGGTAGGCGATGAGTGGGGCGGTTTGCGGTCGAGGGTTTTGGGTGGCGTCGAGCGTCAGGAGGCGGGTGATGCCGTCTTGGCGCCAGGGGATTTGCCGGTGGCTGACGCCCCAGTTGGCGTTGGTGGTGGTGGCAACGCCAAATGTGAGCGCGTGGCGGGGGGGCGGGGCAAGGAGCGCTGCGAGTTGGCTGCGGGCGTTGGGGTTCTCAGGGTCTGCCAGAAGCTGGCTTTCGAGCGCCGGGAGGTCGGTTTGGGCGTGCGCCGTGGCGACGGCAAGAAAGGGGAGCAAAAGGCGCAACGTCATGGGGCGGGGGCGCTACCGGGGTAGCCGTAGAGGGTGAGCGGGGCGGCGCGATCGGGAAGCAGGCAGGGGCCGAGATCGCGCCACGGCGGTGGGGGGGTGAGCTGGGTGGCCGAGGTGATGAGCGCGCGTTGCGCCCAGTCGGCGCAGAGGGTAAGGAGCGCTTGCGCCTCTTCAACGGTGGGGCCCAGGAGGTGCCAGGTGGCGGGGCGGTGCCCCAGGCGGCCGATGAGGAGCGGCCCACGGTGCAATGCCAGCGCGACGGTGAGCTGCGCGGCGTCGAGCGCATCGAGCGCGGCTTGGAGCTGGTCGGCGAGCGTGACCATGCGGGCCGGGAGGGTTGCGGGGTCGGCGGGGGTGAGCAGCAAAAGGGTGCGGCCGTTGGGTTGCGGAAAGAGCAGAGGGTCGTCCGCGGCAAAGGGGGCGGTGAGGGCGTGCGCGACGGCTTCGGCAACGAGCAGGGGTTGGCGCAGGTCGTGCGCGGTGCGCCAGTGGTCAAAGTTGCGGAGTTCGAGCGCCAAAAGCCAGGCGTCGTCGCGGGGCAGCGGTTCAACGCTCTTGAGCGGGGCGGCGCGTAGCGGCGGCGGCAGCAGCGCGGCGAGTTGCGCCGCCAGTTGCCGCCGTTCGCGCACCGTTACGATTGCCGCGGTCAGGCCGAGGAGGGCAAGCGCCGCTGCGCTGGCAAGGAGCGGGGCGGCGGTAAGGGGCGCCACGCTCAGGTGGGCGGCAAGGAGTTCGCCGGCGGCGGCAAGCAGCGGGGCAAGCGGCAGCAAGGGGCGAAGCGGGCGGTAGGCAAACGGGGCGAGCGCGAAAAAGGTAAGGAGGGCAAGATGGTAGGGGTGGGAGGGCGAGGGCGGGGTTTGGTGTAGGAGCGCGTTGAGGATTTCGGCGTGGACCGCTAAGCCAGGGGTGGTGGGACTCCGGGGGGTGGGGATGCGGTCGGCAACGCCCAACGCGGTGCTGCCGATGAGGGCAATCCGACCGTTGAGCCGCGCGGGCGAAACGGCGTCGGCCAGGATGAGGTCGGCAGGGAGGACGGGCCAAGCGGCGGGGGGGCGTTGCCGCACCAGGTAGAGGGTTTCGGGCAGCGGCGCTGCGGGGGCGGCCGCTGCGGCGGCGAGCGCGGGGATGCGGCTTTGCGCGGCGCAGAGGTAGGTGGGGAGGCGGCGCAAGAGCCCGTCGGAGTCGAAGGTGGGGGTGATGTGGCCCAGCGCCACCCCCCGTTCCAGGAGCGGGCGAGGCGGGAAACGGTAGCCCAGGGCTTGGGGGTCTGAGGGGGCGCAGGGAGTGGGTGGGTTGGGCGGCGCCCCTTCGTGCGGGGGGCTCGGGACGTTGGGGTCGAGGATGAGCAGTGTGGCGGCGGTGATATCGGGGCCCAGGGCGTTTAGGAATGGGGGGGGGAGGGGGCGGTCGTCGGTCCAGAGGATGTCCCAGATTTGCTTTTGGACCCCGGCGGCGCGCAGTTTGGTGATGAGTTGTGCTTGCAGTTCGCGCGGCCAGGGCCAGGGGCCCAAGGTGGCGAGGGAGCGTTCGTCGATATCGATCACAACCAGTTGGGGGTGGGGGGGGAGCGGCGGGAGGAGGGCGTCGAGGTGGTCGGCAAGCCGCTGTTGCCCCGGAAGCGGGTGGTGGCCGAGGATGAGCGCCAGGAGCGCCGCCAAGGCAGCGGCAAGGAGCTGACGCGTTGGGGTCAGCGCTGCCATTGGGTGATTCCGTCCAGGCGGCCGCTGGGGGTGTGGTGGGTGAAGCCGTAGGCGGCAGCGGCGCCGTTGGCGGTGAGCGCGCCGGTGATCTGGTCTTGCGCGGTGGCGAAGCGGAATAGGCCGTCGGCACCAAGCGGCAGGGTGGCGCTAAAGTGGTACGGGGCGGGGAGGCTGGGCGCGGTGAGGGTGTGGGCAAGGGTGGCCGCGCGCCGGTCGAAGTCGACGGTCAAGCGCGCTTCGGTAAGGGTTGCCGGCTGCGGCGGGAGGTAGTGGTGGGTGGTGAGACCGGCTGCGGCGGCTGTGAGTGTGAAGGTGGCGGTTCCGCTCAGAGCGGGGTCGAGGAGTTCCGCGCCTTGCCGCCACAGGCCGTAGGCGCCGTGGGTAAAGGCGATGTGCCGCCCGCTTCGGGCTTCTTCGAGCGGTTGGGTGAATGGATCGCCAGGGATTGCGGCGCCCGGTAACGGGAACCGGCTCCAGACCAGCGGGTGGGCGGCAGGGAGCGTTGCGACGGCAGGTCGTTCGACCACCGGGGCAAGGGGGGCGGCTTGGCTCGTGAGGGGAACCGCGGGTTGGGGGGGTTTTGCGACCGCAGCGGGAGCGCTGACCACCAACGGGGCGATGCCGCTCGGGGTGATGCGCCAGAGGTCGCCGGGAACGTCGATGGTCTTGGCGTCGGCGCAGGTGGTCAGGAGCGTGTCCGCGCAGCGGTTGAGGGGGGCGACGACAATGGCGCCGCGGTGCAGTTGGACCAGGGTGGCGTCGGGTTGCGTGGCGTTGACGGAGAAGTCGGTGCCTTGGACGCCGATTGCGGCGATTGGGGTGGCCAGGCGGAAGCGGTGGGGGTCTTCGTGGGCGCCGTGCCCGGTGATGTGGCGAATCGAGCCGGTGCGCAGTTCGAGGTGTTGCGCCCCGTCGGCCCGGTAGCGGCGGATGGCGAGGGTGGTTCCGGGGCGCAGCGCCAACCGGGCGTCGTCCAGGAAGCGGACGATCGCGTAGGCGTCCGGAGCGACGGTGATTTCGTCTCCTTCGTAGAGGGGGGCCCCTTCGGTCAAGGGGCGCGGTTCGGTTTCCTTGGGGCGGTGCGCTTGGGCAGCACCGACCAAGAGGGTCAGGTGGGCTACCGGCAGCGCCGGCGGTTCGGCCCAGGCGCTACGCAGCGCGATGAGCAGCGCGATGAGCAGCGCGATGAGCGCCGCGCGCCAGCTGCGGCCGCAACGGGGAGGGGTGATCGCGGTTTTCTGGGTTATCATCTTGCCATGAGGCTTTGGCGTGGCAGGTGTTCCGTTTCATATATATAGTATGGTGCTTTTGCGAGCAGGGATCAAGAGGAGGATGTGATCGCGGTTACAGCGTGGGTGCAGTGGGAGGCCAAGCGGTGTCGGTTGCGCGGGTGACAGCGCGCGCCGTCCCGATGCTGGCGGCGCTTTCCGAGGAGGCGCTGACGCGGTTACTGGCGGTGGCGCAGTTGCGCTCGCTCAAGCGGCGCGAGTTGGCCTGGCCGGCGCATGAGCAGCGGCGCTGGGTGGGGTGGGTGGTGTGCGGGTCGGTGGTGGGGGTCTCCCATACGCTGGATGGCCGCGAGGTGGCGCTTTTCCGGTGCGGGGCGGGTGATGTGTTTGGTGAGTCGGAGCTGTTGGCTGGGGCGCAGGACGGGGTGACGTTGCTGTGGGTGGCAGGGGAGGCGACGACTGTGATCTTGGCGCCTGCTGAGGCGTGGCGTTTTGCTTTGGCAGCCGATGCGCCGGCAGCGCTTGCCGCCGCTGAGCGCATCGCGCGGCAGCAGGTGCGGCTTTTGTGGTTGCGCCAGGTGTTGGCTGAGCCGAGCACGCCGCTGCGGGTGGCGGCGATTCTGCGCTGGCTTGCCGAGGAGGGGGAGGTTGCAGCGGTTGCGGGGTTCGACAACGGGCGCTGGTTGCCGCCTGGGGTGACGCAGCAGGAGGTGGCCGCGTACGCCAATACTACGCGCGAGACGGTGACGCGGGTCATGCAGCGGTTGCAGGCAGAGGGGATTGCCGTGCGCTCGAGCGCGGGGTGGGCGGTGGACGTGGCGCGGCTGCGCCGCTGGCAACCGGGTTAGTTCATTCGGTATCATTCGTCTAGGCGTGCAGAGGGAGTGGTGCTATGGCAACGAGCAATCCAAGTTACGAGGAAGTGGTGGCCCATTCGCTGACCCAGGCCGTTTTTGGCCGTGCCGCTTCGGCATCGGAGGTGGCCTTGGTGAAGCAGGCGCTGGCGGGCGCAGGGCCGACGCTGGCGCAACTGGTTTATCAAGCGTGGCTCACGCCTGAGTTCCAGCAGACGGTTTTGCCGCTAGCGGTCGCGCACGCGGTGTTGTTTGGCCGAGGGATGAGCGGCGCTGAGCTTGCAGGGTGGCGGGCCATGGCGCAAGAAGCGGGGTTGTCCGCAACCCTTACGGCGATGGTTGGGGCTTCGCCCTTTTCGTCCGTGGTGGGGGTGATGAGCGGTCAGACGGTGGCCGAGGTGATGGCGCGGTTGCGTCTGCCCATCACGAGCAGCGAGGCCGAGGCCGTTGCCGCTCAGTTGCGCGCCCATCCCGAGGCGGTGGGCGCGGCCCTTGCCGATGCGGTTGCGGCAAGTTCTCTGCTGGTCAAGAGCGCAGCGGCGCTTACTTTGTTGGCGAGCGGTCTTGCCGGGAGCGGTCAAGGGGCAATCTGGCCCGATGCGGCAGGGGTGCTGCCGTCGATCGAGGGGGTTTTGGCGCGCTTTTTGCCCGCCGTGCCCGAAGGGGGAACCGGTTTGGGACGGACGGTGGTGGGTACGACCCGCAACGATCTGCTGAGTGGCGGCGCCGGGAATGATCTGCTGCAGGGGGATTTGGGCGATGATACGCTGCAGGGGGGCGATGGCAATGACCGCTTGTCAGGGGATGCGGGTTCGGATCGGCTGGAGGGCGGCAGCGGCAATGATACGCTCATCGGAGCGAGCGGCGCCGATACGCTCGTCGGCGGAAGCGGCAGTGACCGGTTCGTGCTGGATGATGTCGCGAGCCGCGACGTGGTTCTCGATTTTGCACCCGGAGCGGGGGGGGATGTGCTCGATCTCACCGCGATCGCGGGCAAGGTTTCCTGGGTGGCATCGGTGGGGCGCCGCGCAAGTGGAGCGGTCAGTGGCTGGCAAAGCGACAAAGGGGCTGCGGTGCTGCGTTTTGACGGGGTTGCGGCGGACGCCGACGCGGTTGCGGCGCTCTTTTCGCCGCTTCCTCAGGGGGTGTTTTCTCCCCCTACTGGGCCGGCTTCGGCGGTGGTGATCGCAGACGATGGGAGAAGCGGCGCAGGGGTGTGGTGGGTGACCTGGGACGCCGCCGGGAGCAGCCAGGCGCAGTTGCTCGCAACGCTTGTGGGGGTTGCCGCCTCTTCACTCGTTGCGGCAAACGTTGCCTGAGGCGCGTTAGGCAGCGGTCCATTGAATGGGCTGCGAGTCGCCGCTTACGTCGGTTAGGCCCGTCAGGGTAATGGTGTAGGGGAAAGGGGTGTCGGTGCGGTTGACGTCGCGGGTGGCAGGGTTGTTGTCGTGATCGACCGCAACCGTTCGGGTTTTCAGTAGCCCAGCGTCGGAGGAGAGTGCGAGGGTGAGGCGGTAGTCTTCGGCTTTGGCAACCGTGGGTTTGCTGCCAAGCGGAAGCGGGACTGGGTCGTTGGTGAAGGCACCGCCGTCGTCGCCAGGAACGGCTCCTTTGCGGTAGCGGGCTTCCAGCGTGATCTGGATGTCGCTGCCGAGCTCAATTTGGCCGTTTCCGTTGCGATCGGTGGCATTCCAGTTGATGGGTTCGGAGAAGGTGAGGGTGAGGGTTTTTTCTGCGCCGTTGAGAAAGACTTCAACGATGGCGGCCATGCCGGTTTCCGGTTGGCCCAGCGTTGCGTTGAGCTGATTGAGCCCGTTGAGGGCGGTGAATGTGGTGCCGACCTCTTTCAGGGTGGCGGTGAGTGGTTGCGCCTGGAGCGGAGCGGCAGGGTCCAGCCCTTTTTGTTGGTAGAGGGAGCCTGCGGCCGCGATGAAGGCGATCTTTTGGTTGAGGGTAGCTTGGTCGCTTGCGGTGGCGTAAGGGTTTTGCGTGGCGATTTGCCAAGGGGTGACACCGCTAAAGTTTTGCAACCAGTATTGGAGTTCGCTGGCGCTTGGCTGTCGGTTGTAGAGCGTCTGGTAGGCAAGCCGAATCTCGGCTGCCGGGCCCCCCCCTTCGGTAAGGCGCATGAGGTGGTCCGGGTATTGGGAGAGGGCTTCAGCCAGGTAGGTGGGGTCGCCGTTGGCTCGTTTGAGGGCGGCGTAGGCGGCGGCAAATTCGCTGCCGTAACCGGGTAAGGGGGTGTCGGGGTCGTTGTCGGCGTCCCAGGTCTGGGGTGGTCGCCCCAAGTAGGCAAGAAAGAGGGTATGGATGGTGTCGCGGTATTGCGCGTCGGTAGCTGGGAGGCGGAGTTGTTCCAAGGGGGTGAGGCTATTGGGGTCGAGGAGGTGGCGGAAATCGAGGTAGGCTTCCTCTAGGGTGGCTCCTTGGGGGGATAAAAGCTGCACCGCCCAGCGGATGGCGTCGGCAATAGCGGGCTGGTCGACGGTAGCGTCGGGATAGGCGTTTGCGCCGAGCCCAGCGGCAAGGTCGGCTTTGATGCGGTATGCCAAATCGACTTTCTGCGCAAAAACCGCGGCATCCCATGGGTTGGGTTTTTGGATGAGGTGAAGCGGAAGGAGCGGGTCAGCGACCGCAGGGGCGAGGGTCTGCCGTTCTTCCGCAACCGGTAGGCGACCAAAGAGTCTGAGAAACAGGGTACCCAACGGGTCGGGGCCAAGATTGGCGAGGTACTCGCTCTGGTTCGCCAGGTATTGGGCCATGGTTTCGATATTGCCGCCGCGCCCTAGGTAGTTTAGGACGCCCGTTGGGGTGTTGGGGTCTTTGCTGGGAAGGATGAGCGGGTTTTCCGTGGCATTGGGGTTTAGAACCGCCGCGGCGTCGATCGGGCTAGGCGCCCACCACTGCTTGATTTCGTTGTCGGTGGCAGGCCGTCCAAAGTATGCGACGTAGAGTTGTTTGACCAGCGGTTCTAGGTTGGTCTGGTTTTGAAGCAGTTGGGTGTCGAGCGCAAGCTGGAGTTTGTTTACTTGTTGCGCGGAATTGCTTGCCGCTAGTTTGGCCAGCGCGCTACTTTTCGTTTGGGCAATGATATCGGTCAGTGTGGCCATGGCGTTGCTCCTGGTTTCTCGGTTGTTGCTCTGTGTGCTACTGCGCGGTAGGGGTTATGCAAACGGATCGTAGTAGTCCCAGACGCGGATGTAGTCGATGAGCATGGTCGCCGGAAGGGTCTTCTCTTCAGGCAGGCCTAGCCAGTTGGCGTGAATTTCCGCGCCGATGAACAGATTGAGCTGGGTGTGGAAGTCTAAGTTGGCTTCGATGCGCAGGGGGCGGCCGTCCAGGTACCAGAAAATCGCGGTGGGCGTCCACTCGAGCGCGTAGGTGTGCCATTCCAGTGGGTCATAGGCCAGGGAGGTGTGGCTTTGCGGGTCCATGAGGTGGTGGGTGCTCGCTGGTTGATCTCCGTCGCTTTCGATCCGGTGCCAGTTGGTCTGAAGCGCGTGTTCCCATCCCTCTGCAGCAGGGGCAATCTCGAAGAGGTCGATTTCACGCGCCACACCACCTTCTTCACCATAGAGCCAGACCGCTTGCACGGCGTTGGTTTCCGCGATTTTGGCGCGTATTTCGATGCGTCCGTAGTGCATCGGGATATTCGAGACGAGAAGCGGTGTGGCGTAGGTGGCGGCGTTCAGCGGGGTTACCGTAAAGTGGGCGACGCCGTTTTCGATGGCGATCTGGCGCGCGTCCGTGGTGCCCGGGAGCCTTTGGTAACCGGTGATCGCCTGCCAGGTTTCGGGCAGTTGGGGGGCGTCAAATTCGGTTGTAAGGTTTCGGTTGGGAATAAAGGGCATGGTTGGCTCGTTACGCAAGCGGACTGTTTTTCATTCTAGCATGAGCGCGCGCTTCTTGGCGCGGTGATAGGCGTGGTGCAGGTTTAGTTGCCGACGGTAGCGTTCCGCGGGATCGGCTGGAGTCCGGTAGAGCGAGGTGGTTTTGGGGATGTAGAGGAAGGTGTGGTCCGCTCCATAGCGCAACCAGAGGTTCCAGTCTTCAAGCTGGTCGAGCGTTTCGTCCATGCCGCCCCGCTCTCGGTAGAGCGCGTGGGCAAATAGGAGGCTTTGAATCGGTATGTAGTTGTGGTCTTTCAAGACGTCGTAGTTCCAGGGTTGTTCCAGACGGGGTGGGGTAAAGGGAAGGGTTTCGCGATAGCCAAGCGGTGAGGCAGGATCGGGTGTCGTGGGTAGCTCAAAGGCCAGCGCATACGCTGCGACCGCGTGGGGGGTCTGCTGAAGGGCTTCGACCAGGGTTTGGATGTGGTCGGCATAAAGCAGGTCATCGTCGTCCAGAAAGAGACAGTAGTGGCCCGATGCGGCACGAAGGGCGGCGTTTGCGGCAGCCGATCGGCCCCGTTTGGGGTTGGCGATGTGGCGAAGGGTTTTGCCTGGGGGAAGCGCTTGCGCGAGCGCGGCGACGAGCGGCTGTTGCGTTTCTCCTCCGTCTTCGCTGACGAGGATTTCCAGTTTGGGGTAGGTTTGGTGCAGGGCGGTGAGGAGCGCAGCACGCAGGTAGTGTTCCCGTCCTTGGTAGGTGCGGATGATGAGGGTAACCAGCGGAAGGGTCTCTTCGTTTGCCGGGTGGGTGGGCCAGAAGGCGCCCTGGCGCCGCACTTCGTAATCCCAGCCATCAATGGGGTAGGTGCGGGGGTGGGGGCCTTTACCCGGCGATGGGCGAGCGGGGAAAACGAATGGCTTGAGGTGTTGCGCCAAAATTTGCCGCTCGGCGCGGTTGGTGAGGGCAGTGAGCAGGTAGGCTACGAACCGTAAGCTGCCCGCTACCTTTTGGAAGGGGGTGCCGTACCGCCAACGGATCAGGGTATTGCCCAAGGCATTGCCGAGCCGCTGCCGCGGTTTGCTTTGTTGCGGGGTTTCGTAGCTGTGGTGCACAACACCTGCTTCCGGCAGGTATTTGAGGTGATAGCCGTGGCTAAGCAGGCGGTAGGAGAGTTCGACGTCTTCGGCGTAAAGGAAGAGACGGGGTTCGTAGCCACCTGCGGTTTGATAGGCGCTGCGGCGTAAGAGGATTGCGGCGTGGCTGGACCAGTGGGTTTCGAGGGTGACGGGGTCGTAGTGTTTGGGGTGTTCGTAGGGGTATTGGCGCAGTTCCCAACTGCCAACACGCTCTTGAGAGTCTGACAGGGCGTAACGGACTGCGGTGGTGATCGCGTCGGGAAGGAGTTCAAGGTCGGGGTTGAGGACGAGGATAAAGGGGGCTCGACCTGCTGTGATCGCGCGATGGTGCGCTTCGCCAAAACCGATGTTGTTGGCTGGAGTAAAGGTGATCGCGCGGAATGTGTGCCGATGTTGCTCGATCCAGGTTTCGAGCAGTTGCCGGGTTTCGTCCTGTGAGGCGTTGTCGGTGAGGTAGAGGGCGATTTTTTGCGTGGGATAGCGCTGGTGCAGGAGTGAGTGGAAAAAGGCTGGGAGCCATCGGGCACTGTTGTGGGTGACGACAGAGAGATCAAGGTCTGGCCATTCGGGAGGGGCATCGAGTATGGGGATCGACGAGGTGATCGCGGCGGGTTCGTGTCGCTGAACCGCCAGTTCGTTCCATGCGCGGGTGCGTGATTGCTCTTGACGTTCGCGCCAATGGGTCAGGAGGCGATCGGCCCAGGCACGGGTTTTGCCGTAGAGTCGGTAAAGCGGCGGAATGCGGTGGGCGATGGCGCGAAGGTTCTCTTTGAGCGCCGGGTAATCGCCGTTCATCACAGCGCGCAGGATTCTTGCACTGGCGCGCAGCGGTCGGGTGATTTTCCAGGAGCGGCTGTTGCGGATTGCCGTCAGGTGGTTTTCCAGTGTGGCGATTTGTCCCGCCATGCGGTTGATTTGGTGCTGCAGCTCGATTTTTTCGGCAAACAGCGCTTCGGCCGAGTTTTTGAGTTCGGCGACGACTTCGCGGTGCTTTTGTTCGAGTTGGGTACGAAGACGGTGTTCTTCGGTGTAGCAGGTGTGGTAGAGCAGGTTGTTGCCTGCGGTGACAAGAAGGGTGATCAAGGTTTTTTGGGCAGCGCTTTGGGGGTACATCCATTCGGGGGGGGGGCAGTCGGGGTGGTCACAGTAGAGGACGCCCAAGCCGTTGGCGTGGGGAAAGTGGAGGTGGTAGGGGTGGCGTTTGGTCAGTTCGGACCAGAGACGCCAGACGCCAAAGTCACGGTCGCGCACCGCGGTGTCGTGAAAAAGGATATAGCCCCCAGGTTTGACGGCGTCGAACCAGGTGGTGAGGTCGTGGCTAACCGCTTCGTATGTGTGCAGGCCGTCAATGTGCAGGATGTCGATGGTGTGTTTGGGAAAATGGCGGCGGGCGTCGTCAAAGGTGGTGCGCAACAGGGTGGCGAACGAAGCGTAGTGGTGGTGGGTGTAGGCGGCGACATCTTCAAAGACGTCGTCGCTGTAGTGTCCAGCATGGGGATCCCCAAGCCAGGTGTCTATCGCAAAGCACTGTGTGGCCAGATGCGATTCCCGGACGGCTTGACAGAATGCAAAAAAAGAGTTGCCCGTATGGGTGCCCAGTTCGACAAAGGTTTTGGGTTGTGCTTGGTCGATCAAAAAGCGCGCAAAAGGGATGTGCCCAACCCATGCGTAGGGGAAAACGATGCGCGCTGGCCGGAATTCTAGGGAAGCGAGTGCGGCACGCAAGAAAAGCGGTTGCATTTTCTGAGTCACTCCAAAATGGGGTAACGGGCCAGGAGATCTAGCGCAAACCACTTTTGGGGTCGTTTTTCGATTTGATCGGCTAGCGCTTGGTAAGCAGGTTGGTAGTCTTCTGGTTTTTTACCGAAGACGCAAGGAAGGAGGTGAATAGTCCAGTGGTGTTTTGTGGTTTCGACAAAGTAGGGTTGGATGGGTAAGCGAAACCGGGCGGCGAGCGAGGCAGCGCCCCCGGTCCAAAGGCGTGTCTTGCCAAAAAGGTGAACGGGGATCGGTTTGGTTTTAGGAAAAGGGGGAAGGTCGGTGACGAGGATTGGGTGATAGCCTTTTCGGATGAGGTGAAAGACTTCCTTCATCTGGGTTTCGAGGTAGAGGACGCCTCCCACCATGTTGCTTTTGATTTTGGCGTATTTTTTTTCATAAAAATGGGAAATGGCTGAGGGAACCGCCGAGTGTTCGAATATGTTCGATCCCAGCGCAAAGCCCTTTTGGCTATGCTGCTCAAGCAAGCATGAGAATGCAGAGAAGAAGTCGTAATGGGCGGTAATGAAGACGGTTTGCCCTGGGTTCAGGTCACCGACGACGCGAAGCGGAAGGTTTTTTCCCGAAAAGAATCTGACGGTTTGGGTCTCTTCTTCGCACCAGGTAAGGTAGGTGCGATAGAGGGTCAAGTTGTGGTCGGCGCGATAGTCGTTGATTTCGGCAACTGCCAGGCAGCGATTGCGTTTGATTATTTCACCACCAAAATATTTGCGCCAATCGCCTGAGCCGACCGTCATCGCAAGCGCTCGGATCGCGTTCGCGCAGTTGGCAAGCGGTGCTGGTAGTCGGGCGATGAGAGGAATCAACCAGCGGTATTCAAAGTTTGTCCAGAGGGGCATGTTAGACAAGGCGCCAAGTGTGTGGAATGACGACGTATCCGAGACGGTTTTTATCTGCAGAGACGCGAAAAGGGTGGATTCGTGTTGCTTGGTCGTAGATGTGGATCGCCCGTTCGCAGAGGAGAAAGACGCTGAACGAGTATGTCCCAGGCAGGAGCGGCAGTTTGTCGATGGTGAGACGGTAGGTGATCGGGTTTTTTTCGGGATTGCTGAGGGCAGGCGATTCCCACGCTGGGAAGCTTGCGAGGTTTTTGCCATCTGCCGTGTGGAGGAGACAGGCAAGCTTGGGTGTAGGGATAGTGGGGTCAAAGCCTATGGTAACCGTGAGTTCAAGGCGACTTGCTTCAGATTGGGCGTCGATCGCGCTGGGGTCTTGGTCGTCGATGGTCAGTCGGGTGGAGAGTATTCGCGCCAGTGGTTGGGTGGTGGCAATGGGTTCTGATTTTGGCACAGATGCGGCGGGTTCTGATGCAGCGGCTTTTTGGTCGAGCCAATCTTGGTAGTGGGTGGTGACGGCGCTACTGGGGCCGAAACTGACAACTGCGCCGCGGTCGAGCCACAGTGCTTTCTGGCAGAGTTCTCGAACTTGGTAAAGGGCATGCGAGCAGAAAAGAAGCGTCGCTCCCTTTTCTTTGAGTTCTAGGATGCGGTTGAAGCTTTTGCGGGCAAACGCGCCGTCACCAACCGAAAGCGCTTCATCGATGATCAGGATATCGGGGTCGACGGCCGTGGCAACCGCAAAAGCAAGGCGAACAAACATGCCGCTGGAGTAGGTTTTGACGGGGCGGTCGATAGCGTCGCCGATTTCGGCAAAGGCGAAAATTTCAGGAAGGCGGTCATCGATCTCTTCCGGTGAGAGCCCCATCAGCGCGGACGCGAGCCGGGCGTTTTCTCGTCCCGTAAATTCGGGATGAAAACCTGAGCCGAGCTCGAGCAGCGCAGCGATGCGACCATGGTAGTGGATGGTCCCTGTGGTTGGGGTCAGGGTGCCTGCAATGAGTTGCAAGAGGGTCGATTTGCCAGCACCGTTCTGGCCAATGATGCCGAGCGAGTCTCCCGGTTGGAGCGCAAATGAGACCGATTGAAGCACCCAATGTGATTCCGCGCATGGACGGCGTGTGAGTTTCTCTTTCAGCCAATGACGCGGGTGGCGGTATCGACGGTAGGCTTTGCCCAATCCCGTGACACGGATTGCTCCTTTGGGCAGCGTGGTGTCCAATAGACGAGCAGGGTGGGGGTTCGATCGGGGCATGGTTACAAAACGTCGGCAAAACCACTTTGGAGTTTAACAAAAAGCCGTCTTGCAAGATAGCAAAAGAGCGTTGCCGCAGTCAGCGAAATCAGAGTGGGTGAGGGGTCCGGAAGGGGGATCAAAGCAGCAGTCGAGAGGGTGCTTGGGAATAGGAGGGCACGGGCCGATTCGATTGCTGGAGTGAGCGGGTTGAGGTAGATCAACGTATGCCAAGGTTCGGAGAGGGTTGTCGCGGTGTAAAACACGGGGGAGAGAAACATGAGGGCAGTAGAAAGAGGAGGGATGAGGTGAGCGATGTCACGAAGATAGACTCCGATGGACCCGATCAGCCAGTAGAGCGTCAGTGCCCAGAGGGGAAGGGGAAGCCAATAGAGCGTCAGGAGAATCAGGCGGGCAGGATGAGCGGCGGGATCCCACAAAGCCAACAAAGCAGCGACCAGCGTTCCGCCAAAGAGCGGAAGGAGTGTGCTTGCTGCGTGGACGTAGGCAAGAATCGGAAGAGGAAAGAGGATTTTTTTGACGTAATGGGGGTGTTCGAGCACAAGGTAGGGAGCAGAACCGAGGGTCTCGGCAGCGTAATTGAAGACCAGTAACCCTAGGTAGATATTGAGCGCGGCGTGCAACGATTCGGCAGAGGCACTCTCAGCGATTGCGGTTGATGGCCAGCGGACGTGGAGGAAGTGGTTAAAGACGAGCGTAAAGACGGTGACCATGAGAAGCGGCAAGAGGAGCGACCAAGCTACTCCTAAAATGGTGCCACGATAACGGGATGCGACCCGCCGTTTGGTTAGGGTTAAGATCAGTGCGCGGTAGCGCCAATCCGGGAAAAGGTGCGCTAGGTTCATGAGCATCGCTTGCAATCAGAAGGTGTGATTCTATCAGATGGTTTTATTCTGAGGGTGTCGATCGGCTTTGTGGGGTGGTAGCGCGTCTCTAGCCCCTTTCCCCATCAAGGTGAGCAAAAGGTAGGAGAGGTAAGAGCGGAGGGTGAGGTGTTCCAGCATCTGCGCTTCGACTTCCGCCAGTCGTTCCGGGGTTGACATGTCGATGCCAGAGAGTTGCGCCAACCCGGTGAGCCCGGGTCGAGCTTCAAGGACACCGAGGCGGGCGCGGGCTGCAATCAGTTCGATCTGGGTGGGAAGGCAAGGTCGCGGTCCGACGAGGCTCATGTCGCCTTTGATGACGTTGATAAGTTGTGGCAGTTCGTCCAGTTTTGTCCGTCTGAGGAAGCGACCCCAACGCGTCACGGCTGATGGGGGAGCCAGATGGGTGGCAACTTGAGGGGTATCGGGACGCATCGTGCGCAGCTTCCAAAGGGTAAACGTGTGGCCACGACGGCCTATGCGTGTTTGACAAAACAGCGGTGCGCCCGTGTCCCACCAGCCGATGAACAGCAGGAGCAGCAGCAGGGGCGCAGTGGCGACGAGTCCCACCGTGGCGATGAGGAGGTCAAGCGTGCGGATGATGTGGGTTTGAGTCATGGCAATGCGGATTTGAATTGGGCTTAGGATGGATGGGTGGGGTATGACCGAGCATTTCGCTAAGACCAGTGGCGAGATCAATCGTTGCCCGCCATCCGAGTAGGCTTTCGATTTTGTTGGAAGCGTAACAAGCCGATGCGGTCAGACGCTCGACGAAGGTGCTAAGGGAGCGTGGCGCGCACCTAAGGGCAGTGAAGAGAGTGTGTGGAAGGTGCCAGCGGGGTAGGGTGCGGCCAAGGGTGGCGCGGATTGCGTCGGTGAGTTCGCGTGTAGAAGGGGGGTAAGGGTGGGCAATGATAAAGGTGTGGTTTGCAGCTGCAGGGTGTGTGGCCGCCAGTTCAATGGCACGGATTAGGTCGGAGATATGCACGATGGAACGGCGGTTGTCGGTTTCGGGGAGAGGGGGGAAGAGGTGCCAGTCGATTAGGCGCGCCAGCAAAGCGATTGGACCGCGGCAGCCGCGACCGTAAACTGGGCATGGACGAAGGATGACGATCTCCATGCCGCTGCGCTCGCCAATCTCTTGCGCGATCTTTTCGGCGGCCCGTTTACTTTGGCCGTAGGGGGTGGCTGGGGACGCTGGCCACGATTCGTCCGCGCAAGAGTCGCCAGGGTCGGCCATCGCCTTGACGCTCGAGAGAAGCACAAAGCGGCGAACCCCCATACGCGCAGCGGCGGTAAGAAGGTTGCGTGTCCCTTCAACATTGATCCGCCAGAGTGCGGCAGTGTCACGGGTGTTGGCGTCCGCAATGCCGGCGCAGTGAATGATCGTGGTGATGCCTGCGCAGGCACGTTCTAGCAGGTGAAGATCGGAAAGGTCGCCCACCATTTCGTTGGGCATGCCGCTTGCGGTGCGGACCAGCGCACGGTGGTGGGGCTGTCGGAGGCGGCTACCGATGAATCCCGTTGCGCCAGTTATGAGGATCATGGCAGGGCCGTCGATGAATGAGAGAGCGGTTGCGGGAAATGGGGGAGGCGCCTACTGTGCTGGAGTAGGTAGCGCACGAGACTTTTGAGGTGCCAAAAGAGGTAGCGCGGGTGGCGGTGGCTCATGCGGCGCGCGGCGTGGATGACTTGTGCTTGCGGGCAGACCAAAAGCGAGAGCCCCTGATGCCAGGCGCGAATGCAGAGGTCGACGTCTTCATAGTAGAGGTAGTAGCGTTCGTCGAAACCGTTAAGGACACACTGATTTATTCGCAGATCGATGGGCCGAACTCATCCCTGACATGCGACAATTGAAGTACTGACATTTGATAGGCACTTGACGATGCAAG
>NZ_JAHLSY010000003.1 GCF_019049855.1 Hydrogenophilus thiooxidans | reverse complement strand
GTTCAATGCTTTCCGGCCTTGGAACAAGCGCTCAAGGAGTCGGTACGCTTCGAAGAGTTTAGCACGACTTCGGGGAATATAATGATATGGGACCTGACATCTATCAAACCCAGATAGTGGGTCTGGAAATTCTCGCTGTGCCGGAAAGAATTGTCAAGCTACTGCCGCTATAATCTCCTGCTTTCAAAAAGCACTCCGAAAGCATACCGATGAACGATTTGCTTATGGCACTCACGCTTGGCATACTCGAGGGCGCGACTGAGTTTTTGCCGATCTCTTCCACCGGCCATTTGATCGTGGCGCAGGCGTTGTTGGCGCGCACGAGCGAAGCGGACAAGACCTTTGCGATCGCGATCCAATTGGGGGCGATTCTCGCGGTCTGCTGGCACTACCGCGGGAAAATCGCCGCGGTCCTCACCGGGTTGATGCACCGCGACGCCCCGGCCGTTCGGTTGGTCGTCAATCTCATCGTCGCGTTCTTGCCCGCTGCGGTGGTAGGGTTGCTGGCGGGCAAAGCGATCAAAGCGCACCTCTTTTCGCCGAGCGTGGTCGCAACCATGTTGGCGTTGGGTGGGGTGGCGATCCTCCTCGTCGAGCGGTTCCGCCCCACACCGCGGATTGCGTGTGTCGAGGAGATGACCTGGATTGATGCGCTCAAAGTGGGGTGTGCGCAGTGCTTGGCGCTCATTCCCGGAACAAGCCGCTCGGGCGCGACGATCTTAGGGGGGCTTCTTTTTGGCCTTTCCCGCACCGCTGTGACCGAATTCTCTTTTTTTCTGGCGATTCCCACGATGTTCGCTGCAACGCTCTACACCCTGGCCAAAGATTGGCACGCGCTGACGGTCACGAACCTGCACGAGATCGCGGTCGGGTTCGTTGCGGCGTTTGTGGCCGGGTTGATCGCGGTGCGCTGGTTGTTGGCGTATATCAGCCGCCATTCGTTCGCGCTCTTTGCTTGGTACCGGATTGCGCTCGCGGCAGTGGTGTGGTGGGTTCTGGTTCGCTAGGAATGGAGCAATTGTGAATGGCGAAAGCGTGCGTTTTTCGATGCGTATGATCGGTAGGTTATCTGTCCCTGGCCATTGCGAGGGATCAGTGAAGGGGGAAACGAATGCGTCACGTTGAGAAAACAATCGAGCATCTGCTTTTTGCGTCACGTTGGCTGCTCGCCCCAGTCTATCTTGGGCTGGTGGGGGCGCTTCTGGTGATGCTCTACAAGTTCGCGAAGCAGGGGTGGGAAATGGTGATCGCTCTGCCCACTGCCAGCTCATCCGAGGTGATCGTCGGGGTGTTGTCACTCGTCGACGCGGCGCTTGTGATGAACCTGATCCTCATCATCATCTTCAGTGGCTATGAAAATTTCGTTTCGAAGATGGAAGATCTCCATAGCCACGAAGATCGTCCCGATTGGATGGGCCATATCGGCTTTGCCGATATCAAGATCAAACTGATCGGTTCGATCGTCGCGATCTCGGCGATCGAGCTCCTGAAGTCGTTTCTCAACGTCCACAACATCGAAGACCGGGTCCTTTGGTGGCAAACGGGGCTTCATCTGGTTTTTGTCTTTTCTGCCCTTTTGTATGCGGTCATGGATCGGGTTCAGCGCGGTGGAGGAAGCGGTCACTGAGTGGTTGAAACCGTGTCGTACGCGGCTTTGGGGGTTGGCTTGGTTTGCTGATGCAGTCGTTCCCGCCAGCGTCGGAGCCAGAGCGGAAATTGCGCTGGCGAACGGAGGTAGGCGGTGCGCATCTTGTTGGCGAGTTTTAGCCAGCGATCTGCTTCAATTGAAGCGAGCGTTCGCAGCGGTTGCCGTGAAGGCGCCGGCTGATGCGAGGCAAAAAGCGTTGCGGTGAGGTTCCTCACCCATTGCCGCCGCAATCCATCGGTAAGCGCAAAGTGTAGCGCAGTGAGGAGCCCGGCGTCATGCTCGGCCAGGCGGGGATAGACGCTGAGCGCGTCGGCAACGAGATCGCGCACCGTGCGCAGCACCACTTCGTTGGCGCGATCGCCAGCAGCAGCGACCATCTGCGGCCACTCAGTAGGTAGTCGCTCTTCTGCCTGGTGTTCGCCAATTTCATGCCAAACCAGCAGCGTCGCGGCATCCTCAGTGAGCGTTTCCAGGCGACATCCGTTGTCTTCCAAACGGTAGCATTGAAAGACCAGCGCCCGGTCTTTGGGCAACGCCTCTTGTTGGCTGCGCCAAAGTTCCCACTTCTCCCAGAGCATTCGGGTAAGCGCGTCGCGGCGAATCACGATTCGCCCTTCGCGGTAAAGGGCTGGCAATAGCGACAGATCGCGTGCGTACTCGCGGCCGAGGTGCCAACACTCGATTCCAGCGCAGACCGTTTTCTGCTTGAGCTCAGCAAGCGCAAAGTGTGGTTTGCCAAAACGACCGATCCCCGCAGTGTACACAAAGCCAATAGGAAGGAGTAGCGCGTTGAGGCCTTCCTCGTCGAACGGGTCAAACGTTCGTTCCTGCCAGATAAGCGGTTTGAGCTCCTCTGCTTCAAGAGGTTCCCACGTACGTTCTTGTTCGCGGATCCATCGGGCTACTTCGCGGTGCGGAAGCGGTGCGCCCAGCGGGATTTCGTGCGCCCACCGGTAGTATTCGCGCATCTGCAAAAGATAGGTGCATAGCGTTTGGTTGCGCGCATATTGCGCATCGGCAATGGCGCAATTGCGTTGGATTTGGTTGATGAGATGGTCAAAGTGATATGGGACGTTCACCGAAAGTCACCAGATAAGGGATGAGATCAAGAAAAGGGTGGGGGCGCTCGGCAGAGTGTCGAAAAAAGAGAGCGACCTGCTCGGCAACCGGAGTATCGACAGACGCTTTGCTTTCGAGCCATTGCCGAAGCGCCACTAGCGCACCACATTGTAGGCGCAGCGCTTGGCGGTGGGTGAGTTTTTTGGATGGCGGGGGAAGTTTGAGGACAAGCACGGCAGAAACGCGAACTGCTTTGAGAAAACGAAAGCACAGCTCATGGTGTGCTTCGTGGCGACAGAGGCGAATCTGTCGTTCGGCTAGGAGCGCGTAGTCGCTGTAGGGGCAGTGCCCGCACCCCTCATCGAGCGCTTGAGCAAACGGGCATTGACGGGGTTGCAACCTTTGTACGACGGCGCGGAAGCTGTGTTCGTCTAAGTGGCTCATGGTTTTATGCAACGCGTTGCTTCCTCTCTGATTGTAGAAAGAGCAGTCTTGCGGTCGTGACGCTCCAAAGAGCTACTCCAAGGGGGTGCATCTTGTGCGAGAATAATTAATCTCAGACGAGGGGAGTGCAGCATGAGCGCAGTTCTCGACCTCTACGACCGCTTACGTCACGCGCCAGACGAAGAGACGCGGGCCCGAGTCATTGCCGAAGCGTTTGATCTCCTGGAGTCGCGTTATCCCCATCTCGACTATCTGGTTACCGTTCGTCACCTCTCAGAAACCGAACTCAGGCTCACCAAAGAGATCGAACAGGTACGCGCGAATCTCACCAAAGAGATCGAACAGGTTCGGGGAGAGGTGAAGGCGATTGAACTCAAGCTCACCAAGGAGATCGAGCAGGTACGCGCGGATCTCACCAAAGAGATCGAGGGGGTTCGTGCTCAGGTGGCAATCACCGCTGCCGAGACCCGCTCGTCGATTCTGAAGTGGAGTTTTCTCTTCTGGCTGAGTCAATTTGGCGCGGTGATGCTGCTTCTGTGGCGGCTCTGGCCGCACGGTTAGCGGTAGCGCGGGTTTTCCCGATAAACGGTTTGGGGCTACTTACGCACCCAACCGCTCCAATACCCGAGTCAGCGCTTGGATGATCGCGTTTTGCCGTTCGGGACGGTCGAGTCCTGGGCCGCTGACGACGAACGCGTCTTCGATGCGTTCGCCGGCCGTGTGGATGCGGGCAAGTTCAATAGAAACGTTCCAATGCGCGAGCGCGGTGACGATCGCCAGCAGCGTTCCCGGTCGATCGAGCGCGATCACGGTAAGGACGAACCGCTTGCCGCTTTCATCAGGGGTAATCGTCACTTGCGGCGGAAAACCGAAGTGGCGGACAAGCCGGGGGAGCCGGCGTTGGCAGCGCGGCGGTTCGGGGAGCGTGGGGGTGGGTTGGTCCAGCGCGGCGCTCAGTTCATATTCCAAGAGGTTGAGCGTCTCACGGGTAGGGCGGTCGGGCGGGAAGTCGAGGACGAAGGTGTCGAGCGCCCACCCGTCAGGTGTGGTGTAGATCCGCGCCTCCCAGACATCGGCATCCAGGCAGTAGAAGACTTCCAATAACCGCGCCAACAAGAACGGGGCATCCGGGGCGAAAACCATCACCTGGACCCCGCTGCCGTCAGGTAGGAGGCGGGCGCGAACTACCGGTTTGCCGGTTTGATGACGCCAGTAGAGGACCCGTGTGTGCCACGCGATGGTCTCGGCGTGGTGGCGAAGGAAATAGTCTTGGCCTACCCGGCGCCAGAACGCGGTCTCCTCGCCTGGGCGAATGCCGTGGAAGCGCAGGATCGCGCGGGCGCGTTCTTGCCGTTCGTGGAGCGGTTCGCCGCGCCGAAGCGCCTCAACCGCGTTCGCCGGGTGCTGCTGGAGCCATTGCCGGGTGGCGTGGAAGAGATCGGCAAGTAGGCGCGCTTTCCAAGGAGTCCACACTTTGGCGCTGGTGCCGCGAATGTCGGCGTGGGTGAGGAGATAGAGCGCGATCAGTCGCCGTTCGTCGCCCACCAGCGTCGCGAAACGCGCGATGGTTTCCGGATCGGTGATGTCCTCTTTCTGCGCGATTCGGCTCATCGTCAGGTGTTCTTGCACCAGCCAGGCAACGAGGTCGACCGCTTCGGGGTCGATCGGGTGGATGCTGAGAAACGCACGCGCCGCTTCGGCGCCGATCGTGCTGTGGTCACCGCCGCGTCCTTTGCCAATGTCGTGAAAGATTGCAGCCAGATAGAGCAGCCACGGTTCCCCGAATTCGCTCATCAGCGCGCTCATTTCGGGGTATTCGTGCGCGTGCTCCTCCATCGTGAAACGGCGCAGGTTCCGGATCACCATCAGGGTATGCAGATCGACGGTGTATTCGTGGTAGAGGTCGTACTGCATCTGGCAGACGATGCGCCGCCACGCCGGCAGGTAGCGGGAAAGGATCCCAAACTGGTTCATGCGCCGCGTCTCATGGACGATGCCGCGGGGTTGTTTGAGAATCTCAAGAAAAAGGTGTTGGTGACGGGGCACCCGGTGGTATTCCGGGGTGATACGGTCGCGCTCGGCCCAAAGCCGTCGGGCCGCCCGTGCAGTAAGGCCGGTGAGTTCGGGGTGTTGCGCCATGCGGAGGAAGAGCGTGAGAAACGCTTCGGGATGGTCGGCAAAGATCCCGTCGCGGACCAGATCGAGTCGGTTGCCGCGACGCACGAAGTAGTCATCGATCGGTTCGGCCGATTCCGTTTCGGAAGGGGATAGGCGTTCGGAAAACGCGGCCATCAGCACGGTATTGAGCTGCAGTACGATTTTTGCGTTCAGATAGTATTGCCGCATGAAGCGTTCGGCGGGGCGTTGCTCGCCTTGCGCGCGAATGCCGAATTGGGCTGCCAATGCGTTTTGGTAGTCAAAAAGCAGCCGATCTTCCCGCCGTTTCGCCAAAAGGTGGAGCGCGATGCGCACCCGTGCCAGGAAGCGGTGCCTTCGGTCGAGTTCGCGGGCTTCTTCTGTCAGCAACAGTCCCGCTTTCGCTAGGGCCGCCCAACGTCCACGATACCCCAATGCTTGGGCGATCCACAGAAGTAGATCCAAATCGCGCTGCCCACCTGGGTGCTCCTTGACGTTGGGTTCCAGGGTATAAGGGGAAAGCCAACGACTGTGACGGCGCTCTTGTTCGGCTGCCTTGGCGCGGTAAAACGCGGCCGGGTCGAGCGCACGACGCAACGCGGCAAGAAAATCGTTGGCGAGTGCGACCGCGCCCGCTACCCGCCGCCCCTCAAGCATGTTCGTCTGGACGGTGATGTCCTCTTGCGCAAGGGTGAGCGCTTCCGTTGGGGTGCGCACGCTCATGCCCACCTCGAGCCCGATATCCCACAACGCCGCGACGAACGCTTGCGCGCGCGCTTCGTCCGCCCCTTGCAACGGCGCGGGGACCAAAAGCATCAAGTCGATGTCGCTCATCGGGTAGAGCGCGCGCCGCCCGTAACCCCCTACCGCCAAGATGCTGGCGCCACGGGGAAGCGGAACAGCCCGGGTGAGCGCAACGAGTGTGGTATCCACCAACCGGGCGTGGCGATGGAGGTATTGCAAAGGGGTTAGGGTTCCATCCGCGAATTGTGCCGCGAGCTGCGCACGGCCCTCGGCCAGGCGGGTGGCGATCGCGGACAAGTGGGGAGAGACCGACGGGGACATCGCGAACAAGTCCGAAGCTAGCCGATGAATCCGTCACCGAAACGGTCGCGGACGATTTCGGGTGGTTTCGGACAGCCTGCCGAGGTGGTGAGTACCTCAACGCCCGTTTCCGTGACCAGAACCGTATGTTCCCATTGCGCAGAGAGGCTGCGGTCTTTGGTGACCACCGTCCAACCGTCGGCGAGCACCGAGGTGGCCGCTTTGCCGGCGTTGATCATCGGTTCGATGGTAAACGTCATTCCCGGGACGAGTTCGATGCCCGTTCCCGGTTTGCCGTAATGGAGTACCTGTGGTTCTTCGTGAAAGCGCCGACCGATCCCATGGCCACAATATTCCCGCACCACCGAGTAGCCGTGGTGGTGGGCGTGGCGTTCGATCGCCGCGCCGATGTCACCGAGCCGTGCGCCAGGGCGGACCGCCGCAATCCCCAACCACAGGCATTCGTAGGTTACCTGGACGAGCCGCCGCGCCAAAATCGACGGTTTGTTGCCGACGACGAACATCCGGCTGGTGTCGCCGTACCAACCGTCTTTCTGTACGGTGATGTCGAGGTTGACGATATCCCCCTCTTTGAGCGGTTTTTCGTTGGGAATCCCGTGGCAGACGACGTGATTGACCGAGGTGCAGATCGCATTGGGGAAGGGGTTCGGACTTCCCGGTGGGTAGTTGAGCGGCGCTGCGACCGCTTGTTGCATGTCTTCGATGTAGCGGTGGCACAGGCGGTCGAGTTCCGCGGTGGTCACGCCGGGTTGAACGAACGGCGTGATGTAGTCGAGCACCTCGGAGGCAAGGCGACAGGCAACGCGCATCGCTTCGATCTCTTCAGGGGTTTTGATGTCGATGGCCATGGGGTTCGCGCTCCGTTGGGGGAGAGGGTCTCGGTTACTCCGTTTCCGCGGCGGAAGGTTTCGTGCCGCTCACGCCTTGCTTCAGCGCGGCTTCGATGAACGGGTCGAGGTCGCCGTCGAGTACCGCTTGGGTGTTGCCGATCTCGACCCCGGTGCGCAGATCCTTGATGCGGGATTGGTCGAGCACATAGGAGCGGATCTGGTGGCCCCAGCCGATATCGCTCTTCGACTCTTCCAGCGCCTGCTGTTGCTCGCGCCGTTTGCGCAGTTCCAATTCATAGAGGCGCGACTTGAGCATCGCCATCGCCGCGGCTTTGTTTTTGTGTTGCGAACGGTCGTTCTGGCACTGGACGACGATACCGGTTGGGATGTGGGTGATGCGTACCGCCGAATCGGTCCGGTTCACGTGCTGTCCCCCGGCACCCGACGCGCGGTAGGTGTCGATCCGCAGATCGGCAGGGTTGATCTCGACTTCGATTTTGTCGTCGACCTCGGGGTAGACGAAGACCGAGGCGAAACTGGTGTGGCGGCGCGCATTCGCGTCGAACGGGCTCTTGCGGACCAGGCGGTGAATCCCCGTTTCGGTGCGCAAATACCCGTATGCATGATCCCCACTCACCTTCACCGTCGCGCTTTTGATCCCCGCGACTTCGCCTTCCGATTCTTCGAGGATTTCGGTTTCGAACCCTTTTTGCTCGCAGTAACGCAGGTACATGCGCAGCAACATCGACGCCCAGTCCTGCGCTTCGGTGCCACCGGCGCCCGCTTGGATCTCGATGAAGCAGTTGTTCGGATCCATCGGGTCGTTGAACATCCGGCGCAGCTCCAGCTTGGCGATCGCGTCGTCGAGGCGCTTGGCATCGTCACGGATCGAAGTCAGAGTGGCTTCGTCCGCTTCTTCGCGCGCCAGTTCCAGGAGTTCGAGCAGGCTCTTGGCCTCGTCTGCCGTGGTTTCGAGCGGTTCGATCAGCGCTTCCAGTTGTCGTTTTTGCTTGCCGAGCGCCTGCGCTTTTTCGGGATCGTTCCAAACTTCCGGGTCTTGCAGCGCCAGGTCGGTCTCTTCGAGTTGCCGCTTCAGGTCGGCGTAGTCAAAGATACCTCCGGAGTTCGTCGTTACGCTCCAGGATCGAGCGCAGTTGTCCTTCGATCGCGTTGATTTCTTGCGGATCCATCATCGTTTGCTTTCTCCATCTGTGCTACGTGATTAGTGTGCAATTATCCCAGATTCGGCGCATCGGACGGTGCAACGGTTTCGATGTGCAGCCGCAGACGTTGGTTTCCGCCCCAACGGTCGACGTTGAGTTGGTATGCTGCGGTAAAGTGCGGCGGTAGGGGATCGCGGTGGCGAAAGAGGATCGCAGCAAGGGGCGTTGATACGCGATCCGTGCGTCGGAGGCGCAATTGGAGGTGGGCATCCCCGACCAACCTCTGTTCCAGCAACTGGAACGGGTCGAGGAAAAGTGGAGCGGGAAAGCCGTGTCCCCAGACGCCTGCGGCCAACTGTTCCGCAGTCTCCAGCGTCAGCGCGTCACACGCCAAGGAACCATCGGTGGTCACCGTGCGCGGGTCGAGCCCTTCCGGCGCCAACGTAGCTGCGGCTGCCTCGAACGCATTGGCGAAGCGATCGAGGTCAATGGCGCGCAACGTCACCCCAGCGGCCATTGCGTGGCCGCCAAAGGTGATGAGCAGCTCGGGTTCGCGCTTGCTGATCCAGTCGAGCGCGTCGCGGAGGTGCAGCCCTGGGACGCTGCGCCCTGACCCTTTCACCAGCCCGTCTTCGTGCGGCGCGAACGCGAATACCGGTTTGTGGTAACGCTCCTTGATGCGGCCGGCGACGATGCCGATCACCCCTTGGTGCCATTCGGGGTGAAAGAGCGTCAACGTCTGTTTTTCGTGCAGCGGCTCGCCGTCGAGGAGTGCCAACGCTTCGTCTTTCATCTTCGCTTCGATGCTCTGCCGCGTCCGGTTGATCTGGTCGAGCATTGTGGCCAATTGCTGCGCCCGAATGGGGTCGTCGGTGATCAGGCATTCGACGCCGACGGTCATCTCTTGTAGGCGCCCAGCGGCATTGACACGCGGCGCGATGAAAAAGCCAAGGTCTTGCGTCGTTGCCGTCCGGGGGTCGCGTCGCGCGGCGTGAAAGAGCGCCGCGATTCCGGGGCTAATCCGTCCGGCGCGAATCCGTGCCAACCCCTGCGCGACCAGGATGCGGTTGGTATGTTCGAGCGGAACGACGTCGGCTACGGTGCCGAGCGCGACCAGATCGAGCCATTGGGCGAGATTGGGTTCGGGACGGTGGGCGCCGAACCAGCCGCGCGCGCGCAGCGCGCTGCGCAGTGCCATCATCACGTAGAGGATCACGCCCACCCCGGCGATGGTTTTGCTGGGGAAAGGACAGCCGGGTTGGTTGGGGTTGACGATCGCGCTCGCTGCAGGGAGCGACGCGCCCGGGAGGTGGTGGTCGGTGATCACGACCTCGATGCCGCGTTGCAGAGCAGCGGCTACCCCTTCGTGGCTGGCGATGCCATTGTCGACGGTGATGAGGAGGTTGGGCGAAAAGCGTTGCGCGGCGATTTCGACGATGCGCGGGGTGAGGCCGTAGCCATCGGTGAAGCGATTCGGAATCAGATAGTTCACCCGTGCGCCCATCGCCCTGAGCGCGCGAACCGCGAGCGCCGTCGCGGTTGCCCCGTCACAGTCGTAGTCGCCGACGATGACGAGCCGCGCACCCGCTTCGATTGCGTCGGCAAGAAGGGTCGCCGCCGCGTCGGTTCCTTTGAGCGCTTCGGGTGGGGGGAGCGCCGAGAGTTCGGTGCTGAGTTCCCTTGGGTCTGAAACGCCACGCGCTGCATAGAGCCGCGCGGTGAGTGGATCGGCGCCGGCTTGTTGCAGGCGGTGGACGACGCGAGCGGGGGCGGTGCGGATCTGGAAGCGATGGGGCGTCATCATGCGCAGCAACGGTTGAGCAGTTCCAGCGATAGCGGTTTGGCAAACCGGCGCCACCAAACGGGGGTGGCGGTGATGCTAGCTCGTGTCGCGGCCAGGTGAATCGCCCGTGGTGGTCGCGGAAAACGGGAAAACCAGTGGGTCTCCACATTCGAAAGCGCGCGTTGCCAAGCATGCCAATCGAGGCGTCGTGCCGCTTCGGCCAGGGCGTCGAGGATGACGAGATCAGGACGGCACGCGGATGCGGCGGGCCAAGTGCGATGGCAGGTAAAGGGAATGCGCTGCGCTGCTAACCAACCCAACAGAATCGGATCGGCGTCGTCATTGACGAACACGTGCAGTGGCTGGGAACGCGGTTTCGCAGAGTTCGGTGGCGTAACGGAATGGTTGCCCCAGAGCCACAGCGCGTTGATCGGCGGAAGTCCTTGCTGCTCGCGTGCGCGGTTGATCGGGTGGTTGGCAAGAAAGACCTGCCATTCGTTCATGCGGCGCAGCCACGCGCGGGCGTGGGCACCGTGCGGCAGCACTTCGGCGTAGGGGCGGCTCGATGCCTCGGCAAGCGGGGTGAACGTGGTGTTCGCGCATGCGTCGGAGGGAATTCCCGTCAGGTACCAGCGGGTTGGGGTTACCACAACCAGCGTTGCCTGCGGCCATTCGGTACGGATGAGCGCGGTGAGTTCGGTGGCAAGTCGCTCGGCTTCTTCCTGCTGCGGCGCGGTTTCTCCTAGCTCGGTGACGACCAGGTGGTCACGCGCTAGGTAGAGGTGGACGGGATCGGCACAGAGGATCGTTCCGCTTTCGGCCAAAGAGGGTAGGTTGGTGCCCGCACGGTCGAGCGCTTCGCCCCGCCAGCGCAGTTCTGCCGTTGTGTGCGCTGGGGCACCGATGCGCTCGGCGACGATTTCTTGATACGATCGCGCGTGCGGCGTGCGGACGCTTTTCCCCAGCCAGCGCGCCAAGGTCGGGTGGCTTTCGATGGGGGCAAACGCCGTGGCGTTGGGGTTGGGCCAGAGCGCCCCGGGTAGAATCAGCTCCATAGGTGTAATGGTACCGGAAAGGAGAACGCTTTGCCGTTCGAGTGGTGGATCGGTTGGCGGTACGTGCGCCGCCAGCGGCACGGAAAAGGGGGGTTCGTTTCGTTCATTGCGCTTGCGTCGATGTTGGGGATGACGCTGGGGGTTGCGGCGCTCATCGTGGTGCTTTCGGTGATGAATGGGTTCCAGGAGGAGTTGCGGGCACGCATCTTGGGGGTTGCCGCGCATCTCGAAGTGACCGGTAGCGGCGGCATGCTCGCAGCGTGGCAGCCTGTCGCGCAGCAGTTGCGCGCCGATCCGGAGGTGGTCGCGACTGCCCCTTTCGTCGCTGGGCAGGCGTTGGCGACCCACGGCGGCGTGGCGCACGGGGTGATGGTGCGCGGCGTTTTGCCCGAGCAAGAGGCGCAGGTGGGGGCATGGCAGAAGTTCGTGAAGGCGGGGTCACTCGATACGCTCACACCAGGCGCGTTTCATGCGGCGATTGGCATCGACTTGGCTCGCCAGTTGGGAATCGATCTTGGAGATTCGCTGGTTTTGATCGCGCCCGATGCAATGCTTGGGCCAACCGGGCTGCAGCCACGAATGCGCGCGTTTCGTGTCGCGGCGATTTTCGATTCCGGGATGTATGAGTTCGATTCCGGGTTGGTGTTGCTGTCGCTTGCCGATGCCCAAGCCTTTTTCCGGATGGGGGATGCGGTGACTGGAATTCGGATTCGGCTCACCGATCCGCTTGCCGCGCCGCGCAAGGTTCGAGAATGGGCACCGAAGTTGCCAGCAGGGCTATGGCTTAGCGATTGGACCAGCCGCCATGCCAATTTCTTCCGCGCGGTTCAATTGGAGAAGACGATGATGACGTTGATTCTCTTTCTGATCGTCGCGGTGGCGGCGTTCAACTTGGTGTCGACGCTGGTGATGAGCGTGCAGGATAAGCATGCCGATATCGCGATTCTGCGCACAATCGGGGCCGCTCCGGTTTCGATTTTGGCAATTTTCGTCGTTCAGGGCGCGGCGATTGGCGTGATCGGTCTTTCAGCAGGCACTGTGCTGGGGTTGTGGTTGGCGCACCACGTCTCCGAAGTGGTGGCTTTTTTGGAAGCGGTGACCGGTGCGACGTTGTGGAACAAAGAGGTCTATTTCATCAGCGACTTACCGTCCAAGGTGCTCGCGAGTGACGTGGCGTTGGTGGTGGGGGTTTCGTTTGCGCTTACCCTGCTGGCGACGCTCTACCCCAGTTGGCGCGCCGCGCACGTCCAACCTGCGGAGGCGTTGCGCCATGAGTGAAGCGGTTTTGATCGCGCACGGGTTGACCAAGCGCTACCAGGACGCGGGCACTGCGGTGACCGTGCTTTCCGGGGTCGATTTGACCGTACGCCGTGGGGAGTCGGTGGCGGTCGTTGGGGTTTCTGGCTCGGGGAAAAGCACGTTGCTGCACCTGTTGGCTGGGCTCGATACCCCGACAGCAGGCGAAGTGGTGTTGTTGGGGGCGCGCATCCACACGCTATCTGAGCGCGCGAAGGGGCGCTTGCGCAACCAGGCGCTTGGCTTCGTCTATCAGTTCCACCACCTGTTGCCGGAATTCACGGCGCTCGAGAACGTCATGATGCCGCTTTTGATCCGGCGTGAAGCGCGCGAGTCGGCAGAACGGAGCGCACGCGCGCTGCTGGCTACCGTTGGGTTGGCCGACCGTGCGCACCACCGTCCCGCTCAGCTTTCCGGCGGTGAGCGCCAGCGGGTGGCGATTGCGCGCGCGTTGGTGACGCAACCGGTGTGTGTGTTGGCCGACGAACCGACTGGGAACCTCGACCGCGGCAACGCCGAACAGGTGTTTGCGTTGTTGCAAGCGGCTGCACGCGAGCGCAGCGCCGCGCTCGTCGTGGTGACCCACGACGAAACCCTGGCGGCGCGGCTCGATCGCACTTGCCATCTGATGGGGGGGAAACTGATTGAACGGGGCTAATCGAGAAACGCGCTGATTTCGTCGATCTGGTCGCGATCGAGCAGCGCCGGTGCGTGGCCCACACCGGGAATTTCGACGAGTCGCGCCCGCGGGCCGCGGCGCGTCATCGCTTCGGCCACATCCCGCGTCAAGAGGTCTGATTCCGCTCCACGCACGAGCACCGTCGGGCAGCGAATCGCATCGTAGAGCTCCCACATCGCCACATCTTGTGCAGGAAACGCGATGCGAAACGGAACGGCGATTCCCGGGTCATAGCGCAACACCCAGCGTCCGTCCGGTTCCTGACGGACCGCGTGCCATGTCAAATGGCGCCACTGGGGTTCGCTGAGGGGGCCAAACGGGGCAAAGATGGTCTGCATGTAGCGAACGGCGTCATCGAACGTTGCAAAGTGGGGCTCGGTTCCGAGATACGAGCCGATCCGTTGCAACGACGCCCGCGGCAACACAGCGCCAACGTCGTTCAACACCAGTTTTGCGATCGGTGAAATGGGTTGCGCTGCGATCGCCATTGCAATCAACCCGCCCATCGAAGTACCCACCCAGTAAAGTTTCTGGGGCTGGATTTTCTGAATGAGCGTAGTGAGGTCGCTTGCGTAGCGTGGGATTGCGTATTCGCTCTTGTTGGGGAGCCAGTCCGAAAGTCCGCGTCCAACCACGTCGGGACAGATCACCCGATAGCGGCGGCTCAAATGGGCCGCAAGCGCGTCGAAATCACGCCCGGTTCGCGTCAAACCATGAACGCACAAGACGACTTCGGGATTGTCGGGCGCGCCCCATTCGTAGTAGATCATGCGGTGCGTGCCAGCGGTATTGGAGCAGTTCACCCAATCGATGCGCGGCGGATGGGGAAGCGTTTGGGGTTCGGGTATGGGTGCCTCTTGTCCCGTCGTGCGTGGGGGATTTGCCAACGTCGATGCGGTCTCCTGCTCCGGGTGCGCGGAGCGACCCCCTGGGGCGAAAAGGGCTTGCAGCCGTTGCCAAAAGCGCATGGTGATTCTCCTTTGTTTGTTGGATTTTCATTACGGAATGCCGGAACCACACGATTTGGGTCACCGTGTGCGGTGCTCGCCACATTCAGCAAAGGCCGGGAAGGGGCGATGCCAGTAGCGCCCATTCTTGCCGCGGGCGGTGTCCACTGCGATCGTGTTGCCGTTTGCCGGCAGTGTCAAGGTGAGCGCGCCGTCGCGGTCGGTGCGCAGTATCGTCGCGCCCTGCGTGCGCCAGCGCTCCAAGACGTCACAGCGGGGGTGGCCGAAGGGGTTGAACGCACCGACGCTCACGAGCGCATAGCGGGGGGTGAGCGTGCCAACCCACGCGGGTGACGACGAGGTGTGGCTCCCATGGTGCCCGATGACCACTATGTCGCTGCCGAACTGGGACTCCATCGCAACGAGCGTCTGCTCTTCGCGAACGCCCAAGTCGCCACTGACCAGAAAGCGGGTTCCGGCGCGGCTCGTGACGCGCAAGACACACGACGCCGCGTTGTCGCTCATCGCTTTCTGGTGCGGCGCGTCTGTTGGCCAAAGGAACGCGAACCGCACGCCATCCCACTCCCATTCAGTTCCACGGCGACACGGGCGGGCGGAAAGCGTGTTGCGAAGCGGTGCGACGTCGTCAGGCGGCAGAGTTCCGGGTGGCGCACCATACCAGACCGTGGCAATGGGAAGCGCTTGCGCTACTGCGGCAAAACCGCCCGTGTGGTCGCGGTCGAAATGGGAAAGCACGACCGCATCGAGCCGCTCGATGCCGCTTCGCTGGAGATAAGGAAGGACGAGCATGTGCCCACTGTCCCATCGGTTCGACGCTGGGCCAGCGTCGTAAAGGAGCGCATGGTGCGCGGTGGTGATGAGAATCGCTTGCCCTTGACCGACATCGAGCACGGTGATCTGTGCCGCGCCCACTTCCGGGCGTTGGGGGTTGGGGACGAAGAGCAACAGCAGCGCTGGCAGTGCCAAGAGGCGCGGCGCGATTCCCCGGGGAAGAAAGAGCGCAAGCAGCAGGAGGCTTGCGGCAACCCACCAGAGGCCAGCGGGGATTTCGGGCGCGGTCCGCACCGCTGCTGGAAGGTGGCTCGCCCAAGTGAGGAGATCGAGCGTTCGGTCGATCACCTCCGCAAAACCTTGTCCCAGAAGGGGAGCGGGAACGATCAAAAGCAGCAGCGCCAGAGGGGTTGCGGCATAGGCGATGAGCGGAATCGCGACGAAGTTGGCCACTGCGCCGAGCAGTGCGGCTTGACCGAAAAATAGGAGGGTGAGGGGGGCAAGCGCCAAGGTCAGCGCCAATTGGACGGTTACGAACGACCGGAATGCTGCCCAGAGACGTTGCCCAAAAGATCGAGAGGCCGCAGAGGGGGCATCGCCCATACGCCAGGGTGCCTCTGCGCGCCCAAGCAGGAAAAGCAGCGCGACGGCAGCGAACGAAAGCCAAAAACCGGCGTCGCCCACTGCCCAAGGATCCCAAACGAGGACCGCAAGGAGCGTTGCCGCAAGGACGCCTGAAGCGGGAAGCCGCTGCGCGTGGAGCATGGCCAAGCCTGCAAGGGTGAGCATGAGTGCCGCTCGTACCGCAGGAATGCCCAAGCCGGCGAGGAGCGCGTAACCCCAGGCTACAGCGATCGCGACCAGCCAGCCGACGCGCGGCGCAGCGATCCAAAGCGTGGCGCGGTATGCGCGTTGCCACAGGCGCGCGACGATGCCGCCCAAGAGCCACGCCACCAGCGTCACGTGCATCCCCGAAATCGCCACGAGGTGCGCGGTTCCGGTCCGTTGCACCAACTGCCACGTGGTATCGTCGAAACTCGAACGATCGCCCAGCGCCAACGCGCGCAGCCACGCCCCGTGGCGTGGGGGCAACTTCTCGAGGCGCTCTGCCAGATCAATACGCAGCCGAACCAATGCATCGGTCCAATGGGGGGCGTGCTCCAGTGGCGTGGCGCTGACGATTTTGCCCCAAGCAGCCAGTCGGAAGCGAAAAGCCCACCATTCGCTGTCGAATGCGCCCGGCTGGATGTTTGCGCGAATCGGCCGCAGCCGCACGGTTGCGTGGTACCGTTCCCCTGGCAACCAATTGCCTTGAGCCCCGCGATCCGGGAGAGTGAGGCGGACGCGGTGCGTGTTCCTGCCATCGGACAACGCCGCGACGACGGCGCGCGGTGGCCCGCCAGCCAGGGGAATCCGCTCCAAGACCGTGAGCGTGACCGGTAGCGTTCGGCTGGTGAACCACGATTCCGGTGGCGTGTCGTCAAAAAAAGAGCGACTGCGCTCAGCGGTGCTTCCCCATGCGATGAGTGCCGCGCCAACCCATAACCCCAGCCATCCCAGGCGTCCGGTGCTGCGGGCGCACGCCCCTGTTCCGTCGTGTGGCGTGAGCACTCCGCTTCGCAGCGCCCATACGACAAGAACGAAGCCCAGCGCGCACGCACCCCAGGTGAGGGATCTTGCAGGAAAAGCGGACGTTTGGTGCCATGCGACCGCGCCAACGAGAAAACCGACGGCAAGGGCGACGATCGGCATCGCACCACTCCACGCTCAGCGGCGCGATCGGCCCGCGCTGGGGTCAGTGGAGATAGCGCGGCGGGGGATTGCCATGGCCAGATGGTTCCTCCCCGTTGGGGTTTTCGCCGGGCATTTCGGCATGGACCAGTTCCCCATGGGGGTTGGGAAAGAGCGGGGCGCCGCAGTCCTCGCAAAATTCGAGTGGCAGTGTTCGGCGCAACACCAGCGTATCGGTGACGCCGCTGTCGCGCAGCGTCGCGACGATCCGTTCGACCGTCTCCTCTTCGTTTTCGTCGGTACCAATGAGCGGCCAAGGCACCCCATGGATCACTTGGCCGCTCGGTTTCAAGCAAAAACCGATGCGGTATTCGAATTCGCCGTTGCCTTCACACGGGGCGATCACCGCGCGCAGACGGCTCGACGCGATATCGAACTCGGTTGCCAGGTAGGCAACCGCTGCGAAGATTGCGAAAACGCGCGAGTCGCGGTTTGCCTTGCGACTGGCAGTGAAGTAAGCGTCAGGCGGCTCCAATTCGATACCGCAGCCGATCAGCAGCCGTTCGAATACCGGATGAGCCCGTTTGCGCCACGCCGCAAACGCTTGCTCGCGATCCCCTTCCGGCAAGTGCCAACGGAAGATCGCTTCTCCGTTCGGAATCGCTGCGGCGATCAGCAGGTAACGGATGTCGGAGAGGAACACCATTGTCTCGTTGAGGCGGTCGCTATCGACCGGATAGTCTTCGTTAGCGAGTGCGGCATTTTGCATCGCTTTGAGCAGGTGCTGGGTGGGAATGTAGCCGTCTGGAAGTTGGTCTGGGCTAAAGAGGTGGTTCGCGATCGCAAACCGAACCCCTGGTGCGAAGACGTGTGCAGCCAATGCAGTGCGCAGGTGTTCGAGCGCAGCGGTGGGAATGGTCTTCGCGGGCACCGAAAAGCGGGACCACGCCAGTACCGGCGCGGCAATCAGGAGCAGCGTTTCCTTTTCGCCGGTGACGACTTCGGCTTCGCTCTCCACCGCATCCAACAGCTCTCCGTAGGCCGATTCGTCGCTGCGGTAGAGGTGTTCGAGCGCCTGTTCGATCACGTTGTCGTTGCCTTCCTCGAGAAGCTGACGAACCGCAGCTTCGATCTGTTGCTCCCACCAACGGTCTTCGACTCGGCTGCCTGAACGCGCCAGGCCTTGAGCCAGCCAGCAGAGGTGCTCGGCGCTCGGTGCCATCGCACTGGGGCGGTTGCGTCGTTTTTTGGGTTGGGGATTTTTGGGATTGTTCATCGGTTCCCTTTCGTTACAAGTCTTGGTAGCGGCGGATCTTTTCGAGATGGAGCATCACCACTGCCGCGATCTCTTCAATCGATTTCGTCGTGGTGTCGAGCCACGGGATTCCTTCCCGTCGCATCAACTCCAGCGCCAGTTCGATTTCACGGCGGCAATTGGCCAAATCGGCGTAGGCGCTGTTCGGGCGCCGTTCGGAACGGATTTGCGCCAAGCGTTCGGGTGCAATCGTCAGCCCGAAGAGTTTTTCACGGTGCGGTCGCAGCGCTTCCGGTAAGCGCATGCGCTCTAGGTCTTCGGGAATCAGTGGGTAATTGGCCGCTTTGATCGCGTAGGTCATCGCAAGGTAGAGGCTGGTCGGGGTTTTGCCCGAACGCGAAACCCCGATCAAGATGATGTCGGCTTCGACCAGCGTATGGTCTTGGGTAATGCCATCGTCGTGCGCCAATGCGAAGTTGATCGCCTCGATGCGGCGGTGATAGCTGTGCGTGTCCCGCATTCCGTGAAAGCGGCCGACGGTGTGGGTGCTCTCCATGCCGAATTCGCGCTCGAGCGGGTCGATGAAGGCGCCGAAGAGGTCCATCACCAGGCCGGGACCGTTCTGGATCACGGCCAGGACTTCCGGTTTGACCAGCGTCGAGAAGACGATAGGACGAAAACCGCTTCCTTGGGCGACCCGTTCAATCTTGCTGACCAGTTCGCCCGCTTTTTGCGGGGAATCGACGAACGGGGCGCGCACCACCACGTAGTCGAGGTCGGGAAACTGGGCCAGGAGGCTTTCGCCCAACATCTCCGCGGTGACGCCCGTACCGTCGGAGACATAAAAGACGTGGCGTTTGCGCGGAATCGGCATCGGAGCATCCTTGATCGGCTAAAAAGGATTGAAATGGCAGTAAAGCCATTAGAATAATGGCTAGTTATTTTATCCGATCCTCCAGGGAGTATTGGCATGACCCGTTACGTGATCCCATTGCGCGAGTTGCGCATGTCCGATGTGGCCCAAGTCGGTGGCAAGAACGCGTCGCTGGGTGAAATGATCAGCCAGTTGCCTGACAGTGTCCGCGTGCCGGATGGTTTCGCCACGACGGCCGAGGCCTTTTGGCGCTTCCTCGACGACAATGGGTTGCGGCAAAAGATTCACGATCTGCTCGAAGGGCTTGACGTCGACGACTTTGCGGCACTGGCGCGCACCGGCGCTGCGATCCGTCAAATGGTGATGCAAGCGCCATTCCCAGCAGAGCTCGAGGCGCAGATCCGTGCCGCGTACGCCGAAATCACCCGCGAGGGTGAAGGGAGTTTTGCCGTCCGTTCGTCGGCCACTGCCGAAGATCTGCCCGATGCTTCGTTTGCTGGGCAGCAAGAGACGCTCCTTAACGTGCGCGGCATCGAAAACATCCTGCACGCGATCAAAGAGGTGTTTGCGTCGCTCTACAACGATCGTGCGATCGCGTACCGGGTCCATAAAGGGTTCCGTCACGCCGAGGTGGCGCTTTCGGCGGGGGTGCAGCGAATGGTGCGCTCCGACGTCGGTGCGTCCGGGGTGATGTTTACGCTCGACACCGAATCGGGCTTTCGCGACGTCGTTTTCATCACCGCCTCCTACGGCCTGGGGGAAATGGTCGTCCAGGGCGCAGTGAACCCGGACGAATTCTACGTGCACAAGCCTACCTTGGCGCAGGGCAAACCGGCGATCATCCGCCGTTCGCTCGGCTCCAAACTGATCAAGATGGTTTTCACGACGCCCGGCGAAGCAGGGCGCGTCAAAGAGGTGGACACCACCCCGGAAGAGCGCAATCGTTTCTGTATCAGCGACGAGGATATCCTCGAACTCGCCCGCTATGCGCTGATCATCGAGCAGCACTACGGGCGGCCGATGGACATCGAATGGGGGAAAGACGGGATCGACGGCAAGATTTACATCTTGCAAGCGCGTCCTGAGACGGTCAAATCTCAGGAAAGTGGCCGCGTGCTCGAAAAATTCCGCCTCAAGCAGCACGGCAAAGCGATCGTGCAAGGGCGGGCGATCGGCCAGAAGGTCGCCGTCGGTAAAGTGCGTATTGTCAAAGACATCAGCGAAATCGAAAAAGTGCAGGCGGGTGACGTGCTCGTCACCGACATGACCGACCCCAACTGGGAGCCGGTGATGAAGCGCGCCGCGGCAATCATCACCAACCGGGGTGGGCGTACCTGTCACGCGGCGATCATCGCGCGGGAACTGGGGGTGCCTGCGATCGTTGGGTGTGGCGACGCCACCGAAGTCCTCAAAGACGGTGAAACGGTTACCGTCTCATGTGCGGAAGGGGATACCGGTTACGTCTATCGTGGGGCGCTCGAATTCGAAGTGCAGCGCACCGATCTCGGCGAACTGCCCGAATTGCCGGTGAAAATCATGATGAACGTCGGCAACCCGGAGCTCGCGTTCGAGTTTGCCCAGATTCCCAACGCCGGTGTCGGATTGGCGCGGCTTGAGTTCATCATCAACAACGTGATCGGGATCCACCCGCGCGCGATTCTCGAAATCGACCGCATTCCGGCGTCGATCCGCGAAGAGATCGAGCGCCGTGCGCGGGGTTATGAAAGCCCGCGCGCCTTCTTCGTCGAAAAACTGGCCGAAGGGGTCGCGACGATCGCTGCGGCGTTCTACCCCAACCCGGTGATCGTTCGTCTTTCCGACTTCAAGTCGAACGAATACCGCAAACTCCTTGCCGGTGAAATCTACGAGCCGGAAGAAGAGAACCCGATGCTCGGTTTCCGAGGTGCTGCACGCTACATTGCGCCGAGCTTCCGCGACTGCTTCGAAATGGAGTGCGAAGCGCTCAAGAAAGTCCGCGACGTGATGGGGCTCACCAACGTCAAGATCATGGTGCCGTTCGTCCGGACGGTGAAAGAGGGCGAACGGGTGATCAAGCTCCTTGCGGCGAACGGCCTTGTGCAGGGCCAAAACGGGCTTGAACTCATCATGATGTGTGAGGTGCCCAGCAATGCGCTGTTGGCGGAAGCGTTCCTGGCGCGCTTCGACGGTTTCTCGATCGGTTCGAACGACCTCACGCAACTGACCCTTGGGCTTGACCGCGACTCGGGGTTGGTTGCCGAATCGTTCGACGAACGCGATCCGGCGGTTCGCATCCTCCTTGGGATGGCGATCGACGCGTGCAACAAACTCGGGAAGTACGTCGGGATCTGCGGTCAAGGGCCGTCGGACCACCCCGACTTTGCCGAGTGGCTCATGGATCGCGGAATTCAAACGATTTCGCTCAACCCGGATACCGTGATCGATACCTGGTTGCGACTGGCGAACCACCGCAAGCAATAAACCTAAAGCGTCTGCGGGGCCGTTGACAAGGCATGCGGTTTTGCTAGAATAACGGTCTCGCGCAACGCGAAGCGCCCGTAGCTCAGTTGGATAGAGTACCTGGCTACGAACCAGGTGGTCGGAGGTTCGAATCCTTCCGGGCGCGCCAAAGAATACCTAAGGCCCCGGTTCAATCCGGGGCTTTTTTGTTTTTTGCACGCAAATGAAGACGAAAAAGCGCCCATCGTGGGCGCTTCATCAGGCTCTCGGCGCGAAAGAGATCAAACCGCGTGACAGATCACCAGAACTGCCACCACGGTTTTTCGTCTTTACTTCGCCGCTCCCCATATTTGAGGTAGTCGGAATCGGGAAAGTTGAGTTGTAACACACGTTCCGCGTCGGTTTTGAGATCGGTGAGCCCTAAGCGGTCATACGCTTCGCGCATCAGCCAAAGCGCGTCTTCGACGAGTGGGGTATCGGAGTAATCGGTCACGACCACCTTCGCGCGGTTGGCCGCGGCCAGATAAGCGCCGCGCTTGAGATAGTAACGGGCCACGTGGAGCTCATGCCGCGCCAGGCTGTTGCGCAAGTAGATGACCCGGGCCTCGGCGTCTTCCGCGTATTTGCTTTCCGGAAAGCGGCGCAACAGCTCCAGGAATACTTCGAGCGACTCTTTTGCCGCTTTCGGGTCGCGCTCGCTCATGTCTTGGTTGCCGAGCGCGGCAAAGAGGCTGCGGTCTTCGTTGAAGAGGATCAGCCCTTTGAGGTAGAGCATATAATCGAGGTTCGGATGGTCCGGGTGGAGCCGCAAGAAGCGCTCGATCGCCGCCAGCGCGAGCTCCGGCTCCCCTTGTTTGTAGTAAGCATAGGCCGTTTCGATTTGCGCCTGCTGCGCATAACGGCCGAAGGGGTAGCGCGATTCCAGCTTTTCCAAGAGCTCGGCAGCACGCTGATAGTCGCCATCGTCCATTGCCGCCCGCGCTTCGCTATAGAGCTTTTGCGCGTTCCATGAGCGCGTTTCGTCGATCTTTTCGGGGAGCAACCCACAGCCGGCAAGTGTTGCGGCGGCCATCGTCACAAGAAACCAACGTTTCATGAATACTATCTCATCTGTGGAAGAGCTTGACGATTATAGAACGGAATACCATTGGCGGGTCGCGTCCGACGCGTCGTTCGTGCGCCTGGACAAATGGCTCGCCGAGCACGCACCGGAATTTTCCCGCTCGCAGTGGCAGAGGTGGATCCGGGAAGGGTGCGTACTCGTCGACGGCGAACCGATTTGTTCCCCAAAACATACGCTGGCGCCGGGCGCTGAGGTGGTGGCTGCCGTCACGATCGAACCGGTATGCGTCGATCGGCCAGAGCCACGGATTTTGCCCATCGTCTTCGAAGACGATCATCTGCTGGTGCTCGACAAGCCAGCGGGTTGGGTGGTCCATCCGGGCGCGGGACACCGCAGTGGCACCCTGATGAATTGGCTCTTGGCGTACGACGCCGCGCTGTCGAACCTCCCGCGCGCGGGCATCGTTCACCGGTTGGACAAAGAGACCAGCGGACTGATGGTGGTGGCGAAAACGCCCGTTGCCCATCAGCAATTGGTCGCTGCATTGGCCGCGCGCACGATCGCGCGCCGCTATTGGGCGATAACCGTCGGTCGGATCGAACGCAAGACCACCGTTGCGGCGCCGATTGGACGCCACCCCACACAGCGGGTCAAGATGGCCGTGGTGCCGCATGGCAAACCTGCCGTCACCCATGTGACGCCGTTGGAAACGTTCGGCGACACGGCTACCCTCGTGCAGTGCGATCTCGAATCGGGGCGCACCCACCAGATTCGCGTCCATCTCGCCCATCTGGGCCACCCCCTGATTGGCGACCCCCTCTACGGCAATGCGAAAGTGCGCCAATGGCCGTTGGCACGCCAGGCACTACACGCCAGTCGCCTCACGTTTCGCCATCCGGTCCATGACGAGACGATGACGTTTCATTCGCCATTACCGGACGACTTGGCCGAACTGTTGCACACGTTGCGCGCCGCGCAATGAGCGGCTATAACGAAAACATGGACGAATTACTGCTCCTTACCGTTACTGCACTGCGCCCCTACGGCGTGACAATCCGGCTGACGACGCGTACCGGTGGCGTCAGCGCAGGTGGCTATCACGCGCTCAATCTGGCTGACCACGTTGGCGACGACACGGCCGCAGTTGCGGAAAACCGCGCGCGGTTGCGCGCAACCTTGGGCAGCGACCCACTGTGGCTCAAGCAGGTGCATGGCACGACCATTTGGGATGCGGACGCAGCCGATCCATCCGGCCACGCTCCTCCGCAAGCCGACGGGGCAACCACGGCGCGCGCGGGGCGTTGGCTGGCGCTACTTACCGCGGACTGCTTGCCGGTGGTCCTGGTACGGAGCGATGGGGCGCGGCTTGCGGTGGCGCATGCAGGGTGGCGAGGGCTGGCTGCTGGTATCTTGGCGCGCGCTGTCGCCGCGCTCGGGGATGCCCCGTTCGCCGCGTGGATCGGTCCCGCGATCTGCGGCCGGTGCTACGAGGTCGATGCTCCGGTGATCGAAGCGCTCACCGCACTCGGCCCTTGGGTGGCGCAAGCCGTGCGTAACGGAAAGCGCGCGGGCCACTACACGGTTGACCTTGGCGCGATTGCCGCCGAGCAGTTGAAGCGTTTGGGCGCGCAATCCGTCCTTCCCAGCGGACTCTGTACCTGGGAAAATGGGCTATGGTATTCTCATCGCCGAGACGGGCCGCAAACCGGACGGTTCGCGACGTTGGCCGCATTACAACCGCGACCAGAATACCCCTAGGAGAGGAGGAGTCACCCGATGCAACCATTTCCCTTCGCGTTTCCCGCCGCGATGATGTCCAATGCCGCCAGCGGTAGCCCATTTCCTGGCGTGCCGAACTTCCCCATGCCGGGCGGAGGCATGCCCTCTTTTCCGGGTATGCCCGCGCTGCCGCCGATGCCACCCGAACTCACGGAACTCTTCGCGCGCTGGATGCAGCGGCCAGAGAAATGGCGCGAATGGGGCAATCGGTGGCTGAGCGCGCAGAGCCAATTGTGGGATCGCTTCATCCATCGCCGTACCGAACCCGTGGTGCCGGAGGTTGAGCAGGACCGGCGTTTCTCCGCACCGGCATGGAAAGCGAACCCGATTGCCGACTATTGGCGGCAGTCGTACCTTGTGTTCAGCCAACTGGTGATGGAGCTGGTCGAAGCGTCCGATTTCCCGGACGGAAAGACCAAATGCCGGGTGAAATTCGTGGTGCGTCAATGGCTCGATGCGCTTGCCCCCAGTAATTACCCGGCAACCAACCCGGAATTCATCGAAACGGCGATGGCTACGCAGGGGGAGAGCATTCGTCGCAGTATCGAAAACCTTCTGGCAGACCTGCGCAAAGGCCGCATTTCGATGACCGACGAAACCGCGTTCGAAGTGGGCAAGAACCTCGCGGTGACCCCGGGTGCGGTCGTTTATGAAAACCCGTTGATGCAGCTCATCCAATACGCACCGCTTACCGAAACCGTCGGCGAGCGGCCGCTTTTGTTCGTACCGCCGTGCATCAACAAGTTCTATATCATGGATCTTGTGCCGGAAAGTTCGCTCGTGCGCTTTGCGGTCGAACAAGGGTATACGGTTTTCCTCATCTCGTGGAAAAACCCAGGGGTTTCCGAGGTCCATTTCGGCTGGGACGACTACCTGGCGTTGGGGCCGCTCACAGCGCTCGAAGTCGTGCGGGAAATCACCGGTTGTCCCGATCCCAACGTGTTGGGATTCTGCGTCGGCGGAACGATCCTGGCGTCGGCGCTCGCGGTTGCGGTTGCCCGTGGCGATCCGCCCGTGCATAGTCTGACCCTGATGACGACACTCTTGGATTTTGCCGAAAGCGGGGAACTGGGGTGCTTAGTGGATGAGGCGAGCGTTGCGGCTCGGGAGGCGACGATCGGCCAAGGTGGCTTGATGTTGGGGTCGGAACTCGCGCAAGTCTTTTCGATGTTGCGGGCAAACGACCTCATTTGGAATTACGTCGTCGGTAACTATTTGAAGGGGGAAAAACCCAAGCCCTTCGATCTGCTCTATTGGAACAGCGACAGCACCAATCTGCCCGGGCCGTTCGTCACCTACTACTTGCGCCATATGTATCTGGAAAACGAACTGCGCTTGCCCAATAAATTGAACATGCTGGGTTACCCCGTCAATCTCGGTGCCATCACCGCGCCCGCCTACGTAATGGCGGCGCGGGAAGACCACATCGTTCCGTGGCGCGGGGCATACCATTCGATGCAGCTTTTGGGGGGTGAAAAACGGTTCGTGTTGGGCGCAAGCGGTCATATCGCGGGTGCGATCAATCCCGCGAAGAAGAATCGGCGCAGTTATTGGGTCAATCCCGAATTGCCGCAGGAGCCGGACGAATGGTTTGCCGCGGCGCGCGAATGCCCCGGGAGTTGGTGGAACGATTGGGCCGATTGGCTGAAGGAGCACAAAGGGAAAACGGTGCCTGCGCGTGAGTCGCTCGGAAACGACAAATACCCACCGATCGAACCCGCTCCGGGACGCTACGTCAAAGAACCGGCGCTGCCGCTCGTGCGAGGAGCGCGTGAAGCCGCGGCCGTGTGAGTAGCGGTGGAATCGAAAAAGGGAGGGTCAAATGGTTTTCAACACCACAAGGAGGGAGCAATCATGAGTCGCATTGCATTGGTAACCGGAGGTATGGGGGGGTTGGGCGAAGCGATCTCCATCAAACTCGCTGCGATGGGGTATCGCGTCGTCGTCACCCATTCGCTCAACAACACCAAAGCCCCCGAATGGTTGACCAAAATGGCGGAGATGGGCTACCACTTCCGGGCCTATCCCGTCGATGTCGCCGACTTCGACTCGTGCGTCGAATGTGTCGCGAAGGTCAAAGCCGAAGTCGGGCCCGTCGATGTCTTGGTCAATAACGCAGGGATCACCCGGGACATGACGTTCCGGAAAATGACCAAAGCCGACTGGGATGCGGTGCTGCGCACCAACCTCGACAGCGTCTTCAATATGACCAAGCAGGTGATCGAAGAGATGATCGCGAAGGGGTGGGGGCGCATCATCAACATCTCGTCGGTCAATGGCACGAAAGGGGCGTTTGGGCAAACCAACTATGCGGCGGCCAAGGCCGGGATGCACGGGTTTACCAAGTCGCTCGCGCTCGAAGTCGCGAAATATGGCGTGACGGTAAACACCATTTCGCCGGGCTATATCGGTACCAAGATGGTGATGGCGATTCCCAAAGAGGTGCTCGAAAGCAAAATCCTGCCGCAGATCCCGTTGGGGCGTCTGGGTAAACCGGAAGAGGTAGCGGGGCTCGTCGCCTACCTGGCGAGCGACGAAGCGGCGTTCGTCACGGGTGCCAACATCGCGATCAACGGAGGACAACATATGTATTGAGGGAGACCATCCCTCAACGCGAAATTGTTGCAGCGCAACAATTTCGCGATACAATAGTACCGCTTGGCATCCCACCAAGCGGTTTTTTTTATTCAACACACCGAACGAAGGGAGTCATGATGACAACACAACGTATCGCACTGGTAACCGGCGCCATGGGCGGGATCGGAACGGCCATTTGCCAGGAGCTCGCCAAAGAGGGGTATCGCGTCGTTGCCAACTGCATTCCGGGCTTCCCGCAGAAGGAGGAGTGGCTGGCTGCACAAAAAGCACAAGGTTTCGATTTCGTAGCCGCCGAGGCTGACGTTGCCGACTACGACCAGTGCAAAGCGATGGTCGCGAAAATCGAAGCTGAAGTGGGGCCGATCGACATCCTGGTCAATAACGCGGGGATCACGCGGGACAAATTTTTCCACAAGATGGAAAAGGCGCAATGGGACGCCGTGCTGCGCGTGAACCTCGACAGCATGTTCAACGTCACCCGTGACATCGCGCCGAAGATGGCGGAACGGGGCTGGGGGCGGATCATCAACATCTCCTCGGTAAATGGCGTCAAAGGGCAAGCGGGGCAGACCAACTACGCCGCAGCGAAAGCCGGGATCCTTGGTTTCACCAAAGCACTGGCGCTCGAACTCGCTGCTAAAGGGGTGACAGTGAATGCGATCGCGCCGGGGTACGTCGCCACCGAGATGGTGATGGCGATCCGCGAAGACATCCGGCAAGCGATCATCGACACCGTGCCGATGAAGCGCCTGGCCAAACCGGAAGAGATCGCGGCGTGCGTCGCGTTCTTGGCCAGTGAGAAAGCTGCTTACATCACGGGGGCAACGCTCAACGTCAATGGCGGTCTGCACATGTACTGAGCCACTCGTTTGACGAAACGAGACTTTTTGGCGGCTGGGCTGCGAACGGCGGTATAATTGCCCGATTGCGGCCGAGCCGCGTGACCATGAGAGTGCTCCATGAACGCGGGAAGCGAACGCGTCATCAAGAAATATCCCAACCGGCGGCTCTACGATACCGCAACCAGCACCTATATTACGCTGGCGGAAATCAAAGAGATGATCCTTCATCACGAGCCGGTGCGTGTGATCGACGCCAAAACGCAAGAAGATCTGACGCGCAGCGTTTTGCTGCAGATTTTGATGGAAGAAGAGGTGGGGGGAGAGCCCATCTTTTCCACCGAAATGCTCGCCAGTATCATTCGTTTCTACGGCCAGGCGTCGCAGACGCTTTTTGGTCAATACCTGGAAAACAGCCTGAAAACGTTCCTGGAACTGCAAAGCCGCATGCAAGAGCGCTTTCGCGCAATCTACGGTGACAACGCGGTGATGGGGCCAGAGATCCTCGCCCAGTTTCTTTCACTGCAACCGAAAGCGATGCAGTCGATGCTCGATGCCTACCTCGAGCAAACCCAAAACTTATGGCATCAAATGAACCAACAGATGCAGCGCCAAGCGCTGAGCTGGTTCGAAGCTTTCTATCCCAAATCCAATCCCACCTCGAAAAACCCGCAATCGCAAGATGAATCGAAGTGACCCCACGCCGCGCGTCGGCATGGTGAGTTTGGGGTGCCCCAAAGCCACCGTCGACACCGAACGCATTTTGACGCGACTTCGTGCCGAAGGGTATGAAATCACACCCGAATACGGCGAAGCCGATCTCGTCATCGTCAACACCTGTGGTTTCATCGAAGAAGCCGTGGCAGAGTCGCTCGATGCGATCGGCGAAGCGATTCAGGAAAACGGCAAAGTGATCGTCACCGGCTGTTTGGGCGCACGCCGTGACGTGATCCTTGCAGCCCACCCCAAGGTGCTTGCGGTGACAGGGCCGCATGCCACCGACGAAGTGATGGCGCTCGTGCATCGCCATCTGCCCAAACCCCACGATCCGTTCGTCGATCTCGTACCGCCCCAAGGCGTACGGGTCACTCCGGCGCATTATGCGTACCTGAAAATTTCCGAAGGGTGCAACCACCGCTGTACCTTTTGCATCATTCCTCAACTTCGTGGCGACCTGGTGAGCCGGCCCATCCATGAGATCATGGAAGAGGCAGAAGCGCTTGTTGCCTCTGGCGTCAAAGAGATTTTGGTCGTCTCACAAGACACGAGCGCCTATGGGGTCGATCTCAACTACCGCACCGGTTTCTGGCAGGGGCGACCGGTCAAACAGCGACTCACCGAATTGGCCAAGCTCTTGGGCGAATTGGGGGTCTGGGTTCGCCTGCACTACGTCTATCCCTACCCGAGCGTCGACGAGCTGATTCCGCTGATGGCCGAAGGGAAAATCCTGCCGTACCTCGATATCCCCTTTCAACACGCAAGCCCCAAAATCCTTCAGTTGATGAAACGCCCAGCCGCTACCGAAAAGGTCTTGGAGCGCATTCGCAAATGGCGGTCGATCTGCCCCGATCTCACCATCCGCTCCACCTTCATCACCGGTTTCCCAGGCGAAACCGAATACGATTTCGAATTGCTGTTGCAATTTTTAGAAGCGGCGCAGCTCGACCGAGTCGGAGTTTTCCCCTATTCGCCCGTCGAGGGAGTAGCGGCGAACGAACTCCCTGATCCTGTCCCGGAAGCGATCCGTGAAGAACGGCGGATCCGGCTGTTGGCATTTCAAGAGGACATCTCGACGCAGCGGCTCGAGCGGTGGATCGGGCGGGAAATCGACGTCCTCGTCGAGGAAATCGACGAAGAGGGCGCGGTTGCCCGCTCGGCGGCCGATGCGCCGGAAATCGACGGCTTGGTCTATGTCGCCAATGGCGCGGCGCTTACCCCCGGCGAGTTTGCCCGTGTGCGGGTGGTCGATTGCGACGTCCATGATCTCTATGCGGAGACGGTCTGATTGTATTTATCAATCGAGGTCATTGTTTTTGAAAATCACGTCACTTGACCTAAATCAATACTAAATTTGTGCTATTGCGGTACCCTGTTAGTGGTTTTTCTCAGGGAGCGTAATCATGAAAGTACGGAAGCTAATCGTTTCGCTATCGGTTGTCGGGATGAGCAGTGTCGCAATTGCAGACGCGCAACTGCGGGCTGAGGTGGCAAAGCTGATACAACCCATACAACCAGTCGTTATTTCTGCTGATCAAAAAGCTAAAGTTGAATTAGGCAAGCAGCTCTTTTTCGACCCCAGATTGTCGATGTCTGGGATCATCTCCTGCAACACCTGCCACAACGTTATGTTGGGTGGGGTCGACAATCTCAAGACTTCCATCGGTCATAAGTGGCAACCGGGGCCTGTGAACGCACCAACGGTATTCAATTCCAAGCTCAATTTGGCTCAATTTTGGGATGGTCGAGCTGCCAATTTGAAGGAACAAGCTGCTGGGCCGATTCAAGCTCCCGTCGAAATGGCAATGCCTCACACCTTGGCCGTTGAGGTGATTCAGTCTATCCCGGGATATGTTTCGCAGATTCAGGCAATTTATGGCACGGACAAAGTCTCGTTGGACCACATTACCGATGCCATTGCAGCTTATGAAGAGACACTGGTTACACCCAATTCACCCTTCGATCGCTGGTTAAGAGGCGATGATAAGGCTATGACAGCCGAACAGATCGCTGGGTTGAAGATCTTCTACGAAAGCGGGTGTGTTGCCTGTCACAATGGGCCCAACTTAGGTGGGAATTCGTACCAGAAGATGGGGGTGGTTGAGCCGTACCGGAGTTCCTCTCCGGCTGAAGGGCGCGCTGCAGTCACCAAGAAGGATGAGGACCGCTGGTTTTTCAAAGTACCAACTTTGCGTAACGTTGAGCTCACCTACCCATACTTCCACGATGGCGAAGCCAGTACGCTCGAAGAGGCGGTTGTCCTCATGGGGCGTCTCCAACTTGGCAGAACGTTCAGTGACGATGAGGTGAAAAAAGTTGTTGCCTTTCTCCATGCCTTGACTGGAGAACGTCCGCAAGATGTCCTTCCGCTCTTGCCCGCATCAGGACCCAATACACCCCGCCCCGATCCGTTCAAATGATGGGACCGATGTTCTGAGTTTGACCCTTTGAGGCAAATTTTGGGTCGACTGCCGCTTGGCGAAGCCCCCTATACCGTAGGGTGCCGATGCAAGCGGCAGTACCGCCTGAAGAGCCTGACTGGTTACTTTACCTTGCTTGCGGCGTCCAAAAGGGCGCTTTGCAAGAGCTCTTCTACCGTCGGGTGGTAGTAAGGGAGCGCCAGGAGATCCCGCACGGTTTCCCCGCGTGCGATCGCTTGCGCCAAAAAGTGGCCCAAGTGCTCCCCCTGTGCCGCGACGAGTTCGGCGCCGAGCAGTTTACCGCTTCCCTTCTCGGCATAGACACGAACGAGCGTTTCGGTTTCGTCGAGCACCCGCGAACGACCATTCTCTTCGCCCTTACCGGTACCGATCACGATCGTTTCTGGGTCGAGATCGGCAAAGCGTGCGCCAACGCGGACCACGTCCGGGTCGCTGAAAACGATTGCCAACGGGGGGAGCACTTTGCGCGGAAGCGGGGTTTCTCCCTTCGCCACCAGCGCCGCGTTTCTGCCTGCCGCACCCCCTTCCACGGCCGCTTCGTGCATGAGCGGCAGCAACCCATTGGCGTCGCCCGCGATGAAAATGGGCGCGCCCCCGGCTTGTAACGTTTCGGGATCGAAACGTTCCGGAAAGCCGCGTGGGTTCAGGGTGACGCCTGCTGCCGGCAGATCGACGCGATCCAGGTTGCTGCGCCGTCCCGTGGCGACCAGAAGCGCATCGACAACGGCTTGCGATCTGTCGGGGAACCGAATCAGGATGTCCGCAGCACGCTCTTCGAACGTTGCGGCCGTTTCCAGGCGAATCGGGAACTCACGCTGAAAACGGGCAAGCGCTTTGGCCCGAACTTCCGGGTCACTGATGCCGGCCAAGGTTGGCGCCTGCTCGACGCCCACTACATCTACGCCCAAGCGGGAGAGCGCAAGTCCCATTTCGATGCCGATCGCGCCAAGCCCTACGACACCGATCCGCCGCGGGGGTGTGTCGATCTCGAACAGGGAATCGGTGGTCAAGAGCCGGGTAGCGTTGATCGACATCAGGTTTGGGGGCAGGAAGGGGCGAGAGCCCACCGCCAGCACGAACGCTTTGGCTTCGACGATCACCTTTTCGCCATCGTCGCGCGCCACCTTGACCGCGTGCGGAGCGATAAAGCGGGCACTGCCCATGATCAAATCGTCCCCGGCGAACTGTCTGGTCCGCTCTGCGGTGCGGTCCGCGAAAAAATCACGTTTGCGCCGCACCTCTGCCCATGCGGCGGTCAAATCGGGTTCGCTACCAGCCGCAGGTGCAGGAAACCCGCAGTGTGTGGCAGTGCGTGCGGCGTTCCACAGGTGCGCCACGTGCAGCGCAGCTTTCGAGGGCATGCAGCCCACCCGGGCACAGGTGGTGCCCAGCGGACCATGGTCGATGAGCACCGCGGAGCACCCGCGTTTGCGCACTTCGCGCAGCGCGTAGAGCCCTGCGGTTCCGGCACCGATGATCGCAACGTCGACAGAACGGGTGGCGGAGGTCATGGAATTCTCCAGTAGTAAATCATGAAAGACTTATTCATTCTAACATGGTGAGAAGGACGAACCGGGGGCCAGCACGCGTTGCCGTTGTTCGCCAAGCAGGTCGCAACCGGCATGAATCGTGTCGCCGATTTGCAAATAGCGCGGCGGGTTCTCTCCCATCGCAACGCCTGCAGGCGTTCCGGTGGCGATCACATCACCGGAGGTGAGGGTCATGTAGTGGGAGAGGTAGCTGATCAACTGAGCCACGGTGAAAATCATCTCACGCGTGTGTCCGGTTTGCCGACGTTCGCCATTGACGTCGAGCCAGAGGGTGAGCGCTTGCGGATCAGGGATCTCGTCTTTGGTGACCAACCACGGGCCGACGGTGCCGAACGTGTCACAGCTTTTACCCAACGCCCATTGTCCGCCACCGGCTTCCATTTGCAGTGCGCGTTCCGAAACGTCGTTGATCAGACAGTAACCCGCAACGGCGTCCAACGCGCGCGCAACGGGGATCTGTCGGGTCACGGACCCGATCACCACGCCCAATTCGACTTCGAAGTCGAGTTTCGAAAAGCCCGGTGGCGGGATAATGGGATCGTTCGGCCCCTGAATCGTGCTGGTCGCTTTGAGGAAAACCACCGGCCGTTCGGGAATGGGGAGGTTGGCTTCTCGCGCATGGTCGCGGTAGTTGAGTCCAATCGCAATGAATTTTTGCGTGCCGGTAAATGGCGCGCCCAAACGAACCGGGTCGCTGACCAACGGCAGGCGATAAGGGTCGAGGGCGCGCAGCGCATCGAGTGTTTCTGGGGTGAGGTGCGTGGCGGTGAGATCGGGAATGAGTGCTGAGAGATCGCGTAGCTGCCCATCGGGGTCGACCAGCGCCGGACGTTCTTGTCCTGGCAGTCCATAGCGAGCCAGTTTCACCGTTTTTCCTTTCTGCGTGGCACACACAAAGATTGACCCATTGTACCGCTTTCGGGTAGAATGGCGGCTCTTTCCGGAGACGTGGCCGAGAGGTCGAAGGCACTCCCCTGCTAAGGGAGCATACCGGCTAAAACCGGTATCGAGGGTTCGAATCCCTCCGTCTCCGCCACCCGTTCTGCGATCCTCTTTTCCTGAATGTCCTGGTCACCCACCCAAAATGAAGCGCTGATCGCGCTCTTTCTTCTCACCTATCTGGGCATCGCATTGGGTCGGCTGCCGCGATTGGCGATCGATCGCACTGGGGTGGCGCTCCTTGGTGCGTTGGCGATGGGTTTGGTCGCGAACGCCGATGCCGCAACCCTCACATTGCTCGTCGATTGGCCGACGATGGCACTTCTCTATGCGTTGATGCTCTTTTCAGCGCAGTTGCGACTGGGGGGTTTTTACACGTTTTTGGCGCTTCGGCTGGTGGACTCCGTGAGCGAATCGCCTCGACGATTCCTGGCGTGGCAAATGGCAGCGAGTGCGGCGCTTGCGGCGTTTCTTTCCAACGACGTGATCTGCTTGGCGGTTGCCCCTGTGTTGGTGGAAACCTGCCGCGCCGCACGCATTGCACCACTGCCGCACCTGTTGGGGCTAGCGATGGCAGCGAACATCGGTTCGGCGGCTACCCTGATCGGCAATCCCCAAAATATGTTGATCGGACAGGTTGGTGCGCTTGATTTTGGCTCCTATACGGCGTGGAGCGCGGTTCCCGTGGTGTTGTCGTTGGCTTCTGCGTACGCCATTCTGTGGTGGCAATTTCGTGGCGCGCTCGCAAAGCGGGCTGTCGGCATGATTGACCTTGCCGAATTGGCGTCTGGAAAGCCGCCCTTCGATGCCTGGCAGAGCGGCAAGGGGATCGCCCTCTTGGCGGGTTTGGTGGCCCTTTTCTTTACCGAAATTCCGCGCGAACATTCGGCGCTTGTTTGTGCTGGCCTTTTGCTGCTTTCGCGACGGATGGCCACCCGAGCACTGTTGGAGCGGGTCGATTGGCATTTGATCACCCTTTTTTTGGCGTTGTTTGTCGTCGTCGGTCTTCTCCGTACCACCGGAGCACCAGAGGCGGTGATGGCGTGGTTGGCGCAGCGCGGGGGTGAGGTCACGCAGCCGCTCTTTTTCACGACGTTGACCGTGGTGTTGAGCAATGTCGTGAGCAATGTCCCTGCGGTGATGCTCCTCATGCAGTTTTTGTCGCCTGAGCAGGTGTCGCTCTGGTATTTGCTCGCAGTGGTCAGTACCTTTGCTGGCAATCTCCTGCTGGTGGGCAGCATCGCCAATTTGATCGTCGCGGAGCAGGCGGCGCGTTACGGTGTGGCCATTAGCTTTGCTACCTATTTTCGTTCCGGCGTTTGGGTAACGTTCGCTTCTCTTCTGGTGGTGCTCGGGTGGTTTTCGCTCGTTGCGCCTTGACGGTACAATAGTCATCACCCATATCCTAAATGAGGAATCCAATGCAATTCGATCGTGAATTGGACGCGCGTGGGCTCAACTGCCCACTGCCCATTTTGAAGACGAAAAAGACGCTCGCGGAAATGCAATCGGGCGAAGTGCTGCGCGTGCTGACCACCGACCCGGGCTCGGTGCCCGATTTCACGGCGTTCGCCAAACAGTCCGGCAACGAACTGTTGGCGGTGACGGAACGCGACGACAAGTCGTTCGAATTTTTTCTCAAGCGGCGGTAAACAACAAGGGTTTTCGGTGGTCACGTGAGCCACGGAAATCCCGTTGCGCGCGTCGTCAAGAGCGCTCTTCTTTTTGTGAAGCGCATAGCGTCGTGCCGTGCTGAGGTGCGGCAGCGATCGCGCGCTTAGGCCACGGGAGCTGGATGAGGACGATACTGACGAAAATCAGCAACCCGCCGAGCCATTGGAGCGGAGTCAGCCGTTCGCCGAAATAGAGAACGCCCCCCAGCGCCGCAAAAAGCACTTCCGAACTCAGAATGATCGCTGCTTCCGAAGGGCGTGTGTGGCGTTGTGCGATCACCTGCAGGGTAAAGCCGATACCAACCGAGAGTATCCCGCCGTAGGCGATCGTCAGCCAACCGGCCTGAAGCGCAGCCAGGTCGAACGGCTCGAACAGCAACCCTAGGGCAGTCGTCAGCACCGCACAGACCAGATATTGCCCGAACGCGATCACGATGGGCATTCCTAAGCGGGCGACGACGTGACCGACGAAATGGACGTGCAGTGCCCAGAAGAGGCTACTGAGGATGACCCACCCATCACCACGGTTGAACCCGTCGAACTGGCCGCCAGCCAAGAGGAAGGTGCCAAAAAAAGTGAGGAGTGTGAGCGGGAAAACGAGCCAATGGGGTCGGTTGCCGTCGAGTAACCACGCGAGGATCGGGACCAGAGGAATATAAAGCGCGGTCAAGAAGCCCGCATTGCTGACCGTAGTGGAAACGATCCCGATCTGTTGGAGGACGATCCCAGTACCGAGCAAGAGTCCCAACCCGGCAATGGGCCAGAGCTGCCGAGGCGTGGGCGTGGCATGGCGCCGGCGGTAGGTATGCCATTGTCTTAGCGCCAGCGGAACCAAGAGCGACAGACCCAAGAAAAAACGCAGACCCGTATAGAGAAACGGACCGAAATGGTCCATCCCTTCTTTTTGGGCCACGAAGGTGCTGCCCCAGATGGCTGCAGCGGTGAGCAGCAACAGGTCGGCAGTACGGGGGCTCATCGTCGGTTACCTAATGGTGGCTGATCGTGACGCTCACGACGCGGCGAAAAAGGCGGCGCGCAAACCGGATATCAGCATCTGCACGGCCATCGTCGTGAGAATCAGCCCCATCAGCCGTTCCATTGCAGCCATACCGGCGCGACCTAGGCGTTGCGCAATGCGCTCGCCCGCCAAAAGGGCAACGGTATTGATCGCTACTGCCGCCAGAATCGCCAGGATCAGGGTGAGCGGTTCGAACCCTTGGCGCGCAGTGAGCAATACGGTGGCAAGCGCCGCAGGGCCGGCGATCATCGGAACGGCAATCGGTACGATCAGCGGTTCTTCTTGTCGCATCGCCTCTTCGGGTGCAGAGGTGGGCGAAGGGAAAACCATACGCACTGCGATCAGAAACAGGATGATTCCGCTCGAGATTTCCAATGCAGCAGGGGTGAGGCGTAGGGTGGAAAGGAGCCAGTCGCCAAAAAAGACGAAGAGGACGAGCAGTGCTGCTGCGATCAGGTTTTCCCGCACGATGATGTGGACGCGTCGCTCATGGGCGACGCCGCGCAGCAACGAGATCAACAGTGGAATGTTGCCAACCGGATCCAACAGGATCAGCAACAGGACGAGCAGCGAGAGCAGTTCGTTGGTCATAGCGCACCGAAGCGGAAAATTTTAGAACCCGTGTTTGACTTGTGCCAGAAACGCGCGTGCGCGTTCGTGTGCCGGATCGTTGAAGAAGCGGTCTGGCGTGGTGTCTTCCAGGATGCTGCCCTGGTCGAAAAAGAGGACGCGATCGGCGACTTCGCGGGCAAATCCCATCTCATGGGTGACCACGAGCATCGTGATGCCGGTGTGGGCCAGTTCGCGCATTACCGTCAGAACCTCATTGACCATTTCGGGGTCGAGGGCGGAGGTCGGTTCGTCGAAGAGGAGCACTTTGGGGTCCATCGCCAGTGCGCGGGCAATCGCCACGCGCTGTTGTTGCCCCCCTGAGAGTTGAATCGGGTATTTGTGCGCGTGGTCGGCCAAGCCCACCCGTTCAAGAAGCGCCATTGCTCTCGTTTCCGCTGCTTTGCGGGCGACTTTACGAATGCGCATCGGTGCCAGAGCGACGTTGCGCAGAACGGTGAGGTGGGTAAATAGGTTGAAATTCTGAAACACCATCCCGACTTCCCGTCGGATGGCAGCCAGGTGCTTCGGATCGTCGTTGAGTTCGATGCCGTCGATGAAGATTTGACCTGCGTCGTGCTTTTCCAGTCGATTGAGCATGCGCAGGAATGTCGACTTGCCCGAACCGGAAGGGCCCAAAATGGCGGTGACTTCGCCGGGATAGAACCGGGCGGTCACCCCTTTGAGCGCGTGAAAAGCGCCGTACCGTTTATGGACGTCGATGGCTTCGATGATCGGGTGTTCGTTCATGATTCAGCGCTTCCGGCCGACGTCGAGCATCTGCTCGATCGCGTTGGTCATGGTGGTAAACGCCGTAGTGAGAATGAGATAGATCGCTCCGACGGTCAGAAACACAGGGATCGGTTGGTAACTTTCGGCTTGGATGCGGTAGCCGACCATCGTGAGTTCGACCACGCTGATCGCGTAGGCAAGCGACGAATCTTTGACGAGCGACGCCAGGTTGTTGGCCAAAGCCGGGAGCGCGATCCGCATGCTTTGGGGCAGGACGATGTCCCAGAAGGTTTGGAAGGGGGAGAACCCGAGCGCTTTTGCGGCTTCGATCTGCCCATGGGGAACGGCAAGGATGCCGGCCCGGACGCATTCCGAATTGTAGGCGCCGATGTTGAGCGAAAGGGCGATTGCGGCCAGGGTGAAGTCAGAGAGCGACCATTGCGCGGGCAAGAGGGTGGGAAGGACCAACCAGACGAACAAGATTTGTAGAAGGAGCGGGGTGCCACGCAGGACCCACACGTAAAACGCGCAGAACCAACGGATCGGTTTGATCGGGGACAGGTTACCCAATCCAACGAGGACACCAAGGACCAGCCCGGCAAGACCGGAGACGACCGTGAGCCCGACGGTCACCCGCGTTCCTTCGGCAAAGAGCTCCGCCGCGGGGCCGATCGGTTCTGGGGCGTAGGAGAGGGGGATCGCCATCCCCCAAAGGAAAATCAACAGACCGATCAGCGCGGTAAAGATCGCTGCGCCAGGATGGTGGCGAATCCAGTCCATGATGAGGTCGAGCTCCGCGCAGGATCAACCGATCACTCGGGGCAGGAGACGTCTTCGCCGAAGTATTTTTGCGACAGGCGTTGGTAGACACCGTTGCGCATGATCGCGGCAAGCCCTTCGTTGAGTTTTTCCTTGAGTTCGGGGTTGTTCTTTTGCAGAATCATCGAGACGCGCTCATAGAAAACTTGTTCGCCAGCTGCCAGGTTGGGATCACCGTTTTTCTCGAGCGTGGCTTTGACCAGAAAACGGTCGGAGATCCAGGCGTCGACTTTGCCGGCTTTGAGCGCTGCGAACGCTTCCGGGTCCGATTTGTAGGTTTTCAGCGCTTTGAGTCCGGGAATTTTGCGTGCGTTTTCGAGGTAGCTGGTGCCAATTTGAACCGCCACCGTTTTTCCAGCCAGCGCTTTGACGGTCAACGGGCCGTCTTTGCGGGCCGCGATCATCCCACCAGTGCAATAGTGCGGGTTGGTGAAATCGACCGCTTTGGCGCGTTGTTCGGTGTACCCGTGCGAAGCGATTGCGAAGTCGTACCGTCCCTGCTGGATTGCAGCGATCTGCGCGTCGAAGGGCACCGTACGCCATTCGATGGCAAGCCCGAGTTCTTTGGCGATCGCTTCAGCGAGTTCCACTTCAAACCCTGTGAGCGTTTGTCCTTCGAAGTAGTTGAAGGGATAGAAAGCGCCCTCGGTGATCGCGTGCAGTTTCCCAGAAGCCTGGATGGTCTGCCAGTCCCGTGCCCATGCTGGGGCAGTCAGTACAGACAATGCGGCAAACACAGTGATCAGCAGGCGCTTCATCGCGGTACCTCCACGCAATCGAACGAACCGCACGATTGTAGTGAATCGGTCAAAACGGGGAAAGCGGGATTTCCCCGCCTTGACAGAAGTTCCTGTTTTTGCTAGCGCACTCAGCGCCGTTCGAGTCTGGCCAGCTGTGCGTCGATCTGGGCCAACTCTTCGGTGAATTTCGCCAGACGTTCGCGTTCTTGGGCAACGACCGCTGCAGGAGCGCGCGTAACGAACGCTTCGTTTGCCAGTTTCCCTTGGGCGCGCGCGATTTCGTTGGTGAGCCGCTGCCGCTCTTTCGTCAGCCGAGCCTTTTCGGCTTCGAGATCGACGGTGACTTCGAGCATCCATTGCCCGCCTGCGGCAACGGCGACTGGGGCAAGGAGTTGCTCAGGCAGTTCGGGAACGACTCGAACCGCCGAGACCCTGGCCAGTGCTTCGATGTAAGGGGCAAACCGCTCGGCTTGCGCGGCGTCGAAGCCGGTGACGAGCAACGGAACACGTTCGCCGGGTTTGAGCCCCATCTGAGTGCGAATACTGCGCACTTCGTTGATGATCGCTTTGAGGTCGGCCATCGCGGCTTCCGCCGCTTCGTCGATACGTTCGGGTTGCGCGACAGGGTAGGGCGCGAGCATGATCGAGTCGGTGGTTTTGCGCGCGGCAACCGGGGCGACGGCTTGCCACAGGGTTTCAGTGATGAAGGGGATCACCGGATGGGCAAGGCGCAATGTCGCTTCCAATACCCGCAGAAGGGTTCGCCGTGTGGCGCGTTGTTGGGCCGCGGTGCCGTTCTTGAGCTGGACTTTCGCGAGCTCCAGGTACCAGTCGCAATACTCGTCCCAGATGAATTCGTAGAGGGTGCGTGCCAAAAGGTCGAAACGGTAGGCGTTGAGATGCTGGTCGGCTTCGTGTTCGGCGCGTTGCAGTCGCGAGACGATCCAACGGTCGACAAACGAAAAGTCGAGGTATTCGCCTTGGCAGGCATTCGGCTGGTGGTCTGCCAAGCCGCAATCGTGTCCTTCGGTGTTCATCAACACGAAGCGCGCGGCGTTCCACAATTTGTTGCAGAAGTTGCGGTACCCTTCGCACCGGTTCAAGTCGAACTTGATGTCACGCCCGGGTGAGGCGAGACTGGCGAAGGTAAAGCGCAGCGCGTCCGCACCAAACGCGGGGATCCCGTTTGGGAACTCTTTGCGGGTGCGCGCGGCGATGGTTTCGGCTTGCTTCGGGTTCATCAAACCGAAGGTGCGTTTTTCGATGAGCGCATCGAGCGAGATGCCATCAATGAGGTCGATCGGGTCGAGCACGTTCCCCTTCGACTTCGACATCTTCTGCCCTTCGGCGTCTCGGATGAGCCCGTGCACGTAAACGTCGCGGAACGGGATTTTCCCGGTGATGTGGGTGGTCATCATCACCATGCGCGCCACCCAGAAAAAGATGATGTCAAAGCCAGTCACCAACACCGACGAGGGGAGGTAGAGGTCGAGCGCCGGGTTCGATTTCGCCGGGTATTCCGGTGTCCAATCGAGGGTCGAAAAGGGCCAGAGCGCGGACGAGTACCAGGTGTCGAGCACGTCGGGGTCGCGCACGAGCGGGCCGCTGTAACCATCGGCAGCGGCAAGCTGCGCCGCTTCCGTTTCGTCATGGGCAACCCAGAAGCGCGGGTTCTCTTTGCCCTCGTCTTCGGCGGCGTACCAAGCGGGGATCTGGTGCCCCCACCAGAGTTGGCGGGAGATGCACCAATCTTGGATGTTGGTGAGCCATTGACGGTAGGTGTTGGTCCAGTTTTCCGGGATGAAACGGATTTCGCCGGTATCAACGGCCTCGAGCGCCTTCTGCGCGAGCGATTTGCCGTCGGGCGCAGGCTTGGTGGTGGCAACGAACCACTGGTCGGTAAGCATCGGTTCAAGAACGACACCGGTGCGGTCGCCGCGCGGGATCATCGCGCGGTGGGGTTTGACGTCGACGAGTAGCCCCTCTGCCTTGAGCGCTTCGACCACGCGTTCGCGCGCCACGAAGCGGTCGAGCCCACGGAATGGCTCGGGGACGTTGTCGTTGAGGTGGGCGTCGAGCCGCATGATGTTGATCATCGGGAGGTTGTGGCGTTGCCCCACCGCGAAGTCGTTGAAGTCGTGCGCCGGTGTGACTTTGACACAGCCGGTGCCAAAGGTGGGGTCGACCGCTTCGTCGGCGATGATCGGGATGCGGCGGTTCGCGAGCGGCAACAGAACCGTTTTACCGATGAGGTGGCGGTAGCGTTCGTCGTCGGGGTGGACCATCACCGCGGTGTCACCAAAGAGGGTTTCGGGGCGGGTGGTGGCGACGATCACGCCCTCGACGCCATCCACGGGGCCGTCGGCAAGCGGATAGCGGATCGACCACAGGAAGCTCTCCTCTTCTTCCGCACTCACTTCGAGGTCGGAGACGGCGGTTTTGAGTTTGGGGTCCCAGTTGACGAGCCGCTTGCCGCGGTAGATCAGCCCTTCGCGGTAGAGGCGAACGAAGGTCTGGATCACGACGCGCGAAAGCCCCTCATCCATCGTGAAGCGTTCGCGGCTCCAGTCGGCGGAGGAGCCGAGCCGGCGCATCTGTTGGGTGATGGTGCTGCCCGAGTACTCTTTCCACTGCCAGACGCGCTCCAGGAACTTTTCGCGGCCGAGCTCTTGACGGGTCCGTCCCTCTTTTTCGAGCAGCCGTTCGACGACGATCTGCGTGGCGATACCGGCGTGGTCGGTTCCGGGTTGCCAAAGCACGTTGTCGCCGCTCATTCGGCGCCAGCGGATGAGGGTGTCCATGATCGTCTGGTTGAAGCCGTGCCCCATGTGGAGCGTTCCGGTGACGTTGGGGGGCGGCATCAGGATGCAGTAGGCCCGTTTTTTGCCGGGGTCGAAACCCGTTTTGAAATAACCCGCGCTTTCCCAATGGCGGTAGAGCGGTTGTTCGATCGCAGCAGGGTTGAAGCTTTTCTCGAGTTCCATCGTCGTCCGGGTTGCATCGGTAAAAGGGGAATTATAGCCGGTTGCGCTCGCGCCGTTTTTGCTTGAGTTCCCATTCGAGCCGCGCAACGACCCGTTCGGTGAGCGCCGTGAGCTCTTCCTGCACGAGCGCGGCGGTGCGTTCGGCAACCCAACGCGCAAACGCTTCGTCCTCCGCTTCTGTTACCACGGCCGGAGCGTTGGGAACTGGGTCAGAGACTCCGGGTGACAAGGGTTTGGCTGCGGTTGTGGCGGTGGCTGTTTCTGGCGGAGGTGGTGAAACGCAAGGCGCTTGCACGGTTTGGGAAGCCGCAAGCTCCGCTTTTTCGGTCAACACCGGCAACGCGTCGAGCGGTACCGGCGGGATTTCCGGCAAGGTGAGCGCAGCGGTGTTGGCGGTGGAACGCAAGGGAGTCTCCCATGCGGGGCGGTCGTCATCGGCAAAAGGGGGGCGAACCATCATGGCGTTCCTCGGGCAACATCGACCGCGCAACCCAAAGCGCGGTAGTATCGGTAGCGTTTACGCGCGGGCGCTTTGTCCGCTTCACTGGTTCCGACGATTTCGAAAAGCCATTCGCAGTCCGGGAGCGACGCAAACGCGGCGCGCGCCAAGTTCACCCAAACGGGGCGTGGCGTGGGAACGGTCTCTTCGGCAAGCAGCAAAACGATCGGGGTTTCTGCGGCAATGGGGTCACTCACCCGGACGTTGGGCAGAAAAAACCCCGGACGGGATTCCCACAAAGTTTTGCTGAGCGCCGCCAGTTGTGGTTCGTCTTCGAGACGAACCGCAACCTGGCGGCCACTGCGATAGGCGCGCTCAATGAGGCGCACCGCGGTATCCAGCGGATGGCTTTGATCGGGAAAGAAGCGGACGCGGCACACCATCGTCGCGGGTCAATCGGCCGGTTGGTCCGTTTCGGCGTGCGCCGCATGGGCGCGTTCGGCTTCTTTCAGCAACCAGTGGGTCAGCAGCGGCACCGGGCGGCCCGTTGCTCCTTTCTGTTCGCCGCTAAGCCATGCGGTTCCGGCGATGTCGAGGTGGGCCCACGGGGTGCCCGGTTCGATGAAGCGGGAGAGGAATGCCGCTGCGGTGATCGAACCCGCGTCGCGCCCGCTCGAGATGTTGGGGATGTCGGCAAAACGGCTCTTCAGGAGCTCCTGGTAATCGTCCCAGAGCGGAAGCGGCCAGGCGCGATCGAACGCTTCGTCGCCAGCGGCTTTGAGTTCGGCAAGGAGCGTGTCGTCGTTGCCCATGAGGCCTGTTGCGACTTTACCCAGTGCGATGAGGATCGCGCCAGTGAGTGTTGCGATATCGACCACTTTGCTGGGCTGATAGCGCTGTTGCACATAGGTGAGCGCGTCGCAGAGGATCAGCCGCCCTTCGGCGTCGGTATTGAGAATTTCCACCGTTTTCCCCGAAAGGGTGGTGACGACGTCGCCCGGACGCGTTGCCGAACCGCCTGGCATGTTTTCGGTGGCTGGAATCACGGCAACGACATCGAGCGGCAGCGCCATGAGCGCGATCGCTTTCATCGTCCCCAATACCGTTGCTGCACCACACATGTCGTATTTCATCTCATCCATTTGCGCCGCGGGTTTGAGGCAGATCCCGCCGGTGTCGAAGGTGATCCCTTTGCCCACGAGCGCGATCGGTTTGCGTTCCGCTTTCTTCACGCCGCTACCCCGGTATTCGAGCACGATGAGCTTCGGCGGACGCTTGGCTCCGGCCGCAACCGCCAAAAAGGCGCCCATGCCCAGTTTTTCCGCCTCTTTTTTGTCGAGCACGTGGCATTTCAGATCGTGCGCTTTGGCCAGGTTTTCGGCGGTTTCCGCGAGGTATTCGGGGGTGCAGACGTTTGCGGGTAGGTCACCGAGTTGGCGGGTGAGGAGCGCCCCTTCGGCAATCGCGTCCCCTTCGGCAACCGCGCGGTAAAGAGCGTCCGTTGCCGCTTCCGGGATCAGGTGTTCGACGCGATCCGCGCCTTTGGGCGATTTTGCCTTCGCACTGTTTTCGCCCAGCGTGGCATCGTAGCGGTACTGTGCCTGACGGAACCAGTAGGTGAGGAGGCGCAGCCGTTGCGCGAGCGGCATCTGCGGCAGGTCGACGCTTGCTAAAAGATGCGCAGCCGAGCCGATCGGGCCGTTGGCGAGCGCGGTCGCGACGGCTTGTGCTGCTTTGGCCCATTTTTGCGCGGTGAATTTGCCCCGTTCCCCGAGGGAAACTACCAGAAGGCGTGAAGCCGCAAGGCCAGGAAGATCGGTGTAGCGGAAGATTTGCCCAACGACGTCGCGGTCGACCTCTTGCGCCCACAAGCGACCGAATTTGCCTTTCGTCACTTTGTCGAGCCGTTCCCGATTGGGATCGGTTTCGTCGGTAAAGAGCGGTACGACGAGGGTCGTTGCCGCAATCTTTTCGAAGGGGAGATCCGATATGGTAAATTTCATGGGTTTACTGCTCCCTTTGTTTCGATGAAGGTTTTCGATCGTTCCATTCTAGCCGAGATCGGCCGCACGGCGCTACTCATTGCGGTGGCGCTCACATTGATCCTGACCGCGGTATCGATGGTGCGTCTGTTGGGGACGGTTGCCGCGGGCGATCTCCCGTCTGACCTCTATTTGCCGTATCTGCCGTGGGCCATCAGTGAGAAGCTGCCGCTCATCGTGACGCTGAGCGCCTTTGCCGCAACGCTGCTTGTGATGCAGCGGTGGGTGCGTGAGAGCGAATGGGCGGTTTGGCGCGCGCTGGGAGTGTCGCGTTGGCGTTTGGCGGCGCCGGTGTTGGGGTTGGGCGTGGTTTTGGCGCTTGGACTGGCGCTCTTGACGACCTGGTTGGTGCCCTTCGCCGAGCAGCAGAAGGATCGTTTGAAAGCTGTGGCACAAGCACGAGACGAGACGCAGACCGTTGCCCCTGGGATATTTCGCGAGTCGAAGGATGGGCAGCGGGTCCTTTTCGTCGCCCCTCGGAGCGAGAACGCCGTGGGTCTTTTTTTCATGCGCCATTGGCAAGCGGGGCGACAAACGATCGTCGTTGCCGATGGTGCGCGCGTCGAAAATCGCGACGATGGCAAATGGGTGGTTTTGGTCTCAGGGGCGCGGTATGAGGAGGGGTCGTCTCCTTTGGCCTTTCGTGTGATCGAATTTCGCGAACAGGCGCTTTGGGTGACGCCGCCCAAACCGGTTTCCGAGGTGCAGCGTGTCCGTGCCGTCGCGACCGCGTCCCTGTGGCAGATGGCGCACGAGGGGCACCGGGCGGCGGCAGGTGAGTTGGTGCAGCGCTTCGGCTTACCGTTTGCCGCTTTGCTGCTCGTGGTGTTCGCGTTACCGCTTGCCGAAGCTGAACCGCGCACGGTGCGCGGTGTGACGCTCTTCGTTGCGCTCCTCGTGTTCTTCGCCTATGTGAATCTGTTGTCGCTTGCTCAGGCGTATGTCGTTCGAGGACGAACGCCCTTTGCCGTGGGTTTCTGGGCGCCGCACCTGCTCTTTTTTGCGCTGCTGGTGCTTGCTTATCTGTGGCGCATGAGGCGGACGCGATGATGTGCAACCACCTGGTATCGCGTTGGCTGGTCGGGAACATTCTGCGCGGAACCCTTTTGGTCGGCGCGGTTTTTGGCGGCTTGTTGCTCTTTTTCGATTTTTTGGACGCGCTGGATCGCTTGGGACAACCCGGATGGACGGTTTTTCGGGTATTGGGGTACGCGCTGTTGTTGCAACCCGGGCGATGGGTCGAAATGGCACCGGTTGCGTTGTTGGTAGGAACGTTGGTCGCATTGGCGCAACTGGCGCGTCATTCGGAGTTGGCGGTGTTGCGCACCGTGGGGTTGTCCCCCTATCGATTGTGGCGGCTGGTTGCGATTGCCGCGCTGGCGGTCGCCGCGGCGACGATGGCGCTGGCCGAATGGGTTGTACCGGTGACCGAACGGCTGGCGCGGCAATGGGATGAGGGGATCGGTGTCGATGCGGCGCAGCGTTCGCCGCGACGCGGTTTGTGGGTCCGCGATGGGGACCGTTTCGTGCACATCGGTGCCGTGCGCGACGCGCAAACGATTGGCGATGTCTGGTGGTATCGGCTCGAACCGGGCGATAAACCGCGGTTGCAGGCGATCGATCATGCGCCTGAAGGGATTTACGATGCAGCGCAAGAGGGATGGTACTTTCCCGAGGTCGAGCGGCGTACCTTTCAGGATGACGCAGTCCGTCAGGAAACGCTCCGGGACCACTTCTGGCGTAGTGAGCTCACGCCGGAAACCCTGGCAGTGCTCTGGGTCGAACCGCAGCGGATGAGGCTCGACGTCCTTTACCGCTACATTCAATTTTTGCGAAAGAACGGGGGAGAGAGCAAACCGTTCGAGGCAGCGTTTTGGCGTAAAGTTTTGTTGCCGCTCTTGTTGGTGGTGATGGCCACCCTTGCCGTTCCTTTCGTGATGGGGCACAGCAGAACGGTGCAGTTGGGGTGGCGGGTCTTTGCCGGGACGATGTTGGGCGTGGCGTTTTTCCTGCTCACGCAACTGAGCGGCCGAATCGTTGCCGTTTGGGGGGTTTCGCCGTTCGTTTCCGCGCTGCTGCCGGTCCTCTTCTTTGCGTTCTTGGCAATCGCCTTGTGGTGGCGGATCGAACAACGTTGAAGGAATCGTAAAAAAGCCCGCGAACCATTCGCGGGCTTTTTGCGGGATCGAGAAAAACGGGTTAGATGGCGCGCGAGGCTTTCTGCGCTTTGGCGCCAACCAACTCTTTGATACGCGCCGACTTCCCGGAGCGGTTGCGCAGGTAGTAGAGCTTGGCGCGGCGCACGTCACCGCGGCGCACTACTGTGATCGACTCGATGAGCGGGGAATAGAGTTGGAAGGTGCGCTCGACCCCGACGCCGGAAGAGATTTTGCGGACGATGAACGACGAGTTGAGCCCGCGATTGCGTTTGGCGATCACGACGCCTTCGAAGTTCTGAATCCGTGTACGGTTCCCTTCGACGACGCGCGTTGCGACACTCACCGTATCCCCCGCGCGAAAGTTGGGGATGGTCTTACCCTGAGTGAGGCGTTCGATCTCTTCGCGTTCGAGTTGTTCCAACAGGTTCATGATTGGCTCCTTTCGACTTCGTGCCCAGAGCAACCCGAGGGTTGGTGGTGCAGTGAAAAGCCGGAATTGTACCAAAGTGAAACAAAAAGAAAAGCGGGGGCATTCGTTGCCAAACCTCTTGAAAAGCGCAAGTGTGACCCTAAATAAAAAACTAAGACTGAGGAAGCAACGAAAGGAGGTGTCACCATGACCACGCGCATCATGCCATGGAATCCGTTTCGGGAACTGGAAGAACTGCAAAATCGACTGGCGGCGTTGATGAGCCGTTCGCTCGTGCCGAGCAGCGAAGGGCAGGAAGCGATGCGGATGGCTGACTGGGCGCCGCTCGTCGATATCGAGGAGAACGAAAACGGCTATCTGATCAAAGCCGATTTGCCCGGCCTTGCGAAGGACGACGTCCATGTGACGTTGGAAAACGGGGTGCTTTCGATCAGTGGCGAACGCAAACAAGAGAAAGAAGAGAAAGACAAGAAATATCACCGCGTCGAGCGGGTCTATGGTCGGTTCGTTCGCAGCTTCACGTTGCCCGAAGATGCCGATCCGGATCAGATCTCCGCGCAGTTCAAAGACGGGGTGCTCGAAGTACGGATCGGCAAGAGTGAAGCGGTGAAGCCGAAACGGATCGAAATCAAGGGTTGAATGCGTCTTTGCGATCGTCCAAAAGATCGGGGCGGCAGCGCGCAGTGCGTTCCATCGCTTGCGCCTGCCGCCATTTTTGTATCGCAGTGTGATTGCCTGAAAGCAGTACCGAGGGCACACGTAACCCTTCGAAGGTTTCCGGGCGCGTATAGTGGGGATGGTCGAGTAATCCCGCCTGGAACGAGTCGCGACGGGCCGATTCGGCATCACCCAAAACACCGGGAAGCAACCGAATCGTGGCGTCGAGTACCACCATCGCCGCGAGTTCGCCACCGCTCAAGACGAAATCACCCAGCGACAGCTCTTCGTCGACCTCGAGGTCGATCACGCGCTGATCGATCCCTTCGTAACGTCCACACAACAGCGTGAACGCCGGGTACTGCGCAAGCCGGTGGGCATCGGCTTGGGTGAAGCGTTTGCCTTGGGGTGAAAGATAGATCACCGGGCCGGTGAAACCCAGCTCAGCATGTTGGGCGGTTTTCGCTGCGCGGATCGCCGCGGTGAGGGGTTCGGGCCGCATGACCATGCCGGGTCCCCCGCCGTAGGGGCGATCGTCTACCTGACGATGGGGGAGCGGGGTGTAGTCGCGAGGATTGTGGAAGACGAGCGTATAACGCCCCCTTTTCGCGGCGCGTCCCGTCACACCGTACTCGGTGAGCGCGGCAAACATTTCGGGGAAAAGGGTGACGATGTCGCAACGCACGAACGGGTCAGATCACCATTCGGGGGACCAATCGGCTACGATTCGCCGCTCGTTGAGATCCACCGTGGGGACATAGGCGCGGACGAACGGGATGAGGTGCGTTTTCTTGTCATTGCGCACGACCAAGACATCGTGCGCACCGGCCGAAATGAGCTCTATCACCACGCCCAACACCTCGCCCTTTGGAGTTTCGACCCTACAGCCGACGAGATCGCCCCAGTAAAATTCGTCGGCTTCGGGTTCGGGCAGTGCGGAACGCGGCGCCCCGACGTACCAGCCACGGTACGCTTCCGCAGCAGTGCGGTCGGAAATTTCCTGAAATTTGACGATCCACCCCTTTCCATGTGGGGTTAGCGCTTCTAAGGTCAGTTGCTGCCACGCATCGAGTGGCGCGCCGCTCTCCGGCGACACCCACCACTGTGGCATTGCCTGCCACGATTCGGGGTCGTCGCCGAAAGGGTGGAGTTTGAACCAGCCTTTGATCGCAAAGGGCGAGGTAAGTCGTCCGAGTACGATGACCTCGCTCATTGCAGCGATACGAAAACGAGTTAGCCAGCGCGGCGGACTTGCTTCACCAAGCGCGCAACGGCGTCAGAAAGCTGCGCCCCTTTGCTTACCCAATAATCGACGCGTTCCAGATTGAGCGACAGCGGCTTTTCGTTGCCAGAGGCCACGGGGTTGTAGAAGCCGACACGCTCGATGAAACGACCGTCACGCCGATTGCGCGAGTCGGTAACGACGACGCTATAGAACGGGCGCTTTTTCGCGCCGCCACGGGCAAGACGAATCACCACCATGAGAGTCGATTCCTAATCGTTAGTTGGGAAAGCAGCGCATTATAACGAAAAAGGCGGGAAAATCAAGAAGGGAGGAGCGCAGCGAACCGTTCGAGGAGCGCGTACTCGATCACCGGGCGACCGTTTTCAGCCGGTAATGCAATATGGACGCCCAAGGGCGTACAAGGTGCGGCGCAGGAAAGCGCATAGAGCCAGTGCGACGCCTGCGTTTCGTCTTGCCAGCGGTGTGGCGCTGTTCCCAGCGCAGCGAAGCGCGCTTCGAGGGTTGCGGCATCGATGCGCACACTCGGTAGGAAGGTGAGCAGTTGCAACTGTGTTGCCTGTCGCCAGCGGGGGTCGCTCTGGTGCAAGGGGTCGAATTCGCGTCGCAGGTTGCCGCTTGCCGTGATTTCGGCGCCCCGTCCTTCGGCTTCGGCGAGCGCTTGCAGCGGTTCCGGCAGTTCGAATTGGAGCAGCAATTTTCCCGTTAGCCCCTGAACGGCGAACTCAGGTACCCAGCCTTCGAGTACGACGGGTTGCTCGGGTCGACGCAGAATCGCCCACTGCACGTCGCTGCCGAGCCGTTTCGCGACCTGTTCGGGCGTGGTGGCGCCCAGCGTCCATCCCATGACTTGCCAGTACGCACCGTTTTGTCGGGCATGCCACGGTGGCGCGGCTTCCCAATCGGCAGGTGGGGGCGGCGCGATCCATAGTAGGGTAAATGTGGCGAGCGCAGCGATTGCAACGAACGTCAGGGTAACGCGCAACGGGCGCAGCTTCATTGCGTGCGTTCTCCCAGCACGACACCACGCGCCTCGAAACGAAGCGTATAGGGGAATTCCGGCAGTCGGTCGATCCGAGTCACGAACCACTCGCCGGGGGCGGGCGGCCGTTTCGGCGTGATCGCTTGACGGTAAAAACTGAAACTCGGCGCGCGTAGCCCGATATTGACCACCGGTTGCCCCTGCGCGGCAACCGCCGCGCGGTAAATGGGGCCTTGAAGCACCTCCCCGGCCCACGGTAACAGACGGAACGCAAGCCAGAGAGACGCCACCGCGGCACTCAGGAGTGCGCTGATCTCGGAGCTGAGCAGTGATTGGCAGCGCCAAAACGCAACGATGAGCAGCAGTGCCGCACCCGCAGCGAGGTACGCTTCAACGGGCCACGCTTCGAAAGCGCCCGCGGCGAGCGCTTGGTGGAAGGGGGAGAGTCGATCCGAGCGTTGCGCCACTTCGACCAGCAGCGCAGGAAGGGTTGCGGTGATCACGACGATGAGCGCCGAAAGCACGGGGACGGTCGCCAACCATTTCCCACGGGCATGGTCCTGGTGATTGGCGAGCAAAAGGGCGAGCGGAGTGATGCCGTAGAGAGCGTAGTGGGGCAGTTTCGTCTGGGCCAACGAAAAGAAGATCACGACGAAAACCGCCCAGAACCAGAGAAAACGGCGTAGCGCCACGGTGCGGTCGGCCCATATCCGGGTGAGGGCGGGAAGGAGCAGGAAGGTCCACGGTGCGAGGAGAAGCGGTGTGACCGCGAGGAAATACCACCAATCGCCGCCATGTCGTTCCAAGGTGTCGGCAAAACGCTGCACGTTGTGCTTGAGGAAAAATCCTTCGACGAACGCCCACCCTTCACGCCACAACGCGTAACCGTACCAGGGAAGGGCGACCCCAAGGAACACCAGCCAACCGATCGGGTTGCGCAGCATCGCCCAAAAACGGCGCCAATTGCCTTGAGCGGCACAATACAGGAGTACCGCCGCTCCAGGAACGAGCACCGCGACGGGGCCCTTGGTGAGAAAGCCAAGCGCCATCCACAAATAGGCCCGAACAAGTGGTGTGCGGCGGTGCGACTCGATGTGGCGCCAAGCGTCGAACGCAGCAAGCGCCAGCCAAAGATTCAACCACGCATCGGCAGTTGCCGCGCGACCGATCGCCCACGGGCCGATTGCGGTGGCCAAAATCGCGGCGGCTAGGAACGCCGGGCGGTCACCGAAGCGATGGCGGGCGAAATGCCAGGTAGCGAAGACCCAAAGGACTGCAGCGACGGCAGAAGGGAAGCGAGCGCTCCACGTCTCGACGCCAAAAAGCGTCATCGCTACCGCTTGCAGCCAGTAAATGAGGATGGGTTTGTCGAACCGCGGAGCGCCGTCGAGCACGGGGAAGCCGTAGTCACCATTCGCGACCATTTCTCGCGTCGCTTCAGCAAATGCCCCTTCATCGACATCGAAGAGCGGGTACCCTCCCAAATGGGCAAAAAAGACGAAACCAACGACCAGGGAGAGCAGCAAGAGCGCCCAGACGCTACGGACGCGCAGCGACGTTGCCACCGGTTCGGGGCAAAACCCAATCCGTCCGTTCATACGGATGCGACTCCGTGTGCGGGATCGTTCGTTTTCGGTTCAGACTGCGCGGGCTTATGCCACCCCGCTTCGGCATCCGTGGGGGTGATCGTACGCACCTGGTACTGCGTTCGCTCTCCCGATTCGTGATAGACCCGGGTGAGCATTTCGGCAAGCACCCCGGTGGTGAGGAACTGCACGCCGCTCAAAACCAAGAAAAAACCGGCAAGAAGAAGCGGTCGCCCGCCGATCGATTCCCCCAGAAAAAGTTTGACACCCAAGAGATAAGTCAAGATCAGACCGCCCAGCGCAGCGACCGCAATGCCGATGCCGCCGAAGAAGTGGCCGGGGCGAGTGCGAAAGCGCATGAAGAAATAGACGAACAACAGATCGAGAATCACGCGAAACGTGCGCGACAGTCCGTATTTCGATTGACCGAAACGCCTGGGGTGGTGTGTCACCACTTCTTCTGCGATGCGACGCGGGTGCGTGACCGTGGCCATCCACGCCGGGATGAAGCGGTGCATTTCGCCATAGAGTGTGACATTTTTCAGAACGCTGGCGCGGTAGGCCTTCAAGCTGCACCCGTAATCGTGGAGTTTGACGCCGGTGATCCGTCCGATCAGCGCATTGGCGAGGCGCGAGGGGAACGTGCGCAGCAGAAAGTCGTCTTTCCGCTCTTTGCGCCAACCGGAGACGAGATCGAGCTCTTCGCTGAGCAGGCGGCCCACAAGTCTGGGGATATCCGCCGGGTCGTTTTGCAGATCGCCATCCATCGTGACGATCACGTCGCCGCGTGCGGCATCGATGCCGGCTTGCATTGCAGCGGTCTGTTTGAAATTGCGTTGCAACGCAACCAGTCGGACGTGACCGCCGTAGTGTTGCTGCGCTTCAATGATGCGTTCCAACGTATGGTCGGTTGAGCCGTCGTCGACCAGGATCAGCTCCCACGGATGGGGGTAGTTGGCTAACGCTTGATGCACTTGCGCCACCAACGGCGCGATGTTCTCTTCTTCGTTGTAGAACGGGACCACGATCGACAGACGGTGTTCGGGCAAATTCATTGGTTTCCGATCCAAGCCAAAAACGCCATGAGTGTACTCACGGCCAACAGCAGCAGGTGTGCGGCAAACCCCGCCACGACGCCAGAAGCGAGGGGGATCGCATAAAACGTTTGGCACAGCGCAGCCACTGCCGCCTCATAAGGACCAAATCCGGCAATGCCTTGAACGGGTTGAATCGCCGCGAGTTCTCCGGCCAATGCGCCACCCAACGCTGCGAAACCGTCGAGTGGCAGCAGTGCAGCGAGAAGCCACCCGACCGCCGCGATTTTGACACACCAATTGGCAATCGTCCAATGCCAGACAGAGTGGGAATGGGTAATCGCGATGTGCAGCGCGGCGATGAAGCGTTCAAGCCACGGCCAACGCAACCGTTCCACGAGCGCCAGCCAAAAGGGCAGAAGCAGGAGGGCTACAACGAGGAGTGCGACGATACCCAAACGGACGAACAAGGGGAGTTCAGGCCAGAGAATCGCTGCCAGGAGGATGAGCACCATCAGATCCTGCACGCGCAGCCACAAAAGGGTTGCGGTCGCGCGAACGAGTGGAACCTGGTGGTGTCGCGCCAGGAGCAACGGCAGCGCCATCTCGCCGCTGCGCATCGGCAGGATATTGACCCAGAAGGTATGGTACGCAAGCAGTCGCCAACAGGCAGCAAAAGAGAGCGCGCGCAGTTCCGCATGGAGGCGCGCCGCACGCAGCAGGTGGCTTGCGACGATGAGAAGTGCAGGACCAGCGAAATCGCGCAGGTTCCACTGCTGCCAAGGCGCGGTGGTGACCGCGTCGTGGTACTGGTGGAAGAACCACGCCGCCAACCCGACGGTGACGGCGATCGCGACCATCATGCGAACTGCTCGGCCCACTACTGCCCCCCAAAACGCCGTATGGCGCCGACCCACGCCGCGAGCGCAACCACCCAGACGAGCGCGGCGCCGCTGGGATAAATTGCGTGGTCGAAAGGGGCGTAGGCAGCCGTCGCAAGCCCTCCGACGAGCAAAAATCGGGTCGTTTGTGGGGATGGTTCGGGAAAACGGCGAATCAGAAAAGCGGCAACGGTCAAGCCAAAGAGCCCCGCGCCGAGCCCGCCGATCACGTCACTGGGCCAGTGGGCACCAACGGCGACCCGCGACAACGCGATCGCGAAAACCAGCAAGACAAACCCCGCGCCAATGAGCCAGATCCTTGCCTCGGGCAGAGTGCGTTGTTGAGCCGCCACCCGCTTACGACGCACAGCAAATCCGCAAAGGAGCGCCCCGCCCAGAATGACAGCGGTTGCGGTATGACCGGACGGAAACGCGCCGCTTTTGGGGAGCAGGTCGAACCAGACGATCTGCTGCGGCTCGAGAACCGCGGCGGGGCGAGGGGCTGCGACCGCCTTTTTGAGGCCATGGACGAGCAGCGTCGTAGGAAGGGCCGCAAGTGCCGCGAGCCACAACGGTCGCATCGACCAGGGGGTGACGGCAACCAGCAGCGCCACCGCGACGCTCGTCGCGCCCAGGTTGGTGAGCGTTGCCCAAAAAGAGGCGGGCAAACCCGCGGCGCCTTGGTTGATGACGCGAAAGAGCGTCTCGTTTGCCGGAAGCGTACCTAGCCCGTAACCGACCCCCAAAAAGAGCAGTGCCGAGACGAGGAGCGAGCGGATCACTTCAATTCCGCTTCGATTTCGGCGAAGGTGCGGGCTTTCACGAGGATTGGCACTTCGGTACCGAGCTGGCGCGCGATTTGGGTCGAGGAGAAGATGCCGCGCACCACCCATTCACTGTCACGCTTTTCGACGACCAGCGTATGTTGGCGCCCCAAGGCCTGAAGCGTCGCGACGATATCGGCAACCGTTGCGCGACTGACCTGCTCGAAGGTCAGCGCATCCATCTTCTCGATCGGGGTCATGATATCCCCGACACGAACCTCCGTGGGGGCCAGATTGTTGTCTTGCGCGAAACGCAGTGGCTTTTCGCCCAAGATATCGGCAGCGGTGAGAATGCCGACGATTCGTCCCTCTGCGTTGAGGACCAGTACGGAACGCACGCCACGGCGGATCATCCGCTGCTCGGCGTCTACCACCGACTCTTCCGGGGTGGTGACCACCGGCGGTGTCCGGGAAAAATCGGTCAGCACCTCGATCGCCGGGGCGTTGAGCGTAGCCGGCCGATCGGCGCGCGGCGGTTGCAACAGGAAGGGCTTTTGGGGGAACGGGATCGGTTGCAGCGCTTTTCCAGTCATGGTTGTCTCCTTGTGTGGTTGGGCCTATTCTCATTGTAACGAAAGAACCGCGTACAATTGCGGTTGATGGCAACGGATTCTGTGAAAGGCGTTTTGCGATGCCCGCTTCTGCACTGACGATTTGGCATTTCCTGGGTTCCCCTATTTGGTCTGCGGCGCGTGAAGCGAGCGCGAGTGCGCGCGTGTCGCGTGCGGTGGGCACCCGTGTGACGGTGACCGCGTATGCGTGGTATTGGCTGGAATTGGCGCCGGACCACGGGGATGCAGCGTTGCTGGAAGCGCGTTTGACCCAAATTTTGCAGGCAGAACGGCAAAAAGTGCCCGGTTGGAGCGCAGGGTTTCTGGTGGCGCCGCGGCTGGGGACGATTTCACCGTGGTCGTCGAAGGCCACCGAAATTCTGCATCAGTGTGGGTTGACCGCGGTGAAGCGCATCGAACACGGTACGGCGATTCGCGTCGCCGAATGGGAGAGCTTGACCCCCGAGCAACAAGCTGGCGTTGCCGCATTGCTCCACGATCGGATGACGCAATCGATTCTAAAGGACTCGGAGGCAGGGGAGGCGCTCTTTGCCCATTATTCCCCGAAACCACTCGCTACCGCGCCGGTGATGACCGAAGGGCGTGCCGCGATCGAACGGGCGAATCGCGAATGGGGGCTCGCGCTTTCCGAAGACGAGATCGATTACCTCTTCGCTGCTTTCACCGAACTGGGGCGCGATCCTACCGACGTCGAACTGACGATGTTCGCGCAAGCCAATTCGGAGCATTGCCGTCACAAGATTTTCAACGCCGAGTGGGTGATCGACGGCCGGCCGATGGCGCAGTCGCTCTTTGCGATGATCCGAGATACCCACGCAGCCCATCCGGAGGGGACGGTGGTCGCATACGCCGACAACGCGGCGATTTTCACCGGACGAACCGTGGCGCGGTGGTTTCCGGATTCGGAAGGGGTCTGGTGCGCGCACGAAATGGTCACCCATTATCTGGGCAAGGTCGAAACCCACAACCACCCCACCGCGATCTCTCCCTATCCGGGCGCCGCGACGGGGGCAGGCGGTGAGATCCGCGACGAAGGGGCGACCGGCCGTGGCGCTTCCCCGAAAATGGGGTTGGTTGGGTTTACCGTCTCGAACCTGCACTTGCCCGATTTCGTCCAACCGTGGGAAAAACCCTACGGCAAGCCCGATCGGATCGCGTCGCCGCTCGAGATCATGATCGAAGGGCCGCTGGGTGCCGCGGCGTTCAATAACGAATTCGGGCGTCCCAATCTGTGTGGTTATTTCCGTACGTTCGAGCGCGAAGTCCAAGGCGAGGTGCGCGGCTACCACAAACCGATCATGATCGCAGGCGGTTTGGGCGCGATCGCTGCGGAACAGAGCCACAAAGTCGGTTTTGCGCCCGGAACGCTCCTGGTGCAGTTGGGTGGGCCGGGGATGCTCATCGGTCTCGGGGGCGGTGCGGCTTCGTCGATGGCTACGGGCGCGAACGACGCGGAACTCGATTTCGCGTCGGTGCAGCGTGACAACCCGGAAATGCAGCGCCGTTGTCAGGAGGTGATCGACCGTTGTTGGGCCTTGGGGGCAGAGAACCCGATTCTCTCGATCCACGACGTGGGTGCCGGGGGCCTTTCGAACGCCCTTCCCGAACTGGTCGATGGGGCGGGACTGGGTGCTACGATCGAGTTGCGCGAGGTGCCCATCGAAGAGCCCGGGATGAGCCCGCGTGAAATCTGGTGTAACGAGGCGCAAGAGCGGTACGTGCTGGCGATCGATCCGACGCAACTGGAGCGGTTCGCGGCGATTTGTGCGCGGGAACGGTGCCCGTTCGCGGTCGTCGGCGAAGCGACCGAGGATGGGATGCTCCGCGTGCATGACCGCCTCTTCGCTAACGATCCAGTTGCGCTCCCAATGGAGATCCTGCTGGGTAAGTCCCCGCGCATGAAACGGGTGGTGGCAAGTCGCACCATTTTTTTGCCCCCCTTTGACCTCACCACCATCGATCTGCGCGACGCGGTGATGCGAGTCCTCGCTCACCCCGCAGTGGCGAGCAAGAAGTTCCTGATCACGATCGGTGACCGCACCGTCGGGGGATTGACCGCGCGCGACCAACTGGTGGGGCGCTGGCAGGTACCGGTTGCCGACGTCGCGGTGACCGCTGCCGATTTCGTCGGGTTCGGCGGTGAAGCGATCGCGATGGGCGAACGAACGCCCGTTGCGATCAACGACCCTGCGGCGTCGGTTCGCCTGGCGATTGCCGAGGCGGTCACCAATCTGGCGGCTGCCGACGTGCGCGGACCGCTTACCACGGTGAAACTCTCCGCAAACTGGATGGCCGCAGCAGGGCATCGTGGCGAAGACGCGAACCTTTACCGCGCCGTAGAGGCGGCGCGCGACTTCTGCGTCGCGTCCGGTCTTGCGATCCCCGTGGGCAAAGATTCGCTGTCGATGAAAACGGTCTGGCACGACCCTGAAACGGGGGAAGCGAAAGCGGTGATCGCACCCGTTTCCCTGATCTGCACCGCATTTGCTGCGGTCACCGACGTTCGGCGGACGCTTACTCCCGTGCTCGATCGCGACACCCCCGAAACCGAGCTATTGCTGATCGACTTGGACGGCGCGCGCAACCGCTTGGGTGGCTCGATTCTCGCGCAGGTGTTCGATTCGCAAGGGGAAACCCCCCCTGACTGCGCGCCGGAAACCCTCGTGGCGTTCTGGGAGGCGTTGCAAGCGCTCAAAGCAAACGACCTGATCCTGGCTTACCACGACCGCTCCGATGGCGGGCTGCTCGCGACCGCGGCCGAGATGATGTTCGCTTCGGGTGTCGGGGTGACGCTGCAGCTCGATACCTTGGCGTATGACCGCGCCACGCACGACATCGACTACACCAAGCGCAACGACACGGTGGCTGGGCGGCGCAACGACGCGGCGCTTGCCGCGCTCTTTAGCGAAGCGCCTGGGGCGCTTGTGCAGATTCGCCGCAGCGATCGCGACGCGGTGCTCGCGATTTTGCAGCAGCATCGGCTGACGTTCCATTTCGTCGGCACCCTCAATACTTACGACGAATTGCGCATCTGGCTGGAAGGGGCGCTGCTTTTTCACGAGAAGCGAACCGTGCTGTGGCAGCGTTGGAGCGAAGTGAGCCGACGCATCGCGCGGCTCCGTGACGACGAAGTCTGTGCCGAATCCGAATTCGAGGCGTTGGGCGATGCCCAAGATCCGGGGCTTCATTGCGTCCTCACCTTCGACCCCGACGAAGATCCCGCCGCTGCGCTCATCGCCACTGGCGTGCGTCCGCGGGTCGCGATCCTGCGCGAACAGGGGGTAAATAGCCATCGCGAGATGGCCGCCGCATTCGACGCGGCAGGGTTTGAAGCGGTCGACGTGACGATGAGTGACCTCATCGCGGGGCGGCGCCATCTGCGCGAGTTCGTAGGGCTTGCCGCGTGCGGCGGGTTTTCGTACGGTGACGTGCTGGGCGCCGGACGTGGCTGGGCTACGGCAATCCTCTTCAATGAGGCGCTGAAAACGCAGTTCGCCGAATTTTTTGCCCGCCCGGATACCTTTGCGCTCGGGATCTGCAACGGCTGTCAGATGATGGCGCACCTTGCGCCGATCATCCCGGGAGCGGAACACTGGCCGAAGTTCGTCGCGAACCGTTCCGAACGGTTCGAAGCGCGTTTCGCGATGGTCGAGGTACTACCCAGCCCCTCGATCCTCTTTACCGATATGGCCGGGGCGCGGCTACCGATCGTCGTCTCCCACGGGGAGGGTCGGGCGCATTGGGAGGATCCCGATCGGCAACATCAGGCGTTGGCAACGATTCGCTACATCGACCATTATGGCCGCGCCACCGAGCGCTACCCGTTCAACCCCAACGGCTCGCCGGGGGGGCTCAACGGCTTCACGACAGCGGACGGACGGTTCACGATTCTGATGCCGCACCCCGAGCGGGCATTCCGAACGGTGCAGTGGAGCTGGGCACCCGAGGGGCTTGGCGAGAAAAGCCCCTGGTATCGGCTCTTTGCCAATGCGCGTCGCTGGATAGGCTAGCCTTTTGTCGCGATTCGAGTTATCATAATAACGATTGTCGAAGGGGCCAAGTGCCGCTTCGCCGTTTCCGTCTCTTTTTCGGAAAATGGGCGATAACGCCCATTTTTTGTTTGTGACTCTTATGAACCTGGAACAGATGATCGAACGCGTAGCCGAAGGGCTTGGCTACGAGCTGCTGGATTTGGAATTGAGCCCGCGGGGGCGGCTCATCCGCGTCTTCATCGACGCCCCCACGGGGATCACGCTCGACGATTGTGAGCGGGTGAGCAACCAGCTGCAACACCTCTTCGAGGTCGAAGGGGTCGACTACGACCGACTGGAGGTCTCTTCCCCCGGGCTCGACCGGGTGTTGAAAAAGCCGGCCCATTTTGCCCGATTCCTGGGAGAACGGGCGCAGTTGCGCACCCGGGAGGCGATCGACGGGCGGCGTCATTTCGTCGGGCAGATCGCCCAGGTTACCGACCAAGCGGTGACCTTGATGCTGGACGACGGCGTTGCGGTCGTGGTCGCGTGGGATATGCTGGACAAAGCGCGCTTGGTCCCGCGCTTCGAGTGAAAAGAATGAGGGAAAGGACGTTGCGATGAGTCGGGAAATGTTGCTCTTGGCCGATGCGTTGGCGCACGAAAAAAATGTCACGAAGGAAGTGGTTTTTTCCGCGCTCGAAGCGGCGCTCGCCTCGGCCACGAAAAAGCATCTGCATGAAGACGCCGACGTGCGGGTCGAGATCGATCGCGAGCACGGCACCTATCGCGCGTGGCGCCGTTGGCTGGTGCTGCCCGATGCCGAAGTCAAGAACGACGAGCGGGAAATGGGTCTGATCGACGCTCGCGAGCTCAAACCAGACATCAAACCCGGCGACTACTACGAAGAAGAGATCCCGGTGGTCGAACTTGGGCGCATCGGCGCGCAGACCGCGAAACAGATCATTTTGCAGAAGATTCGCGACGCGGAACGCGAGCAGATGCTCAAAGAGTTCCTTGAGCGCGACGATCGCCTGGTCACTGGCGTGATCAAGCGCATGGAGCGGGGAAACGCCTTTGTCGAGATCGGTCGGTTGGAGGCGCTGCTGCCGCGGGAAGAGATGATCCCGCGCGAAGCGTTGCGCGTCGGCGACCGCGTGCGGGCGGTGGTCAAACGGATCGACCGTCAGGGGCGGGGCCCGCAGATCATCTTGTCGCGCAGTTCGCCCGAATTTGTCGTCGCGCTCTTCGAATTGGAGGTGCCGGAGATCGAAGAAGGGATTATCGAGATCAAAGGGTGTGCACGCGACCCGGGCCTACGCTCGAAGATCGCGGTCCATTCGCATGACCCGCGGCTCGATCCCGTGGGGGCGTGCGTCGGAATGAAAGGGACGCGCGTGATGGCGGTGCGGCAAGAGATCGCGATGGAGCACATCGACATCATCGTCTGGTCGCCGGACCCGGCGCAATTCGTGATCGCTGCGCTGCAGCCCGCAGAAGTGGTTTCGATCGTCGTCGACGAAGAGAAGCACGCGATGGACGTCGTGGTCGATGATGCCAATTTGGCGATCGCGATCGGTCGTGGCGGGCAGAATGTCAAGCTCGCCTCGGAGCTCACCGGCTGGACGATCAACCTGATGAGCGAATCGGAGTCGCGCGAACGCAAAGAGGCGGAGCGGCAGGCGTTGCGCCAGTTCTTCATGGAAAAACTCGACGTCGACGACGATCTGGCCGATCTCTTGATCGACGAAGGGTTTACCACGCTCGAAGAGGTTGCGTACGTTCCGATTGCGGAGCTCTTGGAGATCGAAGGGCTCGATGAGGAGATCGTCCAAGCGTTGCGTGAGCGCGCGCGCAACGCGTTGCTTACCGACGCGATCGCCGAAGAGGAGGCGATCGAGAAACTGGAGCCCGAGTTGTTGGCATTGGAAGGGATGGATCGTCAAATCGCGGTCAAACTGGCCAAATCCGGCATCGTCACGCGCGACGATCTGGGCGAGCTGGCAACCGACGAATTGGTCGAGATCACAGGGATCGACGCTGAGCGGGCTGCATCGCTGATCAGCCAGGCGCGCGCCCACTGGTTCGAATAAGGGAGGAGCCGCCATGGATACCGAAAACGTCAAAGCATTTGCGCAAGAGCTGGGCGTTCCCGTCGCCAAACTCATTACCCAGCTTCGCGAAGCCGGAGTCTCCGCCGAAGGGCCCGAAAGTCCGCTTACCGCAGACGACAAAGCCAAACTGCTCGATTACCTCAAACGCCAACATGGCGCTGGGGATGAGAAGCGCATCACCCTCAAGCGTAAGGAGACCACCGCGATCCGTGCCACTGACGCGTCTGGCCGCGCCCGCACGGTTCAGGTCGAAGTGCGCAAAAAACGGGTCTTGGTGAAGAAAGAAGCGCTCCTTGCGAAGACTCAGGAAGAAAAAGCGAAGGTGGAAGCAGCGCTGCGCGCTGGCGAAACCCCCTTAGCGGCGCCAAGCGCCTCCGAGTCACCCGTGCGCGCTTCGGAGACAGCCCAAACGGAAACGGCGCACGCGACCGTATCGGCCGCTGAGAAGGCGAGACCGCCACAGGAGGGTGGGAACGATGTATCCGCCAACGCGGCATCGACCGAACCCAACGAGGCAGCGCGACCAGAACCTGCCCTCGAACCCCCGGAAGCGGTTGGCAAGGCGCAGCCGGTCGCTCAGCCTGCTACCAGCAGCGTCAAGCGCAAAGCGAAAGCGCAGAAAGGGGCAGAGGCAAAGCCGGGTGAACCGGTTGCGAAGGATCGAACCTTGCACCCGGTCTTGTCGCCAGAAGAGCTCGAACGGCGCCGACTAGAAGCCGAGCGGCAAGCGAAACTGCGCGCGATTCAGGAAGCGGAACTGCGCGAACGTCGGGCGCGCGAAGCGGCGCGGCAGGCAGCCAAACAAGCCGAAGCTGCCGAAAAGGGTGCCGCAGAGGAGGACAAGCCTAGTGCAGACAATGACGCTTTGCAAGAGGTGACGCCAGTTACCGCGACGGAAACGGCCAAGAAGGCAAAAGAGAAGGGCAAGAAAACCAAAGAGAAAGAGCGCGAAGAGCGGGCCAACCGCAAGGGTGGCCTCAAGGTGCGCGCGCTTGACGATGGCGAGAGCGGCTGGAAAGGGAAAGGAAGCAAGAAGAAGGGCAACAAACGTCAGCAGCGCGACGAAGAACACGGTTTTCAAGCACCGACCGAACCGGTCGTGCGGGAAATCCATGTGCCCGAAACGATCACGGTTGCCGAGTTGGCGCACGCGATGGCGGTCAAAGCGGTCGACCTCATCAAGACGTTGATGAAATTGGGGGTGATGGCGACGATCAACCAGGTGCTCGACCAAGAGACCGCGATGCTCGCCGTCGAAGAGATGGGGCACAAAGCGGTTGCCGCGAAACTCGACGACCCTGATGCGTTCCTCGAGACCTTTGGCGCCGAACTCGACCGGACGCCCGAACCGCGGCCTCCGGTCGTCACGGTGATGGGGCACGTCGACCACGGTAAGACGTCGCTTCTGGACTTCATTCGCCGCACCAAGGTCGCGGCGGGTGAAGCGGGGGGCATCACTCAGCACATCGGCGCGTACCACGTCGAAACGCCAAAAGGGGTGGTTACCTTTCTCGATACCCCGGGCCACGAGGCGTTTACCGCGATGCGCGCCCGTGGAGCGCAGGCAACCGACGTCGTCGTCCTGGTCGTTGCGGCGGATGACGGCGTCATGCCCCAGACCCGGGAGGCGATCCACCACGCCAAAGCGGCCAATGTACCGATCGTCGTCGCCGTGAACAAGATCGACAAACCGGAAGCGAACCCCGACCGGGTCCGTCAGGAGCTGGTCGCCGAAGGGGTGATTCCGGAAGAGTACGGTGGGGACACCATTTTCGTCAATGTTTCGGCGAAGACCGGGCAAGGCATCGACGAACTCCTGGAGTCGATCCTGTTGGTGGCCGAGGTCCTCGAACTCAAAGCGCCGAAAACGGGCCCCGCGAAAGGACTGGTGATCGAAGCGCGGCTCGACCGCGGCCGCGGGCCGGTTGCCACCGTGCTGGTGCAAAGCGGGACGCTGCGCAGAGGGGACGTCGTCTTGGCGGGCGCCACCTGGGGTCGGGTGCGCGCGATGCTCGACGAAACCGGACGGCAAATCGACGAAGCAGGGCCGTCGATGCCCGCGGAGATCCTGGGGCTTGAAGAGGTGCCGCAAGCGGGTGAGGCGTTCTACGTCCTACCGGACGAACGCAAAGCGCGGGAGATCGCCCTCTACCGTCAAGGGAAGTACCGTGAGCAGAAGCTGGCGAAGAGTCAAGCCCTCAAACTGGAAAATCTCTTCGACCAGATGGGGCAGGGCGATGTCAAGAAATTGCCGATCATCGTCAAAGCCGACGTTCAAGGTTCTGCCGAGGCGCTTGCCCAAGCGCTCACCAAGCTCTCCACCGACGAAGTGCAGGTGCAGGTGGTCCACTCCGGCGTGGGCGGGATCACCGAAAGCGACGTGAACTTGGCGCAGGCTTCCGGTGCTGTGATCATCGGCTTCAACGTGCGGGCTGACGCAAACGCCCGCAAACTGGCCGAGACCTACGACGTCGACATCCGCTACTACAACATCATCTACGATGCGGTCGACGAGGTCAAGGCGGCGATGGCTGGGCTTCTTTCGCCCGAGCGCAAGGAAGAGACCCTGGGGCTTGTCGAAGTGCGCCAGACCTTCCGCGTGCCGAAAGTGGGGACCGTCGCTGGGTGCTACGTCCTCGAAGGGGTGGTGCGCCGCAGCGCCCGCGTTCGGGTGTTGCGCGACAACGTGGTGATCTACGAAGGCGAACTCGATTCGCTCAAACGGTTCAAGGAAGACGTGCGCGAAGTCAAAGCAGGCTATGAGTGTGGGCTTTCGATCAAGAACTTCCAGGAGATCCAAGAGGGGGACCAGATCGAGGTCTTCGAAGTGAAAGAGGTTGCGCGCACGCTGTAAGGAGCGATCGATGCCCAAGGACTTTCCCCGCGCCCGACGCGTTGCGGATGCGATTCAACAGCACCTGGCCGAACTCATCCGGCGCGAGGTTAAAGACCCGCGCGTTGGCGTGGTCACGATTACCGCAGTCGAGGTCTCGAACGATCTCGCGCACGCGAAGGTGTACCTCTCCAGCTGGGAAGGAGCGGAACGGGTCCGCGAGGCGATTGTCGGGCTTGAACGCGCCAAAGGGTTTCTCCGCCAGCATTTGGCGAAGCGCCTCACCACCTACAAGGTGCCCCAACTCCATTTTCTTTACGACACGTCGATTGAGCGCGGCGTTGCGCTCACGCAACTCATCGACCGTGTTGCGGCCGAACGGCGCGCCAGCGACGCAGCGCCAACGGCTGACGCAGGGAAGCGCGATGATGGCGCGACAGAGCGACGCGATTGACGGGGTTGCGCTCCTAGATAAGCCAGAAGGCGTTTCGAGCAATCACGCGTTGCAGCAACTGCGGCGCCATCTGGCCGCTCAGAAGGCGGGGCACGGTGGAACGCTCGACCCGATGGCGACGGGGCTTTTGCTGATCGCGTTCGGCGAAGCGACCAAATTTGCCCAAGCGTGGTTGGAGGCCGACAAGACCTATACCTTTCGCGTGGTTTTTGGTGTGGCGACCGACTCCGGCGACGCAACGGGCGCGGTCGTGCGCACTGCGGAGACTTCGGTGACCGAAGCGGCGCTTCACGCGGTATTGCCCCGTTTCCTCGGCGAGATCGAACAGATTCCCCCGATGGTGTCGGCGTTGAAACGGGACGGCAAACCGCTCTATCGGTTGGCGCGCGAAGGGGTGACGGTGGCGCGGGAGCCGCGGCAGGTGACCATCCACCGCCTTGAATGTATTGCGTTTGACGAAGCGGCGCAACGCGCGGTGCTCTCTGCCACCGTCAGCAAAGGAACCTATATCCGCGTGCTCGCGGAAGCGATCGGCGCGGCCCTTGGCGCTCCGGCGCACGTCGATCGACTGCACCGCGACGCGGTGGGACCTTTTTCGTGTGACTCGGCTTTGTCGCTGGCGGCGTGGTGCGCACTTCCTTCGGAATACGCGCGCGCGCGGCTGCTGCCGGTCGACACCCTCGTTCGCCACCTGCCTGCAATCGCTCTGGACTCGGCCCAGGCCGAGCGTTTTCGGCACGGGCAGCCGGTGACGCTTCGCGAGCGCACGAATGCACATCGCTTGGCAGCGCAATCAAACAGCGGGGTGCAACTGCGCGCAACGGAACGGGCACTATCGGTTCGCGTCTATCTGCGCGACGGGAGCGGTTACCGTTTTTTGGGGGTCGGCGAATGGCAGCCGCAGGCTGGGGTCTTGTCGCCCAAGCGAGTTGTTGCTAAACTATTGCATTCTTCGCCAACGCTGCCTGAAGCCATCGGGAATGACGTTGTCTGGAACCGAACCTTTGAGGATGTGAAAGAGTACCGTTATGCTGGATAAAGAAACCAAAGCAAAAATCGTTGCCGAATTCGGTCGCGGCCAAAACGACACCGGTTCGGTGGAAGTCCAGGTGGCGCTCCTTACTGCCCGCATCAACGGATTGCAGGACCATTTCGCCACCCATAAAAAAGATCACCATTCGCGTCGTGGGCTGCTGAAAATGGTCTCTCAGCGTCGGCGGCTCTTGGATTACCTGAAGCGGACCGACCCAGACCGTTACCTTGCCCTGATTCAACGTCTGGGGCTGCGCAAGTAACCGCTTATTGATACGAAGAAGAGCCCTCGTCCCCGACGAGGGCTCTTCGGTTTCGGGAGAGACAAAACGCTATGCCACAAGCAGTCAGCAAAACCTTTACCTATGGCCAGCACACCGTTCGCATCGAGACGGGGGAAATGGCACGCCAAGCAAGCGGTGCCGTGCTGGTCGACATGGACGAAACGGTGGTGCTCGCCACCGTCGTCGCCGCGAAAGAGGCGAAAGAGGGGCAGGATTTCTTCCCGCTCACCGTCGATTATATGGAAAAGTTTTACGCTTCAGGGCGTATCCCTGGCGGCTTCTTCAAGCGGGAAGGGCGACCGAGTGAAAAAGAGACCTTGACGTCGCGCCTCATCGACCGCCCCATTCGTCCGCTCTTTCCGGACGGTTTCACCAACGAAGTCCAGGTGATCGTCCAGGTGCTGTCGCTCAATCCCGAGATCGACGGCGACATTCCGGCGATGATCGCCGCCAGCGCCGCGCTTTCGCTTTCCGGGATTCCGTTCCAAGGCCCCATGGGGGCATGCCGCATCGGCTACATCAATGGCCAATACGTACTCAACCCAACGCAAAGCGCGCTCAAAGCAAGCGCCCTCGACCTCGTCGTCGCGGGCACCGAAAACGCGGTGCTGATGGTTGAGTCGGAAGCAAAGGAGCTCCCCGAAGAGGTGATGCTCGGCGCGGTGGTCTTTGGCCACGAACAGATGCAGGTTGCGATCGAAGCGATCCGCGAACTGGTTGCCGAAGCGGGCAAGCCTGCTTGGGATTGGCAGCCGCCGCTGCCCAACGAAGCGCTCAAAGCGCGCATCCAGGAACTGGCGCATGAGCGGCTCTCGGCAGCGTTTGCGATTCCCGCCAAGCAAGCGCGCAACGACGCGCTCAAGGCGATTCGCGCTGAGGTGACGCAAGCGGTGCTCGAATCGTTCGAGCCGATGCCGTCCCTCAACGAAATCAACGCGATCCTTTTCGACCTGGAGTCGGCAATCGTCCGCGGCCGCATCCTCGCGGGCGAACCGCGCATCGACGGGCGCGATACCCGCACCGTGCGCCCCATCGACATCCGTGTCGGCGTGTTGCCGCGCACCCACGGTTCGTGCTTGTTTACCCGCGGCGAAACCCAGGCTCTGGCGGTGGCAACGCTTGGAACCGGGCGCGACGAGCAGATCATCGACGCGCTGGCGGGCGAATACCGTGAGCCGTTCATGCTCCACTACAATTTCCCGCCGTTTTCGACCGGCGAAACCGGGCGTTTCGGGGTTCCCAAGCGGCGTGAAATCGGCCACGGCAACCTCGCGAAACGGGCGCTGAAAGCGCTCATCCCCAGCCAGGATGAGTTTCCGTACACGATTCGCGTCGTTTCCGAAATCCTCGAATCGAACGGGTCGAGTTCGATGGCCACCGTCTGTTCGTCGTCGCTCGCGCTGATGGACGCAGGGGTCCCCCTCAAGAAGCATGTCGCAGGAGTGGCGATGGGGCTCATCAAAGAGGGGAACCGTTTCGCGGTGCTTACCGATATCCTCGGCGATGAAGACCATCTGGGGGATATGGATTTCAAAGTTGCGGGAACCGAGGATGGCGTCACCGCACTGCAGATGGACATCAAGATCCAAGGGATCACCAAAGAGATCATGCAGGTGGCGCTCGCGCAAGCCAAAGAGGCGCGTCTGCACATCCTCAGGTTGATGCGGGAGGCGATGGGCGAAGCGCGCGGTGAGCTCTCTGCCTACGCGCCCCGCATGGCACAGATCAAGATCCATCCCGACAAGATCCGCGACGTGATCGGCAAAGGCGGGGCGGTGATCCGGGCGCTGCAGGAAGAGACCGGTACGGTGATCGAGATCGCCGAAGACGGTACCGTGACCATCTCCTCTTCGAGTGCCGCTGGAATCGACGCAGCGAAAGAGCGCATTGCGGCGATCACCGCCGAAGTCGAGGTCGGAAAAGAGTACGAAGGGACAGTCCTCAAGATTCTCGACTTCGGCGCGATCGTAAATATCCTCCCCGGCCGCGATGGGCTGTTGCACATCTCACAGATCGCGAACGAGCGCGTCAATAATGTCTCCGATTACGTCAAAGAGGGGCAAAAAATCCGCGTCAAAGTGCTCGAGACCGACGATCGCGGCCGGATCAAACTTTCGCTCAAAGGGGTCGCGCAGGAGGAACGCGGCGCGGCATCCACGGAAGGCGCCACAACCGAAGAAGGCGCGCAATAGCGCCGTCACGCCCGCGGCCACAGCGCCCCGCGATCCGAACGCGCTGCGGGTCTTTTCTCACCGATAAGTGCTTCGCAAAACGCTAAACCCAGCGCTGGGTTTGGCGTTTTTTCGTTGCGCGGTGCGGTGGTCAGCCGTGTTGTGCCAACCACTCGAGGAGCAAGGGCAAAACCGAAGCGGCAGCGGACGCGTTGGGGTGTTGCAGCAGGATCGCGACCACGTACGGCCTGCCGTTGCGGTCCCGTGCATACCCGGCAAGCGCCCGTACGTCGCGTAGCGTCCCGGTCTTGACGTGCGCGTCACCGGCAAGCGGATGGTCGCGGTAGCGCCGTCGTGCCGTGCCGTCTTCCCCTAGGCGTGGCAGGCCGGCAAAAAATTCGGCGGCGTAGTTCTGGTGCGCCACATAGGTGAGGAGTTGCGCAAGTGTCCGAGCCGTGATGCGCGCGGTGCGCGAAAGCCCCGCGCCGTTGTCGATCACCGTCTGGCCGTCGTCGATTGCGCGCGCCTTCAGGAGTGCCAACACCGCGTCGCGTCCGGCGGCGACATGGTCCGGAGCATCGGGCGCAGTCTCGTACCCGATGAGGGCAAGGAGTTGGCGCGCGATCACGTTGTTCGACCATTTGTTCATCTGATACGCGATTTCGGTGAGGGTCGGCGATTCGCTCACCGCGATGCGAAACGGGGTACGTGCGCTTCCTGAGCGCGCCAATTTGGGGTCGATCGTGCCGCCGAGCTCCCCCCAGATCGCGGTCAGGAGCCATTCGAGGTAGCGGTTCGGGTCTGGCGGCGCGAGCGCCAACGTCTGAGAGCCGCACGCAACCGGGTAGCGCCCAGAAAGCACCAAGCGGTTGGAGAGGAACGTTGCCGCGACCAAATGGCGGGCTTCTTGCGGACAGCTTCCTGGCACTGCAGTGAGGGCTTGGGTATCGAGCGGCACGGGAAGGGGTGGGTGGGTGGTGGCGATCACCCGTTTCCCCTCGGGGTGCGGGGTGAGGGTTACGACGATCGCGTTGAAGTGCGCGAGCGCCGCAGCCGGCCCTTGGGTATAGGGGGCTTCGCCCCGTCCGTCGAAGGCGTTGGGATCCCACGGCGGCAAGCGAAGCGCGGGCGCAGTGACGGTAAAGCCCGCGATGCGGCGAATGCCCATCGCGCGCGCGGTGCGAAGGAGCGTCCACAACCGCTCGGCAGTGAGCGCCGGATCGCCATCGTGGACGAGCTCAAGCGTCCCATAGAGCGTCTCTCCCTGCCATTCGGCACGGGTTTGCAACACGACCTGCCATCGTGCGCTCGCGCCAAAGGTTTCGAACGCGGCAAAGGTAGTAATGAGCTTCATCACCGAAGCGGGGTTGCGCGGGGTGTCCGCGTGGTAGTAGAGTTTTGGCCCGTCGCGGCCGTCAAGCGGCGCGATCCAGACGGAGAGCGATTCGGTGGGGATACCCGCTTGGGTAAGGGTTTTGGCGACCGCGCTGGGCAATCCCGCAGCAAGTAGCAGTTCGGGCAGGAGAAGCAGCAAAAAAGCAAGCGCGCAGGCAAGTGGAGCGCGCGCCTGGGGCCCCTTTTTCGCCATCGTCGGGACGCCGCGCCTTACGCGTTGGGCAGCAGCGCGAACTCGTCTGCCCACAGCTGCTCCCGTTTCTCGCGGGGCCGGATGAGCTGGTGGCTGCTGTCGCGCACCAAAACCTCGGCGGCGCGGGGACGGGTATTGTAATTGGAGCTCATCGCCATTCCGTAGGCACCCGCGCAGAGAACGGCAAGCAGGTCGCCCGCTGCGACAGCGAGCGTGCGGTCGAGACCGAGAAAATCCCCCGTTTCGCACACCGGCCCGACGACGTCGCCCGTGCGCGGCGGACACTCGGGGCGGTCGACGACCGGGACGATCTCATGCCACGCTTCGTAGAGTGCCGGTCGCATCAGGTCGTTCATCGCGGCGTCGACGACGAAGAAGGTATGGTCATCGCGGATTTTGACGTATTCGACACGGGTGAGCAACAGCCCCGCCGCACCGACGAGGGAGCGACCGGGCTCGACAGCGAGCCGTTCGGGACGACCAGCGAAAACCGCACGCAGGCGACGCAGCGTTTGGGCGACGTCCAGCGGCGATTCGTCGCGATAGCGAATCCCGATGCCACCGCCGAGATCGATCGTGGTGAGCCGAATGCCCTCATCAGCGAGCTCTTCGACAAAACGACGGATTCGTTCCGCGGCCTCAAGGAGTGGCGCGTCGTCAATCAGTTGCGAGCCGATGTGGCAGGCGACCCCGACCACGGACAACGCGGGATGGTCCATCGCTTGTCGGTAGCCGATGCGCGCTTCGTCAAGAGTGACACCGAATTTGCTACGCGCCAGACCCGTGGCGATATAGGGATGGGTTTTCGGGTCGACGTCCGGGTTGACGCGGAAACTGATCGGTGCCGAGACACCGTGCGCTTGCGCGATCGTCGCGATGCGTTCGAGTTCGGGGAGCGACTCGACGTGAAACGCGCCAATGCCGAGTTCGAGTGCGCGTTCGATCTCCCAGACGGCTTTGCCGACACCGGAGAAGACCACCGTTTCCGGTTTTCCGCCTGCTGCGACCACCCGTTCGAGTTCGCCACCCGAGACGATGTCGAAGCCCGCGCCGAGCTCGGCGAAAAGGCGCAGGATCGACAGGTTGCTGTTTGCCTTGACCGCATAATGGATCGTACCGGCTTCTGGGGGCAGACCTTCGCGATAGGCTGCCCACGCCGCGCGGATCGCTGCTTCGGAATAGACGTAGCACGGAGTGCCGTACCGTTCCGCGATCACAGTCAACGGGGTCGCTTCCAACGTGAGCGTCCCATTGCGGCGAGAGAGGGTCGGCATGGGAAAAAGGTCAGAAGGCGTCATGATCGTGGTTTGCTTCCAATGGGGCAAATAGGGCCGTGGCTGCCGAAGTAGGTGAGAATGCCAGCGGCGCTTCCTCTGCAAAGGCCGCTTGTGCGGACGTTTGTTTTGGTGGTAGGGTCAATGGCCCTTTGACGCCACAGGCAGTGAGTGCAAGCGCGCACGGAACAAGCAACAGCAATCTCAGACGCATGGCCGGTTCGTCGCAACAAAAGCGAAATCTTAACAAAGGAGCGGCGCTTTTGCCAAACAAAACGCCCTGCACGAAGCAGGGCGTTGAGGATCCTGGAACTGAGGGCAACGCTCAGGTGATCTGCACGCACCCCCACAACCGGTGTGGTGTCAGCCGCGCATTACGCCGACTTCTTCGCGCCCGCAGCCGGTTGCGCTTTTTGCGCGGTTTGCGCAGCGGTGCTCACCGCTTTGGTCGCGGCGTTCGCCGCGGCGGAGAGGTTCGCTTCGACGATTTCATTCACCTGCTGGAACGCTTTCTGAATGTTTTCGTAGGCAGCGCTCGTAGCGGCCAAAGCCGACTTCGCGGCGTTGATCGCGACTTCCGAACCCGCAGGAGCCGATTTGCTCAGGTTGTCGAGGAGCTCCGCGATCTCTTTGTTGATTGCGTTGATCTGCTCTTCGGCGACCTTGCTGAGTTCGTTGCGGTGCTGTTTCAAAAGCTCCGCGACTTGACGCTGCTGGTTCACCAGCTCTTCGACGTTGCTGGTGACGAATTTCTGCACCTCTTGCCACGCAGCTTGCGGATCTTTTTGCGTCACGAGCGCCTGACTTTGTTGCGCGAAACGCTCCATGTTGCCGCGCAGCATTTCGAGCGTGATGTTGGTGAGCTTTTCGCCGAGCGCGAAGTTTTGGTTGGCGATGGCGAGCCAGGCTTCCGAAATTTTGCGCTGGTTGTTGGCGAGTTGTTCAATGAATTGCGTGTTCATGGCGATACCTCCCGATGAGTTCAAAAATGTTGCAGTGCAACAATTCATACTATATCGACCCATCGGGAGAAAGTCAACATTTTTTTGTGCAGTGCACAACTCAGCGGTTTTTGAACTGGGGCGGGCGTTTTTCCAGAAACGCTTTCATGCCCTCTTTCTGGTCTTCGAGCGCAAACGCGGCATGGAAGACGCGGCGCTCGAAGAGGAGCCCTTCGGCAAGCGAGCTTTCGAACGCACGGTTGACGCACTCTTTGACCATCATCACCACGGGCAGTGAGTACGAGGCGATGGTCTGCGCGGCAGAGAGTGCCTCGTCGAGCAATCGGTCGACGGGGACGATCCGCGACACCAGCCCCGCACGTTCGGCCTCTTCCGCGTCCATGAAGCGCGCAGTAAGGCACATGTCCATCGCTTTTGCCTTTCCGACCGCACGGGGTAACCGCTGCGTTCCGCCGGCACCGGGTAGGATTCCGAGCTTGATCTCCGGTTGTCCGAACTTCGCGTTGTCGGCGGCAATGATGAAATCGCACATCATCGCCAACTCGCACCCGCCCCCCAGCGCATAGCCGGCAACCGCAGCGATGATCGGTTTGCGACAGGTCTTCACGCGCTCCCAGTTGCGGGTGATGTAGTCGGTTCGGTAGGCGTGCTGATAGTCGAACTCGGCCATCGCGCCGATGTCCGCGCCTGCCGCGAAGGCCTTTTCGTTGCCGGTGATGACGATCGCGCCGATGGCGTCGTCGGCCTCAAAAGTGTCGAGCGCAGCGCCGATCGCATCAACCACCGCGTCGTTGAGCGCGTTCATCCGTTCCGGGCGATTGATGCGGATCAGCCCGACTTTGCCATGGACTTCGGTCAATACGACGGATGAATGGCTGGTTTCATTCATGGTTTTTGCTCCTTGGGTGGGTTTTTGGGTTGAATGATCGCGCGCACCCGCCCGTTCGGGGCAGAGGAGGTCGCGCCGCTTTTGGTCACGCGATAGGTTTCGTTGACCACTTCATAGACGATCACCGCGCCTTCGACGATGTCGGCACCCGAGGTGACGCGGGCGCGGCCGGTCAGCGTCAAGCGTTCGGCCCGCGCGTCATAGTCGAGCCGTTCCGCTTGCCCCGTGATCCATTCGTCCGAACCCTCTTTCTGTTGGCGAAAGGTGGCCAAGCGCCCTTTGCCGATCGCGGTTCCCGTGCGAAACCCCCGGTCGTCCTGTGTCACGATTACCTCGTCGGCACGAATTTCCAGCGTACCTTGGCGCAGCAGGACGTTGCCTTCGAAGCGGTGGGTGCGTTCGCGTTCGTCGACGGTGATCCGGTCGGCGTCGATTGCAACCGGTTGGTCGCGATCGCTCTTTTTCGCGTAGAGCGGTCCGGGCAATGCCACGATCAGCGCTGTGAGTGCGGTCAACGCGAGCGGGCGTAAATGGCTGCAGACAAGCGTGCTCATCCTGATCCTTTACCGGGTCGTGCGGAGGGTGCGTTGGGTTGCGGTACGCGTTGCCGAGGCGAAGGCGGCGCCGGCCAGTGAACGTGCGCGTTTCCGGCCAAGACGATATGGGTGAAGTCGCGTTCGGCAGTCAGGGTATCACCGACAGCCCAACGCGCCCCTTGGAGTAACCAGGTTTGCGTCGCGCTACTGCCCCGCCCTTCATGGGGCCAGAGCGTCAGCGCTTCCGTTGCGAGCGCAAGCGGCGGGGCATCGAGCGCATCGCGGCGGATGCGCACCGTATTCCAAAGGTCGAGCCGCCCTTCGTTTTCGAGCCACCGCGCCTGTTGGGCGAATGCCACGGTATGGTATGGGGGGCGGAACGATTCGAACGTGACCTGGGTGAGCAGCACTTGTGCACTGAGGCGTTCGTGGTCAAGCCGCGCCGCGGTGAGCGTCTGCTGCAACCGGCCCGATCGGTCATAGATGCGGGTGAAGGTCTGATAGGCGGTGCCGTCGATCTGTGGCGCTGGTGGCGAAGGGGGGGTGAGTGCGGCCATTTCGCGCTCAGCAAGCCACCAAAGCCCTGAGGCGATCACCGCCAACGCAGTCAAGAGGAGCGTGGTACGAGCGGTCGTTGCCGTCAACGTCATGGCGCAGCGGACCCCAAGGCTTCTTGAACCAGCTGATGGTAACGGTTTTGCGTTTTGAGCAGCCAATCACACACTTCACGGACGGCGCCGTGACCGCCAGGCAGCGCCGCACGGTAGTCGACGCGGGCGCAGACCTCCGGATGGGCGTCGGCAGGCGCCGCCGAAAACCCGCACTGGCAGAGAATTTCGAGGTCGACGATGTCGTCGCCCATATATCCGGCCTGTTGGCGCGTCAAGTTGCGCCGGGCAAGGATGGTTTGCAGCGTCGCGAGTTTGTCTTCGACACCCAAGTGGCATTCGTGCACACCGAGTTCGGCACAGCGCGCTTCGAGCGCTGCAGAGCGCCGCCCCGAGATCACCACGACGACGATTCCGGCGCGCATCAGCAGTTTCAGGCCGTGTCCATCGCGACTGTGAAAAACTTTTAGGGTTTCGCCGTCGGGGCCGTAATAGAGGCGGCCGTCGGTCATCACCCCGTCGATGTCAAACCCCATGAGACGCACGGCGCGCGCTTTGGCTCGAGCATCCATCTAAATCACCTTGGCGTGCATCAAATCGTGCATATGGACCGCACCCGCAAGGGTTCCGTCTGCGTGTACGGCCAGGATGTGGTTGATGCGGTGCGTCTCCATGAAGCGGGCCGCTTCGGCGGCAAGCGCAGTTGCCGGGAGCGTTTTGGGGGCAGGGTGGGCCACATCGCCGAAACGGGCATGGCGCCAATCGGTGCCGCGCTCTAGGAGCCTACGCAGATCGCCGTCGGTAAAGATGCCGATCGGGTGGTCACGCTCGTCCACTTCGATCACCATCCCCATGCCCCCTTGGGTCATCGTCAAGAGCGCTTCGGTGAACGGGGTCTGGGCCGTTGCGACCGGACAGCGGGCGCGGGGCCGCATCACGTCGCTCAACCGCAGCAACAGCCGCCGCCCCAGCGCACCGGCGGGGTGGGTGCGGGCAAAATCGTCGGGACCAAAACCGCGCGCTTCCAAAAGCGCCATCGCCAACGCATCCCCGAGCGCGAGCGTCGCCGTGGTGCTCGCAGTTGGCGCGATGTTGTGCGGGCACGCCTCTTGCGGTACAGAGACGTCGAGATGGACCTCGGCGGCTTGTGCGAGCGGCGAATGGGCTCGGCCGGTGATCGCGATGAGGTGGGCGCCGAAGCGTTTGATCGCTGGCAGGATGGTCAGAAGTTCGTCCGATTGGCCCGAATAGGAGATCGCGATCACCACGTCCTCGGGTGTGATCATTCCGAGGTCGCCATGCGCGGCTTCCGCCGCATGGACGAAATAGGCGGGGGTGCCGGTCGAAGCCAGGGTGGCGGCGATCTTGCGCCCGATGTGGCCCGATTTCCCCACGCCGGTCACGATCACCCGCCCTTTGGCCTCGAGGATCACCGTGACGGCGCGGACGAAACTCTGGTCATGCCGCAGGCGTGCTTTGACCGCCTCAAGCCCAGCGATTTCGATCGCCAATGTGGTTTCGCCCCGAGCGATCAGACGCTCTGGGTCGATGGGCGCTAACGAACCGACCATGATGTCCTTTCCGCTATACTGGCGCGTAGTATAGCAAACCCATCTGTCGGGGAACGGAATGCACGAAAGCCTTTTTTTGCTGGTTGGGCTTCTGGCGGGGTCGGTGGTCGCGGTGGCCCTCACGCGGCAATTGGGCTTGCCGCCGATCATCGGCTATTTGATGGTCGGGGTGCTCGTCGGCCCCAGTACCCTCAATCTGGTTCGCGATCCTGCCACGGCGCAGTTCGTCGCCGAATTCGGCATCGTCTTTTTGATGTTTTCGATCGGTTTGGAATTTTCGCTGGGTCACCTCAAGGCGATGCGCCGCGTCGTCTTCGGCCTTGGGGCGATCCAGGTCTTGGTGACGATCGTGGTGTTGATGGGAGTCGGTGGGGCCCTGGGGTTGCCGTGGATCGGTGCTTTCGTACTCGCCGCTGCGTTGGCGATGTCCTCGACGGCGATTTTGTCGAAATTGCTCACCGAGCGGATGGAGTTGGAAAAACCCCACGGGCGAGAAGTGATCGGCGTGTTGCTCTTTCAAGATCTCGCCGTGGTGCCGATCCTCATTTTGCTGCCTGCGCTCGGCAGGGGCGAAGCGGGGGGAGAGTGGCTCTTGCCGATGGGGCTGGCGCTGGTGAAAGCGGCGGTGGCGCTGGCGCTCGTGTTGCGCTTCGGCCAACCCGTGATGCGCCGCTGGTTCGGTTGGGTGGCGCGGCAACGCTCGAGTGAATTCTTCACGTTGAACGTCCTTTTGGTCACGATCGGCATGGCGATGCTTTCCGAGCTCCTGGGGTTGTCGCTCGCGCTCGGGGCTTTCCTGGCCGGGATGTTGATTGCCGAAACCGAATACCGCTACCAGGTAGAAGAGGATATCAAGCCGTTTCGCGACGTGCTCCTGGGGCTCTTTTTCATCACCGTCGGGATGTTTCTCGACATCGGCGTGGTGCTTCGCTTTCTGCCTTGGGTTGCGGTGACGATCGTGGTGGTGCTGATCCTCAAAGGGGTGATCGTTTGGGCAGGATCACGGGTGTTGGGCAGTGACGCAAGCACCGCACTGCGCTCCGCTTTGTGGTTGTGTACGGCGGGGGAGTTCGGTTTCGTGGTCCTTGCCTTGGGCGAGCGGCACGGGTTGATGCCCGAACCGTGGCCACAGGTAATCGCGGCGTCGCTGGTGTTGTCGATGTTGATCGCGCCGGTGATCGTGCAGTTTTCCGACAAGCTCGTTTTGCGCGTGGTGGCGAGCGAATGGACGCGGCGCTCGTTGGAGCTCACGCAGATTGCGGCGCGGACGGTGAAGATCAAGGCGCCGGTACTGCTGCTGGGCTATGGTCGAACCGGGCAACACATGGCAAAGCTCCTCGACCAGGAGGGGATCAGCGTCGTCGCGCTCGATCTGGATCCGGAACGGGTGCGGCGCGCGCAGGCGGCAGGGGAAAACGTCGTCTATGGGGATGCGGCGCGCACTGAGGTGCTCAAAGCGGCTGGGTTGATGCGGGCGCAAGCGGTGGTGGTCACCTTCGCCGATCGCGACGCAGCGCTGCGCATCCTATCGGCGGTTCAAGCGTTGCGGCCAGAGGCGCCCGTGGTGGTCCGGGTGCGTGATGAGGGCGACATCGAGCGGATGTTCGCCGCTGGCGCCTCCGAGGTGATTCCGGAAGCGATCGAGGTGGCCATCATGATGGCGGTGCAGACGCTGGCGCTGATCGGCGTGCCGTTGCCGAAACTGGTACGCCGACTGCGTGCCTTGCGCGAGGAGCGGTATGGGCTGTTCCGCGGTTTCTTTTCCGGAGTGAGCGACGCCGCAGACGAAGAACCCGATGCAGACGGTGTCCGGCTGGATACCTTCGTAGTGAGCGACGATTCTCCGTGGGTGGGGCATACGCTGGGGGCGCTCGCGCTCGATACGTTACGCGTCGAAGTGGTTGCGGTGCGGCGTCGGGGGATTCGCGGGGCGGCGCCGGACGCGAGTTTCCGCCTGCAGCGGGGGGACGCGCTGATCGTGCGCGGGGATATCGCGGCGCTCGAGGCGGCGCGCGAGCGCTTTTTGGCTGGGCCAGATTGAGCGGGGGGTAAGGAGCACACGGAAGGGCTCTGTGAGCTTGCCGCTCAGTCGGTGAGGCGGGTGGGCAGCGGCATCATAGGATCGATGCAGCGTCGCGGCAAGTAGCCTCCGGCCATGGTCGTGGAGGTTTGCGTGGGCAGATGGACCTGGCGGATGAAGTAGCGGATGCGATCGCTTCCTTCCAAACGGTAGGTGCCAACGAAAGCGAGCGGATCCGTGGTGGTCGTGGTCATCAATTGCGCAACGTCGCGAGTGAGCGCACGGAGCCCGCTTTCGTCGAGGCGAAAGTCGGCAGCGAGTTCAACGGTACGGACCGGGCGCTGGCACTGTTGTTGCCACGCCAAGCGAAACTCTTCCCCAAGACGTTTGCCGATTCGCTGCGGCCGGTAATCGTCGACCGCGACGAAGTCGGTGATGACCACAGGGGTTGTACACGTCAAGCCTTGGCATCTGCACAATTGCGCCGCGTCTTTTCCGAGCCGCTCGCGCAACAATGTGGCGCAATCGCTGAGCGATTCCGTGAGCGAAACGGCCGTTTGTGCGCACCCCAGAAGTGTGCTCGTAAGCGCGACCAGCGCGAAGCGTTGGGGCCACTTACACCGCATCGGCACGGGTCTGCGCTTTGGGGGTTGCCGCATCAGTTGCCCCGAATGATCCGCATCGGGCGCAGGTTGTCGTGATCGGTGAGGAGGTGGGCTACCGTGTCGTCGATGGGAAGCCGCACCTCGGAACTGGCTACCACGACGCCAGTTGCGACATCGGTGATCCGTGCGTGGAGAATGACTTCGTTACTGGTCACGCTGTAGGTGCCCGTGAGCGCAGCCGCAGCCGCATACTGGTATTCGAGCCGCTTGGGATCGCGGGAGAGGACGAACTCGCCCTCTGGCGTGACCGCAACCGCTTTACTGAGGCGCACGTCATAGAGGTTCCAGCCACGAACCTGCAAGCGCGCGACCAACCCTTCGGTGAGTAGCCGCCCAAGTGGTGCCGTGTCGTCGATCCGGTCGAGGTTGACGAAGGTCGCAGCAAGCACTGCGGGATAGGCGCTCTTATGTTTGGTATTGGCGTCGAGCTGTTCCGCCATCAAGTTGAGCGCTTCGGCGACCGAATGAGATGGAGTGGTCACTTGACGTGGCGGACGAAACGCCGGGCGCATTTCGATCGACGGCGTTGCAGCGGCGTACTCGGGTGTGGTGGCTCCTTGTCGCTCGCCATTTGCGATTGGGTTGGAGGTCTCATGATGTGCGTTTACGGTGACCGACGAACAACCGGCAGCCGTGAGTGCCGCAAAGAGGACCCCTAACAGTGAACGCGGTGTCATGGTGATGACTCCTGATGGTAGTTTGTGTGCATTATCGGCAACCAAGCAAAAAACTTGAGGGGATTTTACGGGGAAAAATGCGCGCAATTTCGCACGTTGCCGATCAGGTATAATGAGAGCTTCGCTCAAAAATGGCACAATGCGTGACAGAACGATTGGTCGCTTCGTTGTCCGGGGTTGACGCCGGGTATGGGACGCGGCAGATCCTGCACGGCATCGATTTCACCGTTCATCGCGGCCAGGTGGTCGCGATCATGGGGGGATCGGGTTCGGGCAAGACGACGCTGTTGCGCCTCATGACCGGGCAATTACGCCCATGGTCTGGCGCCGTTGAGGTTTTGGGTGTCCGCCTCGAGCAAGCCTCGGAAGCGCAACGCTACGCGCTGCGGCGCCGTATCGGGATGCTCTTTCAATTCGGGGCGCTTTTCACCGATCTCGACGTATTCGAAAACGTCGCGTTCCCGTTGCGGGAGCATACCCGACTGCCGGAGCCGTTGATCCGCGATCTGGTATTACTCAAACTGGAAGCGGTTGGGTTGCGGGGTGCGGCGCGCTTACGCACGAGTGAGCTTTCGGGCGGTATGGCGCGGCGGGTGGCGCTGGCCCGCGCCATTGCGCTGGATCCGGAGTTGATCCTTTATGACGAACCGTTTGCGGGGCTCGACCCCATTTCCCTTGCGACGATCGGAACGCTGATTCGCCGTTTGAACGATGCGCTCGGGGCGGCGTCGGTGGTGGTCACCCACGATGTGGTCGAATCGCTCGCGCTCGTTGATTATGTCTATTTCGTTTCGCGTGGGCGCATCGTCGCGCACGGCACACCGGACGAAATCCGCAACGCGAGCGACCCCTATGTGCGCCAGTTCGTCCGCGGCGAAATCGACGGGCCGGCGCCGTTCCACTATCCGGCGCCGCCCTTAGCCGAAGCGCTGATGGAGGGGCAATGATCGAAGCAGTCGCGCGCCTAGGGCGGGCAACGATCGACGCGGTGGTCCAACTGGGATTGGCTGCGCGGTTCGTGATCGCGTTGCTCCACCACTCTGGCATGACCTTTCGCCGCTTGCCGTTGCTCATCCGTGACCTCTATTTCGCTGGGGTGTTGTCGATCCTGATCATCGTGGTTTCGGGGGCGTTCGTCGGTTTGGTGCTGGGGCTCCAAGGGTATGATACGCTCCAACGTTTTGGCTCGGAAACGGCGCTCGGCGGGGTGGTGGCGCTTTCGTTACTGCGTGAGCTCGGGCCGGTGGTTGCCGCGTTGTTGTTCGCCAGTCGCGCCGGAAGCGCGATGACCGCTGAAATCGGATTGATGAAGGCAACCGAGCAGCTCGATGCGATGGACGTGATGGCGGTAAACCCAATCGCGCGCGTCATCGCCCCGAAGTTCTGGGCGGGGGTGATTGCGATGCCGTTGCTGGCGGCGATCTTTTCCGCGGTGGGGATTTTGGGCGGTTGGTTCATCGGTGTGGTGGTGATCGGGGTGGATCACGGTACCTTCTGGTCGCAGATGCAGAACGCGGTCGATTTCGAGGAAGACGTGCGCAACGGCGTTGTGAAAAGTCTCATCTTCGGGGTCATTGTCACCTGGATCGCCGTGTTTCAAGGGTGGAGTTGCACGCCGACTGCGGAAGGGGTTTCGCGCGCGATCACCAAAACCGTGGTTTTTGGGGCGTTGGCGGTGCTCGCGGCCGATTTCGTGCTGACCGCATTCCTGTTCATTGGACGCTGAGATGGAACGCAAAAGTTGGGACGTTTGGGTCGGGCTGTTCGTTTTGCTGGGGATGGCGGCGCTCTTTTTCCTGGCCTTCGAGGTCTCCAGTGCCGCTACATCGCGGATCGACGGTGAGACGATCCGCGTTGTCGCCTATTTCGACAATATCGGCGGATTGAAGGTGAAAGCGCCGGTAAAGAGTGCCGGAGTGCTGGTCGGACGGGTGACCGCGATTCGACTCGATCCGAAAAACTACCGTGCTGAGGTGACGATGGAACTCAGTAAGAGAATCCCTTTCCCGAAGGATTCGAGCGCCAGCATTTTGACCGCGGGGTTGCTGGGGGAACAGTACGTGGGGATCGAAGCGGGTGCCGATTTGGAAAACCTTCAGGATGGCGACCGCATCGTGTTGACGCAATCGGCGGTGGTCTTGGAAAAATTGATCGGCCAGTTTTTGGTCAATAAAGCAGCGGAGTAACGCCCATGCAGCACGTGACGCAAAAGGGGTTCAGTACGTGGTTGGGCCGCGCATTGGCGATCGGAGCGCTCGCGGTTGCGTCGAGCGGCTGTGCAACCGCCGTTCAGCGGGGAGGGGTTAGCGCGGATGCGTCGTCGACGAACGCTGCGGTGCGCGCAACGCCAGTCGACCCATGGGAAGGGTTCAACCGCACGATGTTCGCGGTGAACGAAGCGCTCGATCGTGCGGTGGTGAAGCCCGTGGCGCAGGCGTATGACACCGTGGCGCCGGAACCGGTGAAAAAAGGGGTGAGCAACTTCTTCGGAAACCTGGGGGATCTCTGGATCGGGTTCAACAATTTGTTGCAAGGCAAACCCGGGGCAGCGGCGAACGATTGGATGCGCTTTGCGTTCAACACGACCTTTGGGGTGTTCGGCCTTTTCGATATCGCGTCCGAAGCTGGGCTTCCCAAACACAACGAAGATTTTGGTCAGACGTTGGCGCGCTGGGGCGTGGGGAGCGGCCCGTACCTGGTACTTCCTATTCTGGGACCAAGAACCTTACGCGACGCCGCCGCATGGCCGGTCGATCGGCTGGGCGATCCCACGACCCATCTCGAGGATGACACGGCGCGCTTTGCGGCGAAGAGCCTCGAGATCGTCGAAACCCGGGCACGGCTGTTGCCGCTCGATGCCCAGGCGGATGCGGCGATCGACAGATATGCGTATGTCCGTGATTCTTATCTGCAACGGCGCCAGTATCTGATTTACGACGGTAATCCTCCCGTCGTGTATGAACGTTATGAATAGGATCGAGAACATGGCAAGCCGGCGTGTTTTTCTCAGCGCAATCTTGGGCGGGATCATTTGGGTGGCTGCTCGCGGGCGGCACCTGAGCGCAGCCGAACTCAAGTTGGATGAAGACCCGGTAGCGCTCGTGCAGCGTCTCTCGGATGCGGTCTTTGCCTACCTCAAAGCGCATCCGGTGGTTGATGAGCCGAGTCGCGAGGCGCTCGCTGCCTTTGTCGAAACCAATGTGCTGCCCTATTTCGACATGCCGCGCATGACGGCCTTGGCAGTCGGTCCGGCTTGGCGGCAGGCTACGCCGCAACAGCGCGCGCAGCTCACCGACGAGTTCAAAAAACTGCTGTTGCGCACCTATTCGAATGCGGCGAAGGCGTACAAAGACGAAACCCTCGAATTCGTTCCGCAAAGAGGTGGGGCAGACGATGCGATCGTTCGCGTCGCGGCGCGAATCGTTCGCGCTGGGAGTGAACCGATCGACGTGCAATATGTGCTTCAAAATAGCGGCAACGGGTGGCGGATCTTCGACGTGGTGATTGCTGGGGTGAGCCTGGTGACCAACTACCGCGGGAGTTTTTCGGCCGAGATCAACCGCAACGGCATCGACGGGTTGATCCGCTTGTTGGCTGAGAAGAATGCCAAAGGTGAGAGCGACCCAGTGCCCGGGCCAGGAAAGGGCGCCAATGGCTGACGGTGGTGTGCTTGCGCTTTCGGGGGTAATCACCGTCTATACCGCGCATGAGTGGGTGGATCGTTACCCGGCAGGCGCCGCGTCGATCACCGTGGACGCCGGTGCGGTTACGGTGTGTGATTCGGCGCTCATCGCGTTGTTGCTCGCGTGGCGCCGCCGGGCAAGCCGGGAGGGGGCGACGATCACGGTACGAAACCTACCCGAAAGTGCGCTTGCGTTGGCTAACATCTACGGCGTGACGTCGCTCGTCTCATGAAACCGTCTGCGATTGAGATTCGGGGCGCGGTGAAGCGCTTTGGTGACTTCACCGCGGTGGCTGGAATCGATCTCACCGTCGCGCAAGGGGAATTCTTTGGGCTACTTGGTCCCAACGGTGCGGGAAAGACGACGCTCATCTCGATGCTTGCTGGGCTTGTCAAACCGACAGAAGGGACGCTGCGGGTGATGGGGTTCGACGTTGCAACCGATTACCGCCGCGCACGCCGCGCGATCGGGGTCGTCCCCCAAGAGTTGGTCTTTGACCCCTTTTTCACGGTCCGTGAGTGTTTGCGCTTTCAATCCGGATATTACGGCATTCGGCACAACGAGGCGTGGATCGACGAACTGCTCGTGGGGTTGGGGCTAGCTGCGAAAGCGGATGCGAATCTGCGAACCCTTTCGGGTGGGATGAAGCGGCGGGTGATGGTGGCGCAAGCGCTCGTGCATCGGCCGCCCGTGATCGTCCTCGACGAGCCGACTGCCGGGGTCGATGTCGAACTGCGGCAAAGTCTTTGGCAATTCGTGATGAAACTCAACAAGGCGGGGCACACGATCATTTTGACGACCCACTATTTGGAGGAGGCGGAAACGTTGTGCGATCGCATCGCGATGATGAAAGGGGGACGGATCGTTGCGCTTGACCGCACCCGAGAACTGCTTGCGCGCGCCGGAGGGAAAGATTTGGAACGCGTTTTTTTGGAGGTGATGCGTGGCACCGCTTGAGCGCCCGCAACTGAGCATCGAAGCGCCCCCCCATGCCGAGTGGGTGGCGTTCGTCACGTTGTTCACCAAAGAGGTGCTCCGTTTTTGGAAGGTGGCGTTACAGACGATTGCGGCGCCGGTGCTCAATGCGCTGCTTTTTTTGCTGATTTTCAGTAACGTGCTCGATCGCCACGTCACCACGTACGGAGAGGTGGCCTATACCACTTTTCTGATTCCGGGGCTTGTGATCATGAGCGTGATGCAAAACGCTTTTGCGAACAGCAGTTCGTCGCTGATCCAGAGCCGGATCACCGGCAACCTGGTCTTCATTCTGCTTGCGCCGCTCTCGAATGCCACTTTTTTCTGGGGGTACGCACTGGCCGCGACGGTACGGGGCGTGGTGGTCGGCGCTGCGGTGTTGCTCATCACCGCACCGTTCGTCGCCTTGCCATTGGCCGAACCGCTGTGGGCGCTCACGTTCGCGTGCGTGAGCGCGCTCCTCATGGGGTCTTTCGGCATCATCGCCGGAATCTGGTCAGAAAAGTTCGACCACCTTGCGGCGTTTCAGAATTTTTTGGTGATGCCGCTCACGATGCTCTCCGGCGTCTTCTATTCCGTTGCGGCGCTGCCACCCTTTTGGCAGCAAGTGAGCCATCTCAACCCCTTTTTCTTTCTGATCGACGGGTTTCGCTACGGCTTTTTTGGGCAATCGGACACCGATCCGCGGCTGAGCCTTGCGGTTGGCTTAGTGGTGACCCTCGCGGTGATTGCATGGGCCTACCGTTGGATCGCCACGGGTTACAAACTGCGGCAGTGAATGGGAACCACAGGGGATAGGAGCAAAGCAGGATGATCGATGCGTCAGTGATCCAAGCGCGCATCCAGGCAGCGATGCCCGATGCGATCGTCAAAGTGGTGAGCGACGACAACGTCCATTTCACCGCGCTCGTGGTTTCGTCGGCATTCGAAGGGAAACGGCGCGTGGCGCAACATCAGTTGGTCTATCAGGCGATCGGCCCCGAACTGGGGAACGAGATCCACGCGCTGCAATTGACCACGCTGACCCCAGCGGAGTGGCAGGCGCAAAACGGTGCTGCGGAGTAGTACTGTGGCCAAACTCCGTATTGTCGGTGGCAAACGCCTGGAGGGCGAAATCGCCTGTTCGGGCGCGAAGAATGCGGTGTTGCCGATGCTCTGCGCCGCGCTGCTCACCGCAGAGCCGGTGACGATCACTGGGGTTCCGGCGCTCAACGATGTCGAAACGCTCTTGAAGCTCTTGGCGCGCATTGGGGTAACCGTCTCGCGCGACGGGGATGCCGTGACCTTGTGCGCAGCAACCATCGCTGCACCGGTGGCACCCTACGAGCTGGTGAAGACGATGCGCGCGTCGATCCTGGTGCTTGGGCCGCTCCTGGCGCGCGTGGGGGAGGCCGAAGTGAGTTTGCCCGGCGGCTGCGCGATCGGCGCGCGCCCGGTCGATCAGCACCTGAAGGGGCTAGCCGCGATGGGCGCGGAGGTGCATGTGGTGCATGGCAACATCCATGCCCGCGCGGCGCGCCTAACTGGGGCGCGGATCGTCCCTGACGTGGTCACCGTGACCGGTACGGAAAACCTCTTGATGGCTGCGGTGCTCGCTGACGGCGTCACGGTGATCGAAAACGCGGCGCGCGAACCGGAAGTGGCCGATTTGGCGAACCTCTTGGTGGCGATGGGCGCGAAAATCTCGGGAATCGGGAGTGACACCCTGGTGGTGGAAGGGGTCGAACGGCTGCACGGCGCGACCTACCGGGTGATGAGCGACCGCATCGAAGCGGGAACCTACCTTTGCGCCGCGGCGATCACGGGGGGGGAGATCGTGCTCCGCAACGCACCCGTTACGGCGCTCGATGCCGTGGTCGCGAAGCTTCGCGAAGCAGGGTGCGCGATCCGGTGTGGCGACGACTGGATTGCGCTCACGGCGCCAACGCGCCTCAAAGCGGTCGATATCCGCACCGCCCCGTACCCGGGTTTCCCTACCGACATGCAAGCGCAATTCATGGCGCTCGACACGGTGGCGCAGGGTAGCGCAGTGATTCGCGAAACGATTTTCGAAAACCGCTTCATGCACGCGGTGGAGTTGCAGCGCCTGGGCGCAAACATCCATATCGACGGGGCAACCGCGGTCGTCACTGGCGTCGACCGCCTGGAAGGGGCCGAGGTGATGGCCACCGACCTGCGCGCTTCTGCGGGACTGGTGGTTGCCGGGTTGGTTGCGGAAGGAGAGACGGTGATTGACCGCATCTACCACCTCGATCGCGGTTATGAACGGCTCGAAACGAAATTGCAGGCGTTGGGTGCCGAGGTGGCGCGTCTGACCGAGGATGGCCGCGAAATCGGCTAAAATCCCGGCATGGAAACGATCACGCTGGCCCTGTCCAAAGGGCGAATTTTCGAAGAGACGGTGCCACTGTTGGCCGCAGCGGGTATCACCCCTGCCTGTGATCCCGAAGCGTCGCGCCAGCTCATCATCCCTACGAATTTGCCGCACGTGCGGCTCTTGATCGTGCGCGCTACCGACGTACCCACGTACGTCCAGTACGGTGGTGCCGATCTGGGCATCGCAGGCAAGGATGTGCTGCTCGAACACGGCGGGGAGGGGCTCTACCAACTGCTCGACTTGGGTATTGCCCAATGCCGGCTCTGTGTGGCGGTGCCGCGCACGTTCGATTACGCGCAGGCTGTGCGGTTGGGTAGCCGGATTCGGGTGGCGACGAAATATCTCAAGAGCGCCCGTGCCCACTTTGCCGCGAAAGGGGTGCATGTCGACCTGATCAAACTCTATGGCTCGATGGAACTGGCGCCACTCGTGGGGCTAGCGGACGCGATCGTCGACCTCGTGTCCACGGGCGCGACGCTGCGCGCCAATGGTCTCGTCGAAGTGGAGACCATTGCGGCGATCTCGAGCCGCCTGGTGGTCAATCAGGCGGCACTCAAAGTGAAACGTGCGCTCCTGCAGCCGCTGATCGACGTTTTCGAGGAGAAGAGCCGTGACCGAATCGCCCAATGAGTTCGTCGTACCCGAGGTGCGTCGGCTCGACGCGACCCAAGCCGATTTTCTTGCGACGCTCGACGTGCTGCTCACGCTGGAGAGCGACACCGATCGCGCGATCGTCGAGCGGGTCGACGAGATCCTGCGCGCGGTGCGTGCCACCGGGGATGCCGCCGTGCTCGAATACACCCGCCGCTTCGACGGGCTCGACGCGCTCGCGATGGTTGAACTCGAGCTGCCACGTACCGAATGGGAAGCGGCATGGCGCGCGTTGAGCGACGCGCAGCGGGCGGCGCTCGAAGTGGCCGCGGAACGGATACGCCGCTACCACGAACGGCAGAAAGCCGAAGGGTGGATGGTCGAAGAGGCCGACGGAACGCGCTTGGGGCTCAAGGTGACACCGCTCGATCGCGTCGGGCTCTACGTGCCGGGTGGACGCGCCGCGTACCCGAGTTCGGTATTGATGAACGCGATTCCGGCGAAAGTGGCTGGTGTTTCCGAATTGATCATGGTGACCCCCACGCCGCACGGCGAACGCAACCCGCTCGTGCTCGCGGCGGCCTATCTTGCGGGAGTCGATCGGGTCTTCACGATCGGTGGTGCGCAGGCGGTGGCGGCGCTGGCGTATGGCACGCAGACGATCCCGCAGGTCGACAAGATCGTCGGCCCCGGGAACGCTTACGTTGCCGAAGCGAAACGGCGCGTTTTCGGGGTGGTGGGGATCGATATGATCGCCGGGCCGTCGGAGGTGTTGATCCTGAACGATGGTTCCGGCAACCCCGACTGGGTGGCGATGGACCTCTTCGCCCAAGCCGAACACGACGAACTCGCGCAAGCCATTTTGGTGAGCACCGATCGCGCGTTCCTTGAGCGCGTTCAGGAATCGATCGCGCGGTTGTTGCCCCAGCAACCGCGCCGGGCGATCATCGCGCAGTCGCTCGCGAATCGCGGCGCATTGATCTACGCGCCCAACCGTGCGGCGGCGATCGCGATCGCCAACCGGGTGGCGCCCGAACACCTTGAGCTCGCCGTCGAAGACCCCGAAGCCTGGGAACCGGAGATCCGCCACGCCGGCGCGATCTTCCTCGGCCATTGGTCGGTGGAAGCGTTCGGGGATTACTGCGCGGGGCCCAACCACGTACTGCCGACGATGCGCAGCGCTCGTTTTTCCTCACCCTTGGGCGTTTGGGACTTTCAAAAACGCACCAGTCTCCTTGCAGTCTCGCGCGAAGGAGCCGCGAAGCTCGCGCCGATCGCCGGGTTGCTCGCCGACGGGGAAGGGCTTGCCGCGCACGCCGCATCGGCGCGGTTCCGGGGCTAACGTGTTCGAACGGCGTGCTGGGCGCACTGTGGCACCGCGCCGCATTGCGCGGTGGTGGTGCGCCTTTGCACTGTTGCTCTGCACCGCCGGGGTTGCGTTCGCAGGCGGTGCGAAAGGTTCCGAAACGATCGCGCCCGAAGGGGCAGCCGGGCGGCAGCTTCGTCCGTCTGCCAGTGCCGATCGTGCCATCGCGGTGACCGCGCACCCGTTGGCGACCGAGGCCGCACTTGAAATGCTGCGTCGCGGGGGGAGTGCGGTAGACGCAGCCATCGCGGCACAGCTCGTCTTGAACGTCGTCGAACCGCAATCCTCGGGAATCGGCGGCGGAGGATTTCTCCTCTTTTTCGATCCGAGCACGGAGCAGGTGCACGCCTACGACGGGCGGGAGACCGCACCGCTCGCAAGCCGCGCCGATCGGTTTCTGGATGCGGACGGCAAGCCGCTTCCCTTTTTCGCTGCGGTGGATAGCGGCTTGTCGGTTGGGGTACCCGGATTGCTGCGGATGCTCGAAGCGGCGCACCGCGCGCACGGGAATTTGTCCTGGGCCGAACTCTTTGCGCCTGCGATACGCATCGCCCGGGAGGGATTTGCGATCTCGCCGCGCCTGCATGCGCTGATCGCCCGCAACGTCGAGCGTATTCGCGCCCGCGGCGAAACGGTCTCTCGTCTCTTTTTGACCGCAGAAGGCGATCCGAAGCCGGTGGGCGCCCGGCTGAAAAATCCGGAGCTCGCGGCAACGCTCGAAGCGATCGCAACGCACGGCGCGGATGCGTTCTACCACGGGGCGATTGCGCGCGCGATCGTCACCCGCATCGCCCAAGACCCGCGCCCGGGACTGATGACCGAAAATGACTTGGCAGCGTATCGCAGTGTGGTGCGCCAAGCGGTTTGCGCCACCTACCGCGCGCGCTTTCGGATCTGCGGCATGCCGCCGCCCAGCTCCGGCGGCGTTACGGTGTTGCAAACGTTGAAACTGCTGGAGCGGTTCGATCTGGCTGCGTTGTCGCCCGATTCTCCCGAGGCGATCCATTTGGTCAGCGAAGCGTACCGCTTGGCGTTCGCCGACCGCGAACGGTACGTGGCCGATCCCGATTTCGTCGCGGTGCCCGTCCGGGGGCTACTCGATTCGGGCTATTTGGCAGAACGGGCGCAGTTGATCGATCGCGAGCGCACGCTCGGTACCCCTGTCGCCGGACAGCCGCCGGGAGTGACGGACGAAACGGTGTGGGGAAGAGGAGAAACGGTGCCGTTTCCGTCGACCACCCACCTGTCGATCATCGATGGCGCCGGACGGGCGGTGGCGCTCACCAGTTCGATCGAACACGCGTTCGGCAGCCTGCTGATGGTCGAAGGGTTTTTGCTCAACAACCAACTCACCGATTTTGCGTTTCGTCCTGTCGACGAAAACGGGTGGCCGGTGGCGAACCGCGTCGCGGGCGGCAAGCGCCCGCGCAGTTCGATGGCTCCCACGATGGTATTCGATGCCAACACCGGCGATCTGCTCGCGGTGCTGGGGTCACCGGGAGGTAGCGCGATCATCCACTACGTGACGCAGACGCTCATCGGCCTCATCGACTGGCGTCTGCCGCTTTCCGACGCGATCGAACAGCCGCACTTCGACGCGCAGCGCAGCGCCACCACCTGGGTGGAAGCAGGCACGGTGCTCGATACGCCTGAGGTAGCCGCGGCGCTCACCGCGAAAGGGCATCAGGTGCGGGCGCGCGAGATGGCGAGCGGCATTCACGCGATCGTTCGCACGGCGCCACTGCGCGACGGCACGCCTGCCCCATTGGCGAATGGGCTTAGGGGAGGGCGCTGGCTGGGGGCGGCCGATTCGCGGCGCGAAGGGGTAGCGGCGGGGTTTTAGGTTGAAACGGCGTAGCGTTTCTCCATGAACGATTCGGCACCCGAACACGAACCCACTTCCCGACCGCAATCGTTGGTTGAGCTGTTTGTGACGTTCACCGTCCTGGCGCTCCAAGGTTTCGGTGGTGTTCTGGCCGTTGCGCAGCGGGAGTTGGTGGATCGCAAGCGCTGGTTACGCCGCGAGGCGTTCCTCGAGCTCTATTCGGTTGCCCAAGTGCTGCCCGGGCCGAACGTCGTCAATCTGGCGTTGATGCTTGGTGATCGTTTCTTCGGTTGGCCAGGCGCGCTCGCGGCGCTTGCCGGGATGTTGACCGCGCCAATCGCCATCGTTTTGACCCTTGCCGCCAGCTACCAGCAGTTTGCCGATTTGCCCATGGTGGCGGGCGCACTGCGCGGTATGGGAGCGGTCGCGGCAGGCTTGATGATCGCGATGGCGATCAAGCTCATTGCCGCATTACGCCGAAACCCATTGGGTCGCGGTGTGACGTTGCTTTTGGTCGGGGTCACGGTGGCGCTGGTGGCGGTGTGGCACGTGCCTCTGGTTTGGGTCGTGCTCTTCGTTGGCGGAACCGGATGGGGGATTGCGTTTTGCCAGCTCGCGCGCCAAGAAACGGGGAAGAATCGAGAGTGAATGGACTCTCAGCGGCAGATCTCTTCGACCTGCTCGGCCATTTTTTGTTGCTTTCGCTGCTTTCGATCGGGGGCGCGATGTCTGCGGCGCCTGAGATGCACCGCTATTTCGTCGTCGAGCGCGGCTGGCTCGACGAGACCGGGTTCGTGACCTCGATCGCGTTGGCGCAAGCCGCGCCAGGCCCGAACGTCACGTTCGTTGCCGTGGTCGGATATCAGATCGCTGGGCTCGTGGGTGCGCTCGCCGCATTGTGCGGCATTTTGCTGCCCTCGACACTGCTTTCCTTGCGAGTCAGCCGTTGGCTGCGCACCCACCGAACGTCCGTGGGGGTACAAGCCTTCACCGCAGGTTTGGCGCCGATGACCGTGGGGCTTCTTCTGGCTACCAGTTGGGTGTTACTCAAACCCTTCCTGGATGGCGCAGAAACGGTTCCATGGGGTCCAATCCTTCTGATTGCCGTGACGGTTTGGTGCATGCTCCGCACCCGACTGGCCCCGATCTGGTTGATTTTGATGGGCGGGTTGGTCGGTGCGTTGGGTTATGGGTGAGCGTCATCGTGCTCAAGCGTAGCAGTAGGACGATCGGGGGTTAGTTGCATAAGCTATGCAGACCTTTTGCTCATTACCGCAACGCTACCTGACTCCCAGCGGCTTGACCGTTGGCTGCGCGGCTTTGGCAGTGAGGTGTGGGGCATCGAGAAGGTACCGGTAGATGATTCCGTAGCGCCCGGATGACGCAAAGCGCAGTGGTAAAATGGTTGATGGTTTGTGAGTTCAGAAATGACGCCGACCCAACCATGACGACCGCCACCGAAATCTCTTGGGACGACCTCAAAGCGATGATCCTGGGGCTTGCCGAACAGAGCAAGGAGACCGATCGCCGCATGCAAGAGACCGACTGCCGAATCCGCGCGCTCGAACGCCAGTTGGGGCGTCTGGGGAACCCCCTGGGCCAGTTCGTGCAGGACATGGTCGAGCCCGCGGTGGTGCGCCTCTTTCAAGAGCAGGGCATTCCCGTGCATCGGGTGATGCCCAACGTGCGCGCGCGTGACGACACGGGCCAAACCGTGATGGAGATCGACCTTTTGGTGATCAACGGCGACCACGCGATTGCCGTGGAGTGCAAAAGCCGCTTGACCACCGACGACGTCGACGAACACCTGGAGCGCCTTGCCCGCTTCAAAGCGGCGTTTCCCGAATTCGCCGACAAGCTCCTGCACGGGGCGGTGGCGGCGATGGGCGCGCCGGATGAGGTGGTGCGCTACGCCGAAAAACAAGGGCTTTACGTGCTCGTTCAGGCCGACGACGACGTGGTGTTGTGCAACCAGCCGGGTTTTACGCCGCGGACGTGGTGAGCATTTCCCGTACGTGTTGGAATAGAGGAACATAACCGAGCGAGCATGCGCACCCCTTACCATTACCCGGCTAAGGTGTAACGGGGTGGCTCAATGCGTGGGCGCCATAGCGAACGACGCCCCAACACGGTGCCGAGAGGCGCGCTTGCAGTGTCGCTAGGTTTTCTGCGAACGCAGCCATTTCGGGGTCGATCTGGTTGGCGATCCAACCGGCAAAAAGAAGGTCGCGCGCGGTGATCGCCTCGACGGTGAGCAGCGCGTGGTTGAGGCAGCCCAGGCGCATCCCGACCACCAAAAGCACGGGAAGGTTGAGCGCAACCGCCAGATCGGCAACCGTCGTGGTTTCTGAGAGTGGCGCGTGAAAACCGCCCACCCCTTCGACGAAGAGGAGGTCGCACTGGGCTCGAGCGTTGTCTACGGCGCGGCGAATGGTTGCGAAGTCGATCGTGACTCCTTCATGTTGCGCCGCGAGGTGCGGCGAGATCGGTTCGGCGAAGCAGTAGGGGTTGACGACGTCGCGGGGTAGCGGGACGTTGCTTGCGGCGATGAGCGCAGCGACGTCGGCATTCGCTCCGGATGCTTCGACCCCGGCAGCGATCGGTTTGAGTCCCGCAGCGCGTTTGCCTTCTGCGGCGGCTTGCCGTAACAAAATCGCGGTTACGGTGGTTTTGCCGATCTCGGTGTCGGTGCCGGTGACGAAATAGGCGGTTGCGGTCATGGCAAGGTCCTCCTCATTCAGACGCCAGGGTGAGTGCTTCCAATGCCGTTTGCGCTTCGAGCCATTGGGTTTCGGCCTCAGCGATTTGGGCGCGCAGCGCGTCGGCTTCACGGGCGACGGCGTCGGCAGCGGCGCGGTCCGAGTAAAGTGCCGGATCGGCCAGCCGCGCTTCGACTGCGTGCAGCGTAGCGGTTAGTGTTTCGATTTCTGCTTCCCATTTCGCTGCGGCTTTTTCCAAGCGCCGCTGCTCCGCTTGTGCGGCTTTTTGCGCGGCGCGGTCGGCGATGCGTTGTGCTTTGGCCGAACGGTCTGCGACGGTCGGGGCGCGGTGGGTTTGACGGCGTTGCGCCAGCCAGTTGGCGTAGGCGTCGAAGTCGCCGTCGAAAGGCACTACCCGACCATCCGCGACCAGTACGAACGCGTCGGCGGTGGCGCGCAGCAGGTAACGGTCGTGCGAAACCAGCACGACGGCGACTTCTGCCTCTTGCAGCGCGCGCGTCAATGCGTCGCGCATTTCGAGGTCGAGGTGGTTCGTGGGCTCGTCGAGCAGGAGGAGGTTCGGGCGCGTACGTAACAGCAACGCGAGCGCCAACCGCGCCTTTTCACCACCCGAAAAGGCGCGGCAGGGGGTGTCGGCTGCAGTACCGCGAAAATCGAAGCGGCCGAGAAAATCACGCAACTCTTGTTCCGGCGTCGTCGGTTCAAGGCGGATCAGGTGCTGCAGTGGCGTTTCGTTCGGTCGCAGCCGTTCCATTTGGTGCTGCGCAAAGTAGCCGATCTTGAGCTTGCGCCCTTCGGTCCGCTTGCCCGCAAGGAGCGGCAATTCGCCCGCAAGGAGTTTGATGAGTGTCGATTTTCCGGCACCGTTGGGGCCCAGCAGCGCAAGCCGGGTATCGGGGCGGATCGTGAGGTCGATACCGGTCAGTAGCCGTTTCCCGTCGTAGCCGACCGCGGCCGCTTCCAGCGTGAGCAGTGGGTCGGAGGTTCCCTCTGGTGGGAGAAAACGGAAGGTGAACGGGGAGTCGACGTGCGCCGCCTCGATCAGTTCCATGCGGGCAAGCGCCTTCAAGCGGCTTTGCGCTTGCCGCGCTTTGGTGGCTTTGGCGCGAAAGCGTTCGACGAATGCGCGCAAATGGGCGATTTCGCGCTGCTGTTTTTCGTACAGGGCTTGCTGGTGGGCCAACTGTTCGGCGCGCGTGCGTTCGAACGTGGTGAAGTTGCCGGTGTAGAGGCGAAGGGTGCCGTTTTCGAAGCTGAGGATGTGGGTCGCAACGGCATCGAGGAGTTCGCGGTCGTGCGAAATCACGAGAAGCGTGGCGGCGGATCGCTGCAGCCACGTTTCCAGCCACAACACGGCGTCGAGGTCGAGGTGGTTCGTCGGTTCGTCGAGAAGGAGCAACTCCGCGTCTGCGGCGAGTGCTCGGGCCAGGTTGAGGCGCATCCGCCATCCGCCGGAAAAGGTGGCGACGGGGCGCTGCTGCGCTGCGGGCGAAAAACCGAGCCCGTCGAGGATCTCCGCGGCGCGGGCGCGCGCGGCGTAGCCGTCGATCGCGGCGAGCGCTTCGTGGAGCTCGGCGATGCGGATGCCGTCGTGTGCGCGTTCCGCTTCCGCGAGCGCACGTTCGAGGCGACGCAATTCGGTGTTGCCATCCAGAACGTACTCGATCGCCGGGGTGTCAACGGCAGGGGTTTCCTGGGCGACGTGCGCAATCCGCCAGGTGACTGGCCATTCCAGGTCGCCATGGTCGGGGTGATGTTCGCCGCGCAGCAGCGCGAACAGAGTCGATTTGCCGCAGCCGTTGCCACCCGTGACGCCGACTTTCCAACCGGCATGGATTTGCAATGTGGCGTTTTCCACCAGGCGCTTGTCTGCGCGGCTGAAGGTGAGCGATCGCAATTGGATCATGGTCGTTGCGCCAGAATGGTCAGGATTTGGTAGGTGAGGGGGATGCCGTGGGGGCCGCGCAGCCGTTCCAGCGCGGCCGCAAGGCGGCGTGGCCGGGTGCGGTCGAAGCGCTTGGTCGTTTTCGGGGTGGCGGTTGCGCCAACACCACGAATCGAGGCGAGGAGTTCTTGTGGTGTGGCGAAGAAGAGGGGGATCGTGTGGTGCGTAGCGTGGAGGGTGCGCCACGGATGGCCGGCAAATGCCTGCCGCCAGGCGGCTTCGTCGGGAAGCGGGGCGAGCGGTGGCGGTTCGCCCAGTTCGGCAAAAGCGGTGGCGAGTTCCGGAAAGGTTCCTGCCAGCACGATGCTGATCGCGGCCCAGCCGTTTGGCGCCAGCGTGCGCACGATTTCCTGGACGACCAATACCGGTGTCGTCCACTGCCACGCGCAGTTGCTCCAGTAGAGTGCGAGCGTTTGGGTAGGGAACGGGAGCTGTTCGAGGTCGCCCACGATGGGGGTGGCCAATTCGGGCGGTAGGGTCGCGAGCAGCGCCGGAGCCGCATCCAACGCGAGGAGACGATGGTGGGGAAAACGCGCTTTGAGGTGCGGCAGGTCACGGCCCACCCCACAGCCCGCATCCAGCAACCATGGCGTTTGCGGCAACGGGGCCTCGGCTGCGGCTATCGCGGCGTCGAGCGCGGCAAAGAGTGTTGCGGCGATCTTTCGTTGGGCGACGTCGTGCTGTGCGGCGTGGCGCGCGTGCCGACCAAACGCAGCACGAACGCGCGCTTTGGGAAGTGCGGGTAGTTCCGTCGTTTCGGCATTGGGTCGGGGTTGCCAGCGTGTTGCCATCAGGTTTCGTTCACGGTTGGAGTGCCAACAATTTCTGGAGCGCTTCGGCAAGGTTTGCGAGCTGCTCCGGCTCATGGGCAGCCGAGAGCGAGATGCGTAAGCGCGCTGTGTTGGGGGGAACGGTGGGGGGGCGGATTGCTGGAACCAAGAATCCTGCGGTTTCGAGCGCCTGCGCAAGATACACGGCACGCTGACTTTCGCCGACGATGAGCGGTTGAATTGCGGTTGCCGATTCGAGTGGTGTCGCTGCTGCGGCGGGGAGGCGTTCGGTAAGGAGACGCCATTGCGCGATCAATCGGTGGAGGTGGGCCAAGCGATCGGGTTCGTTGCGGATCACGGTGATCGCTGCGTTGAGCGCTTCTGCCTGCGCAGGCGGCATCGCGGTGGTGTAGATGTGCGTGCGCGCGCTTTGGTCGAGCCAAGCAATCGCATCTTTACTCCCCAGAATCGCCGCACCGGCAACGCCCACCGCTTTGCCAAAGGTAGCGATCCAGAGCCAGTGCGCGGCTGGGGTACAGCCGAAGTGGGCGAAGGTGCCACGACCGTTGCCCAGGACACCAATACCGTGGGCGTCGTCGACGATCAACCACGCGCGGTGGCGTTCGGCAAGGGAGGCGAGCTCAGGAAGCGGCGCGATGTCGCCATCCATGCTGAAGACACCGTCGGTGACGATGATTTTGAGAGGGGCAGGGCTTTCGGCAAGCCAGCGCGCCAGCGTTTCGGTGTCCCGGTGCGGGTAGCGGCGCACGTGCGCCCCGTGGGCACGTGCAAGAAGCAGCGCGTCGATGAGCGACGCATGGACGAGCTTGTCGGCAAAAATGGCGGTCGTCGAAGGGGATTCGCTTGCGAGCATCGTCACCGCAGCCAGGTTCGCGGCGTAGCCGGAGGTGAAGAGCCGCGCCGCAGGGAAGCCAAGCCACGCGGCGAGCGCGCTTTCGAGCGTTTCGTGTGCTTCGGTATAGCCGCAGACGAGCGCCGACGCGGTGGACCCCACGCCCCAGCGCGTGGCGCCTGCCTGCCACGCTGCGATCACCGCCGGATGGTGGGCTAGCCCCAGGTAGTCGTTGCTGGCGAAATTGACCCATTGCCGATTGCGGGCATGGGCGATCCCACTCGTTGAACTGGGGGCAAAGGGGCGGTGGCGGCGTTCGAGCCCCTGCGCTCGCCGTTGCGCGAGCCATTCGGCAGGCAGTTGCCAAGGATCGTGCGCGGTCATGGCAGCGGCGGTTCCTGAGGGTGTGCCGGTTGAAAGCAGTCCGATGCGGCTGCGGTCTCGAGCACCTGCGTGAGGGTGCGCAACAACTGCGTGCCGAACCATTCGGCCAGTTCCGGCGGGGTGGCGAACGGCGGCATCACGTAGCAGGTGTTGCCAAGGGGGCGCAAGAGGAGCCCTGCCGCAAGCGCTGCTTTCGCGACCCGCGGGGCGAAATCGCCTGGGGCGTCAGGGAGGTCGAACGCAACGATCGTGCCGGTGCGGCGCAGGTGAACCCCACCCACCTGCGCGGCGACTTGAGCCATCGCCGCTTCGAACGCAGCGCCGAGCGTTTCGATCTGTGGCCAAACCTCCGGATTGTCCAAGAGGTCGAGCGTGGCGCATGCGGCGCGGCAGGCAAGCGGGTTGCCCGTGTAGGAGTGGGAATGGAGAAAGGCGCGCGTGACTTCGTCGGCAAGGAACGCGCGAAAGAGTTCGTCGCGCGCAAGCACCACCGCAAGCGGAAGCGTGCCGCCCGTGATGCCTTTGGAGAGGGTGAGGAGGTCCGGTCGGACATCCGCGTGCTCATGGGCGAAGAAACGACCGGTGCGGCCGCAGCCGACGGCGATTTCGTCGAAAATGAGAAGCACGTCGTGGCGGGTGCACAGGTCGCGCAGCGCATTCAGGAACGACGGCGGGTGCATCGCCATGCCGCCAGCGCCCTGCACGAGCGGTTCGACGATGACCGCAGCGGTTTCTGCGTGGTGTACCGCCAAGTATTCTGCGAGCGCGGCCAGCGCTTCGTCTGCGGCATGGGGACCGCGCCGCGCATCGGGCGACGGCATCATCGCCGCGGGGCGGATGAGTGGTTGGTACGCTTCGCGAAAGAGTGGGATGTCGGTCACGGCAAGCGCGCCAACCGTTTCGCCATGGTAGCCACCGGCAAAGGCGACGAAGCGGTGTTTCTCGGGGTACCCCTGGTTGCGCCAGTAGTGGGCTGCCAGCTTCAACGCGATTTCGACGGCGCTGGCGCCATCCGACGCGAAGAAGGCGTGTCCCAGCGTGCCGTCGGTTTTTGCCGCAAGCCTTTCGGCGAGTTCTACCGCTGGGGCGTGGGTGCAGCCGGCAAGGAGTACGTGGTCGAGCGTCGCGATCTGTTCGCGCACCGCGGCGACGATGTGCGGGTGGCAATGACCAAAAAGGGTGGTCCACCAAGAGCTGAATGCGTCGAAGTAGCGGTTCCCATCCGGGTCGAAGAGCCACGGCCCTTCGGCCCGCGCCACCGGTAACAGGGGAATGCGGCGTGCCGGGTCCGGGTGCAGATGACGCTGCATCTGCGTGCACGGGTGCCAGATTGCCGCTAGGGAGCGTTCGACAAGCTGGTGTGCGCTGCTCATTCCGGTTGCAGCCCCAAGCGTTCGAAGAGTGCGTTGTCGTGGGCGACGTCCGGGTTGCCGGTGGTGAGGAGCGCGTCGCCATAGAAGATCGAGTTGGCGCCGGCGTAGAAGCAGAGCGCCTGCAGTTCGTCGCTCATCGTTTTGCGACCGGCGGAGAGGCGGACGTAACTGGTCGGCATCGCCAGTCGGGCAACGGCGATGGTGCGGACGAATTCAAATGGGTCGAGCGGCGGTTGATCGCCGAGTGGGGTGCCGGGAATCGGGACGAGTTGGTTGATCGGTACCGATTCGGGCGGCGGGTCGAGATCGGCCAAGAGTGCGAGCATACTGATACGGTCTTCGCGGGTCTCACCCATGCCGATGATGCCACCACAGCAAACCTTGATCCCTGCTTTGCGTACCGCCTCCAACGTGCGCAACCGATCTTGCAGGGTATGCGTGGTGATCACTTGGTCGTAGTATTCGGGAGAGGTGTCGACGTTGTGGTTGTAGTAATCGAGCCCAGCCGCTTTGAGACGGGCCGCTTGGTCGTCGGTGAGCATCCCGAGCGTGACGCAGGTTTCGAGCCCCAGCGCTTTCACGGAGGCGATCAGTTCCGCCACCCGATCCAGGTCTTGGCCTTTGGGGCCGCGCCACGCCGCGCCCATGCAGAAACGGCTCGCACCAGCCGCTTTGGCCGCTTCGGCGCGGGCACGCACCTCGTCGACGGAGAGGAGCCGTTGCCGAGACAAACCGGTAGCTTTTTCGTAGCGTGCCGACTGCGAACAGTAGCCACAGTCTTCGGAGCAGCCGCCGGTTTTGATCGACAGCAGCGTCGAGCGTTGCACGCGGTGACCCGGAAAATGGCGGCGATGGGTTTCGTGCGCACGGTGCAGCAGGTCGAAAAACGGCAGTGAGAACCATTCGCGCAGTTGGGCTTTGCGCGTTTCGAATGCGGGTTCTGAGGTGCGGGTAGTTGCGGCGGGGGCAGACAGAACGGAGGCCATCGCATTCTCCAGAGCAAGGAAGCGGTGAAATGATCAGCAGTGATTTTACGCGAATTTTGACGAAATTGACAGGAACTGTTTGTATCGGCTGCGAACGTACGCATTATGGCGACGCGCCGTGGTGTGACCGGTGTGCCGAGGCGTTGCCGTGGTGGGACGCCGGGCAAGCCTGCGTGCGTTGCGGAGAAGCGCTCGCTTCGGGGGGCGGCGAAACCGCTGGGGTCTGCACGCGCTGCGCGGCATCACCACCCAGCTTTCAATCGACGCAAGCGGCGTTTTGGTACCGAGCCCCGGTTGATCGCTGGGTGCACCGTTTGAAATTCCACCGGGCGTTACCGTATGCGACGGCGTTGGGCACGGCACTTGCCACTACCGCCGAACCACGGGGCGATTTGCTGCTGCCGATTCCGCTTGCTCCAGAACGGCAACGAACGCGCGGGTTCAATCAGGCGGCGGAGATCACGCGGACGGTTGCGCGTATCTGGGGCATTCCTTGGCAGGCGGACGGGTTGCGGCGGCGCAAAGAAACGGCGATGCAGGCGACCCTTGATCGCGCGCACCGTGTGGAAAACGTCGCGCAGGCGTTCGTCGTGCGCGATCGCCGCCTGGTGACGGGACGAAACGTGATGGTGGTCGACGACGTAATGACCACCGGGGCGACGCTTGCCGCCGCCAGCGAAGCATTGCGGGCAGCCGGAGCGAACGCAGTCCATTTCTTGGTCGCTGCGCGGACCGCAGCGCCCGTTTCCACTGGGGACGGCGCGCTATAATGGCGCGATGAAAACGGCTGTTCGAACCGGTGCGATGCCGCGCGCTGACGTGGTGGTCTGTCCGGAATGTGATCTGGTGACGCGGTTGCCCAAGCCGCTGCGGGGTAAGCGTGCCTATTGTCCGCGTTGTGGCGCAGTTGTTTGGCGCAGCGGCGTGCCGTTTCGCGCGTTGCTGCCGTGGGTGGTCACTGCGTGGGTGCTGTGGTTTGCGAGCGGCGTGCAGCCGCTTGCGCAGCTCGAGCTTTTCGGGCAGGTTACCGAGGTGACGTTATGGACGTTGGCTGCGGCGCTTGCGCGGGGGCATGAAACGGGTTTGGCCGCGATCGTTTCAGTGACGACGGTCTTTGCGCCGCTTGCGTTGTTGCTGACCTACACATGGCTTTTGGTTCCCTTGTGGCGCCGTCGAACGGTTCCCGGAATTCGTCTGTTGTTGCGGTATGCCCACTGGCACCGCCACTGGGCGATGCTCGATGTCTTTCTATTGGGCGTGGTCGTCGCGGTGGTGAAACTTGGGGATATGGCGCGTCTGCTTCCGGGGCTCAGCCTGTGGGCGTTCGTTGGTTTCACCGTTTCGTTGGCCGTGATCCACGCGCTTTTCGATTGGGATCGCTACCGTGCAGAGTGGCTGGCATGCCACCGCGTTTCGTGACCGCTACGATGTTGGGGTGGGCGCGCTGTGACCATTGCGGCGCGATCAACCGCCGGGTCACCCGTGACCGCTGCCGCTGCGCGGTCTGTGGGGCCACGTTGCCGCGCGTTGAAGAGACCGCGCAAGAACGACGCGTGGTTTGGGCGCTGCTCCTTGCGGCGTTTGCGTTCTACTTTCCGGCGAACCTGTTACCGGTGATGACGGTCGCCAATTTGGGACGTTCGGAACCGAGTACGCTCATTGGTGGCGTGATCCACCTTTATGTGGTCGGTTCGTGGGGGCTGGCCACGATCGTGCTGGTGGCCAGTGTCTTGATCCCGTTCGCGAAGATGGTGGTCCTGGGGTTCGTGCTCTGGGTGAGTGGCACGCGCCGCCGACGTTGGCAACCGGTCGCGGTGCGGTGGTTGAGGTGGATCGCCTGGTTGGGGCGATGGTCGATGGTCGATGTCTTCGTCGTTGCGCTCTTGGCTGCATGGGTGCAGTTCGGCGAGATTGCGGCGATTACACCGGGTGCCGGAACGCTTGCTTTTGCCGCGGTGGTGGTGCTCACGATGGTTGCCACCGAGCGTTTTCGACCCCGGTGGTTGTGGTGGGAGTCCGATTTTGACGGAACATGAGAATCTTTTGACCCAATTGCCGGAAGCTCAGCCTGCGACGCCGAGTGGTGCCGGGTTCGCGCGCTGGGCGATTTGGTTGTTGCCGATCACGGCGTTGGTGATCGCGTTTTGGGTGGGGTATCAGGCGTGGCGTGACGCGGGAGTGACGGTTTCCGTTCGTTTTCCAACCGCTGCCGGGATCGAAGCGGGTAAGACGCGCGTTCGCTACAAAGAGGTGGAAGTGGGTCGGGTGACCGCAGTGACGCTCGATCCAGCGCTCGATCAAGTGGTCGTGACGCTATCGATCAACCGTGACGTGGCGAGACACCTGCGAGCGGATGCCCGCTTCTGGGTGGTGAAACCGCGTGTGACGGCGCGTGCGGTTACCGGGCTGGAGACCTTGCTGTCGGGAGCGTACATAACGTTCGATCCGGGGAAAAACGGTGCGCGGCAATCCCACTATCAAGGGCTGAACGAACCGCCGTTGGTGTCCGCAGAGGGTGGCGGGAAACGTTTCGTTTTGACGTCGCGCACCGTCGCGCCGCTCGAGGTGGGAACGCCCCTCTACTTTCGCGGTTTGGCCGTTGGGGAAGTGGTCGGTGCGGCACTGGATCCGGAAGGAACGTTGCGTGTTTCGGTATTCGTGCGCGCGCCGTACGACGAACAGGTGCGCGTGGGCAGTCGATTCTGGGTGCAGCAGGCGGCGCGCGTCGAAATCGGCGGCCGCGGAATCGTTGCCGAGGTGGCTTCGGGTTTGGCGCTCTTGCACGGTGGCATTGCGTTCGACTGGCGACCACCGTGGGGTGACGCGGCGCAGGCGCAAGAAGGGCATCTTTTTCCGCTCTACGCCAACATGCAAGAGGCGGAAAACCCTGCACCCGAGTTCCGCTTGATCTTTCGTTTGCGGCTCCCTGAGGGGGTGAGCGGACTCTATCCCAGGACGCCAGTCTTCTTCTCGGGTTTCGAAGTGGGACAGGTGTTGGGAGTCTTGCCGCGTTTCGACGAACGCACGGAACGGGTGAGCCCGGAGGTTTGGATCGAGGTCTGGCCGGAGCGCCTCGATTTGCCGAAAGAGGAAGCGCGCGTCCAAGCGATTTTTGCTGCATGGGTCAAGGAAGGGTTGCGGGCGCAGCCCAAACCGATGAGTCTGCTCACCGGGCAGAAGATGATCGACTTGGTGTTCGTCCCCCGCGCAGCCCCGGCTGAGCTGGTCTGGGAAGGGGGATACCCCACGTTCCCGGCATTGCCCGCGGCGTTCGACGAGGTGGCGCGAACCGTGACCCAGTTGGCAACCGACTTGCGTGATGCCCCATGGAAAGAACTGGTCACCGAGCTACGCGATGCGGCGCACGGGTTGCGCGCGCTTCTCGACGCCCAAGATCCCCGCTCGGCACCGCGGCAGTTGCGTTCGGTACTGCAGCGGACCGATCGATTGTTGGCCGGATTGGAACGCGCGCCCCAAGAGGTGATGTCCACTTTGGCCCAAGTGCGGGAAACGCTAGCGACCTTGGAAAATCTGACTGCCTCGCTCGCGGAAGATTGGGGGGAACAAGGTGTGCCCCGCGCACAGCTCCAGGCAGTGCTGCAATCGACGCAGCGCGCAGCCCGAGCAGTCGAACTGCTCGCGGAAGCGCTTGCGCGCCATCCTGAGTCGCTGATTCGCGGCAAGGCACGGTGAAAAGCAGAAAGGAAGAAAGCGTGTTGCATTGGGGGTCGTCATATTCGCGCATTGCGCGCTCAATAGGGGCGTTGGTCGTTGCCGGGTTTCTGGGGGGGTGTGGCACGGTGCCGCCAACGACCGACCTGTTTACGCTCCAGCCGGCCAGCGGTGTTACGAGCCCCGTGACGACGGCAGAAGCAGTGCCCGAGCGCGTTCGGGTGGTCCGGATTGCCGTATCGGTGCCGCAGGCGCTCGATCGACGTGCTTTGACCGTTCGTGCCGATGCGGTGCGATACACGATCGATGACCGCTATCAGTGGTCTTTGCCGTTTGGCGAGGAAGTTCAGGAGGCGCTTCGAACGCGACTTGCCGTGCGCTACCCGGCGTACGTATTCGTTTCCGACCTGTCGGCGCTGGCCAATCGAGCCGATATGCGGCTACAATTTGTTTTCGATCGTTACGAAGCCGATCTGAAGGGGGGCGCGTTGGCGCACGGCTCTTGTTCGCTGCATGCGGGCAACCAAACCGTATGGAAGCGGCCGTTTGCTTTCCATACCGAGGCCGAAGCAACGCCCGAAGGTATCGCACAGGCGTTGCAGTCGTTACTCGACGAAGTCCTCTCCGTCTGTGTGCTGGAACCAGAGGGGCGATAAGTGTTTCACATCGTGCTCGTCGAGCCCGAAATCCCGCAAAACACGGGCAATATCATTCGGCTGTGCGCCAATACCGGCGCGCAGCTCCACCTAGTGCGGCCGTTGGGTTTTACATTGTCCGACAAACAGTTGCGCCGCGCCGGCTTGGATTACCACGAATGGGCGACGATGCGCGTCCACGCCGATTGGTCAGCGTGTCGCGCCGCTCTTACGGTAGGGCGCTGGTTTTTGCTGACCACCCAAGGCGAAACCCGGTACGATCAGGTGGCGTTTGCGCCCGAAGATGTCCTGGTCTTTGGCGCGGAATCGCGGGGCGTTTCGCCAGCGATCCATGCGGAATTCCCTTCAGCCCACCGGTTGCGCGTGCCGATGCGTCCGGGACAGCGCAGCCTCAATTTGGCAAACACCGTCGCGTTGGTGCTCTATGAGGCGTGGCGGCAGCACGGGTTTGTCGGCGGGGCGTGACAGGAAGTTCAGAACTCGAATTTTGGATCGCGTGCCAGGAGTTTTTCAACCACCGCTTCTGCGGAACTGCCCGGGGTAAAGAGCACTTCATGCACCGCCTGCGCAATGGGCATTTCGATGCCAAGCGTATTCGCGAGTTGCACACACGCTTGCGTGGTGGGTACCCCTTCTGCGACGTGCCCGAGCGCCGCTAGCGCATCAGAAAGCGACTCCCCGCTAGCGAGTAACAGCCCCAACCGTCGGTTGCGGGAAAGCCCTCCGGTGCAGGTCAAAATCAGGTCGCCCATGCCGGCAAGGCCCATCAACGTTTCCCGCTCGGCGCCAAGGGCTTCGGCAAGCCGCCCCATTTCGGCAAGCCCCCGCGTGATGAGCGCGGCGCGCGTGTTGAGCCCAAACCCCAACCCTTCGGCGACCCCTGCGGCAATCGCGATGACGTTTTTGATCGCGCCACCCACTTCGGCACCGGTGACGTCGTGGTGCGCGTAGAGGCGAAAGCGGGGCTGGTGGAGCCGATCGATGATCGCTTTGGCCCATTGGGCATCGCGTGAGGCCAAAACAACTGCGGTGGGAAGTCCTTGCGCCACTTCCAACGCAAAACTCGGCCCTGTGAGCACGCCGTGGTTGGGCATCGCACACGAGGTAGTCTCACTCCAGACGCGTTCCGCAATTTCGTGCGGCAATTCTTGCGTCTCGGGCAAAATTCCTTTGCACGCCCAAAGGAAGGGGGTGTGCGGTGCGGTCTGGGCAAGGGTGGTCACTGCTTGGGCTAGCCCGGCAAGTGGGGTGGCGATCACCACCAATTCCGCGTCGCTGATTGCGGCAGCGCACTCGTCCGTGACACGCACGCTGGGGGGAAGCACAGGGCCTGCGAGGTAGCGTTCGTTGGTGCGCTGGGTTTGCATGGCCTGCGCCAACGCGCGTGACCGACACCAGAGGGTGACCGAGTGGTGTCGTCCCCATGCGATCGCCAGTGCCGTGCCCCAGGCACCGGCCCCCAGAACCGTAAGGCGCATCGCGTTTACCAGCCCCAAACGTCGGTTTTGGCCACGTACCCCGTTCCTTGCGCCGTTTCTACCGCGACCCATCCGGGGGGTGTGTGCTGTGTGGTGTCCAGGCGCAATACGGCATTTGCCGGCAGCACGCTCAAAAGGGCCGCGCTTTGGTCCGGTGCAGAACGAACTTCGGTTTCGCCGTGGCGGGTGATCACCGTGCGCTGCGTCGTGAGCGCATCGGCCGGAATCCAAAAGAGACCGCCCCCATCTTTGTCGCGCACTTGGGCCCAGCCGTTGCGGACTTGGATGAGTTCGACCGGGGTGCCTGGGCCGTAGTAGAACGCAATGGGTGCCTGCTCTTCGGGCACTGTTCTCGCCGGTACCGGGTCGCGGACACTGCGGTAATCGGCAGCGTAGGCACTGGAGAGGAACGAACAGGTAGCGAGGAGGAGCGCCAGGCAGTGGGAAAAGCGCCCGCTGAGCACAGCGTCTTGCGACCGTCGCAGAAAGGGCTGGCGGAGCATGGCGCAGACTCCTTTTCGTTACTGAGGGGTAGTGGTGGAGGGCGCTTGCTGCGCTTGTTGCTTTTGTTGGAGGTAGAGCGCTTCGAAATTGACCGGCGCAAGAAGCACCGGCTGAAAACCGGCGCGTGTCGAAGCATCCGAAATCACTTCCCGCGCATAAGGGTAGAGGATGCTGGGACAAGCTACGAAGAGCAGCGGTTCGACATCGCTTTCTGGGACGTTGCGCACCTGAAAGACACCGCCATAGGTGAGCTCGATGAGGAAAATCGCGCGCTCTTCGACAGAGGCCTTGACCGAGAGGGTGAGCGCCACTTCGTAATGAGCCGCGTCGAGTTTGCGCGCGGCTGTGCCCATTTCGACTTGGATATTGGGCGCTTGCGTTTCTAAGAAACAGTCGGGCGCGCGCGGGACCTCGACGGAGAGGTCCTTGACGTAGAGTTTTTCGATGGTGAACATTGGCGCCTGACTTGGGTCGTTGCCGCTAAGGGCAGAGTGGGTTTCGCTCATCGTAGGGCTTCCTTTACCAAGAAACGATTCGAGTTTGGGGACGGCGTCACTTCAACCCCAAAAGGGTATCGAGTTTTCCTTCCCGTTCCAGCGCGTAGAGGTCATCACAGCCGCCGACATGGGTGTCGCCGATGAAGATCTGCGGCACCGTTCGCCGCCCGGTGATCCGTTCCATCTCGGCGCGCCGCGAAAGATCGTCATCGATCAAAATCTTTTCGATCTCGGTGACGCCTTTGCGGCGCAACAACTGCTCGGCACGGACGCAATAAGGACAATATTGGGTGGCGTACATGCGAATGGTGGGGGTCGTCATTTGCGCTTCTTCTCCGTTTTGCTGGTGACGAGCGGCAGGTTGGCCTTGCGCCACTCGACCAAGCCACCGACCAGATGATAGACTTTTTCGAAACCCGCTCGACGCAGTTTTTTCAATGCTACCGCGGAACGGGCGCCGCTTTCGCAGTAGAGGATCAGGGGGCGGTTTTTGACCTTCTGCAGCGCCGGGTCGTTCGGGATGCGTTCCAAAGGCACGAAAATCGCGCCCGGAAGATGGTCGCTCTGGTATTCGGAGTCGCTGCGGACATCGACCGCGACCGCGCCTTCTTGGTTGATCATCAGGGTGGCTTGAAGCGGCGTGAGACGCGAACGGTCGGTCAGCGCACGGATGGTCTCGACGACCCACCAACTGCCGCTCACGAGCGCCAGAAGGCTCCACTGCCATTGGTGCAACAGATAATCGGTAACAGTCATGCTGGCTCCTTGGGTTGCCGTTCAGCGGTGACAAAAGAGCTCGCGCATCATGACGACGAGCTGAAGGGTCCGGGGATCGGCAACGCGGTAATAGACACGGTTGGCCTCTTTGCGCGTAGCAAGGATGCCTTTGTCGCGCATGATCGCCAGATGTTGTGAGACGTTACTCTGTGACGTTCCCACCGCGTCGACGATTTCTTGCACGCACGCTTCGTCCTCTCCGATCACGCACAGAATCTTCAAACGGAGGGGATGGGCGATCGACTTCAACGCCTGCGCCGCCCTTTCAATCTGTTCGTCTTTCCCAGCGAGCTCGACGATCGATTGACTCAACATTTCCCACGGGTCTCGCGAACGCTTTGTGAAGCCGCTAGTATAAAATGTTTCGTTGCTTTTGGGGGGCATGGAACGTTCCTTGCCAATTTTTTGATAATCATATCAGAGGATGCTGATGTATAAGATCGTTCTTCTGCGCCATGGTGAATCGGTGTGGAACCGCGAAAACCGGTTTACCGGTTGGACCGATGTCGATCTGACCGAAAAAGGGGTCGAAGAGGCGCGCGCGGCTGGCGAACTGCTCAAAGCGCACGGGTTTGCGTTCGACAGAGCTTTTACCTCACGGCTGAAGCGCGCGATCAAAACGCTGCACATCGTTTTAGAAACGCTCGATCAATTGTGGATTCCCGTTGAGTCGTCTTGGCGGCTCAACGAACGCCATTACGGCGCGTTACAGGGGTTGAACAAAGCCGAAACCGCAGCGGAATATGGCGATGAGCAAGTATTGGTGTGGCGGCGTTCGTACGATGTCCCACCACCGCCGCTTGCCGAGGACGACCCGCGTTTGAATGCGGACGATCCGCGTTACTGGGATCTGCCGAAAAGCGAATTTCCGCGCACAGAGTGTTTGAAGGATACCGTCGCGCGTTTCGTGCCCTATTGGGAGACGGTGATCGTGCCGCGCATCCTGGCGGGCGAGCGGATCTTGATCGCGGCGCACGGCAATAGCCTGCGTGCGCTGATCAAATACCTTGACGACGTCTCGGACGAAGCGATCGTCGGGCTCAACATTCCCACGGCGCAACCGCTCGTGTATGAGTTGGACGCTAACTGCCGGCCGATCAAACACTACTATTTGGCCGACGAAGAGACGATTCGCGCCCAGCAAGCGGCAGTGGCCGCGCAGGGGCGGGCGAAGTAAGGGCAACGGTGCGCAACCCGCGCCAGAAAGTCGAAAAGCAGGGCGGCGCCTTTTGGGCGGCTGCCCTTTTGTTTTTCGCGGTGTGGGGCGCAGGCACAACGAGCGCCCAGGGTGGCGACGCCAGCCCCACCAACGCCCAGGGTGGCGACGCCAGCCCCACCAACGCCCAGGAAGCCAAATCACAACTGGACGCGCTGCGTGCAGAGTTGCGCGCGCTCGAACAGAAAGCGAAAGGTGTTGCCGAGCGCCGGGCAGAGATCGAGCGGCGATTGCAAATAGCCGAAACTTCTGCGGTCATTCTGGCCCGGCGGCTGGCACGGCTGGAAGCGGAAGCGCAAAGACTCGAGCAACAGGTAGTCGCGGCCAAACAAGCGTGGGAGGCGGCGCACGCACGGGCGCAGGAAAGCCGGCAGCGTTTGGCCCATCTCGCCGAAGCGCTGTCGCTGACGCTGCCGCTCGATCCCGTTTTGGGCGGGGGCCCGCAGGTGATTTCGGTCGTCGCCGAGGGCGTTCGCGAACAGGCGGCGGCGCAGGTTCAGGGTTGGATCGCGCAAGCCGAAGCGCAACGGGCGCATGCCGCGAAAATGGCGCAGGCGTTGGCGCAGAAACAGGCGGCGCTCAGTGCACAACAAGCGGAACTGGCCAAAGAGCGCGCGCGTTGGGAGCAATTGGCGGAAAAGCGGAAAGTCTTGCACGAAGCGTTGGCGGAAACGTTGGCGAACGTCGAGGAACGGCGCAAAGCGCTCGAAGCAGACGCGCGCGCGTTGTCGCAACTCGTGAAGCGGCTCGAAGCCGAAGCAAAGCGCCGCGCGCAAGAAGAGGCGCGTCGGCGGCAGCAAGAAGCGCCAAGGCAGCAGGAAGAAGCGACCACTGGCAAGATCCCCGAAAGCGATCGCACCCCAGCGCGCGCGATGCTCGCCCCACGCGGGGCGTTGCCGTCACCCGTGGCGCAAGGGCAATTGACCGCTCGTTTCGGCGAAAGACGGGCTGAAGGGGGAACTTGGCAGGGGCTTTTCTGGTCTGCGCCTGAGGGGGCTTCCGTGCACGCGATCGCCGATGGGGTCGTGGCCTTTGCCGATTGGCTTCGCGGCTATGGACAACTCGTCATCCTCGACCACGGAGAGGGACTCCTCACGATTTACGCCAATCTCGACGCACCGCTCGTTGCGGTGGGCGAAACGGTGCGCAAGGGAGCAACGATTGGTCGTGTGGGGCGCACGGAACAATTTGCGCTGAGCGGGTTATACTTTGAACTGCGCAAGGGCGGGAAACCGGTCGACCCCCGCCCCTGGCTCAAACGGTAGGAAGAGATGATGACGACACGTTGGCGCCGAATGGCTTGGTCTGTGAGTGGCATGTTCGTCGGGGTGTTGCTGACCCTGACGGTGACGGGTTGGGCAGGCCGCACGGAGACGAACGCGCTGCCGTTGCAAGAGCTGCGCACGTTTGCCGACGTGCTCGACGTGGTCAATAAAGCCTACGTCGAAGAGCCGGACGACAAGAAATTGGTGGTCGAGGCGATCCGCGGGATGGTCGCAAGCCTCGATCCCCACTCGGCGTTTCTCGATGCCGAAGAGTATCGTGAGCTGCAGGTGGGCACGCAAGGCGAGTTCGGCGGCTTGGGCATCGAGGTGACGATGGAGGATGGGTTCGTCAAAGTGGTTTCGCCCATCGAAGAGACGCCGGCGGCGCGCGCGGGCTTGCAGGCGGGCGATCTTATCATCAAGCTCGACGACACTCCGGTAAAAGGTATGACGTTGCGCGACGCGGTGAAGCGGATGCGCGGCGAGCCAGGCACGGCGATCACGCTCACAGTGCTGCGCAAAGGAAACGACAAACCGTTTGCGGTGAAGATCACGCGCGAAGTGATCAAAGTACGCAGCGTCAAGGTGAAGCGGGTGGCAGAGGGTGACGTCGTGTACGTGCGCATCACCAATTTCCAAGAAACCACTGGACCGATGCTCGCTGAGCAACTCAAGCGTCAAGCGCGTAACGGGGAAATCAAAGGGATCATTCTCGACCTGCGCAATGACCCGGGGGGATTGCTCCATGCAGCGATCGGTGTTTCGGCGGCTTTCTTGCCGGAAGAGGCGCTCGTGGTCAAGACGAAGGGGCGACTGCCGGATACGCAGCGGGCATACCATGCGCGTGCAGAGGACTACCTGCGCGGAAGCGACGAACAACGCGACTATCTCGCCAATTGGCCAGAGATGTTCCGCACGGTCCCCATGGTGGTGCTCATCAATGCGGGATCGGCGTCGGCGTCGGAAATCGTAGCGGGCGCACTGCAAGATCACGGCCGTGCCAAGCTCTTGGGCGAAAAGAGTTTCGGCAAAGGGTCGGTGCAGACGATTTTACCGCTCAACGATGGCACTGCGCTGAAGCTCACCACCGCGCTGTACTATACCCCCAGCGGCCGGTCGATCCAGGCGGAAGGTATCGAACCCGATTTCGTCGTCCCCGAACGGGAAAACGGCAAGCGTAAAGCGTTGCGCGAAGCCGATCTGCAAGGGCACATCGAGCTCGACGCGAAAGGACAGATTCGTCGTCCTGCCGCATCCACCCAACCAAACGGCAACGCCGGTGGGGGCGAAGGGGCGGATGCCGACACACAATCGAACGATGAGGGGCCGACGAAACCGATCGAATACGGCAGTGAGCAGGACCGGCAATTCCAAGCTGCACTATACTGGTTGCGCCAGGGAGCGTTGCCGGATTGGGCGAAAGAGGCAAAAGCCGCAACGGCGCAGACAGTCGCGCAAAAACCGTGAACGCCGAAATGACCCGAAGCGGGCGGTGAAAGGAGGTGGTGCGATGAAGCGGGAAACGCCCTATCGTTTGGCTGGACGGGTCAAAGCACCGGAGGTGCCATGTTCGGGAATCGAAAAGCGCCGCGCGTTGCGGGTGCAACTCAAAGCAGGCCAGACACTGGAACAAGCGGCGTTCCAGTTGGCCGAACGCAAGAAACTCAAGGTACAGATCGAGCCCCCCGATACACTCGTCGTCGAATATTCGGTGCGTGACCACTTGCTGGTCGAGCTGGAAGAGGCGCTCATCGCGGCCGGTTTTACACTGGACGACACCCTTGCGGCGCGCGTCCAGCGCGCTTGGTACCATTACTGCGAAGCGGTCCAGCGCGAGCATCTCGAACAACCGGAGCGGCTGCTGAAGCAGGCACAGACCGCCTTCGTTCAAGAGTACCAGGAGCATCCCCACGGTGACCACGATCCCGCCCCAGAAGAGTTGCGCCACTACCACTGACGCAACCGATCTTCTCGACGATGCAGCGCTGCTGCGCTACAGCCGCCACATTCTCTTGCCGGAGATCGATATCGAAGGCCAGACGCGGATCCGATCCGCGCGTGTCTTGGTGGTGGGGGCTGGCGGCTTGGGTTGTCCCGCAGCGCTCTATTTGGCCCGGGCGGGCGTTGGTGTGCTGACTGTTGCCGATGGCGATACGGTCGACGCCACCAATTTGCAGCGGCAGATCCTCTATACGGAGTCCGATATCGGCCGCCCCAAAGCCGATGCGGCTGCCGACGCGTTGCGGCTGGCGAACCCAGACGTCACCGTGACCGCGGTTCCCCATCGGCTGGCGCAGCACGACCTCGACGCACTGGTAGCCGCAAGCGATGTCGTGCTGGATTGCACCGACAATTTCGCAACGCGCCATGCGATCAATCGTGCCTGTGTACGCCATTGCAAGCCGCTCGTGAGCGGTGCCGCGATTCGGTTCGACGCGCAGCTTGCGGTCTTTGACGTACGCGCATCGGCTTCACCGTGCTACCACTGTCTTTTCCCGGAAGGGGAAAACGTGACCGAAGTGCGCTGCGCCACGATGGGTGTCTTTGCGCCATTGGTAGGAGTCGTTGGCGCACTGCAAGCCCACGAGGCGCTGAAAGTGATCGTGGGATGCGGCGAACCGTCGTGGGGGAAATTGTGGCTTTTCGATGGCCTGGGGTTGGAGTGGCGCACTATCCGTGTGCCCCGCGATCCGGCTTGCCCGGTTTGCCGCGACCGCCCAAATCGCGTCGAATGATTCCTGCGCGAAGCGCTCAAAGCGCTGCGTCGATCAGGATGCCGCAAGCGTTGCAACGACGGCGTCTGCGATCGCCCGGATCACCGGTTCGAGGGTGCCAATTGGCGGAAAACAAGAGAATTGGACCGCCGGGTAGCGTGTAGCCAAATTGTTGACCAGCTGGGGTAGGTCGCGCTGTAGATGCCCCCCTTCGGCAACGAACCAGGGAACGATCACGATTTCGCTATGGGTAGGGGCGAGTTCCATAACGGCTTCGGTCAACGTCGGGGAGAGGAACTCCAGGAACGCCACGGTTACCGTGTGATCCGGTAGCCGCTCAGAGAGGACGCTCTGGGCGTACCGAAGCGGTTCCGCCCACTCGGGGTTGCGTGCGCCATGCGCAAAGAGCACGAGGGCGCGGCGCGGCGTGGGTTCAGGGTGCGGCGCGGTGTGGTTCGTCGCAGTCACTGCCGGGCTCCACCAATTCGAGAGAGAGATCGTCGCCCAAACGGCGCACGCGGTCAATACGCCATTTGGGGGCGGCTGCCACCGCAGTGAGTTCCCATGCCGGAAAAAGGGGATAGGCGTCGCCGCCAAACGCTTTCGGGGCAAGGTAGTGGAGCCAGCGGTCGACGAGGCTGTTTTTCAGGAACGCGCTGGCAAGGGTGGCGCCGGCTTCGACCAAGACTTCGTTGAGCGACTGTTCGGCTAGCCACCGCGCCAGAGCGTGGAGATCGATCCTTCCGTCCACGGTCGTGGGCAGGCAATGGACGGTACATCCCATCTGCGTCAAGCGGGCGATTTTCTCCGAATCCGCGGTGTCTGAGGTGATTACCCAAGTGGGCGCTTCATGGTCGCAGAGAAGCTGTGCGCTTTCGGGTATGCGCAAGCGGCTGTCGAGAACGATCCGGATCGGTCGCCGGCGTGTCGGGCGGTGACGGACCGTGAGTAGCGGATCGTCGGCGAGCACGGTTCCGATACCGGTGAGGACGGCGCAACAGCGGGCGCGCCAGCGGTGAACGTCACGGCGCGCCGCTTCGCCCGTGATCCAGCGACTCATGCCGTTAGCCAGCGCGATGCGGCCATCGAGCGTTGCCGCGGTTTTGAGGAAAAAAGCGGGGCGGTGCGCCGTCATGCGCCGAATGAAACCGGGGTTGAGTGCGCGGCACTCTGCCTCGAGCACCGGACCCACCACTTCGATTCCGGCAGCGGCAAGTTTCGCCAACCCTTTGCCGGCAACGAGGGGATTTGGGTCGCGCATGCCATAGACGACGCGGGTGACGCCAGCGGCGATCAACGCGTCGGCACACGGCGGCGTCTTGCCGTGGTGGGCGCACGGTTCAAGTGTCACGACAGCGGTTGCGCCGCGTGCGCGGTTACCTGCTTGATGCAGCGCGCCAATTTCGGCATGGGGACCCCCTGCGCGTTCGTGCCACCCTTCGCCGACAAGGGTGCCATCGGGGGCAACGAGCACACAGCCGACGCGCGGATTGGGGGTTGTCGTGTTCATCCCCCGGCGCGCCAGGCGAAGCGCACGCCGCATCCACTGGGCAAAAGGGGATGCGTCTTGAGGCGAAACCGTAGCTGTCACGTGGGCGAGGAATTGATCATTCACGGGGCGACGGATCCTAGAACGCGGCGTCTGGGTCGGCCTCTGTGGGCGTAGGGGCAAAGAGGTCCCCAGGCTCGGAAAGCGGGGGGTGCGTCTCTTTCGCCCCTTTTTTTCGCCGTCGCGGTTTGACGTTGCGGAGGAATTGCGCGAACGCGTCGACGTCTTCGAAGTTGCGGTAGACGGAAGCGAAACGGACATAACCGATCTTGTCGAGCGATTTGAGCGCGTCCATCGCCCATTCACCGAGCTGGTCGGAGGCAATTTCGCTGGCGCCACTTGCGAGGAGCTTCGCTTCGATCGCGTCGATCGCTGCGTCGATCGCGTCGTTCGAGACGGGACGTTTGCGCAGCGCCAGCTCGAAACTGGCGCGCAGTTTTTCGCGTTGATAGGGTTCGCGCGCGCCGTTGCGTTTGATCACTGCGGGCAGTTTGATCTCGGCGCGCTCGAAGGTGGTGAAACGCCGCCCGCACGCGGCACAGCGACGGCGGCGGCGGATCACCGCGCCGTCGGCACTGTCACGCGTCTCCAGGACTTGGGTGTCAGGCGCACTGCAGAAGGGGCAACGCATCGCGCCGCAACCGCGATCAGACGCGGCTCCATTCGTAGACTGGGAAGCGCCGACAGAGCTCAGCGACTTCGCCCTTGACCCGCTCGATCACCGTGGCGTCTTCCGGTGCCTCGAGCACGTCGGCGATAAGGTGCGCGGTTTTGACCGCTTCGGCTTCTCCGAAACCGCGGGTGGTGATCGCAGGAGTACCGATGCGAATGCCCGAGGTGACCATCGGTTTTTCCGGATCGTTCGGAATCGCGTTTTTGTTCACCGTGATATGGGCTTGGCCCAAAGCGGCTTCGGCGGCTTTCCCCGTGATCCCCTTGGCGCGCAGATCGACCAGGAACAGGTGGGATTCGGTTCGGCCGGAGACGATTCGAAGCCCGCGCGCTTGGAGCACGGCGGCCATCGCCTGAGCGTTTTGCACCACCTGTTCTTGGTAGCGTTGGAATTCGGGCGTCATCGCTTCTTTGAACGCGACCGCTTTCGCGGCGATCACGTGCATCAGCGGCCCGCCTTGCAGCCCGGGGAAGACAGCGCTGTTGATCGCTTTTTCGTGCTCCGCCTTCATGAGGATCACCCCACCCCGTGGGCCGCGCAGCGTCTTGTGGGTGGTCGACGTGACGACGTCGGCGTGCGGCACGGGGTTGGGGTAGACCCCGGCGGCGATCAAGCCAGCGTAATGCGCCATATCTACCCAGAAGATCGCACCGACGGCCCTTGCGATCGCGGCAAAACGCGCCCAATCGATTTTGAGCGCATAGGCGGAGGCCCCCGCGACGATGATGCGCGGCCGGTGTTCGTGCGCGAGCCGCTCGACGGCGTCGTAGTCGATCTCTTCACGGTCGTTGAGCCCGTAAGAGACGACGTGGAACCATTTGCCCGAGAGGTTGAGCGGCATGCCATGGGTGAGGTGCCCCCCTTCGGCCAGGCTCATCCCCATGATCGTGTCGCCCGGTTTCGCAAACGCCATCAGCACCGCTTGGTTGGCTTGCGAACCGGAGTTGGGTTGCACGTTTGCCGCTTCTGCGCCGAAGAGTGCTTTCAGGCGGTCGATCGCGAGTTGCTCGACGCCGTCGACGAATTCGCAACCCCCGTAGTAGCGACGGCCCGGGTAGCCTTCAGCATATTTGTTGGTCAGCTGGCTTCCTTGCGCCGCCATCACTGCTGGGCTGGCGTAATTTTCCGACGCGATGAGTTCGATGTGTTCTTCTTGGCGACGGTTTTCGGCCTGGATGAGCGACCAGATTTCCGGGTCGACGGTTTCGAGAGTATCGGATTGACGGAACATCGTGATTCCTTTGGGTGCCGCAAAGGCGCTATTTTACATGACGGAAGAGGCGCTGCGTGCAGGCGATCACCTGGTTGGCAGCGCAATCCGCAAAAAGCCGTTCCTGAAATCGGGAGCGAACGGGAAAAGGGTTACTCTTTGCGTTCGTTCTGGGGGGCGTTTGTGGGCATGTGCGGGGTGTGCAAAGCGACAGCGTTGCCATTCATCCGTTTGCGCAACCGGATGTTGAGCATTTCGACGACAAACGAGAAGGCCATCGCAAAGTAGAGATAACCCTTCGGCACGTGGACGCCAAACGCTTCGGAGATGAGCACTACCCCGATCACCACCAGGAAACTGAGTGCGAGCATTTTGACCGTGGGGTGGTGGTCGATAAATGCGGCGATCGGCGCGGCGGCAACCATCATCACCAGCACGGCGACGACGATCGCCGCGATCATCACCGGCAGGTTTTGCACCAACCCCACTGCGGTGATCACTGAGTCGAGCGAAAAGATAATGTCGATCAATGCGATCTGGATCAGGACGGCGAGGAACGCTTTGGGTTTGGGCGATTGCGCGGCACGATCCCCGGACCCTTCCAGACTCTCATGAATTTCCGAGACGCTCTTGGCGATCAGAAAGAGCCCCCCACCAAGGAGAATGAGATCGCGCCCGGAGAATGACCAGGAAAAGAGAGAAAAGAGTGGTGTTGTCAGGCGCATCATCCAGGTCAGCGAAAAGAGAAGAGCGATGCGAGTGAGCATCGCCAGGGAAAGTCCCAGGATTCTGCCTTTGGTTTGCTGCGCTTTGGGCAGGCGGTTTACCAGGATGGCAAGAAAAATCACATTGTCGATGCCAAGGATGATCTCAAGCGCCGTCAGGGTCAGGAAAGCAAAGATCAGGTCGGATAGCTCAACGAGTGCCATGGGGATCCTTTCACGCAGTAACTGGCCAGACGAGAGTTTCGCTCACGGGGGGATGGCTCAGGAAGCGCTGCGGGCTTGCGGTGGCACCATAAGCGCCCGACTGAAAGACCACGACCCAGTCCCCCGGTTCGGCGCGGGGCAGGAGGACGTTGCTGGCCAACCGGTCGAGCGGCGTGCACAGGGGCCCGACGATCGTCACCTTTTCCGTTGCTGGGGCGTTCATCCGGTTACCGATCGCAACCGGGTAGTTTTTCTTGAGCACCTGTCCGAAGTTACCCGTTGCGGCAAGGTGCGCGTTGAGCCCAGCGTCGCAAACGAGGAAGGTCTCGCCGCGCGAGGTTTTCCGTTCGAGGATTTGGGTGACGAACACCCCCGCTTCGCCGACGAGATAGCGCCCCAGCTCGAGGATGAGTTGGGTGGTGGGGAAGCGCTGCCGGTGGATTTGCGCCAGGCGGTGCAGCGCCGCGCCAACAGCGGCGCGATCGATCGGAGATTCTCCGGCGAAATAGGGAATGCCCAGACCGCCCCCCAGGTTGAACCATTTCGGTGCCGCGCCTGCTTCATCACACAACCTAGCCAGAGTTTCGTAACTGTTTTGGTGCGCGGCAATCAACCGTTCGGTATCAAGGAGTTGTGAACCGGCGAAGAGGTGGAGTCCTGTCCAGTGTGCACCACTTGCTCGAATGCGGGCGATCAGCGCTGGGGCGGCTTCGCGGTCGACACCGAATGGTTGTGCGCCACCACCCATTTTCATCCCCGCACGGGTCATCGTGAAGTCTGGGTTGATCCGAAGCGCCACGGCAGGGGTGACGCCGAGCTGCTCCGCGGCGGCAAGGACAGTAGTGAGCTGATCGGGCGATTCGATCGTGACCGTGACGCCGGCGGCGATGGCACGATGGATTGCCGCCGGACGTTTCCCAGGGCTTGCAAACGCGATCCGTCCTGGGGGCATTCCGACGTCGAGCGCAAGCGCCATTTCGTTTTCCGATGCGACGTCGAAGCCATCGACCCAGGCAGCCATCGCGGCAACGAGTGGAGGAAACGGGTTGGCTTTCACTGCGTAATGGAGGTGGATCTGAGGGCCAAAGGCGTCTCGGCATTCGGCGATGCGCTTTCGGAGCCGTTCGGCATCGTAGGCGTAGAACGAGGCGGCGCCCACGCGCGCGGCAACCAACGGTAGAGGGGTCTCGCCGATCAAGAGGGTACCGTCGGGCTGAGCGGTCCAGAAAAGCGAGGGATGGTGGCTGGGTTCGGTCACGATGGAACTCCGTTTCTGCTCGGCTCAGTTGGCAGGCACCTCGGTGCAGAAGCGAGATTGCAGCGCTTGTCGAACCGCATGACGGTCGATTTTGCCATTCGGGTTGCGCGGTAACGGTTCGGTTACCAGATCGATCAGCGCCGGGACCTGGTAGGTGGCCAAATGGCGACGGCAGTGAGCGGTTAGGTCGGCGGCGGTGACGTTGTTTAGGGAGACGACGACCGCAACCGCGATTTTCTGGCCCAGGAGGGGATCGTCGAGCCCGCACGCACAACATTCGACCACCGCGGGGTGCGCAAGGAGCACACTTTCGATCTCTTCTGGGCTCACGCGGTAGCCGCTGGTTTTGATCTGACCGTCGCGGCGACCGACGAAGTAGAGAAAGCCGTCATCGTCGCAATAGCCGTAATCGCCGGAAAAGACAGCGATTTCGGGCAGCGGCAATGCGCCATTGGCCGGTCGCAACGCGGGTGGAAGCGTCCGAAAGCGCGCTTGGGTCTTGACCGGATCGTTCCAATAGCCCAGGGAAACGAGTGGGCCGCGCTGCACGATTTCACCGATTTCGCCGGGGGGGGCCCGTGTTCCATCTTCGCGAACGACGATTACGTCGTTGTTGGGAACGGGGATGCCGATCGATTCCGGCCGTTTCGGCCATTCGGACGGCGGCAGGTAGGTGGCGCGGAACGCTTCCGTGAGCCCGTACATCACGAAGAATGGGCTCTTTGGGCAACGGTCGTACCACTCAGCCACCCAGCGCGGCGGCATCTTTCCGCCGGTACTCGCGCCCAAACGGAAATGTTCGGCGAAGGTTGTGGGCCAGGAAAGGTTGAGCAGTTGCCGCCACAGGGGGGGTACGGCGGTCAATACCGAGATCTGGTGTTCGCCGACGACCGCCAGCGCATCGCGGGGCAGAAAATAGTCGTGGAGCACGACCGTCGCGCCAACGGTCCAAGCAGTCGTGAGTTGGGAAAAGCCCGCATCGAAGGAGAGCGGCAAGAGCGCGAGGATCCGATCGGTAGTGGTGAGGCCCAGGTAGTGGGCGACGGTTTGGGCGCCAGCAAGCAGGTTGCGGTGGGAAACGACCACACCCTTGGGGAAACCGGTGCTGCCCGAGGTGTAGAAGATCGCCGCGGGGTCGTTTTCGGTGATCCGATTCGCGTCCTCGCGAACGGAATTCGATGCGGGGTTGGCGTGCGTGAGCAACAAAAGGGAATCGCGTTCGTGCGGCGCGGCCAATTCGGCAAGGGGCGACGGGGGCGTGTGGGGGCGCCAGGCGTTCGCTGCGTCCAAGTGGGCGCGCAAGGCGTCGGCGCGGGCGGTGCTGGTGACGATCAACGAGGGGCGTGCGTCGTGCACGAGGTAAGCGATCTGTTCTGGCTTGAGCGCAGGGTTGGCGACGATGAAGAGCGCGCCCAGGCGGTTTGCCGCCAGGAGCGCGATGATCGTTTCAACGCGTTTGTCGAGCCAGATCAGCACACGCTGCCCCGGATGGAGGTGCGCCTGCCACGCTTGGGCGGTTGCGGTGACGTGCGCGTCGAGCTGCGAGTAGGTAAGGCGGCGCGCGCCGGCGCGCGTCTCGATGAGCGCCTGTTGTTCCGGTGTACGCTGCGCTTGGTGCGTCACGAGTGCGGCAAGGGTGATGATCATTGGCTTCGTTTTCTTGGTGCGCTGCACAACTCTTGCGTATAATCGCTCACTTCACGGACGCGCAGGAGTCTATCTTGGCTCTGGAAACGGAAATGCTCGATCTGGTTGCGACGGTGCTGGAGCTCTCTCCCCAGCGACGGGCGCAATTGACCCCCGATTCCCCGCTGTTGGGCGCGTTGCCGGAGCTCGATTCGATGGCGGTATTGGATTTGCTCCATGCGATCGAAGCGCAGTATGGCGTGACCATCGAAGACGAGACGGTCACGAGCGACCGCTTCGCATCGGCGAAAGCACTGGCGGATTGGGTGCGGGAACTGCGTGGCGATGCTTTGAACTGATCGGCCTTGTGCATGCTCGATCATCCTGTTTGCTGCTCATTCGGCACGAATCATCGTGCCGACGCCATGGTCGGTGAGAATCTCGAGCAGAAGGGCGTGTTCGACCCGGCCGTCGATGATATGCACGGAGCGCACGCCGTTTTTCGCCGCTTCAAGTGCGGATGCGATCTTGGGCAACATGCCGCCTGAGAGGGTTCCGTCGGCGACCAGTTGGTCGATCAGGCTGGGGGTGAGTCCGGTCAGCAGATTGCCCGCTTTGTCGAGCACCCCAGGGGTATTGGTGAGGAGCACCAGTTTTTCGGCGCGGAGGACTTCGGCGACTTTCCCGGCGACGACGTCGGCGTTGATGTTGTAGGTTTGGCCGTCTTCACCGACGCCGATTGGCGCGATCACGGGGATGAAATCGCCGGAATCGAGAAAGGAGATGATGCTGGGGTCGATGCGGGTGATTTCGCCCACCTGACCGAGGTCGATCAGGTCTTCGTCTTTACCGGGCATCCTCATGTAGAGTTTCCGCGCGCGGATGAAGCCACCCCCATCCTTGCCGGTGAGGCCAACTGCTTTACCCCCATGCTGGTTGATGAGATGGACGATCTCTTTGTTGACCTGGCCTCCAAGGACCATTTCGACTACATCCATCGTTTCGGCGTCGGTGACCCGCATGCCTTGGATGAATTCGCCCTTTTTCCCGACGCGTTGCAGCAGGTTTTCGATTTGCGGCCCCCCGCCGTGCACGACGACCGGGTTCATCCCCACCAGTTTCAGGAGCACTACGTCTTGCGCGAAACAGGCTTTGAGGTGGGGGTCTGTCATTGCGTTCCCCCCGTATTTGATGACGATGGTTTTGTCGAAAAAGCGCTGGATATAGGGAAGTGCTTCCGAAAGGATGCTGGCTTTGAGACGGGGGTCGATCGTGTTGTCGTTCATTGGCGTGGGTCCTGGTCTCACGAACAAGAAAAGAATGGATGGAAAGATTGTATCAAGGGTTTTCTTGCTGGGGGGCAAGCAGCGTTTCCAACTTCTGTAAACCCGGATAGTTGGGGTCGAGACGGCGCAGTGTGCGCGCGGCGCGCTTCGCCTGTTCTTGCGCGACTTCTGCGGGGATCACGCCGTGCGCACGGGCGCGAAGGAACGCAAGCGCCAGGTTGAAGTGAACCGCAGGGCTTCCCGGCAGCGTTTCCACGGCTTTGGCCATTGCTTGGATCGCGGCTGGCCAGTCGTTCGTTTGGGCGTAAGAGACGCCTTGCAGCACGAGTTTTTTCGCCGATTCGGCAAGTTGCCGTTCGACGTCGTCCCACAACTGCCCATAGCCTGCGTTGCGCAACTGCGCCGCGAGGTGTTGGCGCGTCGTGTGGTCGCGCAGCAACTCGCGCAACCGCTTCAGTAAGCGCAACGCATCACTGCGTAGCGTTTCGTCGGAGAGTCCGGCAAGGAGCAGACGGGAGAACCATTCAGGAAGTGGATCGGGAATTGCCGAGTCACATGCGTAATGTAACGCGAGCCGTAACGCGTCGGTGGCTTCTTCTGCCAAACCTTGACGGTGCGCCAGGCGAAATTGGGCAAAATGGAAAATCGCCAATTCCAACGGGCTCTTGGTCCATTTTCCCAGTTCGGCAACGAGCGCTTTGGCTTCGTCCCATCGGCCGGTTTCCGCCATCGCTTCGACGATGAGCATTTTGTCTTCGGCGTTGCGTGGGATGCGGTGGGTTTGCAAGCGTTGCAGAGCGCGCCACGCGGTTTCGTGATCGCCCGCGGCAAGAAGGATCGGCAAGGCGTGCTGCAGACGCACGCGGTTGATCGGGGCTTGCGTGACGATTTGCTGAAAAGCCGCCGCCGCGGCTTCGCGATCGCCCAACCGTTCCGCAATAAGTGCCTGCACTTCCCACGCGTCGAGAAAACGGGGGTGGGCGTCGGTAAGGGCAGTGACGACCGCTTGGGCTTCGTCGAGTCGGTCGAGCGCAAGCAATGTGCGCGCTTTCCCCAACGACGCCCAGGGTTTGGCGTGTTCCGCAAGGATTGCGTCGTAGTGCGCCAGCGCCGCTTCCCAGTGGCCGGCGCGTTCGAGCAGGTGCCCGTAGAGGCGCAGCGCAGCGTTACGGAATTGCGGTGCGGCTCTCAGAATGGTTTGTAATGCATTCTGCGCGGTTTCGATCTCCGGGTCACCCCAAAGCCGCCAGAGGGGAAGGAGTGCTTGGTAACGGGCGGTGACCGAATGGACGCGCTTTTGCAGCTGCCAGCTGCTGACCGGTTGCAACAGCACTGCGTCGGGTCCGAGATCGGCAGTGCTGAGGATCACTTGCATTTGCCGCTCTTGGGTGAGCACCACGAAAGGGGTTCCGGCACGCGCGTCGGGAAAGCTGCGAACCGTTTCCAGTAGGTCGAGGGCGTTACCGTCTGGGCCACTCCATGTCGAGACGATGAGGTCCGGCTTCTGATTCGCCAGCGCGGATTGTGCGGCAGCGAAGGTGGCTGTGACTTCGACTGCCGTACAACCGCTTTCGCAGAGCGCCGACTGCAGGAGTGCGCGCGTCGTCCCGTGGGGTTCGATAAGCAGCGCGCGCATCGTCGCCGCCGTGTATCACGAGGCGTTCGTGGCCTTTTCGGGAAGGCGCAGACGCAAATGGAGCTCTTTGAGTTGCGCCTCAGAAACCGGTGACGGCGCGTGGGTGAGCAGACACTGCGCCCGCTGGGTCTTCGGGAACGCGATGACGTCACGGATCGATTCCGCGCCAGTCATCAACGTGACGATCCGATCCAACCCGAATGCCAACCCGCCGTGCGGTGGTGCACCGTATTTCAGCGCATCCAAGAGGAAGCCGAATTTCTCTTGCGCCTCTGCTTCGGAAATCCCCAACGCCGCGAAAACCTTGCGCTGCACCGCTTCGCGGTAGATACGAATCGACCCGCCGCCGATCTCCCAGCCGTTCAACGCGAGGTCGTACGCTTGCGCGCGTACGCGCGCCGGGTCGCTCTCCAGATAGGGGAGGTCGGCTTCGCGCGGACTGGTGAAGGGGTGGTGGCACGCCACCCAGCGCTTTTCGTCTTCGTCGTATTCGAACATTGGGAAGTCGACCACCCAAACCGGCGCCCACTCGGCCCCCGTGAGGAATCCTTTTTCGTGGCCGAGTTTGACGCGCAACGCGCCCAACGAATCGTAGACGATTTTTGGCTTGTCTGCGCCGAAGAAGAGCAAATCCCCCGTTTGCGCACTGGTACGCTCGAGGATCGTTCGCAACGCCCGTTCGTGCAGGTTCTTGACGATCGGCGACTGCAGCCCCTTTTCGTTCGGTTGGGCGGCGTCGTTGACTTTGATGTACGCGAGCCCTTTGGCCCCGTAGATCGCAACGAAACGGGTGTAGTCGTCGATTTCGCCTCGGGTGAGCGCGGCGCCGCCCGGTACGCGCAGCGCCATCACTTTGCCACCACTGTTGGCGGGACCAGAAAAGACCTTGAACGCGACGTCGCGCACTGCATCGGTCACATCGGTGAGTTCCAGCGTGACACGCAGGTCCGGCTTGTCCGAGCCGTAGCGCAGCATCGCTTCGTCATAGGTGAGGCGGGGAAACGGGTTCGGTAGCGTCACGTCGAGCACTTCGGCAAAGACCGAGCGAATCATCTCCTCCATGAGGGCGATGATCTCTTCTTGGGTCAGGAACGAAGTCTCGATATCGACTTGGGTGAATTCCGGTTGTCGGTCGGCGCGCAGATCTTCGTCACGGAAACATTTGGTGATTTGGTAGTAGCGATCGAAACCAGCTACCATCAAGAGCTGCTTGAAAAGCTGTGGGGATTGCGGTAGCGCGAAGAAATGGCCGGGATGGACCCGGGACGGCACGAGATAGTCCCGCGCCCCTTCTGGCGTGCTCTTGGTAAGCATCGGGGTTTCGATATCGACGAATCCGTGCGCGTCGAGAAAGCGGCGAAAGGCGCGCGTGACCTGGTAGCGCAAAAGCAGATTCTTTTGCATGGTGGGGCGACGCAGGTCGAGCACGCGGTGGGTCAGGCGCACGGTCTCAGAGAGGTGTTCGTCGTCGATGGAAAAGGGGAGCGGGGCGCTCGTATTGAGGATTTCGAGCGTTTCGACGAAGACTTCGATTTCCCCGGTGGGAATGTTGGGGTTTTCCGTTCCTTCAGGACGCCGCCGAACGGTACCGGTGACGCGCAGGACATATTCGTTGCGCACCGTTTCGGCCAAACGGAACGCTTCGGGGCGGTCGGGGTCGACGACGACCTGGACGATCCCGGAACGGTCGGCGAGGTCGATGAAGATGACGCCCCCGTGGTCGCGGCGACGGCGTGCCCATCCGCAGAGGGTGACGGTCTGGTCGAGGTGTTGCGCGGTGACGGTTCCGCAGTAGTGGCTTCGCATCGCAATTCCTATCGTTGTGATGTCATTCGGTGGTTGCTGCGCAGGCTTCACAGGCGCCCGCACCGCATCCGCTGTTGTCCGCGGTTGCGTTCGTGCTCTTTTTCGTGTTGCTGTTGCCTTTGTAGTCGGTGACGTACCAGCCGTCCCCTTTGAACGCAAACCCAGCCGCAGAAAGGAGCTTCACGTAGGTGCCGCTGCCACAGGTGGGGCACGTCGTGATCGGAGCGTCATTCACCTTTTGCAGGTGTTCTTGTTCATGACCACACGATTCGCAACGATATTCGTAGATCGGCATCGTGGTTCTCCCAAACACACGGCACAAACGCGAAATTATAAACGGGTGCGCGGTTTGCTAAAAGGTGAGGCGCGTCACGAGATCGGGCCAAAAGAGGGTGATGAGGCCAGCAAACGCCAGGAATGGGCCAAACGGGATCGGCGCGCCAGCGGCCAAGTGGCCACGTACGCGCGCCACCACGCCGATCACAGCACCGAGCGAAGCGCTCACGAGCAAAATTTGCGGTAATTGTGCGGCGCCGAACCACGCCCCGAGCGCGGCGAGCAGTTTGAAGTCACCGTATCCCATCCCTTCTTTGCCTGTGAGCCATTTGAAGAGCCAGAAGATGCTCCAAAGAAGCAGGTAGCCACTCGCAGCGCCGAGAACGGCTTGGGGTAATGGGGCAAACAGGTTTTCGAGGTTGACGAGCAAGCCCGCCCACAGGAGTGGCAGGGTAATGTCGTCCGGCAACAACTGGGTTTCCCAGTCGATGAACGCCAACGCGATCAACGACCAAGCGAACACGGCAGCACAGAGTGACACGACCGTGAGGCCAAAATGCCAGACGATGCCCGCAGTGACGAGCGCCGTGACCCCTTCGACGACGAGGTACCGCGCAGGAATCGCCTTGCCGCAAGCGCGACAGCTACCACGCAGCAGCAACCACGAGAGGATCGGCAGGTTTTCCCACCACGCCAGCTGGTGGTGGCACTGCGGACAGTGCGACGCGGGAAACGCAAGGTTGAAGCGCTCGGTTTCGACGCGCGCATCAGCAGAGGGGTCCGGAAGGGTCTTTGCCGTGCCTGCGCATTCGGCCAAATAGGCAGTGGCTTCGCGATACCACCGCCGTTCCAGCATCTTGGGCAAGCGGTGGATCACGACGTTGAGAAAACTGCCCACCACCGCGCCGAGGAGTGCGGCAGCTCCGACCCAGAAGAGCAGAGGCAATGTCTGTGTTGGCGTCATCGCAATTCCTGCGCGTTTAGCCGACCACTTGTCCGAGTTTGAAGATCGGCAGGTACATGGAGACGACGATACCGCCGACGACCACGCCGAGGAAGACCATGATCACCGGTTCCAAAAGCTGTGAGAGCGACGCGACGGCGTCGTCCACCTCCCTTTCGTAGTATTCGGCGATTTTGTTGAGCATGTCGTCGAGTTGCCCCGACTCTTCGCCAATCGAAACCATTTGCGGCACCATCGCCGGAAAGACGCCGGCGTCGATCATCGCAACGGTGAGTGCGACCCCTTGGGTCACCTGGGTGCGAATCTGCTCAGTGGCGTCGCGGTAAACGGCATTTCCCGCCGCATCGGCAACCGAAACCAGTGCTTCGTTGAGCGGCACGCCCGCGGCGAACATCGTCGCAAGGGTACGCGCCCAGCGCGCGATCGCTGCTTTTTGGAGAATGACCCCGACGACAGGCAGTTTCAGTAGCAGACGATCGACACGGTCGCGAAACGTTTGCGATTTCCGGTGCGTGAGCACGAACGCCACCACCGCGGCGATCAGCGTACCGAAAATGGCCCACCACCACGCGACGAAGAATTCGGAGATCGAGATGACGAGGAGCGTGGGCGCCGGAAGATCGGCGCCGAAGCTCGAAAAGATCTCTTTGAATTGCGGGATCACGAAAATCATCAAAATCGAGATGACGATGAACGCAACCACGACCACCGCGGCGGGATAAAAGAGTGCCGATTTGATCTTACTTTTGATTGCGATGATCTTTTCTTGGTAGGTTGCGATGCGGTCGAGCAGATCGTCGAGGACCCCGGCGTGTTCGCCCGCGGCGACGAGCGCGACGAAAAGCCGGTCGAAGTAGAGCGGGTGTTTGGCAAACGCTTGCGCAAGCGAATTGCCTTGCGCGATGTCGCTGCGAATCTCGTTCAACAACCGCGCGAGCGCCGGGTTCGATGTGCCGCGAATCGCAATGTCGAACGCTTGCAAAAGCGGCACCCCCGCTTTCATCATCGTGGCCAATTGCCGGGTGAAAAGGGCGATGTCTTTTTCTTGGACGCGGCCGCGCCGCATCTTTACCGCTTGGAGTTTGCGGACGCGAATCCCTTTTTGGCGCAACGCCGATTTCGCCGCCAGTTCGCTCGCAGCCCGGATTTCACCGCGTGTTTTTTTCCCTGCGGCGTCGGTTCCTTCCCAGACGAACAATTTCTCTTCTTGGGCTGTTGCTCGTGCCACCTTCTCCTCCTTTTTAGTCGTTGGTCACTGCGAGCACTTCCGCAAGCGACGTCACCCCTTGTTTGACTTTCAAAAGCCCCGATTGCCGCAAGCTCCGCACCCCTTCGGCGCGCGCTTGTCGTTCGAGGTCGAGCGTAGTCGCGTTGGTCATGATCAATTCGCGCATCGCATCCGAGATGGGCATCACTTCGTAGATGCCAACCCGCCCCTTGTACCCCGATCCGTGGCAGCGTTCGCACCCTTTCGGGTTTGGGCCGTAGAGCGTCCAACTGCCGTCGAGGTCGGCTTCGGTAAAGCCCGCGGCAAGGAGCGCCGGTTTTGGGATCTCCTGCGGTACTTTGCATGCGCACAGGCGTCTGGCAAGCCGTTGCGCAGTGATGAGGATCACCGAGGAGGCGATGTTGAAGGGCGGCAGACCCATCGAGCGCAGACGGTCGAGCGTCGAGGGGGCATCGTTGGTGTGCAACGTCGATAGGACCAGGTGGCCGGTCTGCGCCGCCTTGACCGCGATATCGGCAGTTTCGAGGTCGCGGATCTCACCCACCATGATGATGTCCGGGTCTTGGCGCAAAAAGGCGCGCAACGCCGCGGCAAAGGTCAACCCGGTTTTTTCGTTGATATTGACCTGGTTGATCCCCGGCAGGTTGATTTCGACCGGGTCTTCGGCGGTCGAGATATTGACGTCGGGTTGGTTGAGGATGTTGAGACAGGTGTAGAGCGACACGGTCTTCCCCGACCCCGTTGGCCCGGTGACCAGAACCATGCCGTAGGGACGGTGAATCGCTTCGAGAAGCGCCGCTTTCTGATCGGGTTCGTACCCCAACGCGTCGATGCCGAGCATCGCCGAAGAGGGGTCGAGAATGCGCATCACCACCTTCTCTCCCCAAAGGGTGGGGAGGGTCGAGACACGAAAATCGATCGCTTTCTGGCGGTTGAGCACCAATTTGATGCGGCCATCCTGCGGGACGCGCCGCTCCGAGATGTCGAGCCGCGCCATGATCTTGATCCGCGCCGTGATCTTGTCTTTGAGCGCAAGCGGCGGACGCGCCACTTCCCGCAAGACGCCGTCGGCGCGAAAGCGGATGCGGTAGTGTTTTTCGTAGGGCTCGAAGTGGATGTCGGATGCCCCTTCGTTGATCGCATCGAAAAGGATTTTGTTGATGAATTTGACAACCGGGGCATCGTCGATCTTTTCGTCGCTTGGGGTGGCTGTTGCGCGATCCTCTTCCGAGTGGATTTCGGCCGAGAGGTCAAGCGCTTCGTCAGTCAGGGACGCGAGCGCGTCGGCTGCCGATTGGAAAAATTCGTTGAGCGTTCGCCATAGGGTCTTCGCAGGAACGACGACGGGTTCGATCGTCTGGCCGCTTTGGAAGCGCAACGCATCGAGCAGTTCCACTTGCGAAGGGTCGGCCATCGCGACGACGGTTTTCCCTTTCCGCCGCGAAAGGGGAAGCACGCCGTGTTTGAACGCGAGTTCGCGATCGAGCAGATCTTTGGGGATTTTGTCGAGATCGACGGCATCCAAGTCCAGGATCGGGATGCCGAACTGCTCGCCGGCAAAATGGGCCAACCGCTTTTCCGAGAGATCCGCGATCGTGATCAGCGTGAGCAAGACACCGAATGGCCCCTCGTCGGGCTGTGCGAGCGCGCTTTGCAATTGCCCCTCGTCAACCCAGCCCGCGTGCACCAATGCGCGCATGAGACCCGTGATGTGGCGTTTGGCGTTCATTCGCTACGTTCCTCAGAAACGCGACGCAGGCGCGCGACGCGGACCGTTCGCGAGTCGGTTTGCACGATTTCGACTACCACCTCGTCAAAACGGACCGCGGTCTCCCCGTCCGGGAGCGCTTGTAACGTCGCAAGCAGTAAGCCGTTCAATGTCCGTCCACGATCTTCCGGCAGGCGGATTCCCAGCGCGCGGTTGATGTCGCGAATCAACGTCTCTCCGGGTAGCGTGACCCTGCCCTGTTCATCCCACTGGATCGGGTGCGAGCCCGACAGCGACGTGGTAAATTGCCCAACGATCTCTTCGACGATGTCGTCGATCGTCACCAACCCCAAAAGCTCACCGTATTCGTCGACCACCAACGCAAGCCGCTGTTGCCGTTTTTGGAACTCGTTGAGTTGTGTCAATACTGGGGTCTTGGCCGGGATGAAATAGGCGGGCGTTGCCCGCTTTTTGAGGAGTTCGCGCGAAAAGGGTTGATCCTGCAACAGCGCGCTCAAGATCTGGCGGGCGTGCACGATTCCCAAGATTTCGTCCGATCGGCTGTCGATAAGCGGCAGCCGGGTGTGGTATGCCGTTGCCAACTGCTCACGCAACGCATTTTCGTTTTCGGAAAGGTCGAGCGATTCGATCGCCCGTCGCGGTTTCATCACGTCGGCAACGGTAAGGTGTTCGATGTCCAGGAGGTTGAGCAACAGCTCACGGTGGTTTTGGAAACGCCACACCGACGTTTGCCTTAGCAGCATGCGAAGTTCTTCGAGTGAGTAGCTGTTGAGATCCCGCCGTCGATTGAGGCGCAACAGGGTCAGAAGCCCCTTGACGAAGAGATTGACGAAATCGACGATCGGACCGGTGAGTTTCAAGAGCACCGTGAGCGGCCAGGCGAACCAGAGAACCAAAGTGTCGGCGTAGCGTGCGCCGATTGCTTTCGGGGTGATTTCCGAAAAGACGAGGATCACGAAGGTCAGAACGAAGCTGCCGACAGCGAGCGCGCTTTCGTGTTCGCCAAATAGGGCAAGGGTGATCACCGACGCAAGTGTCGCCGCGCCGACGTTGATCACGTTGTTCAAAAGCAGAATGACGCCCAAGAGGCGGTCTGTGTCGGCCAAGAGCACCGTGGCAAAGTGGGCGCTGCGGTTGCCGTGCGCAGCCAGCGCCTGCAAGCGAAGACGGTTTGCCGCCATCATCACCGTTTCGCTCATCGACGCCAGAGCAGAGCCGACAAGGAGCGCGACGAGCGCAACGAAGTGCCAGGGTGTAACCGTGACAAGTTGGGACGAGGCGCTCATGCCGATCGATGGTTCAATAAGAAATCACGAACGAAATGAAAACCCAGGTAAGCAAGCACGAGGAGCACGATCCCGCCCCACAACCATCGCAGCGCCGTTTGGCCGCGCCAACCATAGCGCCAGCGCCCGAGAAGCAGCACGGCGAAAACAAGCCACGCCGAAAGAGAGAAGACCGTTTTGTGGTCCCAGCGCCAAGGTAGACCAAAGAGGGCTTCGGAAAAAAAGATTCCGGTGAGGTTGGTCAGCGTGAGCGCAGCAAATCCCATTCCAATCATGCGAAAGAGTTGTCGCTCCATCGTCATGAGCGGCGGCAGACGCTCCAACCATCGGAAAAAACGGTGGCGGTGCAGCGCCTGTTCGGCAAGGGTCATGAGAAAAGCGTGGATCGCGACCACGGAAAAGAGCGCATAGCTGACGATCGCAACCAAGAGATGAGCAACCAGTGCCGGGCGACCGGCGGCGACCACCGGATCGAGCGAAAGCGGCAAAACCGCCGCAACGATGGCAACCGCTGCAGCTGCTGGCGCATGGATGAGCGTTGCCCAGTGGCCTTCGGGACGGCGCAGATCCCACGCCAGGATGATGCCAGCCAACCAGAGGGTGAGGGAGAAGACCGGCGCCACACCCAAACGGATCCCGCTCGTCACGCCGCCAAAGAGGATCGCCCAGACTGCAGCGGCATGAACCAGGAGTGCGGCGACGTAGGCGGGGCGGAGCCAATGCGGTGGGCAGGATTGTAGGTCGGAGACACGACAGTGGCGCCACCCCCCGACCGCGACGAGGGCGTAGCAAAGGGCTGCGGCCAAATGCAGTAGAATCGACGTCATAATGCAAAAGTGTAACCGATTCGGAGAGATTTGAAGATGCTCGACCAACTGACCCAACGCCTCAGCCGTGTGGTGAAGACGCTCCGCGGGCAGGCGCGCTTGACCGAAGAGAACATTCAGGAGGCGCTGCGTGAGGTGCGCATGGCGCTTCTCGAGGCCGACGTTGCGTTGCCTGTGGTCAAAGCCTTCATCGAGCGGGTGCGGAGCAAAGCAGTCGGGCAAGAGGTGATCGGTTCCCTCACCCCAGGGCAGGCGCTCGTGGGGGTCGTCTTTGATGAGCTGAAAGCCTTGATGGGGGGGGGTGAGGCACCGCTGCAACTCAACGCGCGGCCTCCCGTCGTCATTTTGATGGCGGGGTTGCAAGGGGCGGGTAAAACCACCACGGTGGGCAAATTGGGGAAATGGCTCAAAGAGACGAAACGCAAAAAAGTGCTCACGGTCTCCACCGACGTCTACCGCCCAGCGGCGATCGAGCAATTGGCTACGGTCGCACAAGCAGCAGGGGTCGACTGGTTCCCTTCGCAGCCGAGCGAATCGCCCATCGCGATCGCGCAGAAGGCATTGGCAGAGGCAAAAAGGCGACTCTATGACGTCCTGATCGTCGATACCGCCGGTCGGCTTGCGGTCGATGAGGCGATGATGGACGAAATTCGCGCGCTCCACGACGCGCTGCAACCGACTGAGACCCTGTTCGTGGTCGACGCGATGCTGGGGCAGGATGCGGTCAATACCGCGAAAGCGTTTCACGACGCGCTGCCGCTTACCGGCGTGGTGCTCACGAAGCTCGACGGTGACGCGCGCGGTGGGGCGGCCCTTTCAGTGCGATACGTCACCGGTGCGCCGATCAAATTCGCGGGCGTCGGTGAAAAACTCGACGGCTTGGAGCCCTTCTACCCCGAGCGCATGGCCAGTCGGATCTTGGGGATGGGGGACATCCTGGGGCTGGTGGAAGCGGCGCGCAAAGAGGTCGACGAGGAGAAAGCAAAACAACTGGCGAAGAAGATCCAGTCAGGGAAAGGGTTCGACCTCAACGACTTTCGTGAGCAGATCGTGCAGTTGCGTAAGATGGGCGGGATGACCGCGCTACTTGACAAAATGCCCGCGCAGATCGCGCAGATGGCGGGGCAGCTCCCGGCAGGCAGCGACGACAAAATGATCCGACGGATTCAGGGGATCATCGACAGCATGACGCCCGAAGAGCGTGCGCGCCCGGAAATCATCAAAGCGAAACGCAAACAGCGGATCGCGGCGGGTGCCGGAGTGACGGTGCAAGAAGTGAACCGCTTGCTCAAACAGTTCGATCAGACCCAGCGGTTGATGAAGAGCTTGGGCAAAGGCGGACTCAAAAAGATGATGCGCGGTCTGGGCGGTGTGTTGCCGCGCTTGCGCTAAAGGAGGTGCGATGACGCATGCGGGAAGCGACGCGGCCGACTTCGCTGGGCCGCGGTGGCCGGATGGCCTTAGTGGCCTGCTGTGGCTTGCGCTTCGTCGTTCGCTCAGAACTTTGTTGCGTGGCGAGGCGATCGGCGCGTTGATCTGGCCCGTGCTCGTCGCCAGCCTCATCTGGCTGGTCGTGGGTGCGCTGGCGTGGGAACCGGTCACGGCGATGGTGGGCGGTTGGCTCGAAGCAGCCGGTTCCCCCGATGGCGCGGCAGCGGGTGACGTGCCCTGGTGGGCGGGGGCGCTGGCGATTGGCGTGAAGTTTGCCTTTTGGCTGGGGGTGATCCCACTCATCTACGTGACGGCGCTGGTGCTGTTGGCGGTGTGGACACTGCCGGGGCTGATTCGTCGGATCGCGCAACGCGATTACTCCGCGCTCGAATTCCGTCATGGGGGCTCGGTGGCGGGCAGTATCGTCAATACCCTCGTCGCGGTGCTGCTCTATCTCTTGGGTATGGTGGCGACGCTGCTCCTGTGGTGGGTACCTGGTGCGCTTGTCCTTTTTCCTTTCGTCCTCACCGCCTGGCTCAACCAGCGCACCTTTGTCTATGACTGTTTGAGCGAGGTCGCCGATCGCACGGAGCTGCGTCGCGTAGCCGAGCGCTACAAAGGGTGGCTCTTCGCAGTCGGTATGGTCGGGGCTTTGCTGTTGTGGATTCCGTTCGTCAATCTCCTGTCGCCGGTGCTGATCGGGATCCTGTTTGCTCATGCTACCCTGGAGCTGCTCGCTTGGGAGCGGGGGAATGGAAGAACGACGCCGACGTCGAGCCGGGAAGCGACGGAAACGAAACCAACGTGGGAGTTGCTGCCATGATCCATATCGGCGCGTATATCATCGGCGATGAGATCCTTTCGGGGCGGCGGGAAGACAAACACCTCAAGGCGCTCATCGCCATCCTCAAGAAGCGTGGGTTACGCCTCTCTTGGGCCCATTATCTGGGGGATGATCCGTTGCGCCTCACTGAAGCGTTTCGGCGCAGCTTCGCTACGAGCGATGTGGTCTTTAGCTTCGGCGGGATTGGCGCAACGCCCGACGACCATACGCGGCAGTGCGCCGCTGCCGCGCTGGGGCGGCGTCTTGTCTTGCACCCGGAGGCCGAGGCGCTCATTCGGGCTCGGCTGGGTGCGGACGCGACGCCGCAACGCCTGGAAATGGGGGTTTTCCCGGAAGGGGCGCGGATCATTCCCAACCCGTACAACCAGATTCCCGGTTTCAGCGTCGAACACCACCACTTCGTTCCCGGTTTCCCGCGGATGGCGTGGCCGATGGTCGAATGGGTGCTCGATACCTACTACCGTGACCATTTCGCTCGCGAAGATTGGGTGGAAGAGAGCCTCATTGCCTGGGATGTCCGTGAAGGCGACCTCCTGGATCTGATGCAGCAGCTTACCGAAAAGTATCCCGAAGCGACGCTTTTTTCTTTGCCGTTCCTCAAGGAGGAGAGCGGCGGTCGCTGGCGGCTCGAACTGGGGTTCAAAGGGCCTGCCGCGCAGGTTTCGCAAGCGATCGCGGAGCTCAAAGCGGCGCTGACGGCGCGGGGGGTTGCCTTCGCTCCGTAAAGAGCGCGTTGGCGGGAACGATCCCTCTCTTGGCCTGGTCGGCACTTAACTTTTTCGCCAGCTTTTTCACTTCCGCAGCCGCAGCGGCCACCGCCCGGTAGCTGTCGAATTGCTGGGGCAGAACCGGTAGTGCGCCTACAGTTAGTGCGGAAAGGGGGTGAAAGACCACGTTGCCACGGCGATCTTCTGCTTCGATGCCGCCGCGCTGCCAGTCGTCGCTGCTGTAGAAACTGGGAAGCGCGGCGGTGTAAGCGGAAAAGAGCGCCGTGATCCGTTCTTGCCACGCGGGATCGCGAAAGAGGACGATGAAGTCGTCGCCGCCGATGTGGCCAATGAAGTCTTCCGGATGGGTGACGTGGCGCTTCAGGAGTTCCGCAACCAGCCGAATCAGTTCGTCGCCGCGCTCGAATCCATAGAGATCGTTGTACGCTTTGAAGTGGGCGATGTCGACGTAGGCGACGACAAACGGTAGTTGCTGTGTGAGTAGGCTTTGGATGCGGTCGTTGATCGGCAAGTTTCCGGGAAGGCCGGTGAGCGGGTTGGCGTACCGTGCCGCTTCGAGTTGCAGCTCCACCAAGGTGCGCAACAGCGCCTGCCCGTCGCCAAGCCCCAGGTATTTGCCGCTTTCGCCGACGACGAGGAACGGTCGCCCCAGCTCGGTGAGCGCGAGCGTTTGCAGCTGCTGGGAGAGTTCGTGGATGGTCGCGTCGGAGCGGATCGCAAACGCTTTGCTCAGGTAGTGCTGACACGATTTGCGGCCAAAGAGTTCGTGGCGGTAGGGACGGGCGAAATCTTCCAGGAACGGGTGGCGGAAAATGAGACCCAGGGGACGTTCGTCCGTATCGACTACCGGGATTGCGCTCAAATCCGGATCGGCGGTGAAACGGGCATAGATCGTTTCGTTGTTCGTTTCGAGCGTTGCTGGCGGGATTGCGAGTGCGAGCGAAGCCACGTTCCGGGTGTGCGCTTTCGTGAGCACCTGCGCGTTCCCTGTTTGGAGCCATTGCCGCCGTTTCTCCGTGGGTAGCGAATCAACCAGCGTTTTTTGCGGTGGCGCGAACAGAAAACCTTGGACGAAGTCGAACCCCAACTGCTGCACCAAATGCCATTCCGCCGCTTTTTCCACCCCTTCTGCGACGATGCGGCTTCCGGTGGTCTGGCTCAGCATCACCACCGCTTCCAGAAAACGGCGGACGGCGCCGTCCGTTACCGCTTGGTGGACGAAGTGGCGATCGAGTTTGACATAGTCGGGACGGATTTCCGACCAGACACGAAGCGACGCGTACCCTTCGCCCAGATCGTCGATCGCGATCTCGAACCCTTGGCGGCGGTAATGGGTTACTGCCTGCCGCAGCGTGTCATAGTCCAGGTGTGGTGATGCTTCGGTAATTTCGATCACCACCTGGCTCGGTGCCATGCCGTGCGCAGTGAGAAGATGGCGGGTCCACCCTTTTTGGGCGCCCTGGATGAACGCGAGCGGCTCGACGTTGAGGAAGAGCTTGTGCGGCGCACCATTGGCGATTTGGTGCGCATAGGCAGCGATCGCCGCTTCGCGGCAGGCGTAATCGAGTTCGGCGATACGCTGCGCCGCGCGTGCTGCGGAAAAAAGCGCGTCTGGTCTGGCCAGTGGGCTGTCTTGCGGCCCACGGATCAGCGCTTCCCAACCGTAGCAGGTGAGATCACGGGCCCGCCAAATCGGTTGGAAATGGGCAACGAGGGCGCGTCGACACAGAATGTCGTCCAATGTCAGTCGCCAGTCACTTGTGTCGTCGTTGCGGATGTGTGACGTGTAATGGATCGCGTTCATGGGGTTTTCTGCAACGTTGTGGTGCGCGTCGGTTGGCATATTGGTATTGGGTCGGTCATGGTAGTTCAAGCGGCGTCGTGTGCGCGCCATTTGTCGCGCAATTCGTCTGTCAATGCCGCAAAGGCTTCGTCACTGAGCAGCAGCTGGTCGAGTGCAGCTTGCCCCAATTTTTCCCACTCATAGTGTTCGTCGCGTCCGGACCATAAGTTCGCGATTCGTTCCGCTAAAATGGCGATACTGATCCGGTTGAGGATCTCGGGTGCGTGATCCAGTTGAAAGACGTTGCGATCGTGGTGGAGGGCGATGGCATCGACGACGTTTTTGGGCAAGTGCCAATGCGAAGCGAGCAGGCTGCCGACGACTGCGTGATTCGTCGCGTGTCGCTCGTCCTCCACCGCGGTGAAGGCGCGCGTGAATTCGCGGTTGGCATCGTGCAAGGTTTCAGGATAATCGGGAAAACGTTGCCAAAGAAGCGCAATCCCACAATCGCGAAACAAGCCGAAAAGGTAGGCTTCGCTGGGGTTGAGGCAACCCAGATGGGACGCGATCGCGGCACTCAACGAAGCAATGCGTACGCTGTTGTCCCAGAACCGCGGCATTGGGGTGGAGATCTGATTGCGTAACGCGATTGCGGTGACCAGCGTCACCAGCGTTTCCACACCTAGGAGCGTGACCGCTTGGCGGATCGATTCCAACGGACGTGCGATACCATAGGCTGGCGAATTGACCGTTTTCAGTACCGCAGCACTCAGTGCGAGATCTTGCGTGACCAGATCGGCAATAGTACGCATGCTGGGGTGTTTGCGCTGTAATTCCTGGTCGATCGCCGACAGGATCTGCGGGCGCGGAGGAATGGGGATGTTGGCGAGAAGCGGGTCGGTTGCGCTTCGTTCTTGCGCCTTTTCTGATGCGTTCAGAGATGGCATTATCGCTTTCCTCCCGGTATCGTCGGTGCTGGTGTTTGGTCGAAAGGGTAGCGGATCGAGATGACGATTTGATGACAAGGAGCGACGACAGAATGGAGCCAACGGATTCGATCGATGAAGCAGCGGTGGTCGAGCAGATGCGTGCTTGGATCGAAAGGGCCGTGATCGGGCTGAACTTATGCCCGTACGCCAAAGCCGTTTGGCTCAACCAGCAAGTGCGCATCCGAGTAAGCGATGCACGCCACATCGATCATTTTCTGGAGCATTTGGACGAAGAGCTGGAGCGGCTCGTAACGACTGACCCGAAGGTCCTGGACACGACGCTTCTCGTCCACCCCACCCTTTTCCCTGATTTCGCGACGTTCAACGATTTCTTGGATCTGGCCGAAGCCTGTTTGGAGGACCACGATTTGGTTGGGGTGATCCAGATCGCGTCGTTCCATCCCCAATTTCAATTTGCCGAGGAGCCGGAAGGGGATTGGAGCCACTACACCAATCGGGCACCGTACCCGACGCTGCACCTCCTGCGCGAAGCCAGTATTGCGCAAGCGGTTGCTGATCATCCCAACCCCGACGCGATCTGGCAACGCAACGTAGCCTTGATGCGCGAATTGGGGCGGTCGGGGTTGGCGAAGCTGAAGATCTGGCCGGAGTTGGAAGACGAAAAAAAGTAAGGCGCGCCTAAAATCTGCGCGTGCGGTCGGCCTCGCGGCGCGAGCGGTCAGGTGTCGGCGTTCGAGGGGTCGAGCAATGCGATCAAGTCGTCACAGAGCGCATTGTATTCTTCTTCGGAGAGTAAGAGAAATTCCAGAGCGGCATTTCCGAGTTTTTCCCATTCGTAGTTTTCGGTCAAACGCATGGCCCGGTAATCGATTTGTTCAGCGATAAGGGCTGTCGCGATCAGGTTGAGCGCCATGTTTGAGAGGCTTTCTGAAGCAAAACAGTCCAGTTCATGGTGGTGCGCAATCGCTTCACAAATCGGCTCTGGAAGTCCCCAATTCTTGGCAAGCAGACTCCCAACAATCGCATGGCTGGTTTGATGGCGTTCTTCTTCGACTGCGGTGAAGGGGCGCTGAAATTCGGCATTGGCGGCGCGGAGTGTTTCGAGATAATCCGGAAAGCGGGCCGCCATCAGAGGAATCCCACAATCGCGAAAGAGCCCGAACAGGTAAGCGAGATTAGGGGACAGATTTTTCAGTTGTTTGGCAATGGCTGCGGAAAGGAGGGCGATCCGTGCCGAACTGTCCCAGAAACGCTCGAGTTTTGGGGTGGCAAGGGTATGACGCACCGTAAAACCGGTCACCAGGGTAGCGATGTTGTCCAAGCCAAGCAGGGTGACCGCCTGATCGATCGATTCCACTTTGCGCCGTAAGCCGTAAAAAGGGGAATTGACCGTTTTCAACACGGCGGCCGAGAGCGCGACATCGCTGGCAACGAGCCGAGAAAGTGCGCGCAAATCGGGCGCATCGGATTGGAGTGCAGAAAAAAAATCTCCGTCAGGATTTGGGGGCGAGGCGGGATCGCGATGCGCGCGATCAGCTGCTGTGCGGTCTGCTCACTCAGAGGTGGATTGTTCATCGCCGTGGCTCCCTTCGAACGCCCAGTCCCGGGGCGTGAGCAATTCATAGAGTCGTGCTTCGGGTGAGCCGGGCTCGGGATGCCAATCGTAGCGCCAATGGACCACTGGGGGCAGGGACATTAAGATCGATTCGGTTCGACCCCCTGTTTGCAGGCCGAAGATGGTTCCCCGATCCCAGACCAAGTTGAACTCGACGTAGCGCCCGCGCCGGTAACATTGGAACTGCCGCTCCCGTTCGCCGTAGGGGTGGTGGCGGCGCCGCGCGACGATCGGCAGATAGGCGGGCAGGAAATGGTCGCCGACCGCAAAGGTGAGCCGTTGTGCAGCGTCAAACGGGGTGTTGCCGTCGGCGCCAAGATCGTCGAAGAAGAGGCCGCCGACGCCCCGTGGTTCGTTGCGGTGTTTGAGGAAGAAGTAACGGTCACACCACGTTTTCCATTCCCGGTAGCACGTATCGTCTCCGCCACCGGCATGGACCGCGTCGCGGCAGGTGCGGTGGAAATGGACGATATCTTCGACGAACGGATAGTACGGGGTGAGATCCATCCCGCCGCCGAACCACCAGACGTCAGGCTGTGTGTCATTGCTGTGCGCGACGAAAAAGCGAACGTTGAGGTGCACCGTCGGGCAGTAGGGGTTACGCGGGTGGAGCACGAGCGATACGCCCAGCGCTTCGAACGGGCGGCCAGCAAGTTCCTGACGGTGCGCCGTGGCGGAAGGGGGAAGGCTCGCCCCCCGGACATGGGAAAAGTTGCAGCCGCCCCGTTCGAAGAAGCGGCCATTTTCGATGAGACGGGTAAGCCCATCGCCTTGCAGACGGTCACCAGCGGGACGAGACCACGCATCGGTGTGAAACGGCTCACCGTCGAACGCTTCGAGCGACGAGACGATTTCGCGCTGGAGCGCAAGAAAACGGTCACGCAGTTCGGCGATTGGCAACGCCATCACGACCGTCCCGGTTTGGCAATGGCGCGGTGGCCGATGTCGCGACGCATCTGTTTGCCCGGGAATCGAATCTGTTCGGCGACGGCATAGGCACGCTGTTGTGCCGCGGCAACCGAGTCGCCCAATGCAGTGACCGCAAGGACTCGCCCCCCTGCGGTGACGAGGGTGCCGTCGTCGCGTTGCGCCGTGCCGGCGTGGAAAATCAACACCGAATCGTCATTGATGGCAAGCGGTGTCGGTTCTTTAGGTAGGCCCATGATCGGGTCCCCTTTCTTCGGCGCGTTGGGATAGCCTTGGGCAGCGAGCACCACCGCAAGCGCGACACGCCGATCCCATTCGGCAGTGGCGTCACCGATTCGCCCTTCGAGCGCGGCTTCGATGAGGTCGACAAGATCCGATTTGAGCCGCGCCATGATCGGTTGGGTTTCCGGGTCACCCATGCGGCAGTTGAATTCGACCACAAAAGGCGCGCCATTGGGCGCGATCATCAGCCCGGCATAGAGGAATCCGACGTAGGGCGTACCCTCTTCAGCCATCGCAGCGAGTGTGGGACGGATGATTTCCCGCATCACGCGCGCATGCACGTCGGGGGTGACGACCGGAGCAGGGCTGTAGGCCCCCATTCCGCCCGTGTTGGGCCCCTGGTCACCGTCCAAAAGGCGTTTGTGGTCTTGGCTGGTCGCCAGCGCCAACGCCTCTTTGCCGTCGGCGATCACGATGAAGCTCGCTTCCTCGCCTTCCAGGAACGCTTCGATGACCACACGCGCGCCCGCTTCCCCCATTTCCCGGCTCACCAACATTTTGTCGATTGCCGCATGTGCCTCGTCGAGCGTTTGCGCAACGACGACGCCTTTCCCGGCCGCGAGCCCATCGGCTTTGATGACGATCGGCGCGCCTTGGGCGTCGACGTAGGCGTGCGCTTTGTCGGGGTCAGAGAAGGTGGCGTAGGGCGCCGTGGGGATACCGTGCCGAGCCATGAAGGCTTTGGCGAACGCTTTGCTGGCTTCCAGCTGGGCAGCCGCTTGCGTCGGTCCGAAAATCGTGAGCCCTTCGGCTTGGAACGCATCGACGATTCCCGCCGCAAGTGGCGCTTCGGGGCCCACCACGGTGAGATCGACGTGATGGCGCTTTGCCGCGTCGATCCAGGAGGGAATGTCATTCGCGGGGAGGTTGCGACATTTTTCCGTCGCGGCGGTCCCGGGGTTGCCTGGCGCGACGAACACGCGCTGCACCCGCGGCGACTGCGCGAGTTTCCAGGCAAGTGCATGTTCGCGACCGCCGCTCCCAACCACCATCACGGTTAAACCCAGATGTTTCATCTTGCCCTTCCTCTGCTTCGCCTTTCTTTCTTGTATGACCGATCCGCTTCGTTTTGGTGTCGAGTGGCGCTCAGTGACGGAAATGGCGCATGCCCGTGAAAACCATCGCAATCCCGTGTTCGTTTGCGGCTGCGATCACCTCTTCGTCGCGCACCGAGCCCCCCGGTTGGATCACTGCAGTGGCGCCCGCTTGCGCAAGGACATCGACGCCGTCGCGAAACGGAAAGAACGCGTCCGACGCCACGACCGAACCGCGCACCTCGAGCCCGGCGTTTTGCGCTTTGATCACGGCGATGCGCGAGGAGTCCACACGACTCATCTGGCCTGCGCCAATCCCGATCGTTTGCCCGTTTTTGCCGTAGACGATCGCGTTCGATTTGACGAATTTGGCAACGCGCCAGACAAAGAGGAGGTCGCGCATTTCGTCTTGCGTTGGTGTGCGGCGTGTCACCACTTTGAGGTGAGCGGGATCGAGCAGGTCGGTATCGTTGGACTGGACGAGCAATCCGCCGCCGATGCGCTTGAGATCCTGCTGCGCAACCGCCGGACCCCACGGACAGCGCAAAACCCGGACGTTTTTCTTCTCCGCAAGGCGCGCTCGAGCTTCTTGGGTGTAATCGGGCGCGATCACTACTTCGAGGAATTGCTGCGTCAGGGCTTCGGCTGCTGCGGCATCGACCACGGTATTGAACGCGATGATCCCGCCGAACGCAGAAGTGGGGTCGGTTGCGAACGCCTTGCGGTAGGCATCCGCTGCGCATTCGGCTACGGCAACGCCGCACGGGTTGGCGTGTTTGACGATCACGCACGCTGCTCCGTCTTGCTGGGGATCGAACTGTTTCACGCATTCCCACGCGGCGTCGGCATCTGCCAAGTTGTTGAACGAAAGGGCTTTGCCTTGCAGCGTTTCGGCAAGCGCAAGCGCGCCCGGCGCCGGATTGAGGTCGCGGTAGAACGCCGCCTGCTGGTGCGGGTTTTCACCATAGCGAAGCGGCATCACCAGGTCGAAGGAGAGGTGGAGGGCTTGGGGCCAGGTGGCGTCGCCTTCGAGCCGTTGTGTGAGGTAGGTGCTCACCATTGCATCATATCGCGCCGTGTGGGTGAAGGCTTTCGCAGCAAGACGAAAGCGTGTGGCGTAACTCACTTGGCCGCGGTTTTTGAGTTCGTCGAGCACGGGCGTGTAGTCGGCCGGGTCGACGATCACGGTGACGCCACCCTGCTCGTCGCCGTGGTTTTTCGCTGCGGCGCGAACCATCGCCGGCCCGCCGATGTCGATGTTTTCGATCGCCTCGGCCAGCGTGCAGTCGGGACGGGCAACCGTGGCGGCAAACGGATAGAGATTGACGGCGACGATCTCGATGGGGGGGATGTCGTGCGCGGCGAGCGTCGCGATGTGCTCGGGGTTGCTGCGATCGGCGAGGATGCCGCCGTGCACGCGTGGGTGCAGCGTCTTGACACGGCCATCGAGGATTTCCGGAAAGCCGGTGTGTTCGGCAACGTCGGTGACGGTCAAACCGGCGTCACGCAACGCTTTCGCGGTGCCGCCGGTAGAAAGCAGCGTGTAGCCCAATTGCGCCAACGCTTGGGCAAAGGGGATGAGGCCGGTTTTGTCGGAGACGCTCAAGAGCGCGGTGCGGTGGGTCATCGGTGGTTTCCTCGATCGATTTCAGGCATTGGGATAGAGGTCGTGCTCTTTCAGTTTGCGGCGCAAGGTGTTGCGCGTCACACCAAGGAGTTCGGAAGCGCGGGTGATGTTGCCGTGGGTTCGGATGAGCACGTATTCGAAGAGCGTGCGTTCGACCCGCTTCATGACCATAGCGTGCAGATCCGATGGAGGAGCGCCGTCGAGATCGACGAAATAGCGGTCGAGCATCGTTTTGACCGCGATGCACAACGTATCGTCTGGGCGAAGGGGGTCGTGCGGGTAGGGGTTCTGTGGCGCATTCATGCAACGCGCTCCTCAAAGGCAGGCGATTCGGTGAAAAAGCGGTCGATGAGTTCGCGCTGTGCCGCCGCGCACTCCAGTTGGTTCATCTCCCGGCGAAACGCGGCGCCCCCCGGTAACCCTTTCGAGTACCACCCGATGTGTTTACGCGCGATTTTGACTCCGGTCTCTTCTCCGTAAAAGGCATAGAGTTCTTCCAGGTGTTCGAGCAGAATCGCGCGAATTTCGGCACGGGAGGGAGGCGGAAGGTGTTTGCCGGTGGCGAGGTAGTGTTCGATTTCCCGGAAAATCCACGGGCGACCCTGTGCGGCCCGACCGATCATCACGGCGTCGGCACCGGTGTATTCCAGGACGTATTTGGCTTTTTCGGGTGTGTCGATATCCCCGTTCGCGATCACAGGAATCGACACGAGGCTTTTGACCCGGGCGATGGTGTCGTACTCTGCCTCTCCCATATATTGGTCGGCTCGTGTCCGACCGTGGATCGCCAGCGCACGAATCCCAAGGTCTTCAGCGATGCGCGCCAGTTCCGGCGCATTCTTGTTTTGCCGGTTCCAGCCGGTCCGCATCTTGAGGGTCACCGGGGTTTCGGGAACCGCTTTGACCACCGCTTCGAGAATCGCCGCAGCCAGTTTGAGGTCTTGCATCAACGCCGAGCCAGCGAAGACGTTGCAGACTTTCTTTGCGGGACACCCCATGTTGATATCGATGATCTGAGCGCCGCGATCGACGTTGTAGCGCGCCGCTTCGGCCATCATTTTGGGGTCGGCGCCTGCGATCTGAACGACGATCGGCTCGACTTCGCCCTCGTGGTTGGCACGGCGCTGTGTTTTGACACTGCCGTAGAGGAGCGAATTGGAGGTCACCATCTCAGAGACCGCAAGCCCCGCTCCCAAGCGCTTGCAAAGTTGGCGGAACGGGCGGTCGGTGACGCCTGCCATCGGAGCAACGAACAAATTGTTGCGCAGCGTAAAACCGAGGTAGTTCACGGCACGTATCGTTCGAGTTTTCGGGGGGAAAAGTATACCCTATCCCCCGCGCATCAGCGCTTCGATCTCGTCGATTGCAACCGGGACGTCACGGGTGAGCAAGGTGCATCCCGTTTCAGTGACCAGTGCGTCGTCTTCGATGCGAATGCCGATACCCCAAAAGTCGCGGGGGATATCCTCGGCAGGGTCGATGTAAAGCCCCGGTTCGATCGTCGTGACCATCCCTGGCTGTAACGTGATCGATTGCCCATCGATTTGATAGGGGCCGACGTCATGAACGTCGAGCCCCAGCCAATGGCCGGTGCGGTGGGGATAGAAGCGCAGATGGCGCTTTTCGGCGATGAGGGTGTCGACCTCGCCGGAGAGCAGTCCCAGATCGACCAGGCCTTCGACCAAGACGCGGGTGGCGGCGTCGTGCGCTGCGGCAAACGGCGCCCCGGGGCGGGTTGCGGCAATCGCGGCGTTCTGAGCAGCGAGGACGATCTCGTAGAGTGCGCGCTGCGCGCCCGAGAAGCGGCCGTTGGCGGGAAACGTTCGCGTGATGTCGCTCGCGTAACCGCGATATTCGCAACCGGCGTCGATCAATACCAGCGCGCCGTCGGGAATGGTCGCGCGGTTTTCGACGTAGTGCAGAATGCAGGCGTTGGCGCCGCTTGCGACGATCGGCGGGTAGGCAGGCCCTTCGGCGCCCAGTTCACGGAACGTGGCAAGGATTTTGCCTTCGAGCGCCGCTTCGCTGACGCCGGGACGGGTGATCTGCATCGCGGCGCGGTGCGCGGTTGCGGCGATCGCTGCACTCATCTTGAGGCACGCAATTTCGTATCGATCTTTGATTTGACGAAAGCGTGCTATCAACGCCCGGACGTCGTACCACGCCTGAGGGGGGGTGACCCCCTGCCGGGTTTTGCGTTCGAGCGCGCTTTTCCACAGACGCAGCCGGGCGTCGACAGCCTCATGTTCCAGGATCGGCGCCCAGACGTTCGCAGCACCGGCCAAGAGGTCCGGCATTTTGGTGTCGAGCTCGTCCAGGGAAAAGGCGTCGTCGAGCGCAAGCGCTGCGGCGGCCCGTTCGACACCCAGCCGAAACCCGTCCCACTTTTCTTGTTCGGGGTTGCGGTCGCGACAAAAGAGCACCGCGCGCGGTTCGGCAAAGGTGCGCAAGAGTAACCATGCGTCGGGTTCGGTAAACCCCGTGAGGTAGTAAAAGTCGCTGTCGAAACGAAACGGGTAGTGGGTGTCGCGGTTGCGTCGCTGTTCGCGTGCGGTGGGCAGTAACAGCGCCCCGCCCCCAGCGGCTTCCATCGCCGCCAGGATGAGCGCTCGCCGCGTAGCAAAAGGGGCGGGGTCGGAGTCGAGCCGACCAACGGGCGGTTGCGGGGGTTCAGGGGTAGGGGAGGGAAGCGAGGGATTCATGGGTCTCCTTTCGTCGAATCGATGAGCGCCTGCCGTTCGCGGCGCCAGCGGGCGAGCCGCTGCGGCGTGCCGATGTCCCACCACGGTGCGTCGGTAATTTCGTAACCGATGCGTCCCTCTGTGATGGCTTGGCGCAGCAAGGGGCCGAGCGGGGCACGGGTCTGTGGCGTCAGCGAAGTGAGCAACGCAAAACGGTACAAGGCAACACCAGCGAACGTATAGGTATTGCCCCGGGTTGTATCGGCATGGGGCAGCAACGCGCCGCTGGAGGTGACCGTGAAATCGCCGTCGCGATGGTCCGGCGGATTGGGCGCAAGCAGCAGGTACCCAAGGTGATCCGGGTGGGTGTTCAGTTGTGCTTCACCTCGGCGCACGAACATGGCAAGTGACCAAGCGGGTGCGAGATCGACGTCGCCATTGACCACCAAAAAGGGGTCGCTATCGATGAGGGGAAGGGCCGTGCGAATGCCACCTGCCGTTTCCAGTCCAGGCAGGGTTTCTCTGCTGTAATAGACCGTGATGCGCCACCTGCTTCCGTCACCGACATACTGTTCGATTTGTTCCCCCAGCCAACAGGGGTTGAGGACCACCGAAGAGATACCTGCGTCGGCTAACCGGCTGAGCCAATGGGCGAGAAGCGGCGTTCCCCCGGCATCGGGAACGAGCGGTTTCGGGGTGGTGTCGGTGAGCGGACGCAACCGTTCGCCGCGCCCCGCCACCAAGATCAAGGCACTGGTCATGGCAACCGTTCAGAAGGTGAGCGCGACTTGAACCTCTTCGGGGTGGAGCCGCTCGAAAAGACGCAGTAGTGGTTTCAGTGCGGTATAGCGCATCAGGGCTTTCCACAAGTAGCGCCGAACCCGTGGCAGGTCGTCGAGATAGCCGGTTTTGCCGTCGCGGTAAGCCAGCCGGGCGAAGATCCCAAGCACTTTGAGGTGGCGCTGTACGCCCATCCATTCGTAATCGGCGTAGAAGTCGTCGAACCGCTCATGGATGGGAACGCCGAGCCGTCGTGCCTGCTGCCAGTAGCGGACGAGGAGGTCGAGCGTGAATTCCTCCGGCCACTCGAGGTAAGCGTCGCGCAAGAGTGAAACCGGGTCGTACGTAATCGGCCCCCAGACGGCATCTTGGAAATCGAGCACACCCAACGCCCCAAGGGGGCGCAGCGGATGGTTGTCCGGCAGCACCATGAGGTTGCGACTGTGGTAGTCGCGATGGACGAAAACCTGAGGCTGCGCCTGAGCGCGTTCGATCAGCGCGGTGAAGCTCTGCTCCAGCATCTGTTGCTCAGTAGCGGTAAGCGTGACACCCAGATGGCGGCCTAGGTACCATTCCGGGAACAGACGGAGCTCGGCTTTGAGTTTGGCGGCGTCGTACTCCGGAAGCGCTGCGGGACGAGGTTGCTTTTGAAGCACCAAGAGCGTGGCCAACGCTTCGGCATACCATTCGTGGGTGGTTTCCGGTTGGCTGTTTAGCCGCGTCGCCAGCGTCTCGCTGCCGAAGTCGCTCAGCAACACGAAACCCAGTTCCGCAGCCACGGCCTCGACCGTGGGAACGGGTACGTTGGCCTCGGCAAGACAGGCCCGAATCTGTAGCCACGGCTGGATCGCCTCTTTCTCCGGCGGTGCGTCCATCACGATGCGCGTCGTGCCGTCGTTCAACCGTACGCGCCAATAGCGTCGGAAGCTGGCGTCTTCCGAAGCAGGCGTCAAGCTGTCGCTTGCGATCCCCAAGTCGTGCAACCAGGCAATCAGTGCCAGACGGCGTTCGTCCATCGATCAGCCCAAACCCTTTCGTGTACAATCGCGCTAGACGATTGTAACCGAACTGATTGCCCAGTGACTTTCGTACTTGATTCGAATGGACGTCGCGGCAGGCGACCGCGACTGCGGTTGCGTCCTATTGTCGCGTGGTTGGCGGTGATGGGGTTTTCCTCATGGACTTGGGGGGAAGGGCTGCCTCCGTTCGAAGTCGATCCTTCTCTGCTGGGTTCTCCTTCGGCGGTTCCGCCTCAGCAAGCGCCCGTTCTGCCTCATGACGCAGCGCCGAAGGATGCCGCGAACCCGAACCGCGAGTCTGAAGTCCCGGTGCCACTGACGTCGGCAACGTCTGCGCAGCGGGTCAGTGAGCGCGATCTGCCGTTTTTGCCGGCTGGCACGGTGGTCGAGGCCGATCGCATTCGCGGCGAACGGGGTAAAACATTGGTCGCAGAAGGGGATGTCGTCGTTGCGCGGGATGGGCAGTTCGTGCGTGCCGAACGGCTCACCTACGACGAACCCTCGGAAACTGTGACCGCAACGGGTGCAGTAACCCTGGAGGATCGCGCCCTGGGGGTTCGGGTGACCGGTCCCGAAGCGCACTACACTTTGGCGAACAAGACGGGGGTCTTCCAGCAGCCGCGCTACTTTTTCACCCCGTCGGAAAAAAACCCGCACGCAACCGACGCCCACGGCGCAGCGCAAGCGGTCTATTTCGAAGGCGCAAACCAATATCGAATCGAAAGGGGAAGTTGGACCACCTGTGCGGCGCCGGACCCCGACTGGTATCTCCAAGCCGATCGCATCACACTGGATCGCAATACCAACGTCGGCTATGCGCAGGATGCGCGGTTGCGTTTCGGCGATACCACGCTTGTGGCGCTGCCGTGGTTGGAGTTTCCGCTTTCGAAGGAGCGGAAATCGGGCTGGCTCGTCCCCTCGTTCGGGGTGTCGAGCCGGGCCGGGGTACAGGTTGCGGTGCCTTACTATTTCAACCTGGCACCGAATTACGACCTGACGCTGACGCCACGAATCTATAGCCGCCGCGGGCTGCAGTTGGGCAGTCAATTCCGTTATCTGACCGAATCGATGCGCGGAACGCTCGAAGCGGAGGTGTTGCCGAGCGACCGCGAAGCGGGGCGAACGCGCGCGCTGGGAATCTGGCGGCATGAGCAGCGTTTCACTGACCAGCTCTACGGTACGGTCGACTACAACGCGGTGGGCGACCGGGACTACTTCAAAGATTTGAGCAACAGCCTGAGCCTTTCTTCAACGGTTCATCTGCTGCGGCAAGGTTCGCTCTGGTACCACGGCGAGGGGTGGGGTTCGCAACTGCTGGTGCAGCAGTATCAAACGCTCGATCGCACCATCGAAACGCCCTACCGGTTGCTGCCACAGTGGCGGCTCTGGTCGGCACCCGTCGCGTTGGGCAATGCCGGGCGCTTTGGCACCGTGACCTTTTCGGGGCAGGTGACGCAGTTCCGCCACCCGAATGTGGGGTCGCTCTCTTCTACGGGACTCTATTGGACCGAAGGGACGCGCTGGGTGGCGACCCCCGAGTGGCGTCTGCCCATCGCAACCGAATGGTGGTCGGTGGAACCGCGCGTGCAAGCGCACCTTAGCCACTATTCCCTCGATCAACCTGCGGTTGTCGGCGGGCGAACGACCCTTTCGCGCGCGTTGCCGATCGTTGCGCTCGATGCGCAGATGGCGTTCGAACGCGACTGGACGCTTTTTGGCCGCAACTGGTTGCAAACGCTGGAGCCTCGCCTCTTTTACCGCTACGCGCCCTATCGCGATCAGTCCGATTTTCCCCTTTTTGATACCGATCGGTACGGTTTTGGCTTTGCCCAGCTCTTCATGATGAACCCTTATACGGGGTATGATCGCGTTGCGGACGGTCACAGTGTCACGGTGGCGGTCACGTCGCGGTTGCTGGAGCCCGAAACGGGTAGAGAACGGATCCGTGCGTCGCTTGCGCAGCGTTTTTACCGTGACGATCCCAAAGTATTGCTCCCCGGAGAGGCGCCGTGGAGTAACCGGCCGACCGACCTGCTCGCGGAAGTGGTCTGGCAGCCTTTCGCGCGCTGGCGGACCAAAGGCTTTTGGCAATACGATCCCGACGAAGGAGTGAACCGCCGTTTCAACGCCGCGGTGCGTTATGAGGCAGGGCCAGCGAAGGTAGCCGGCTTCGACTACCGGTACACGCGCGATCAGCTGGAGGAAGTGGCGCTTTCGGGGCAATGGCCACTTGCGCCGCGCTGGTACGGGGTGAGCCGCATCGTCCGGTCACTGCAAGAAGACCGCTGGACGGAACTGCTCGCTGGGTTCGAATACAACGGCGGCTGCTGGGTTGGCCGGGTCGTACTGCATCGCTATGCGCTTTCGAGCTCCAGCAACAACACAGCGATCTTTTTCCAACTCGAACTCAATGGGTTAGGGAGTTTGGGCAACGACCCGGGGACGCTCCTGCGGCGAGCTGTACCGGGCTATGGCAGAATTGCGCCGACCGGCCCGGAGCGGTCGCTCGAGTCGGGGTGGTAGGAGAAGCGAATGAAAAAAAGGGTAGGTATCTGGGTGATCCGATGGGTTTTGGCGAGCGTCATGGTCGCGCTTCCGCCTGCGTGGGCTACGGATACCATCGGTGTGGTTGCCGTCGTCAATGGGGAACCCGTTACCTCGTTGCAACTGGAACGGCGTCGCGCCCAGATCGAACGCCAATTGGCCCAGCAAGGGCGTGCGGCACCTGCGCAACAGATCGCCGACGAAGCATTGCGGTCGCTCATCGTCGAGCGTATTCAATTGCAGGCGGCGAAGCGATTCGGGATCGAGGTCGAACCGCGTGAAGTGGACGACGCGATCGCTTCGATCGCGGCGCGCAATGGGATGGACCGGACGCAACTGGAAGCCGCATTGCAGCAAGACGGAATCTCTTGGGCCACGTTCCAAGAGGAGATCCGCCGGCAAATCCTGTTGCAGCGGTTGCAAGCGCGGGTAACGCAAGGGTCCGACACCGTCAGTGACGCTGAACTCGACCATTTCATCGCAGCGTTTCCTGACCTCAAACGCCGTTTTGCCGAAGAGGCGGCGAACGTCGTGCAAACCCACGTTCGCCACATTCTGCACAAAACGGGGGCGACCCTCACGGACGAGGAGGCAAAAGCGCGCCTCGTCGCGCTCAAAGAGCGGTTGGCCCGCGGTGAAGATTTCGCGGAACTCGCGCGCCTCCATTCCGAAGACGGCTCGGCCGCCAATGGCGGTGACCTGGGTTGGGTGTTGCCGGGCGATTTCGTCCCGGAATTCGAAACGGTAATGAACCGCTTGCCGGTCGGCGCGGTTTCCGATCCGGTGAAAACGCGGTTCGGATGGCATTTGATCCAGGTGGTGGCGCGGCGGCCGCTTGCCGACGATCCCGACGCGTTCCGCAATTACGCGCGCAACAAACTTCGCGAGCGGAAACGGCAGCAGGCGTATGAGGCGTTCGTCCAATCGCTCGAAGCCGAAGCAGTGATCGAGCGACCGACTGGTGAGGGTTTACCGCGGTGAACGAAAACGCACGCGCTCCGTTGGCAATCACGCTGGGAGAGCCGGCTGGCATCGGCCCGGAACTCTGTGCCCGGCTGGTCGAACGGCGCTGGCCGCACCCGTTGGTGCTGATCGGAGATCCCGCATTGCTTGCGCGCTATGGTGTGACGTTGCCGGAATACGAACCGAACAAGCGGGTGCCCTTATCGATCCTGCCAGTTCCGCTTGTGGCACCCGTCACGCCGGGTCTGCTCGATCCCGCGAATGCTGCCTATGTCCTTGCCACACTGGATCGCGCGATCGACGGCGCATTGGCGGGCGCATTCTCGGGCATCGTCACGGCGCCGGTGCATAAAGGGGTGATCAACGACGCGGGGATCCCCTTTACCGGCCACACCGAATATTTGATGGAAAAAGCTCAGGTCACCCAAGTGGTGATGATGTTGGTGGGGGGCGGCCTTCGCGTGGCGTTGGCTACCACCCATTTGCCGCTTGCCGAAGTGCCAGCGGCTATCACCGCAGAACGGCTCGAAGCGGTGATCCGGGTCCTGCACCACGATCTTGTCCATCGTTTCCGGATCGGTGCGCCACGCATCTTGGTTGCTGGGCTCAACCCCCACGCGGGTGAAGGGGGGCATCTGGGGCGCGAAGAGGTCGAAGTGATCGCGCCTACGCTCGCGCGGTTGCGGGAAGAAGGACTCGACCTCGTTGGGCCGCTTCCTGCCGATACGCTGTTTACCCCACGGGTGCTCACAGGGTCTGACGCCCAATTGGCGATGTACCACGACCAAGGATTGGCGGTGCTCAAATACGCCAGCTTCGGCACCGGGGTCAATGTCACATTGGGGTTGCCGTTCGTGCGCACGAGTGTCGATCACGGCACTGCGCTCGACCTTGCGGGAAAAGGGGTTGCCGATCCCGGTAGCTTGTTTGCTGCCGTAACGCTGGCATCCGAACTCGCGCAATGAACCGATCTTTTCCCGCGCCTCGCAAGCGGTTTGGCCAGAACTTTCTGCGCGATCGCAACGTGGTGGCGCGCATCGTCGCTGCGATTGCGCCGCAACCCGGCGAAAAGGTCATCGAAATCGGCCCGGGGCGGGGTGCGCTCACCGAACCGCTCAGCCGTGTCGTGGCAGAGCAGGGGGGGCGATTGACGGTGGTCGAGCTCGACCGCGACCTGGCCGCCTACTGGCAAGAACGCGCGGCGCAGGGTGCACCGATCAACGTGGTCGCGTCGGACGCACTGCAAGTCGATTTTGCCGCGTTCGGTGCGCTTTTGGTGATCGTCGGCAATTTGCCGTACAACGTCTCATCGCCGCTGCTTTTTCACTTCGCGCGCTTTCACGAACAGATCGTTCGGCTCGTTTTGATGCTGCAGAAAGAGGTGGTCGAGCGGATCGCGGCGCAGCCAGGCAGTAAAACCTACGGGCGGTTGAGCGTGATGGTGCAGCGCCGTTTTCGCGTCACGAAATGTTTCGACGTGCCGCCCGGCGCTTTCTGGCCGGTACCGAAAGTGGTCTCGAGCGTGGTGAAGCTCGAACCGTTACGGCCAGACCCCTATCCGCAACTCGACGAGAAGCGGTTCGAAACGGTGGTGCGCACGGCGTTTGGACAGCGGCGTAAAACCTTGGCCAACGCGCTCAAAGGGGAGATCGATAGTGAAACGATACGCGCGCTGGGTATCGACCCCAACGCGCGCGCTGAAACGCTGCCCGTGGACGCGTTCGTGCGTTTGACTCGTGTGCCGTTACGCACAAGCGTCCAAACAGAGCCGTAACGGCGGGGTCAGCCGTTGCTCCCGCCTTCGTTTTGCTGCGGCTTGACCGGACAGGTGTTCATGCCCAGAATGGTATAGAGGGGGCAGAATCCAACCAGCCCGGTGACGAGCGGGACAACGCCAATCCACGTCCACGGGGTACCGATTCCCATGATCGCCAGAACGAGCAGAATTGCGCCTACGGCAATGCGCAGGATTTTGTCGATGCCACCCACGTTGGTTTTCATGGTCGTTCTCCTTCAGGTTCTATGGAATCTCACTATATCATAGTGTATTGATCGACGAGAGACAAGCATGGCGGGTGAAAGTATCATCGGGTGGATTGTTGGGGTCGCAGCATTGGTCGCGGCGGGTTGGGGTTGGCGTCAAAGCATGATTTGGCGTCAACGCTACTTCGATGACGCGCAGAATTGGGCAGACGCGCGCGCCACCCTGTTGGCGCAAGCGGCCCGCCTGGAGGCCGAATTGGCTGCGGCGCGCAGCGAGCTTCAGCAAAAGCTCGAAGCGGAGCGGGCGCGCCACCGGGAAGCGCTCGAAGCGCTCGAAAAGCAACACCAGCAAATGTTGGCGGCATTGACCGAACGCCATCGGATGGAGCTCGCCGCTCGTGAAGAGCAGCACCAAAAGGCGCTTGCGGCGCGTGACGCGCTCGAAGCCGAGCGTGACGCCGCATGGCGCGAAAAATTGGCGCTCTTGGAGTCGGCACGCGAAACCCTTACTCGTGAGTTCCAGACGATCGCGCACCAGCTCTTCGAAGAGAAGAGCCAGCGTTTTACGGCGCTCAACCAAGAGCAGTTGAGCGCGCTTTTGAACCCCTTGCGCGAACGGTTGGACGGATTTCGCCAAAAAGTGGAAGAGATCTACGTCACCGAAAGCAAGGACCGCGCCGCAATCGCCGAGCAGGTGCGGCAGCTGATGCGCCTCAACCAGACCCTTTCCGAAGAGGCGCGGCAACTCACCCACGCGTTGAAAGGTACGCAGCAGACGCAAGGGGCATGGGGAGAGATCGTGCTCGAACGGCTTTTGGAATTGACCGGACTCCATGAAGGGCGCGAATACTTCACCCAGGTGAGCCACACCGTCGACGGCGAACGGTTGCGGCCAGACATGGTGGTGCAACTGCCGGGCGATCGGGTATTGGTGATCGACGCCAAAGTGTCGCTCACTGCCTATACCGAAGCCGTCGCCGCAACCGAAGATGCGGCGCGCGAACGGGCACTGAACGCGCACGTCGCGTCGATCCGGCGCCACATCGACGGCCTTGCGAAACGCCACTATCCTGCGCTCTTTCCTGGTAAGACGCTCGATTTCGTCGTCCTGTTCGTCGCGGTCGAACCGGCGTTTCTCGCCGCGTTGGAGCGGGCGCCAACGCTCTTTGCCGAAGCCTGGGACAAAAACGTCTTGCTCACGAGCCCTTCGACGCTGCTCTTCGTGCTGCGCACCGTCGAACACTTGTGGCGGCAAGAGGCGCAAAGCCGCAACGCGCAGGAGATCGCGCAGCGCGGCGCGGAACTCTACGACAAATTGGTCGGTTTTCTCGACGCGATGACCGAGGTCAAGCAACGCTTGGCGCAAGCGAACCGGGCATTCGAAACGGCCGAAAAACGGCTGGTGAGCGGCCGTGGTAGCCTTGTCTGGCAAGCGGAGCAATTGAAAGCGCTGGGGGTGAAACCGAAGAAAACGGTTCCCGAGGCGTGGTCCGAGCAAGCGGCAGAGTGCGAAGAAGAAGCCGATCTCACACAGCGCTTATCGGTTACGAATCCTGAGCTGCCTGCGGAATAAAAGGCGCGAACCACTCCGGAAGTGGCGCATTTTCCAGTGATCGTTGCGTGAAAAGATAACGGCCGTCGCAGACGAAACCGAGCGCTTCCCAAGCGACACGATTCAGCGCAGCGCACAGCGCTTCCAGATCGACGGTGGTGTCATGGGGAAATAGCGCCAACACGGAACCCTCGAAGTCGCGGCAGGGGTGGAGGAAAAAGGGTTTTGGGGCACGGGTTTTGGTATTGACATAGACGCGTGGCGCGTCGGTCTGAGGGTGGCTCCGCCCCCAATGCCACCAATTGCTTTCGTCGAAGCGGCGTACCCGGCGGTTGATCAACCGCGTTTTGTGTTCGAGTAACCACGGTGCAGGGGCAGCCGGGTCCGGCCAGAACATGCGCCGCGTCTTTCCGGTGCGCACCGTAGCCGAATAGACGAATTCGCGGTTGGCATAGCGAGGATTCGCGAAAATCGCGTCGGCACCCGAAACCGCCCCCACTTTGACCGAGGCGATCTGGTTGAGGCGAAACGGATGGTGATCCGAAAGGAACAACAGGTGGCCAGCGCACTCGGTGAAGTGGCGCAGCTCCCAGGTGAGTCGTGCCGCGTCGTCGGGTATGGGATCACCGCCTTTGACGGTAGCGACCAGAGTGCGGCGGGAAAAGTCGTTTTTTACATAACGAAAAATCTGACAGTTCGGGAGGGCGTCGGCAAAGATCCGCGCGTCACCCAGCCCGATGAGGTGGGTGATCGTTCCTTGCGCAAAGAGCCAGCGGTTGAGCGGCACTGCCGCGGTGGCTTTGAGCCAATCGCGTGGGGTGATGAAAATCAGTTCGCCCCCCGGGCGTAGCCGGCGGACTCCCTCGGCAATGAAATAGAGGTAAAGGTTGGCGCGGGCGTCGAGTTTGGGCAACGCGAACTGGTCGCTCAGGGATCGCCACAATTTGCGTGTGGTCTTATCGATCCATTGTCCACGAACGTACGGGGGATTACCGACGATGGTCGCAAACGTCGCTTCGGGTTCCCAAGCGAAAAAATTGGCAAGGTGCGTGCCCGGTAGCGCAACGGCGGGGTCTCTTTCCACCGCGACGATCGCCAAGGGCGTGGCGCCAAAGCGTTCTCTGAGCGCACGCAGAATCGCGCCATCACCAGCCGCCGGTTCAAGAACCGGACCACGTGGAGTGACCAAGGACGCGATCAATCGCGCCACATTGGGCGGCGTGAAAAATTGCCCCAAAAGCGCTTGTTTGGACACAGCGGCGGATTGACTGTTTGGAGGTTCTGGTTTAAGATGATCCATTGTTAATAACCAACAAGTCACTAAAAGAAAGGAGCAGACGATGGCCGATCTCTTTACCCCGCTCCAGATGGGGCGTTTGACCCTGCCCAATCGGATTCTGATGGCACCGATGACGCGGTGTCGTGCGGAACGTGATGGTACGCCGACTCCGATCATGGCGGAATACTATGCGCAGCGCGCATCAAGCGGGTTGATCATCACCGAAGCGACCGCGGTCGCGCCCGAAGGGATTGGCTACATCTATACCCCGGGGATTTGGAACGACCGCCAGCAAGCGGCGTGGCAGCACGTAACCGAAGCGGTCCATCGCGCCGGCGGCCGAATCTATTGTCAAATTTGGCACGTGGGCCGGGTCTCCCATCCCGATTTGCAACCCAACGGGGCGTTGCCGATTGCCCCGTCAGCGATTGCGCCTGAAGGGACGGTCTACACCTACGAAGGGCCTAAACCGTTCGTCACACCGCGCGCGCTCGAAACGGACGAAATCCCCGGAATCGTTCAGCAGTTTGCCGACGCAGCGCGGCGCGCGATCGCGGTGGGTTTCGACGGTGTCGAGGTCCATGGCGCGAATGGCTACCTCATCGACCAGTTCTTGCGGGACGGCAGCAACCACCGCACCGATCGGTACGGGGGGTCGATCGAAAACCGCGCCCGTTTCCTGATGGAAGTGCTCGACGCCGTCGTGCAGGCGGTTGGAGCAGATCGTGTCGGTTTGCGGCTCTCCCCCGTTCAGCCGTTCAATTCGATGTCCGACTCCAACCCCGAAGCGACGTTTACCCGGGTGGTCGAAATGGTGCAAGCGTGGCCACTTGCTTACCTGCATGTGACACGCATGGGAATCGACCAACCGGGGAAAGCAGGGCCATTTTTCGAGCCGCTTACGCTCAAGAAGCGGTGGCCGGGCGTGTTCGTCGCGAACCACGGTGCGGATCGCGATACCGGTAACCAATGGATTCACGATGGCCTGGCCGATGCGGTCGCGTATGGGGCGCTCTACCTGAGCAACCCCGATTTGGTCGAGAAGTTCCGTACCGGTAGAGCGCTGCGCGCCCCCGACCCGAAAACGTTCTATCAGGGCGGGGCGAAGGGTTACACCGAGTTCGACGATTGAGTTGCCATATTTGTGGGGGGAAGCCATTCCACCCACACCGGTGCATGGTCCGAGGGGCGCTGCCACGTCCGCGGTTCCCGGTCGACGCCTGCGGCGATCACGCATCGGGCAAGCGGCGCGCTCACCAAGATGTGATCGATCCGCAACCCGATGTTGCGCCGAAACGCCCCTTGGCGATAATCCCACCACGAGTAGAGGACCTCCTCTGGGTGGCAGATGCGTACGGCGTCGGTGAAACCCTGCGCGACGAGTTCTGCCCACGCGGCACGTTCGGCACTGGAGACGTGGATCGACTCTTCGGGCCAGCTCGGGTGGGCGTCGCGCGCTTCGGGTGCGATATTGGCGTCTCCCATCACAAAGATCGCTTGACGCTGGGGGTCGAGCGCGGCGAGCCACGCAGTGAGCGCTTCGATCCATCGGAGTTTGTACGCGAATTTTTCGCTGCCCACTGCTTGACCGTTCGGGAAATAGGCGGAAACGGTCCAGAGGGGGCGCGTTTGAGCGGGAATGCGCCACTCAACCGCTAAGAGTCGCGCGGCGTCGTCGGCAAAGCCAGGGATGCCGCGATGGACTTCCTGCGCCTGCCATTCGTTGGGTGCGATGAGGGCGACGCCGTTGTAGGTGGGTTGTCCAAATGCCAGAATTTGGTATCCCCGTTCCGCGAACGGTTCCGTGGGCACCTGTTCGGTGACGCATTTCAGCTCCTGCAACGCGACGAGCGTTGGGCGCTTTTCGTCCAGATAGCGCAGCACGTGGGGCAAGCGCACCTTGAGCGAATTGACGTTCCAGGTCACGAACCGATTCGCATCACAGCTCATAGTGCGGCTCCTGGCACTGCGTGGGCAACCAGAAAGGCGACTACCTGCGGAAGTAGCTCAGAAAAATTCGAAAGCGCATGGTCACCCCCTTCCAGCATCCAGTGGTGCGCCCCTGGGTAGCGGGCAACCATCTCACGCCAGTCGAGAAGCTCATCACCTTTTGCGGCGACGAGCAAAACGCGCTCGGGATTGGGAAGTAGCCCCACGGCGAGCGCTTCCAGTTGTGCGACGTGTGCCGCGGTGAAGGTGAAACGCTGCGTGGGATCATGCCAGCAGGTCTGCTCACCGATCTGCGCCCGTAGATCGCGTGCGGGGTAGATGGCAGGGTTCAGCAAAACCACCCGCGCAGTCACGGCTTTGGCAGCGAGCCAAGTGGCGTAAAAACCGCCCAGGGACGAACCGACGATCCCGAGTCGCGCGTCCGCAGGAAGCGCGGCGTACCAGCGGTCGATCAGCGCTGCGGCGGCAAAAGGGGCCGGTGGCAGCGCTGGGCAGTGCCAAACGATCTCGGGATGGTGCTCCGCCAAATAGGCCTTGAGCAGCTGGGCTTTGAACGATTGCGGCGACGAGCGAAAACCGTGGAGATAGAGCAGGTGCGTCAGCGCCATCCCTCAGGCTCCCGTCGGTTCGGTGTCTGGTTGGGAGCCGAGTGTAAGCGCCAACAGCGCATCGATCTTCGGTTCACGCCCGCGGAATGCAACGAACGATTCGAGCGCGGGTCGGCTTGCCCCCACCGCAAGGATCTCTCGCCAGAATCGTTCGCCCACCGTGGGATCGACGACGCTTCCGTGCTGTTTCCCCGCTTCCAGAAACGCCTGATACGCATCGGCGGCGAGCACTTCGGCCCATTTGTACGAGTAGTACCCTGCCGCGTAACCACCGGCGAAGATGTGGCTGAAGCTGTGGGGAAAGCGGTGCCATTGGGGCGGAGTAAACACCGCCACTTCGGCGCGGACTTCGTCGAGGATCCGCATCACGTCGTCTAGCGCGACGTCATGCCGTCCTTCTGGGGTTGCCGCAACGCCCAATTCGCTGTGGATGCGAAAGTCGAAGAGCGCGAATTCGATCTGGCGGACCGTTTGCATTCCCGCCTGGAAGAAGCGCGCGGCGGTCATCTTGTCGAAGAGCGCGCGCGGCAGTGTCTCGCCCGTTTCGACATGCGCGGTGAGGGTCTGCAGTACTTCCCACTCCCACGCGAAAAATTCGAAAAACTGACTGGGTAGTTCCACTGCGTCCCATTCCACGTGGTTGAGCCCGGCGATCTCGCGCTCTTCCACTTGGGTAAGTAGGTGGTGCAGCCCGTGCCCCATCTCATGAAAGAGGGTGAGGACTTCGTCGTGGGTGAGGGTAGTGGGCTTGTCGCCCACAGGTGGCGCGAAATTGCACACCAAATAGACCACCGGATGATCCACGCGACCATCGAGGTGACGATGGCGGCTTTTCGCGTCGTTCATCCATGCGCCGCCTTTTTTCGTCTCCCGCGCGAAGAGGTCGAGGTAGAGGTAACCGACCGTTTCTCCCGCTTTGTCGAGCCGGTAGGTGCGTACGTCAGCGTGCCACGTGGGCAGCACCACCTCTTCGAACGTGACGCCGTAGAGGCGCGTGATGAGCGCGAAGAGCCCGTCGAGCACTTTGGGAAGCGGAAAGTATTGCCGCAGTTCGTCGTCGGAAAAGGCGTATTTCGCTTGGCGCAGCTTTTCGCTGGCGAACGCGATGTCCCATGCTTCCAGTGGGCTCACCCCCAGGGTGTCGCGCGCAAAGCGCTCCAACTCCGCTTTGTCCCGTTCCGCGTAGGGACGCGCCGCGCGGGCTAGATCGGCCAGGAAGTCGCGCACCGCCTCCGGTGACGGTGCCATTTTCGGCGCAAGCGAATAGGCGGCGTAGTGGGGAAAGCCCAAAAGCTGCGCCTCTTCCTGCCGCAGTGCCAAGATTTCCGTGAGAATCGGGCCGTTGTCCTGTTCGGGCGGACCGAATTCGGAGGCGCGGGTCGCGTAGGCTCGGTAAAAGCGAGCGCGCCAGGCGCGATCTTCGGCATACTGCATCACCGGCAGATAAAAAGGCATCTGCAGCGTGAACTTCCACCCCGAAGCGCCGTCGCGTTCTGCTGCGGCACGCGCCATCGCACGGACCGTTTCCGGTAGCCCGGCCAATTGCGCTTCGTCGGTGACGAGTTCGCTATAAGCGTTCGTCGCATCGAGAAGGTTTTCGGAAAATTTCGCTGCCAGTGCAGAGAGCCGCTCCTGGATGGCAAGGAAGCGCGGACGGGCCGTCTCGGGAAGTTCGGCGCCCGAAAGCAGCCGGTCGCGCACTTCCAATTCCAGAGCGCGGCGCCGCCATGCGTTGAGGTCCGGTGCCTGCGCGAGCAAGCGCTTCATGCCCCCGTAGAGATCGGGGTCTTGCCCCAATTCGCTCCAAAAGCGGGTCATCTCCGGCAGCAATTCGTTATAGACGGCACGCCACTCGGGAGTGTCCAGCACACTATGCAAATGCGCGACCACGCCCCAAAGCGCGCCTAAGCGTTCCAGCGCTTCGTCGAGAGGGGCGTACCATTCGGCCCACGTCAACGCGGCGTTTGTGGTCTGCACCGCCCGTTTCGCCTGAGTGACCGCGGCTTGCGCCGTAGCCAGCGCAGAACGGATCGCCGCAGTTGCCCGCTCCGGTGTCAGCGCATCGAACGGAGGGAATTGCCAATGGGTCAGCAAAGGGGTGAGGTCGTCGGAAGTTGGGGTTTTCTCTGTCATCGTTGTCATGGGAAAATCGCGTACCGAGTGGAATCGATAGCCGCAATTGTACCGGCGGCAACCGCGATTCGCCGTGCCCGGTGCACACGTGCGTGTAGGACGCAAGATGAACCAGTTTGAACGCTTTGTCGAACACCCCAAGGGGAAGCTTTTCGTAGCCAGTTGGCAGCCGGATCCGGTTGCGCCTTCTGGTAGCGCGAACGTCCCTTTTTTGCTGCTCCACGATTCGTTGGGGTGTGTAGGGCTGTGGCGCGATTTTCCCGTGCGCCTGTCGCAAACCCTTGGGGTGCCGGTCCATGCCTATGATCGCCTTGGTTACGGACGCTCCAGCGCGAAAACTGGTCCGCAGACGCTGTCGTTCATTGCCGACGAAGCAGATGAGGGCATCGTCCCGATACTGGACGCGCTCGAAATCGACCGTTGTGTGTTGCTCGGTCACAGCGTCGGGGGCGCGATGGCGCTCACTGCCGCGGCAATCCACCCAGAGCGCGTCGCGGGCGTGGTGACGATCGCGGCGCAGGCGTTCGTCGAGCAGCGCACGCTCGAGGGCATTCGTGCCGCGAAAGCGCTGTTTGCGCACCCCGAACAACGTGCGCGGCTTACCCGCTGGCACGGAGCAAAAGCGCAATGGGTACTCGATGCGTGGACCGAAACGTGGCTCGATTCGGCTTTCCGGGATTGGTCGCTTGTTTCGGTGCTGCCCAAAGTCACCGCACCGGTATTGGCGATTCACGGGGATCGCGACGAATACGGCTCTGAAGCGTTTCCCAACGCGATTGCCGCAGGCGTCGTAGGGCCGGCAGAACAAGTGATCCTACGCGACTGCGGCCATCTTCCGCATCGCGAACGGCCCGACGAGGTGATGACCGCGATTACCGCTTGGTTTCGGCGCCGTTTAGCGTGACGTTGCGCGCGCGCGTTTCCGTGACCATGAAACCCGCCAGCCACCCGATCACCGCGGCCCCAGCCAAGACACTGATCGCGGCCGTCATCGCGTCGGGCGGGTAGAGGCGGACCCCATCGACCACCGTCGCGCCCCCCAGCGCGTCCAAGATCGCCCCAACAATCGGCTGCAGTAAAGCGCCGCTCAAAAAGCCGCCCATATTGGTGAGCGCGGTGCTCATCCCGGAAAGGTGCGGCGGGTTGACCTCTTTTGCGCACGCCCAAGTGAGGACGAACGCCGCATTGGCAAAACCCATCACCAAGAAGAGCGGGAAGGTAACGATTACGGGTTGTGCGGAAAGGGTGAGGAACGCTCCCCAACAGGCCACATAGACGGTGCTGGCGGCTACCAAAACGGTTTTGCGGCGCGCCAGGCGATCCGAAAGCGCACCCAACGCCAGGCATCCGATGGCAAACGCCAGGAAATAGGCAGAAAGGTGGTGTGACGCCAGAATTTTGTCGGCGCCATGAACGCTCATCAGGTAGGGCGTTGCCCAAAGGCCAGCGAACGCAAAAAAGCTGCCCGCGATGCCGAAATTGGCAACCACGGCAGGCCAAGTGCGCCGGTTGCGCACGATGGCCATCAAACCGTTCATCACGGTGCTGCGTTCGATCGGGCGGCGGTGTTCGCTGGGTTCGTTTTCGATGAGCCGCCAACAAAGCAGCGCCACCACGAAGGAAAGTAGCGCGGTAAAGAGAAAGACGCCGCGCCACCCGGTGAGCTGCGCCACTGCGGTGAGGGGCGTGCCCGCGAGCATCGAACCCAGGTTGCCCAAAAAGAGCGCAAGACCGACGAGCGACGCGAATCGCCGTTCGTCGCACCAGAGCGCAAAGAGTTTGAGCATTGCGATGAAGGTGACCGAAACCCCCAAACCGGTGAGGGTTCGACCGGCAATCGCCCAGGAGAGCGTTGGTGCCAACGCAAAGAGCAGGCTTCCCGCCGCTGCGACGAACCCGCCCGCAACGATCACCCGTTTCGGCCCAAGGGTATCGGCCAAAATCCCCGTGGGAAGCTGCATCAGGGTGTACACATAAAAATAGGTTGCAGCAAGCACGCCTAGCGACGCCGCAGAGGTCTGAAACGCTGCGGCAAGCTCTTGGGCAATTCCAGCCGGCGCAAAACGGTGAAAGAACGAGAGGACGTAAGCGGCCACAACGGCAACCAGCGCCAAGCGCCGCGCTGCGGCGGAGGGTTGAGATGATGTAGTGTGTGTGAGATTGGTTGAGGCCATCAGGTCATCCGGTTGGCAAGTAGATGATTGGCATTGTATGATGGAATCGTCGAGCAAGTGGAGCCTTCACGAGCGGTTAGTGAGTGCTGAGATGCTGAAATCGATCCTCGCTTCGATCAACGAACATACCTGGATGCAATGGGCCTTCGCGTCCTTTCTGTTTGTTCCGCCGCTTTTGATTGCGTACCTTCGCGGTGAGAAGGGCTTGGAATCGCTTGATACCGTCGTCAGCTGGTTTGCATTCCTGTTCATCCTGGGGCTAATTGTCAAGACTCTTGACATCATCTACCCTTGAAACAAAGCGGTCTGGTCGCTCGGTTTGCCACCATCTGAGGTTCTCAATGGGAGTCATGTGACCCAAAGCGCGTTGAGGAATGGGGTGATGGTACGCGCGAAAGGTATCGCGAGCGCGTCTCTTGCAGGTCGGCTGCGGAAAAACAAAGCGCTTCAAGCGCGCAGAATCTCGGCAATGCGACCGTTGAAGCGTTCCACCATCCCGTTGGTTTGCGGATGGCGGGGTTGGATGAGCCGATGCGCGATGCGCTTTTCACCACGGAGCCGATCGAACGGATGGCGCCCCGTGATTTGGCGTTCGCCTGCGGAGGAGAAGCGGTCGGAGAACTCCTTGCCGTCATCGGTCAGCACCGTACGCACCACGAAAGGAGCGTTGGCAAGGACGTTTGCAAGAAAGCGCGTTGCCCGATCGATCGCGACAAAGAGGTAGCGCCGTTTCTCCTCATCGGGCATCTGCGGCAGGTATTTGACGTCGATGTGGAGAAATCCGGGTTCGTACGCTTTGAACTGCCGCGTGGTGCTTTCGGGACTACCTTCGATGCTTTCACGTTCCTTCTGCAGTGCCCTGAGGTTCGAGACCCCGTGGCGACGCAGGTAGCGTCGCGAGCGGCTCAGATTGGGGTTGAGGAACGTCCGGGCAAGCTCGCGGTGACTGACCCAAACCGGTGCTTGTTGGATTTTTGAGGCGAATCCGGGGTGTCGTTCGGGGGTTGGCATGAATACGCGGCAATGATATGGGACCTTGGGGGTTGGGCGCAGCGCCAGAAAAGAGGCCATTGCCGCTAACGATGCGGTCAATGGCTATTGAGAGCTGGAGACGAAAATATCGAGCGCCTTGAGCACCACGAGGATAACCCCTGCGCCACCGATGTACCACTTCATGGTGGTGATGATGGTTTCTTGCATCTTGACTTGCGCCTGCTCGAATTTGGTCTCGAGGCTACCCATACGGGCTTCCATTTTGGACTCTAACGCACCCATACGGGCTTCCATTTTGGATTCTAACGCACCCATACGGGCTTCCATTTTGGACTCTAACGCCCCCATGCGTCTTTCAAACTCAGCGATCATCTCGGCCTTGAAGGTCTGGAACTTCCCTTCCAGCGCCTGAAACTTCCCTTCCAGCGCCTGAAACTTCCCCTCGAGCGCGACGACGCTTGCGGTTACCTCATCGAGTTTTTGATCGAGGTGGTTGATGTGGTTGTACTGGCTTTTGAGAAGCAGCGTATTGATGTCCTCCTGGGTCAAGCCCTCCCCGCGGGAGAACTTCTCTTCGATCTCTCGCACTTTCGGGGTGATCATTTCGATGAGCATGTCATCGACGCGGGTTTGTGTCATCGCTCGCTCCGTTTCGCACGTTAGCCAATTGTAGCGCGAAGATAGGGGGCCGGGGTCTCCTGTGCAGGGCAATCGCATGAATGACGCTGTCTTGGGGTGGCCCATGGAGACGGGGAACAAGCTGCGGTTGGCGGACGTATTCGTATCGATCAATGATCCGAGGCAAGCAGGCAAGGTCAAACACGACCTGGTCGAACTGTTGGTAGTGGCGGTCAATGCGGTGCTGGTTGGCGCCGACACCTACGGACGGCTGTTTGGTCTGATCGATCCGACGGGATTCGAAGCGGCGTTCCGGCGCTGGGTTGGTGCGATCCTGCCGGCCCTGGGTGCAGACACGGTAGTGGCGGTCGACGGCGGCGAAATCGAACGAGACTGCTTACACAAGCCCGAGCCTTGAACGCCGCTTCTACCTCTCCAGCCTGCCTGCCGATGCCCACCGCCTGGTCCGGGCAGTACGCGCACATTGGGCCGTGGAGAACCGCCTGCATTGGTGTCTGGATGTCGCCTTCGCCGATGATCAAATGCGCGCTCCTACCGGCCATGCTGCTCACAATCTCACCGTCTTGAAACACATTCCACCGCGCTCAGCTACTCGGCCTGCAGTAAGCCGTTCATGCGATTGCCTTGCGATCACCTGCTTTGACACACGGCTGTGGTTAACTACTTCGCGGTGGTGATGCGATGTGCCCGGACCGGAAGTGAGGCCGCGCCAGTGGGGCTTGTGTCGGTTCGAGTCCCACCGCGCATCGTTCGTACCCTGGATGACGAGTCGTGGCAAGGGGTGTCCACGAGCACTGCCAGCGCCGGGGCAATGAGCAGCGGAACGGCAGCACCCAAGAGCAGCGCAGCCCAAACGGGCAACGCCAAGCTGGCGGCAAAGGCTAGCAGGAAGGCGACAATGGCGATGACGGCATTCATAGGCGAATGTACTAAGGACACGCTGAACAAATAAGCATTTTACTGGAAATGAGCGAGAGTGACCGTATCCCTTCGACATTCACACCTCGGTGGGCAAGAAATGTCTTTTTTGCCGCCATTTTCGGCTGGCTTTCGCCCCGTTTCT
>NZ_JAHLSY010000020.1 GCF_019049855.1 Hydrogenophilus thiooxidans | reverse complement strand
CGATGCAGCCGTGGTTGGTGACGTCCTCGGCAATGAGCTCTAGCCCCAACGCCGCAAGGTGGCTATAAAAGACGCTTGCCCAGTACCCTTCGTAGTGGGTGATCGGGTTTGCGCGGTACCAGTCGTGCGGGATGCTGGCGTAGAGGCGTTCGAGGTGTTGGCGCAGTCCGTCGATCTCGCCACGCACCAGCGCTTCATAGGCGCTCAGGGTTACCCGTTCAGCGAGCGAAGGGTCGCCCATCAGCCCTTTGAGTAGCGCATCGTTGAGGCTGTAGGCCACTTCCAGGTTGGGGTAACCCAGTTCGTATTCGATGCGTGCGCCAATACGCCGTTGCCCCCGGAAGGTGAGGTAGCCCGTCTGCCAAAGAAGCGCTTCGGGGGCCATCGCGTCAACATCAAACGCCGAAAGAAGCGCTTCCGAGGCAAACGTGCGCGTTAGCTGCGGAGTAAAGAAGCGCCGCTGCATGAGGACGTCGACCAAAAAGGTGGGCGTGCCCGTTTCGAACCAGTAGGGGCGAAATTCGCGCTTTTGAAAAAGAAGCAGCAGGTCGAAGGGGTTGTAGACCGCTTCTCCCAACCAGTTGTAGCCGTTGTACCAGAGGCGAATCTGGTCGCGATCGAGCCCTTCGAGCTCCGGGGCGAAGACCGCGTCGAGGTCTTCCTCGGTGTAGCCGCAGATGGCCGAGTACTGGGCGTCGACGGTGATGTCGTTGAGGTTGTTGAGGCCCGAAAAGATCGAGACTTTGCTGAATTTGGAAACACCGGTGAGGAACGCAAAGCGGATGTGGGCGTCTTGCCCTTTGATCACCGAGTAGAGGTTGCGTAGCCCTTCGCGCATCGCACGGGCAACCTCTGGCGTGGTGAGGTTATCGAGGATCGGTTTGTCGTATTCGTCAACCAGCACCACGACGCGCTGGCCGTAGCGGGCATGTGCCCCTTCGATGAGGCGGATGAAGGTTTCCGCGATGTCTGCGTCAAGGGGCAGTTCCACACCGAGCGTACGGGCATTGTGCGCGAGAAGCGAGCGAATGCGCCGTTCGAGCTCAGCACGCGTTTCCAGCCGCCCTTCGGCAAAGCTCAGACGCACCACCGGGTAGCGCACATTCCAGTCCCAGCGGTCATGAATGTAAAGCCCGCGAAAGAGCGGTTCGTTGCCAGCAAACAGTTCCGCAAGCGTGTCGAGAAAGAGGCTTTTACCGAAGCGCCGCGGGCGGGAAAGGAAGTAGTGGGTGCCGCTTTCGATGAGGCGTAGCGCATACGGGGTCTTGTCGACGTAATAGTAGCCCTCTTCGCGGATCTTCGCGAAGGTCTGGATCCCAATGGGGAGCTTGCGTTTGATCATCGAGCCCCGTTCGACGTAATGGTTTGTTTGCTTTGCCGCCCAATTATGGCACAAACACTCCAACCCGCAACTGCCGTTCCCAGTGGGGAGAGAGCTCGCCACAGGGAGCAATGCGCCACACCCATTGGCGCAGCGGCGGCTGAGGCAACTCGAACCCGAAAAGCGTCGATTCGTCGGGGGGAAGCGGCAATGCAGCGTCTGCGGCGGTGGTGGCGCGCAACGGACAGAGGTGGTGCGTTGCCGCATAGTCGGTGATGAGAAGCGTTGCAACGCCCAGCATCGTCATTTGCCGCCAATGGGCGGCGATCACTTGCTGCGCCCAGGGGTCGCACACGGTATCCGGCACACCGTGCGCCGCCAGCCAAGCAAGCGGCACCACGGGAAGTTGCGCCATCACGTTGAGCGAGACGACCGCGTCGGTATCGGCTGGCAGCGGCCAATCGGGCTTCGGGTCGGGCAGGCGGTTGCAACGATCCAGCAGCGCCGCGGCAACCCCGGCGATGTCCCATGTGGCGAACGAAACCTGGGGCAGCCGCACAGCGCGCCAGCGGATCGCCCACGGATGGACGAGATCAACAAGCAGGATGCGCTGCCATTGGGAAGCGAGCGCTTCCAGAGGGAGATCCAAGCCGGCGCCAGAGCCGAGCACAACGAGGGTACGGCGGCGCGGTTGCTGCGCGGAAAAGGCGAGAACGGCGTTGCGACTCTGCTCGAGATGGGGCGCCCACGCGGCGCGGCAGCGGCGGTACCGCGCGGTGATCGCCACCGCTTCCTTGAGGTAGCCGAGCCGCCGCGCGGCCCACGGCGCTGGGGTAATCAGCCAGGTGAGCGCTTCGGCGAGCATCGCGCGGCAATGCTACCCGGCCGATTTCCCCCCGCACCCGGCGTCGCGGTTCGTCTTCTCCTTGCGCGCAAGCGCGAGCGCCACCCGTGAGTTGGGGGTGCGTCCCAGTTGCGCGCTGATCCACCACGCGGTGTCCACGAGCGGTTCGAGCGCTACCCCCGTTGCGACGCCCATGCGCTCGAAGAGGTAGACGAGCGCTTCGGTGGCGACGTTGCCCGCCGCACCGGGGGCGTAGGGGCAGCCACCCAAACCGCCCACCGAAGCGTCGAAGGTTGCCACGCCCATTTGCCACGCCGCAACGACGTTTGCGACCGCCATTCCGTAGGTGTCGTGGAAGTGACCAGCCAGGCGATCCATCGGCACCTCCGCTGCGACCGCGGCAAGCATGCGTTCGATGGTATCCGGCGTACCGACACCGATGGTGTCGCCCAGCGAAATCTCGCGGCACCCCAGTTCCCACAGCGCTTTCGCCACCCGCGCGACCGCCTGCGGCGCGATTGCGCCTTCGTATGGGCAACCGACCACGCACGAGACGTAGCCCCGCACCGCGACACCCGCCGCACGGGCGCGCTCGATCACCGGGGCGAAGCGTTCGAGCGATTCCTGGATCGAGCAGTTGATGTTTTTCCGGCAAAAGGACTCGGACGCTGCGGTGAAGACGGCGATTTCCCGCGCACCCGCCGCGAGTGCCGCGTCCAGCCCTTTGAGGTTGGGGACGAGCACGGGATAGCGTGGCGCCGCGGCGTCGGCGTCGCGCATCAGTGTCGCCAGGAGTTCGGCGTGATCGGCCATCTGCGGCACCCATTTGGGCGAGACGAACGCGGTGACTTCGATCACCGGTAGCCCGGCTGCGCGCAGACGCGCGATCAGTTCGAGTTTGGTCGCGGTGGCGATCGGCGTGGCTTCGTTCTGCAGCCCGTCGCGCGGCCCGACTTCGACGATCGTCACCCGCTCTGGCCCGCGCTTCATCGTTCTTCCTCCTTGCTGGGCGCCGATGCGGCGTTCGCCTGCTCCAACGCTTCTGCCGCTTGGATCTCCACCAGTACCGCGCCGTCGCTCACTTGATCACCGGCGGCACAGTGCACCGCCGCGACGACGCCTGCGGCGGGCGCGGTCAGGGTGTGTTCCATCTTCATCGCTTCGAGCGTCAGGAGCGGTTGCCCGACTGCGACTTTGTCTCCCGTCTGGACGGAGACTGCGATCACCCGCCCGGGCATCGGCGCGGTCACCTGCCCTTCCGTCGCTGCGGCTTCACCGCCACGCCACTCCTCGGCCACTGCTTCGAAACGGAATGCACCGTCAGTGAGGAAGAGGTGGCGCTGTTCACCATGGACCATCACTTCGACGCGCGTGCGGAGTCCGTCGACCTCGAGCAGCAACGCGCCGTCGGGTTCGACCTGGTAGCGCACTTCGGCCCAGCTTTCCGCCGGTTGCGATTCGGTCGCGACGAACGCAAACGACCAGGTGCGCGCCTGCCGCCGCGCGCAGACGGTGCGCGTCTCGCCGCGGTACCGGAAGCGCCACCGCCGCTCTGCCGGCGCGTTCAACCGCCAACCATCGACCGCGGCCCACGGCGAATGGGGCTCCCCGCGTGCAACCGCCTGCGCACGCGCCGCTTGCGCTTCCCGTTCGAGCTCGGCACACGCGAGCGCCCACCACGCCCATTCGGGCGGGTTCCGGGTGGCGAAGAGCCAGTTTTGCTCGTGTTCGATGAGCGCAGTGGTGAGCCGCGCGTCACGAAACGAGGGGGCGGCGACCAGACGCAACAAAAACTCGACGTTGTTCGCGACGCCGACGATGCGCGTCGCGTTGAGCGCCGCTTCGAGTTTGCGCCGCGCCGCTTCGCGCGTTTCGCCCCAGACGATCAATTTGGCGATCATCGGGTCGTAATAGGGGGTGATCGTGTCCCCTGCAGTGACACCGGTATCGACGCGGAGATCGGGCGCTTCGGGCGGAAATTCGAGCACTGCGAGTTTCCCCGTAGCAGGGAGAAACCCCTTCTCCGGATCTTCGGCGTAGAGGCGCGCTTCGATCGCGTGACCGTGGCACGGGATCTGCTCTTGCGCGAGCGGGAGCGGTTCGCCCGCGGCGACCCGTAACTGCCATTCGACGAGGTCGAGTCCGGTGATCATCTCGGTGACCGGATGCTCGACCTGGAGCCGGGTATTCATCTCCATGAAGTAGAACGCACCATCTGGGGCGCGGATGAATTCGATCGTCCCGGCGCCTTCGTACCCCACGGCGCGCGCCGCCGCCACCGCGGCTTCCCCCATCGCCCGCCGTTCGGCGTCGCTCAACCCCGGCGCAGGCGCCTCTTCGAGCACCTTCTGATGGCGCCGCTGCACGGAACAGTCGCGCTCGAAGAGATAGACGGCGTTGCCGTGGCGGTCGGCGAAAACCTGGATTTCGACGTGCCGCGGCTCGAGCACGTAGCGTTCGACGAGCACCCGATCGTCACCGAACGCCGCCGCGGCTTCGCGGCGACAGGCGGTGAGCGCGGCCAGAAAATCTTCGCGGCGATCGACACGGCGCATCCCTTTGCCGCCGCCCCCTGCCGTCGCTTTGATGAGCACGGGGAAGCCGATGCGCTCTGCTTCGGCAAGGAGCCGCTCGTCGCGCTGATCGTCCCCGTGGTAACCGGGGGTAAGCGGCACGCCTGCTATGGCCATCAGCGCTTTGGCGTGCGCCTTGTCCCCCATCGCACGGATCGCCTCCGGGGGTGGGCCGATGAAGACGATCCCGGCTGCGCGGCACGCCTCGGCGAACTGCTCGTTTTCGGAGAGAAAGCCGTAACCGGGGTGGATCGCCTCGGCACCGGTTCGTTTCGCCGCGGCCAGGATCGCGTCGCTGCGCAAGTAAGAGTCCCGCGCAGGCGCGGCGCCGATATGCACCGCTTCGTCGGCAAGGCGCACGTGCCGCGCGGTCCGGTCGGCATCGGAATAGACCGCCACCGTGCGAATCCCCAGCCGCCGCGCGGTCTGGATCACGCGGCAGGCGATTTCGCCCCGGTTGGCAATGAGGATTTTTTGGAACATCACGCCTCCTTTCGCCGCGTCACGATTCGGCAATCCAACGCGCTGGCCGTTTTTCGAGGAACGCCGCAAGCCCTTCACGCGCTTCGGGGGTCGCGCGCACCCGCGCGATCCGCGCCGCGGTTTCCGCGCGCAGCGCCGCGTCGATCGGTTGGTGGGCGACAGCCGCGACGAGCGACTTCGCCTCCCAGAGTGCGTTCGGCCCCCCTTTGACGAGTTCGGCGATGAGGCCGTCGATCACGGAGTCGAGTTCGGTTTCGGGTGCCACCTCGTGGGCGATGCCCAACGCCAGCGCCCGCGCCGCCGGGATCCGTTCGCCGGTCTGAAAATAGCGCAGCGCTTGACGCGGCCCGATCGCACGCAACACGTAGGGGCTGATCGCCGACGGGATGATGCCGAAGCGGACCTCGGTGGTGCCAAATTGCGCCCGTTCGCTCGCGACACAGATGTCGCACGCGCACGCCAGCCCCATCCCGCCGCCCAGCGCCGCGCCATGCACCCGCGCGATGGTCGGTTTGCGGCAAGTGGCGATCGCGGCGAGCATTTCGGCTAGCCGCATCGCGTCTTCACGGTTTTCCGCTTCCGATGCCGCCCCCGCCGCTTTCATCCAGTCGAGATCCGCCCCAGCGGAAAAGCTCTTGCCGCGCCCCGCAAGGATCACCACCCGCACCCGTTCGGTTTGCGATAGGGCCTGAAACGCTTCGGTCAGCTCGGCGATCACTTGCGCGTTGAAAGCGTTGTGCACCTCGGGGCGATTCATCCAAACCCAAGTCGCGACACCCCCCGTCACGGGCCGCTCTTCGATCGTCAGTGTGGTGTAGCTCATTTCGTCTCTCCTGCGTCACATCCGAAAGACGCCAAAGCGCGTCGGTTGGATCGGGGCGTTGAGCGCAGCCGAGAGCGACAGACCCAGCACGCGGCGCGTTTCGGCCGGGTCGATCACGCCGTCGTCCCACAGCCGCGCGCTTGCGTAGTAGGGGTGCCCTTGCCGCTCGTATTGCGCGCGTATCGGCGCTTTGAACGCTTCTTCGTCTTCCACAGACCACGTTCCGCCTTTGGCTTCGATCGCGTCGCGCCGCACCTGCGCGAGCACACTCGCGGCTTGTTCGCCCCCCATCACCGAGATGCGGCTATTGGGCCAGGTCCAGAGAAAACGGGGCGAGTAAGCGCGGCCGCACATCCCGTAATTTCCGGCACCGAACGATCCGCCGATGATCGTGGTGATTTTCGGTACTTCGGCACACGCCACCGCGGTGACCATCTTCGCCCCGTCTTTGGCGATGCCGCCGTGTTCGTACTTCTTCCCGACCATGAACCCAGTGATGTTCTGCAAAAAGAGGAGCGGGATACCGCGCTGTGCGCACAGTTCGATGAAGTGCGCCCCTTTGAGCGCCGACTCCGAAAAGAGGATGCCGTTGTTCGCGACGATCCCGACCGGGTAGCCAAACAGCTCAGCGAATCCGGTGACGAGCGTCGTGCCGTAGCGCGCTTTGAATTCGTCGAAGCGCGAACCGTCGACAAGCCGCGCGATCACCTCACGCACGTCGAAGGGTTTGCGCAGATCGACGGGGACAACGCCGTAGAGCTCTTCCGGGTCGTACGCTGGCGGTTCGGCGTTGCCGAGCGCGAGCTGCACCGGTTTGCGCCAGTTGAGGTGCGAAACGATGCGCCGCGCCAGCGTCAGCGCATGGTGGTCGTTCTCCGCCAAGTGGTCGGCAACGCCAGAGATCCGGGTATGCACGTCGCCACCGCCCAGCTCTTCGGCGGTGACCACCTCCCCGGTTGCCGCTTTCACGAGTGGCGGACCGCCCAGGAAGATCGTCCCCTGGTTTTTGACGATCACCGTTTCGTCGCTCATCGCCGGGACATAGGCGCCGCCTGCGGTGCAAGAGCCCAGCACCACCGCGATTTGCGGGATGCCCTGCGCGCTCATGCGCGCCTGATTGTAGAAAATGCGGCCGAAGTGGTCGCGATCGGGGAACACTTCGTCTTGGAGCGGCAAAAATGCGCCGCCCGAATCGACCAGATAGACGCATGGCAAGCGGTTCTGTTCCGCAATCTCTTGCGCCCGCAGGTGTTTCTTCACCGTGAGCGGGTAGTAGGTCCCTCCTTTGACGGTCGCGTCGTTCGCGACGATCATGCATTCGACGCCGGCAATCCGACCAACCCCCGCAACCATCCCGGCGGATGGGGCTTCGTCGTCGTAGCAGCCGTATGCAGCGAGCTGCCCGATCTCCAAAAACGGCGAACCGGGGTCGAGCAGCACGTCGATGCGTTCGCGCGGCAACAATTTGCCGCGTGCGACGTGTTTCGAACGCGCGGCCGCGCCACCGCCTTCGCGAATCCGCGCGGAGAGCGCGCGCAGATCGTCTACCAATTCGCGCATCGCGCGCGCGTTGGTCTGGAACGTTTCCGATTTGACGTCGATCCGGGTTTCGATTCGTTTCATCTCACGAAGCTCCTTGCGTCGCTAAAACGGCCCTTCGGCCAGCCAACGCTCGATCTGCGGCAAACGATCGACGCCCCAAAACGGCTCTGCACCAATCCATACCATCGGCGAGCCAAAGACACCGCGGGCGATTGCCGCGTCACATTCGGCGCGCAGACGCGCTTTTTCCGCTGGCGACTGCATCGCGCTGCCAAGCGCGTCGGCGTCGAGCCCGAGTTCGCGCGCGATCGCCGTCAGCGTCTCGGCATCGGCGATGTTGCGTCCATCCCGGAAATAGGCGCGAAAGACCGCGATCGCCCACCGTTTTGCCGTTTCGCTCGACCCGTCGTTGAGGACATAGAACGCACGGGCGGCCAGGTGGGTGGAAACCGGGAAGGGGTCGGGCAACCGGAATGGGATGCCGTAAAAACGGGCGGAGCGAGCGAAATCGCGCTGCATGTACGGGCCTTTCAACGGATGTGACGGCAACGGCTTGTCACCGGTCTTTTGGTAGACCGCGCCCAACAAAAACGGTCGCCACACGACGGTTGCGTGGTGCCGTTGCGCCACCTCCTCGATCATTTCGGCCATCAAGTAGCCGTAGGGTGAGGAAAAGTCGAAATAGAAATCGAGCGTCATGCCACCTCCTCTTTTTCGTGGGGTTCTCGACTCGTGGTCACGCGATCCCATTGGCGATGAGGTCGCGTGCGATCACGAGTTTTTGGATTTCGCTCGTCCCTTCGTAGATCTGGCAGACGCGCACGTCACGGTAGATCCGTTCTACCGGGAAATCGCGCACGTAGCCGTATCCGCCCAAGATCTGGATCGCGGCCGACGCCACCCGTTCGGCCATTTCGGAAGCGAAGAGCTTAGCCATCGAAGCCTCTTTGAGGCACGGTTCGCCCGCGTCGCGTTTCACGGCAGCGTGCCAGACGAGTTGCCGAGCCGCTTCGATTTGGGTGGCCATCTCGGCGAGTTTGAATCCCACCGCTTGGTGGTGGACGATCGGTTGGCCAAAGGCTTCGCGCTCTTTCGCGTATTGCAGCGCCGTTGCAAGCGCCGCGCGCGCCATCCCGACGCTTTGCGCCGCAATCCCGATGCGCCCCCCTTCCAGGTTGGAGAGCGCGATCTTGTACCCTTGCCCTTCGGCACCGATCAGCGCGTCGGCGGGCACGCGACAATCCTCGAGCGTGATCTGTGCCGTGTCGCTTGCGTTTTGCCCCAATTTTTCCTCGATCCGACTCACCACGTAACCGGGTGTGGCGGTGGGCACGAGGAAACAGGAGATGCCGCGCTTACCGGCAGCGGGGTCGGTCACCGCGAAGACGATCGCAACATCGGCGTTTTTTCCCGTGGTGATGAATTGCTTCACGCCGTTCAATACCCAGCCGTCGGCGGTGCGTTCGGCACGCGTGCGGATTGCAGCGGCGTCCGAACCCACGTGCGGTTCCGTGAGGCAAAAACACCCGAGCGCTTCGCCGGTTGCCAGTCGGGGCAGCCACGCCGACTTCTGCGCGTCCGAGCCGTATTTGAGCAGGATCGAATTGACCAACGAATTCTGCACCGAAACGATCGTCGAGGTGGCGCCGTCGCCCGCCGCCACCTCTTCGATCACGAGCGCGGTGGCCAGCGTGTCGAGCCCCGCGCCGCCCCATTCGGCGGGTACGGTGATCCCCAACGCGCCCAACGCCCCCAGACCCTGCAACGCGTCGCGGGGGAAGGTATGGTCGCGATCCCACTGCGCCGCGAACGGGACGATGCGTTCGCGCACGTAGTCCCGGATCGCGTGTTGAATCATCCGATGCTCTTCACTCAGTAACACGACCTCGCTCCTTTGGTTTTTGGGTTGTCAATGTCACGCCGGTGAGCACCAGGAGGCCACCTACGAGCACCGGCCACGAAAGCGGTTCGTCCAACAACAGCCAACCGGTGACGACACCGGAAACCGGCACCAAGTTGATGAAGAGCGCCGCCCGCGCCGCACCCAAACGATGGACCGCTTCCGAATACCAAGTGTAGCCGAGCGCGGTAGCCAGCACCCCCATGAAGCAGACCGCCAACCACACCGTCTGTGGCCACGCTCGCCACCCGAGCGCTTCACCTTGCACGGCAGCCACGCCCCAAAGCAGCGTTGCGCCGATCAGCGCCGCCCAAAAGGTCACCGCAAGCGGGGAAAAAGTCTGGGTGGCCTTTTTGCCCAGGAAGGTATAGATCGTCCAGGTGGCGACGCAGCCCAGGATCAGCCAGTCCCCCACACCAACTGCGCCCGTAAGCAGCGCAACGGGGTCTCCTTTGCCGATCACGGTGAGGCACCCTACCAGCGCCACAACCGCACCGAGGTGTTGCCGCCAACCGTGCGGTTCGCCTGCGAGCCACCACGCCGTGACCGCGACCACAACGGGGTTGAGCGCGACCACCAGCGCGCCTCGGCCCGCGGTGACATGCTGCAACCCGTAGAGAAAAAAGAGGTTGTAGAGAAAAATGCCGAAAAAGCCCATTGCCGCGAGGCGCACCGCCGCAGACAAGGGATGGGACCGCGCCCCGCCCCCAAAGGGTGCCGTCAGGGGTACCGTTTGCCGCGTCGCCGACGGCGCAGCCGCCGCATCCGGCGGGGCACCCCTCGCACCAGCCTCTGGCAGCACGACAACCGGACGCCGCGGGGTGAGCGGCACGCCACGCAGCCGCGCGATCCCCCACAAAACCAGCGCTGCGAGCGTGAATCGCATCGCAGCGGCGGAAGCCGGAGCATCGAGCGCTTGCGCCACGATCCGGCCCGCTGGCCACGTTGCGCCCCACATCACCATCGCGGCAATGAGCTGAGCGTAGAGACGAAACGGGCTCACTCGAGTTCGATCGCCATCGCGGTGGCTTCACCCCCACCGATGCAGAGGCTCGCAACACCACGCTTGCCCCCGGTGTGGCGCAACGCCCCGATCAGGGTCACCACGATCCGCGCCCCCGAAGCGCCGATCGGGTGGCCCAGCGCACACGCCCCCCCGTGGATATTGACCTTTTCGTGCGGCAGGTTCAGCTCTTTCATCGCCGCCATCGTCACCACCGCAAACGCTTCGTTGATCTCGAAGAGATCGACCGCATCCGCGGTCCACCCCGCTTTCGCGAGCACCTTTTCGATCGCGCCAACCGGTGCGGTGGTAAACCACGCCGGCTCGTGCGCGTGGGTCGCATGTGCGACGATCCGCGCGAGCGGCGTGCACCCGAGCTGCTCGGCCGTTTCCCGGCGCATCAACACCAACGCCGCAGCACCGTCGGAGATCGACGACGCGTTGGCCGCGGTCACCGTTCCGTCCTTGCGAAACGCCGGCTTCAACAAGGGAATTTTGTCCAATTTCGCCTTGAGGGGCTGTTCGTCGATCTTCACGACCCGCTCACCCCCACGGTCGGTGATCGTGACCGGTTCGATCTCCCATTCGAACGCGCCGCTTTGAATCGCGCGGATCGCACGCTGGGTCGATTCGATCGCGTAGGCGTCCTGCTGTTCGCGGGTAAATCCGTAGTGCTGTGCGGTATCCTCGGCAAAGGTGCCCATCAAGCGCCCTTTGTCGTAGGCATCTTCGAGCCCGTCGTAGAACATGTGGTCGAGCACCTGACCGTGCCCCAAACGCATACCACTGCGCGCTTTGGGCAACAGATAGGGGGCGTTACTCATCGACTCCATCCCCCCCGCGACGACGACGTCGTAGCTTTCCGCTTTGAGTGCGTCGAACGCGAGCATCTGCGCTTTCATCCCCGAACCGCACACCTTATGGACGGTGGTGCACCCCACTGACTTGGGCAGCCCTGCACCCAATGCGGCTTGCCGCGCGGGCGCCTGCCCTTCCCCCGCTTGCAGGACGTTTCCCATCAGCACCTCATCGACCTGTTCGGGCGCAAGGTTCGCGCGCGCCACCGCCGCGCGGATCGCTGCCGCACCCAATTGCGGCCCGGTGAGTGCGGCCAGATCGCCCTGAAAAGCCCCCATGGGCGTGCGTGCCGCCGCAACGATCACGATATCGTTCGCGTTTTTGCTCATCGTTCTCTCCTCGTCTCTTTCCATTCCAATAGGGTCAAACCACAATCCTTCGTCCTGCGCCTGCCGTATTGCGCAACACAGCGCCGCATTCGATCACGCCGTCTCGGCCATCAACTCACGGCCGATCAGCCAGCGGCGAATCTCCGAGGTTCCGGCGCCGATCTCGTAGAGCTTGGCGTCGCGCCACAGGCGCCCCGTCGGGTATTCGTTGATATAGCCGTTGCCCCCCAAACACTGGATCGCTTCGCCTGCCATCCAAGTGGCCTTTTCCGCAGCGTAGAGGATCGCCGCCGCGCAATCTTTGCGCAGATGGCGGCTGTGGTCGTGCGCATCGAGCGCGCGCCCCACGGTATAGACGAACGCCCGCGTTGCGCTCCAGGTGGCGTACAGATCGGCGAGCTTGCCCTGCATCAACTGGAATTCCCCGATCGACTGCCCGAACTGTTTGCGTTCGTGCAGATAGGGCACTACCACCTCCATGCACGCATCCATGATCCCGAGTGGACCGCCGGCGAGCACCGCGCGTTCGTAGTCGAGCCCGCTCATCAAGACCTTCACCCCGCCCCCGACATCGCCGAGCACGTTCTCTTCCGGCACTTCGCAGTCATCGAAAAAGAGCGGGTAGGTGTTCGAACCGCGCATCCCCAGTTTGTCGAGTTTCGTGCCTGCCGAAAAGCCCTTCATCCCCTTTTCGACGAGAAACGCGGTGATGCCCCGCGGCCCGGCTGCCGGGTCGGTCTTCGCATAGACGACGAGAACGTCGGCATCGCCCCCGTTGGTGATCCACATCTTGCTGCCGTTCAACACCCAGCGATCGCCCCGTTTCTCGGCACGCAACTGCATCGAGACCACATCCGAACCGGCGTTCGGTTCGCTCATCGCCAGCGCCCCGACCCATTCGCCGGCGACGAGCTTGGGGAGATATTTCGCTTTCTGTTCCGGCGTGCCGTTGCGATGGATTTGATTGATGCAGAGGTTGGAATGAGCCCCGTAGGAGAGCCCCACCGCAGCAGAGGCGCGGCTGATCTCTTCCATCACGATGATGTGCGCCAGGTACCCCATATTGACGCCGCCGTACGCTTCGGAGACCGTCATTCCATGCACACCCAGATCACCGAGCTTTTTCCACAGGTCGGTCGGAAATTGATTCTCTTGGTCGATCTGTGCCGCGCGCGGTGCGATCTCTTTGTCACAGAAGGCGCGCACCGAATCGCGCAGCGCGACCAGCGTCTCATCCAACCCCATGTCGAGCGAAGGAATGGCCATCGTCCTCTCCTTTGGTATTACGTTTACGTCAACGTAACATTACCGAAATCCCCCCGCGATGTCCAGAGGCAGGACGTGTCACGCGCCCTCAAGGTACCGCAACCGCTTGCGCTCCGGCCTCGGCCAACGCTGCGTGGCATTGCGCCTCGAGTTGATCGATTTCGGCCAACACCGCCTCGATATCGCGCCGTTGCTGCTCCAAAGCAGCGCGCCGTTCCGCCAGCACCCGCAAAAACTCCCGGATCTGCGCGGGGGAGTTGTGCATCCCGTCGTACATGTCCAAGAGCTCTTTGATTTGCGCCAGCGACAACCCCAACCGTTTGCCGCGCAGCGTCAATTTGAGACGGGTGCGGTCGGCACGGGTATAGATCCGTTGCCGCCCTTCCCGGCGGGGATTGAGGATCCCATGCTCTTCGTAGTAGCGGATGGTACGCGGCGTGATCCGGAAATCCCGTGCCAAATCGCCGATGGTATAGTACGTTTTCTCCTGTTCCATCGCTGCCCTCCCCGTAGGGCCTTGGTTTCCGTTAACGTTAACGGCACAATAGCACAGTGACTGTCGCTTTGCCAATGACGCCGACAGAGAATAACGGGCAGCGATGTCCCAACCATCGAGAACCCAACGCACACGATACTCGCCAATGGATGACGCCATGACGCCCCAACAGAAAGACCCGAAACCACTGGTCTATCCATTTCCCGAACCCCCGGCACTCGCCACCACGATCGAGGTCGCACCGGGGATCCGCTGGCTGCGCATGCCACTTCCGTTCGCGCTCGACCACATCAACCTGTGGTTGATCGAAGCGCACGACGGCTGGACGATCGTCGACACCGGGTACGCGCTTCCCGCCGCGAAAGAGGCGTGGCGCATCCAGCTGCAGCACTACCGACCCAATCGGGTCGTCGTCACCCATTTCCACCCCGACCACATCGGGTTGGCTGCGTGGCTGATGGCCGAATACGACCTGCCGCTCTTCATGAGCCACGGAGAGCTCCTCTCTGCATTCGCGGCGTGGCTGCAAGCACCAGGACACGGTTATCGCGACATGGTCGCCTTTTTCGCCCGCCACGGTTTGGGCACGAGCGAACAAGAGGCGTTGCTCGCGCGCGGCGCTGCGTACCCCAAAGGGGTTCCGGAACTGCCCGCCACCTATGAACGACTGCGTGCGGGTGACACGCTCACGCTGGGCGAGACGACGTGGCGCGTGATCGTCGGCTACGGCCATTCGCCCGAACACGTGAGCCTCTATTGCCCCGAACGCAAAGTACTCATCTCTGGCGATATGTTGCTACCCAAGATCTCGACCAACGTCGGCGTCTGGGCCGTTGCGCCCCATGACGACCCGTTGGGCGACTTTCTGGCGTCGCTCGACGCGTTCACCGCCCTGCCCGACGAGACCCTGGTGCTCCCTTCCCACGGCCTCCCGTTTCAGGGGATCGCCGCGCGGGTGGCCGCGCTCAAGGCGCACCACGACGCCCGCTTTGCCGAACTCCTTGCCGCGTGCGCCAAAGACCCTTGCACCGCAGCCGAGCTCGTCTCCATTCTCTTTCCGCGGGCGCTCGACCTGCACCAGTTGGTCTTCGCGTTGGGCGAAACGATTGCGCATCTCAACCATGCGTGGCGATGCGGGTGGCTCCAGCGCACTGTCGACCGGAACGGTATGATACGATTTGCCCACAATCCGACAACCGACAACGAGGGAGACCCCAAATGAGCGAAAAACGCACCGCAACACACGACACGGAAAAATCGACCCCCTATGCGCAACTGCCCGATCCGCAAGAGATGGCGAAGGTCTATGCCGAAGTCGCGGAACGGGCCGCGAAGGTTCTCGCGGAATACACCAAGAACCAGCTGAAAAAGGGAATCACCCCGCCGTCGGACGAACTGGGGATCGCCCAAACCTACATGCAGATGATGGCGCGCTTGCTTGCCAACCCCTACAAGCTTGCGCAGGCGCAAATGAACCTGATGTGGGACTATTTCAACCTGTGGCAACATTCGATGCTCAAAATGATGGGCATCCACACCCCGCCCGTGGCGCAACCGGAAAAAGGGGACAAGCGGTTCAAAGCGAAAGAGTGGGAAGAGCACTTCCTCTTCGACTTCATCAAACAGTCGTACTTGATTGCTGCGCGCCGCATTCATGAAACGGTCTGCTGCCTGGACGGCATCGACGAGACCACGCAGAAAAAGATCAACTTTTTCACCCGCAACTTCATCGAAGCGCTCTCCCCCACCAACTTCGCGCTCACCAACCCGGAAGTCTTCCAGGAGACGTTGCGCACCAACGGCCAGAACCTCATCAACGGCCTCAAAAACTTGCTGCGCGACCTGGAAGAGGGCGGCGGGCAACTGCGTATTCGCATGACCGACACCGAAGCGTTCGAACTGGGCAAAAACATCGCCACCACCCCGGGGAAAGTGATCTTCCAAACGGAGCTCGCACAGCTGATCCAGTACACGCCGACCACCAAAGAGGTGTACAAGCGGCCGCTCCTGATCGTGCCGCCGTGGATCAACAAGTACTACATCCTCGACCTGCGGGAGAAAAATTCGCTGGTCAAATGGTTGGTCGACCAGGGCCATACCGTCTTCATCCTCTCTTGGGTAAACCCCGACGCGCGGCTCGCCCAAAAAACCTTTGCCGATTACGTCACCGAAGGGGTCTTGGCGGCGCTCGACGCGATCGAAGAACAGACGGGCGAACGGGTGGTCAATGCGGCCGGATACTGCCTGGGTGGAACGCTCTTGGCCACCACGGCCGCGTACCTCGCGGCAAAACGGCAGAAGCGCTTTGCCGCGACCACCTTCTTCACCACGCTCACCGATTTTTCCGAACCGGGCGAACTGGGCGTCTTCACCACGCCGGAAACCGTTGCCGAACTCGAACGCAAAATGGCCGAGCGGGGCTACCTCGAAGGCACGGAGATGGCGTCAACCTTCAATATGATGCGCGCCAACGACCTCATCTGGTCGTTCGTGGTCAACAACTATCTATTGGGGCGTGAACCCTTTCCGTTCGATCTGCTCTACTGGAACTCCGACTCCACCCGGATGCCCGCGGCGATGCACTCGTTCTACCTCCGCAAGATGTACCTGGAGAACAAGCTCGTCGAACCGAACGGCATCGAGATCGACGGGGTTGGCATCGATCTGCGCAAAATCAAACATCCCTGCTACTTCATCTCGACGGTGGAGGACCACATCGCGCCGTGGAAGGCCACCTACAAAGGGGCACGCCACTTCACCGGCGCCGACGTCACGTTTGTGCTTGGAGGTTCAGGCCACATCGCCGGGATCGTCAACCCGCCTGCCGCGAACAAATATGGCTACTGGACCAACCCCGTGAAGCCGCTTCCGGAAGATCCCGACGAGTGGCTGCAAGGCGCCACCCACCACCCTGGTTCCTGGTGGCCGCACTGGAACACCTGGCTGGCGCAACGCAACGGCGACGAAAAAGTTGCGGCACGGGACCCCGCCAAAGGGAAATTGCCGGTGATCGAAGAGGCGCCGGGCAGCTACGTCAAAGTGCGGATCTGACACCCGGAGCCGTACGCAGTGGTTACACCCGCGCGCGCGGTGCTCGACACCAACACCGCGCTCGCGCTCTGGTGGTTCGAAGATCAGCAGTTGACGCCGCTTGTCACCGCAATCACCACCCAACGGCTCGAACCGATCGCCAGCCCGCCGCTCATCGCGGAGTGGCGGGCGCTTGTCTCCCGGCTGCACGCAAAAGAGACCACCGCGCCAACCGAATCGGCAACGGAATCCGCAGTGGCCATCGCGCCACCAATCGCTGGTGCCGAAGCGCACCTCAGCGCCCGTGGTATCCGGGCGCACGCGCAATTTACCGCGTGGGTCCGCCCTGTCGACCACCCCGACGCTTCGTGGCTGGCCACCGCTGATTTGCCGCGCTGCCGCGATCCCGAAGACCAGAAATTCCTCGAGTGCGCTTGGTTTCACCAAGCTACCTGGCTGATCACCCGCGACAAGGCGCTGCTGCGCCTTGCGCGCCGACTCAAACCTGGCACCGCACCACTGACGATCGTCACGCCGGAGGCGTGGTGTCGGGGCGACCGGAATCGCTAAAATCTGCCCATGCGTATTGAGTTCGATCCTGTCAAGCGTGCCAAAACGCTCATCGAGCGCGGTCTTGATTTTGCCCGCGCTGCCGAAGTGTTTGCCGGACACCATTTCACAGCGGAAGACCTGCAGGAAAACTATGGGGAAAGGCGCTATATTACCGTTGGGAAACTCGATGGAAGAATGGTTGTCATGGTATGGACGCCTCGTGGCGAAGCACGTCGCATCATCAGCATGAGGAAAGCCAATGAGCGAGAACAAAAACGCTATGCAGCCCGTTTGGGTTGACCCTGACGATGCACCAGAACTCACCGACGCGTTTTTTGAACGCGCTGACGAATATATCGGTGACAGGCTGATTCATCGCGGTCGGGATCGATCGGAATCACAACAAGTAGCCGTCACGGTCCTTTTTGATGCCGAAGTGGTGCGTGCATTCCAAACCACCGGCAAAGACTGGCAAGCACGAATGAACGCCGCGCTCAAGGATTGGTTGAAAACGCACTCTCCTGCCTGAGAGGGAGCCTCGTACCAACCGTTACGAAACCTGAGTGCGATACCCCTCAGGATTCTGCATCTGCCACCGCCAGGCGTCGCGGCACATCTCGGTAAGCGACCGTTTCGCTGCCCACCCCAGCTCGATACGTGCCTTGCTGGGGTCGGCCCAACACGCGGCGACATCACCGGGACGACGATCGACGATTTCGTACGGCACTGCGCGACCGCTCGCCGCCTCGAACGCGCGCACCATCTCCAACACCGAAACGCCACGTCCGGTGCCCAAATTGAACGCCGCACACTGCGGTGGTGCTTCGGGCGTGAGCAGCCAGCGCAGCGCCGCCAGATGCCCCTTGGCCAGATCCATCACGTGGAGATAGTCGCGCACGCCGGTACCATCGGGCGTGGGATAGTCATTGCCGAACACCCGCAGCTTCGGCAATTTCCCAACCGCAACTTGGGTGATAAACGGCATCAGATTGTTGGGAATATCGTTGGGATCCTCACCGATCAGCCCCGACGGATGCGCGCCAACCGGATTGAAGTAGCGCAGAATCGCGATGTGCCACGTGGGGTCGGCACGAAAAGCGTCGCGCAACATCTCTTCGATGATGAGCTTGGTCCGCCCGTAGGGGTTGGTTGCCGAAAGCGGATGGTCTTCGGTGAGCGGCAACCGTTGCGGTTCGCCATAGACGGTTGCCGACGAGCTGAACACAAGGCGCGAGACCCCAGCCGCCTGCATCGCTTCCAACAGCCGCAACGACCCGACCACGTTGTGGTCGTAGTAGTAAAGCGGCTTCGCGACCGATTCAGCCACCGCTTTTTTGCCGGCAAAGTGGATCACCGCATCGGGAGCGTACTGCGCAAACACCGCATCCAATGAGGCGCGATCCCGCACGTCACCTTCCACCACACGCACCGTTTTGCCGGTAATACGCGCGACACGCTGTAGCGCCTCCGGGTGGCTGTTGCTGAAATCGTCATAGACGACCACCTCGAACCCGGCTTCCAGCAACACCACGACCGTATGTGACCCGATGTAGCCGGCTCCACCGGTGACCAGAACAACAGACATGAAAATCCCCTTTCCTCACAGCGGCGAAAACAGATTCTGCGTCGGCGCAGCCAAAGACAATCTGCGGGTACGCCCCGGTCTGCTTATGGGGATTCTACTGCCGAGGGAGTAAGAAAGCCATGGCGCGCTTCAAGAGAACGGCGGGGGATTTTCCGCGACGAAGGCACGGTGCCATTGGTCTACCTCGGCGATCGCCCGCTCGAGCGGTTGGCCTGCGGCAACATGGTCCATGATCGACCGCTGCAGGATCGCTCCGAGCATCGTCGCATTCTCCACCATCGCGGGTTGAAGTTCGCGAAGGAACTGCACCGTTGGCGGATCGTACGCGTACGCGGCAAGATGGGCTTCGAGATCCTTGCTCGTGGCAAGCGCATAGCAGAGATCGTAGACGAGATCGAAAACGCGACGCAGCCGCAAAGGATCCTCTGCGCCCATGTTGAGCCGCACCTCCTCGGCGAGGTCACGGCGAAACTCCGCCAACCCGTAATCCGCAACGCCCTTGACCACATCCTCTGGGGTAAATTCCCATTCCATCACTACTCCTTTCTACCCGAAGATTTGCGCAAACGCGTCGTCGTCATCTTCACAGAACGGGCACTGCTCCCTTGGTTCCGGCGCGACGAAAAAGCGCTCACAACGGGAACAGCGCTGTTTGCGCAACGCGTGCAGAACCCGCGCGGGCTGTTCAGGCCGTGCGTCGAAATGCGCGTCAGCGGTGAGAACCCTGGGTTGACAGACCTCGAGACAGACCAGACACCCGACACAGCGGTCGAATTGGAAGATCAACCCCCATTCGCCAGGATTTTCCTCGATTTTGATCGCACCGGTGGGACAGACACGAAAACAGGCTTCACAGTTGGTACAACCCGGTTGCAGAGAGAGCTGCAGCAACGGCAGCGACTCGTGCCAAGGAAGTTCAACCGCTTCGCCGTCTTGCCGATCACAAACGATCTGCAGCAGTTCCCGCTCCTCGGTCATCGCATAAGCGCCTGCCCGAATCGCCTTGTCCGGCACGACGGGACGATCCGCCGGCGCTGGCGGCGCAGCAAACGTATCGACCCCTCGTCCCACCAAACGTCGGAAGAACTGCCTTCGCTCCAGCGCCACCCGTTCCGCACTTTTTTCCTGCGGTGTTTCGGTGACGACGGTCACAGGCAACCACGGCTTATCCGGTTCCTCGGCTGCCAACCGCAACTGCTCAGCGGCAGCGAGATGATCGGCAAGCGCTTCAGCGCCCTTGGGTGCGTGCGCGCATTCCGGACAGTGCGCAGCACCCAGCACCGTCACTGGAATCCGGCGCTTACTGAGATAGGCGAAAAAACCGGGGCTGAGCACCCCAAGGCAAGGAACGACAGCATCTGCCGCCAACCCCGAAGGTGCGCACGCGATTTTCATTTCAGGCTGTCGAATCGCCTGGCGCAGAAGGTCGATCGGCTTGAAGATCTCGGATGTCCAGGCGCCCGTATGGCACGCCGTGATACAGAGCCCGCAGTTGCGGCAACGGCTTTCGTCGAGGCGCGCCCCCTCGTCGGTGAGCGTGATCGCGTCGTAAGGACAATGGTCGAGGCAGCGCTGACATGCACTGTAGCGAAAACGGTAACGGGTGCAGCGCGACGGACGAAACTCAGGGTAAGCGAAGGCCATCGTCGTATCGCCGTTACTTCGCGTTCGTCGTCAGTTTCTGGATACTTGAACCCGATTCGCAGGTGTTTTTCGGGATAATGAAACTCAATCCACGCGGAGGAGTCGCAGCACGCCGACTCAGATCCACCTGGGCTGCCTCCCACGCGTCGGCTCCGCCAAGAACCACCACGATGTTCTGCCCCGGATAGGCCTCATCCAGGCGTGACGCAATCCGCATCGCCGCCTCATCGCTGTCGGCGACGACGACGACCATCCCGCTGGGCTCGATAACCAGCCCATCGCGGTACGGCAACGCGTTCTCCAACGGTTTCGTTCGCTGGCTCTGCTCCGGACGGCCGTCGATGATGCAGCACGGTTTGCCCTCTTCCAATGCATGGACCAGCTGCGCCGTTTTCATCGGCGTCACCCCAGCCTGCGCTGTGCCCATACCCCAGAGCAGAAGAAAGAAGGCAGCAATCGTCGTCGTTTTCATGTCGTGTCACCCGATGGTGGAGAGAGAAACTCGGCAAACAGTTCCTCTTTGCGGCGATAATCGTCGTCAGGAAGGGCCAACTGGCAACATTGGCCATACTTGACCCACTCGACGTAAGGGAGGTGGTTCGGCCCCAACGGCGCGATCCAGAGCCGTTCGCCGACCATTTCGACCAGTTCGGCCAAAATATTGAGGTCGCTGTCGTCGCGAAGATCGGCCTGGACGAGGAACTGGGAAGCGCCCCGTTCGCGCATCGCCTGCAGCCACCAAGGCAACACGACGCCGCTCTCCCTGCCGTCGGCCAACAAAATTTCCCAGGTCGGCGCCGCGATCGACGGGGTCAAGGTGCGAAAGTCGGCGTTCGACTCGGTCTCCAGCGTCCAAGTGACCCGTTGGCGGCGCACGGGCGCGAAAATGCCGATTCGACCCGGGTACGCTTCGGCTAGGCGCGCCACGCATTCACTGTCCCGCAACGCCGCCTCACCGAGAAACAGGTAGCGAGCACCAGCGGCCAACAACGTCTTGGCGCGTGCTTCCCCCTCACGTGTCAGGACGATCGCGGCACACGCGCTGGCAACCTCCTCGATACCCGGCGCATCGATGAGGAGATCTTCCTCGCCTACCGTTTCGCCGCTATCTACCGTGAAACGGACCAATCTCCTCAATGCAATGGGTAATACCTGCTCAGCGAACGGCGCTTCCTGCATCATGATGGTTGGTGTCGGTTCCCTTCCTTCCATAGTTTATACCGAATATTCGAATTTTGGGTAAACGAACGGGTAAAGGGGACATTCATCATCGGGTGCCAATCCGACGAGCAACGGTCGGAGTTCCTGCAGCGCAGCCAGGATCGGCTCGATATGCACGCCAAGGAAACGGGGGCGGTAGCGCGCCAACGTCATCAACGCATCGTCGATCATCAGAAGCGCTCCCTCTTGATTGCGATTCTGAGTGAAGAAAAGCGCAAGCACGGCGAAAGCCAATCCTTGGAGAAATTCCGCTTCGGGATCCCGCATGCCTGCTGGACTGTTTTGGATCAAACGGGACCAGCGCTCGTTGAGCCAATCGTGGAGCGCTCCCAGTTGATTGCTGTCCCACATCGCCGCAGCTTCCGACCAGTCGAGGTTGGAGAGCACCTGACGATCGGGAGGAGCGAAATGGGTCGGCGAAAGATCGAGCAATTTCATCGTTTCTCCTCTACCAGCAGATCAACGAAGATCGTGCAGTACGGACACGGTTGCCCCCTGCCCCTTAGCGGCAGCCATACTACCGACGCAGGCGTTGCAGATGGGCTCGTCGGGGTTGAATTCAACCTTCCCCGGGATCTTCTCCACCTCCAGTTTACCCTGATCGCGGTCCTCGACCTTGAGTCCCATCGCCGCGATCTCCTCTTCCGCGAAACCGGTAAGGAAACGCCCCATTTCGCGATAGAAGGAGTGGGCCGCGGCACGCTGCACCAATCGCCCGTAACCGCGCACCCAGAGGCCAAGATGTTGCGCCCAAAAACGTTTGATCGTCTTCTCCAGTTTGCGCTGGGTTGCAACGTCGCCGTTTTCGAGCGCATCGGCTGCGCGTTCGAGCAGTTCCGCAACGAACGACAACTCCACACCAAGCTGATCGGGAAAAGTGGCGAACTTCCCTTTCTTCAATACAAAACCGTGTTGACGGTAGGTCTCAGCCACCTGAAACGCAGGCTCTTGCTGAAAGAGCCCGTAAAGCCGCACCGATTCAACCGGGGGGAACCCGCCGGTGCACGCAAAAAGTGCGGTGTACTCCGCCGCCAACGCCTCAAGGAGCGCCGCATCCGGCGCCGCGGTGAAATCGTCGTCGAAGCGGATACCCACTTCGGCCAATTGGGCAAGAAGCGCCTCCGATCGGATCGCCTGTAAGAGATCGGGAGTGACCTCCTCGACGAAAACGGCAGCCAATAGACGGTAAATCGCGGCGCGCGCACGGCATTCGGCTGCCTGCTCCTCGGGGGATGTCTGAGGAACCACCGCAGGTTGCGTAATCTCCGCCGTTTCACGATCGTTGCGCAATAACACTTCGCTGAGCATATGCACTCCTAGGCAAAAATTTTCCCGCACAAGGAACCCCTTCGCCCCGTGAAAAACCGGGCGAAGGGGATGCCGTTACCGTACTGCGTCAGCTGTGCTGCCCTTGGTCTTGACTTTGCTCAGGACCGGGCCAATGGGCCATCTCCGGATGCATCTTGCGGTGAAGGTCACCTTTGTAGGTGAAGCGCAACCCCTCGCGGTACGCTTCGAGGTGCTTCTGGAAATCGCCGAAAACGTCGCCGTATTTGTCGTTCGGCCCCGCCTTCGTCACACGCACCACCGTGTCGTACCAAGCCTGCGAACCGCCGATTGGATCGGCTATCGCCGGAATGATGATGTTGGGATGGACCCCTTTGTCATCCCACCAAACGTTTTTCAAGTCCGGATCCTCGGTGCCACCGAACTGCGGTTTCTCGTTGAGTTTGAGGGTGGCCAATCGACCATACTCCCAGTGGCCGCAACCGGTTGCGATCGCCACCACTTTGGGATGGATCCCCTCGGTGACATACGCTTTGGTCACGAGATACCCCACTTTCGATTCGACCCGCACCAGATCGCCGGTCTTGACGCCGATTTTTTTCGCGGTTTCCGGATTGATCCACATTGGGTTGTTATGGACGATTTCGGCGAGCCACTTCACCGAAGCGGTGCGCGACTGGACGTGAACGTTGAACTTATAGGTCGTGAGCACCAGCTCATCGTCCTTCATCGTCTCATGCCAGGGGACGCGCTTGAACGTGGGCATCGGATTGAAACCGTATTTCGCCCACTCATCGACGCGAACATTGAGCAACCGATTCGGTGTTGGGAACCCGACATAGTTCTTCCCATTGCGACGGATCCCGATCGCTTTGCCATTCTTGACGATCAGCCCATTGGGTTCGATCGTCGCGCCCATCATATCGCTGTCGGAGAGCTCTTTCTTGTAGAGCTCATATTCCGCCTTGATCTCGCGTCCGGTCTTATCAACGACTTTGCCGGTACGGGAATCGAGCTTGCCGTAGATCGGCCATACCCCCTTCTTCTTGAGAAAATCAAGACCGCCCACATCCTTGAGGCCAGGGATATTGTCGAAGTGCTGGCGCATGTAGTCTTCGCCATCCTTGAAGTTCCAGTACTGCTTCATTCCGCGTGAACCATCCGGGTCGAGCTTGTGGATGATGTCACGCAGGATGACGCGCGTCTCGCGCGTCTCGCCAAGCGGCGCGATGATCGGCTGCCGGATCCCCAACCACGGCCACAACGAATTGGGCATCGATTCCGGTTCCCAGCGCTCGAGGAACATACAATCGGGAAGGATGATGTCGGCATACGCCGTCTCTTCCCCGATCACGGTGCTGATCGAGACGAAAAACGGGATCAACTTTTCGTCCTTGAAGAGTTGCCCCCAAACCGCTTGCGCCCCCGGGTTGGTGTAGACCGGGTTGTCCATATAGGTGAAATAGACATTCACCTTGGTTCGCCCCTCGAAGATATCGAACGGAGTCAGATGGGAGACGCCGTGGCTCGCCAGCGGAAAGAGCGGATGGTGGTGGTGGTTCGCATAGGCGTGCTTCGCGGGCTTGGGCGGCTTCGGGTTGGGTTGCGGCCACCCCATGCCACGTGGCAGGCAGTAACCTCCCGCCTTCTCGACGTTGCCGGTCAGGATCGGCAACATCATGCAGGCCTTTTCGTTGTAAGAGCCATAAAGGTGCTTCGCTGGCCCGCGGTAGGTGAAGACGGTAGCCGGTTTCGTCGTCGCAAACTCATGCGCGAGCCGTTCGATGGTCGCTGCAGGAACGCCCGAAATTTTCTCCGCCCACTCCGGCGTGAAGGACTTGTAGTGCTCCTTCAGCTCCTCGACAGTAACGTTGGTCCAGGTATTGATGAATTCCGAGTCCTGCAGATCGTCGCGCAGGATCACGTGGCCGATCGCCAGCGCCACCGCGCCATCGGTACCGGGGAAGACAGGAATCCACTCGTCCGAATAGCCGGCCGTATTGGACAACCGTACGTCGAACGTGACGATCTTCATATGGTTGTCGATGCGCCCCTCTGTAACACGCTGTGAAAGCGGGTTGTGGAAGTATGAGGCCTCTAGCACGTTGGAACCGAAGTTCAGCACATACTTGGTCTTGGAAAAATCCGGCGTCTCGATGTCCGGCCCCCACGTCGGTTCCAAGCCGACCTTTTTCGACGACTCGCACACCGAAGTGTGGTTCATCGTGTTGTCGGAACCGAGCGTATGCATGAAACGGATGAGCGCACCACCCGTGCGGTCACGCCCCCATTTGAGCATGATCGTGTTCGGATCCTCTTTGAGCGCAGCGTCGAGCCGCTGCGCGACTTCGGTCAGCGCCTCTTCCCAGGTGATGCGTTTCCATTTCCCTTCGCCGCGCGCACCGACGCGTTTCAACGGATAGAGGACACGATCCGGGTTGTAGGTATACCACATCCCGGCGTTGCCTTTGGCGCAGAGGCGACCACGGGTCGAGACGTGCTCGGGGTTGCCCTCCAGTTTGACGATACGGCCGTTCTCGACGTAGGCGATCGCGCCGTCCTGAATGTTGCAGACGTGGCAAGTATAGGGAATCGCTTGACGCTGGGCCATGGTGACCGGACCGTAATCGCGCCCTCCCAGCTCGTTTTCCATCGCCTGCAGTAGCCGAGGCGCTGCTGCGGCAGCACCACCCGCCGCGGCGCTCACCTTCAGAAAGGTTCGACGCGTGACTTTTGGCATATCCATCTCTATCTCTCCTCAAAAACCAATCAGAAAAGGGTCTGCACTTGCTGCGGAGCCATCAGGATCACGTAACGCACCGCAGCACTCCCCAGCAAGATCAGCAACGCAGAAACCAGAATCACGCTGATGCTTTTGCCGGTTGGCGCAAAGAGCATCACCACGGGTGCTAAGCTTCCCGCCAGGAAACCCACACCCACGAACAGCAACCCCATCGTGCCCGACGTCATGAGCATGAAGGTGAGCTCCTCAGCCGAACCGCCGTAGCTGGTGGTGCCCATGATCGCAATGAGGATGACGACGACAGCGCCAGCCGACCAGAGCATGAACTGGCGCAGAACTTGTTGCGCCTCAGCGTTGTTTGCGCTCATGAGGGCGCCGACCGCCGAACCCGTCGAGAATGCGAGCGCGACAAACAACAGAGGAATCGCGGGTGTGTTCCATACCGGGCGGTGTTGATGGACCGTGAGGTCGAAACCGGTATAGATCGGCAGCCCCAGTGCCAAGAACGCGGTGACCAACGCCAACATCTTGCCGTTCTTCTCATCCTTCTTCCACAACATCAGGAGGTAGAGAACGGAAGCGATTCCGTACGCGACGAGATTGAGCGCCCCCCACGCCAACGGAGAAGAAAAATTGAGGTAGGCAGGGTTGAGCATATTGAGGAAACGCATCGGCTGGGAAAGATCAGCGATCAATAACAGACCGCCCACCGCCAGCAGCGCGAGCGAAACATAAGCACTCTTTTCGCGCAACGGTCGCAACGCGGAAAGATGCCACGATGCATAGGAGAGAAACGAAAGACCAGCGACGATGCCGATCAGAAAGAAATAGATTGCATACGTCGCATGCCAGGCGACGTCATGAAAGACGAGATATTCACCCATGATCTGCTCCTTCTCAGAGGTCGAAATGTTTCTTCCACGCCGCGTGCTCCGATTCCATCACCTCGATCCGGCGATAGGCATCGCGCCCGTACTCGGTGTGGTTCCGGTCGGCACCGATATAGAAGACGTGGGGTTTGGTCCCCTGCTCGGGACGCAATACCTGGGTTGGGTTGTGCGCAACCAGGTAAGAGACCTCGCTGTTGGGATCGTTTAGGTCGCCAAAGACCCGTGCGCGCCCAACACAGGTCTGGACACACGCAGGAACCAGGTTCTGCGTGACGCGATGGAAGCAGAAGGTGCACTTGTCCACCACGTTGGTGATGGGCGTGTAGGTACGGTGCGAGGGCAACATGAAACGCGCGTTATAGGGACACGCCGCCATACAGCTCCGGCAACCGATGCACCGTTCGTACCGTTGGAGCACGAACCCACCATCGTCGACCTTGAAGGTCGCCTCGACCGGACAGTTGCGCACGCAGGGCGGATCGTCGCAATGGTTGCACAACCGCGGCAAGAAGTGTTTTTTCACGTTAGGATATTTGCCCGTAACTTTGTAGGGCACCCAGGTTCGGTTGACGCCTAGCGGCGTGTCGTACTCGGCTTTACAAGCCACCTGACAGGCCATGCACCCGATGCAACGGCGAGTGTCGATCACCATCGCGTAGCGCCGCTTACCAGGCACCCCTCTTGTCTCGATAGACGAGACCCGCAGTTCTTCACTCATCTACCACACCTCCTCGAAGTCGAGAAAAAGCCATTTTCGTCGCCGTTCAATCGGGAGTGACGCCCCCGGTCGAGCCGGCCAGCTAACGCAGAGCAATTTCCGGACCAAAGATGAGAAATCGTTACCCGCTCCCTAATTTATATTGAAAAACAACACATTAATCGTCACGTGCGATTGTGAAAAGATCGCCGGGCGTTACGTCCAGGTAACCACTCGACCCGCATTGCCGTCACGCTTTCGAAACCATCCCCAAACGCTTCCGATCCCCTGGGTTTTGCGCTATCATGAAAAATGATCCTGCAATCAATACCGATATGGCTGCTGCCCCATTTTCCCGACGCACCGCCCTCAAAGCGCTCTTCGCGCAAGCGGTCGGTCTGTCGTTCCCGCTGCCCGGTCACAGCTCCGTGGATGCGCCGCTGCGCATCGGACTCACCCCTGTTTTTCTCGACGACCAGATCGGATTTCTCACCCATTGGCGGGAATGGCTGGAACGAAAACTGGGCCAGCGCGTCCAGTTCGTGCAGCGCGGCAGCTACCGCGAAGTGATCGAACTCCTCCGTACCAGCAAGATCGATTTCGCCTGGCTTTGTGGTTACCCCTACGTGCGCTATCGTGATGAGCTGCGGCTCGTTGCGGTACCACTCTGGCGAGGCGAACCCACCTATTATTCGTATTTGATCGTTGATCGCTCGCAACCGCAACTGCGCCGTCTGACCAACCTTCGTAGAAAGGTTTTCGCCTACAGCGATCCCGACTCCAATTCCGGCTTTCTCTACCCGCAATACGCGATCGCGCAAAGCGGCGAAAATCCCGCAAAATTTTTCGCGCGCACCTTCTTCACCTGGGCGCATCGCAAAGTGATCGAAGCGGTGGCTGCCGGGCTTGCCGCAGGCGGCGCGGTCGACGGTTACGTCTGGGAAATGCTCGCAGAAATTCACCCTCAGCTCGTTCAGGGAACGCAAATCATCGAACGCTCTCCGCCGTTTGGTTTCCCCCCTTTCGTGGCCAACAAAAATATCCCCGAAGCGCTGGAAACACGCTTTCGCACAGCGTTGCTGAACATGGCAGACGATGCGAACGGGGCGCAACTCTTGCGACTCCTCCGTTTGGATGGGTTTACCACAGCCGACGACACGCTCTACGATTCGATCGCGTGGATGGCCGCCTACCTCAACCTTCCCCGAACATGAAGCCGCTGACCAACCTCTCTTTGCGGTGGAAGATCCCACTGCGGGTGATGTTCGCCGTACTCGGAACGGCGTTTCTGATCACCACCGCGTTGCTTGTCAAAGACTACGAAGAGATGCGCGCGAACCTGGAAAGGAACGCTCGCAGCCTGGGCAGCCTTCTGGCCAATACCCTGATCTCGCCGGTATTGCACGATGATGTCTGGCGCGCGTTCGAAATTCTGCGTTCGGTTCGTATCGAAGAGGTTCCGGCGATGAGCGACGCCGCGAGCCCACTGCTTCTCGTGATCGACAAAGAGCGGCGCATCTTCGTCGCGAACGAACCCCGCCGCTATCCACTGGGCGCACTGGTCGATGAACTCCGTGGTGACGTCGGTCAAATGGCCAAACAGGTTAAATGGGAAGGGAACGCTCAGCAGCAATCGATCACCGTTCCGGAATCGAATACGTTGTTCGTCATTTCCCCACTCGTCACCGACGGCGAAGCGTTGGGGCACGTCGTGCTGGGTTACGCAACCACCGCGATCCTGCCGCACTACCGTGAACTCGTCTTGCGCGCGTTCTGGATCACCTGCTTGGCGATGCTCTTCATTCTCCCCGTCTCCTGGATCTGGGCCCGCCGCACCGCGGAACCGCTGCTTGCGCTCGCTTCCGCGATGCGCCACGTTCCCGATCGCCTCACGGAAGCGGAACAGGCGGCTCTGCCGGAAAGTGGGGACGAAATCGGCCAGCTGAGCGCGGCTTTCCGCCGCATGATCGCGGAACTCAAGCTGAAACAGGAATTGGAAGAGCAGATGGTGGTTTCGGAGCGGCTCGCCGCAATCGGTCGTCTCACCGCAGGAATCGCACACGAAATCAACAATCCGCTGGGTGGGATGCTCACCGCGGTGAAAACGTGGCAAAAGCATGGCGAACACGACCCGATTGCCGCCCAGACCGTCTCACTGCTGGAACGCGGCCTTACCCAGATCCGCAATACCGTTGCTGCGCTCCTGGTCGAGACCAAACTGCAGGACCGTTCACTCGAACCGGCCGATCTCGAGGACATATACCTGCTCGTGGAGGGGGAAGTGCACGCCCGCCATGTTACGCTGCAAATCGACAGCAACCTCTCCGCACCGCTGCCGCTGCCTGCCACGCCGATCCGCCAGATTCTGCTCAACCTGATCCTGAATGCCATCGCCGCATCTCCTCCAAACGGAATCATTGCCGTCGCAGTCCAATGCACCGAGAGTCGCCACTTACTGCTTTCCGTTTGCAACGACGGGGATCCAATCCCGGAAAATCAAATGGCTTACCTCTTCGAACCTTTTGCCACTCAGCGCAAAGAAGGGCATGGTCTCGGACTGTGGGTCGTCTACCAACTGGTCAAACAGCTCAACGGCGGTCTCTCGGTAGAAAGCCATTCTGGCCGCACCTGCTTCCTCGTGGAGATACCCTATGCCCTGCCAGATTGATCACAAGCCCCGCCTGGCTCTGATCGAAGACGATCCGATCATGGGGGAATCGCTCACTCATCTCCTTTCCCTTGAAGGTTTCGATGTCTCCTGGTACAAAAGTGGCAAAGAGGCACGCGACGCGTTGCGCGCGCACCGCTTTTGCGTCGCCGTATGCGACATCCGCCTCCCCGATATCGAGGGCGGCGATCTCTTCCTCGCCCTCGCTGCCGAACGCAGCGACCTCCCCCCTTTCCTTTTTCTCACCGCCTACGGCACCATCGACCGTGCGGTGGAACTGATCAAAGCAGGAGCAGCCGACTACCTCACCAAACCCTTCGAGGTTGAGGCACTTTTGCATCGCGTGCGCGAACTGGCGGAATCCTACGGGATTGTGTATGAGCAAACCGATGACACGCTGGGAATTTCCCCTGCGATGCAACGCATTTCCGAACAATTGCCACGGCTTGCACGCCACGCGGAAGTGTTACTCATCACAGGAGAATCGGGATGCGGAAAAGAGTACGTCGCCCGCCGCTTCCACCACCACGCCGTGGGCAGTGAAGGGGCGTTCGTTGCCGTGAATTGCGCCGCGATTCCCGAATCCCTCATCGAAGCAGAACTCTTCGGCTACGAAAAAGGGGCCTTCACCGGGGCAACGCGGACCAAAAAAGGGCTTTTCGAGCTGGCGGATGGCGGTACGCTCTTTCTCGATGAGATCGGTGAAATGCCGCTTGCAATGCAAGCGAAACTCCTGCGCGTGCTCCAAGACCACCGTTTCACGCGTTTGGGCGGCGAAAAGCCTTTGACCAGCCGTTTCCGGCTTGTGTGCGCCACCCACCGCGACCTCAAAGCGATGGTGGAAGCGGGCGCCTTCCGCGAAGATCTCTACTACCGCATCCATGTGATCCACCTACGGATTCCGCCACTGCGCGAACGCCCAGAGGATATTCGCTGGTTTTTGCGCCGCTTCATCGCCGAATTCAACCAGCAACACCCCGACGAACGCAAACGCATCGACCCACGCGCCGAAGCAGCGCTCCTTGCCTACTCATGGCCGGGCAACATTCGCGAGCTCAAACACGCGGTCGAGCGCGCGTGCATCTTGGCGCTCGGACCGACGCTCACGATCGATGCGTTCTTCGACAACGAAGGCAACGCGCCAGAGTCTGCAGAAGTTGGCACGACGATTTCCGCATCCCTTGCAGAATATCTGATGGCGTGCGAACGCGAATACCTGAAACGCGCCCTGGAACAAAACCAAGGTCATATCACGCGCACCGCCGCGGCGCTGGGCATCACCCGCAAAACGCTGTGGGAAAAACTCAAAAAACTGGAGTGCTACCAAGAGAAGCAAAATGGTTACCCAACCGTGACGTGACCATTGGACGGGACAATGGCAATCTCTTCTCTACTTCTCTGGCTCGACTACTTCGGCGTCGTGGTGTTCGCCCTCTCCGGCGCGATCGTCGCGGCGCACAAACGGCTCGACCCCGTTGGCCTGATGCTTGCCGCAACCGTTACCGGCATCGGCGGCGGAACGCTCCGCGACCTTTTGCTCGACCGTCCCGTTTTTTGGTTGGCGGCGTGGCATTACGTGGCACTCACCGCGGGCACGGCACTCTTCCTCTATGCGCTGGGTTGGTTCGCTCCCCGTTTTTCGCGCCGGCTCACCGCGAATCGTGCGCTCGATTGGTTCGACGCGGTGGGGCTTTCGGTCTTCTGTCTCATCGGCGCGCAAGCAGCGCTTGCCGCTGGCGCGAATGGTTTCATCGCGGTGATCATGGGCGTGATGACCGCGAGCTTCGGTGGCCTCATCCGCGACATTCTCTGCAACGAAATCCCGATGATCCTCCACCGCGAGATCTACGCCACTGCCGCCGCCGCCGGTGCCGCGGCCTTCGTGCTCACCGAAGGGTGGCTGGCACACGAAATGGCGCTCATCATCGGTGCGGCGGTCGCGTTTTCGTTGCGCGCGCTGGGGATCGTGCGGGGCTGGCACCTACCGGCGTATCCAACACTACCTGAGTAGTCCGCGGACGAATCGATGAAGTACGCCCCTTGGGTCGTCGTGATCGGTTCGTCGACTGGCGGCACCACCGTGCTGGAGACGATCTTGGCGAAGCTACCGCGTACCGTTCCCGCCATCGTAATCGTCCAGCACATGCCAGCGGGCTTTACCGTTCCGTCAGACTTACTCATTCCTGCCTAAACAGGAACAAAGCTGACTTCCTGCTTCACCGAGGCCGGTTTCACCGCCGTCTTGCGACGGCGGCCAGAGCCTTCCTCTCCACAAGCTTCACATTCGGCGGAACTCGCCGTAGAGCCGCTTAGGGCGGCCAAGCCATGCGCCAGTAGGTTTCTGGCTGCGTTCAGATCCCGGTCGTGGTGCGCTCCGCATTCTGGACACGTCCACTCGCGCACAGACAGCGGCATTTTTTCCTGAACCGTCCCACAAACCGAACAAGTTTTGCTCGACGGGAACCAGCGATCCGCTACTATCACGATGCCACCGCGCATCGCAGCCTTGTACTCCAACTGCCGCCGGAACTCGAAGAAGCTCATGTCGGCAATAGAACGGGCCAGATGCCGGTTCGCCATCATCCCGCGCACGTTCAGATCCTCGATGACGATGGTATGGAACCGCCGCGTGAGGCTTGAGGTGAGCTTGTGCAAGGCATCCTGCCGGATGTTGGCGATGCGGGCGTGCAGCTTCGCCAGTTTGGCCCTGGCCTTGCGGCGGTTGCTGGAACCTTTCTGCTTGCGGGAGAGGCTGCGCGAGAGCCTGCGCAAGCGATCGAGCAGCGCCTTGTGCGGTTTGGGACCGACGACCTTTTCTCCCGTCGAGAGCGTCGCCAGCGCCGACACACCCAGATCGACACCTACCGCGCCTTGGTTTTGGCTGCGCCGAAACTCGCCGCAAACTTGGTTTTCGTCTTGCGGCTCGTTTTTGGCTTGGGGTAGATGCGAACCATCGGACGTGTCCACGGTGATACTGACAAACCACTTGTCGGCCACACGGGAGATCGTGGCCGAGATGATCTTGCCAGCGAAACGCAACGGCTCGCGCATGCGCACCCAGCCAAGCTTGGGGATGCGGATACGGCACCCGTCGAGGTCGAACTGATCATTGGTGAGCGTAAAGCGCTCGTGCACGCCCTTCTTGCGAAACTGCGGGTAGCGGGCACGACCCGCAAAGAAGTTTTTGAACGCCTCTCCAAGCTGGATGATTGCCATCTGCGGCGCGCACTTGGTCACTTCCAGCATCCACGGGAATTGTTCGCGCTTGATGGCGTTCAACTGGCGTCGCAGCGCGGCTTGCGAGGGCTTGGGTTGGCTGTTGTCGGCTTTCCATGCCTCGTACTGCCGCCGCCACTCGGCCAGCGCCCAGTTACCACCTCAACATTCTTCGCTTCGCAAACAGCAAACACCAGTTCCGCGCCGAAGCGCAATAGCCGATCTTTGTGCGTAATAACCAAGCGCCCGACTTGCCCTTCTATGATCGCGTCCAGCATGTCAGCACCGATGGTAAATGTCCGCAAAACACCGGTTTGAGATGTCCTCCCGACAAAGCTGGTGCATCCTTGTGTTGTGTCAAGAAGCAAGGAAAGCG
>NZ_JAHLSY010000019.1 GCF_019049855.1 Hydrogenophilus thiooxidans | reverse complement strand
TTTGGGTCATATGACTCCTATTGAGAAACTCCGATGGTGGCAAACCGAGCGACCAGAGCTTTTCATTTCAAGGGTAGATAATGTCACGGGTCTTGACACCTACTCTCAGACGGGCATATTCATAATGTCCTGATAGGCGCTCACCAACCGGTTACGCACCTGAACCATTTGATTGAACGAAAGGGACGCTTTTTCGAGGTCAATCATCACGTCGGCCAGATTGACGGCGGGGTCCCCCGCAACGAACCGTTCGGCTTGCGCTTTCGCCTCGGCCGATTGCGCGCTCACCTCTTTGAGCGCTTGGTCCAGGACTTGGGCAAAATCGGTCGTCCCGCGCTCCGCTTCTGGCTGTTGCGCTGCAGCACCGCCTTTTGCGAGCGCTTGTGCCTGTTGCATTTGGGCAAGCAACTGGTTGATTGCGTTGGTGTCCATCGTCTGACTCCTCAGGCTTCGGGGACGTCGAACCCCGCTTCGCGGTACTTCCGCAATCGGTATCGCAATGTCCTTTCGGGCATGCCCAGGCGCTCAGCCGCCCGTTTCCGGGAACCTCCCGCTTCGGCAAGAACCCGTAGAATGTGTTCCCGCTCCCAATCTCGTAACGATACCGCACTTTGGTCATTTTCGTTCGTCCGGGTATCACGCCGCAGCAGGGAATCGTTTTCGGCCTGCGTGCCCGCGACCCATTGGGGCGTAGCGCGTTTTTCTTCCGGATCAAAACCGTCCGTTACCGGGGAATCGTTCGGCAAACAGAGGCGCAACGTCTTCCCGTCGATCACGTTACCCGGCGCAAGGATCAGCGCGCGTTGCATCGTATTGTGGAGCTCGCGCACGTTACCCGGCCAAGAATAAGTGAGCAAGATTCGTTCCGCCTCTTCGGTTAAGGCAGGCGCTACCCGCCCCCATTCCGCAGCCAGGCGCGCTAGAAAATAGCGCGCCAAGGGAACGATATCCGCGGGCCGGTCGCGTAACGGCGGGATCGTGATGGGAAATACGTTCAAGCGATAAAAGAGGTCCTGCCGGAATCGCCCGGCGGCCACTTCGTCGGCCAGATTGCGGTTGGTGGTTGCGATCACCCGAACGTCGAGCGGAATCGCCTTTTTCCCACCCAGCCGCTCGACCTCTTTTTCCTGCAGGACCCGAAGGAGCTTCGCCTGCAACAGGAGCGGCATTTCCGAGATTTCATCCAATAGGATCGTGCCCCCTTGCGCCTGCTCGAATTTTCCGGGCTGTGCCGTTGCCGCGCCGGTAAAGGCCCCTTTTTCATGGCCAAAGAGGGTCGCCTCAAGGAGCGACTCGGGAATCGCCGCACAGTTGATCGCAACGAACGGCGCTCTTTTGCGCGGCGAAACCGCATGGATCAGCCGCGCAAACACCTCTTTCCCAACGCCCGATTCCCCGGAAAGCAGAACCGTGGCGTCGGTTGCGGCAACGCGTTCGGCAAGCGCCCGCACCGCTTGGGTTTTGGGATCCTCTGCGATCAAGTCGGCGACTGCGCCAGCGCCCCCCCACTGCGCATACCGTTCGATTACCGCCAACAGCTGCCGACTCTCGAACGGTTTCAAAAGGAATTCGCACGCACCGCTTTTCATCGCGCGGACCGCCGCCGGGACGTCACCATACGCGGTCATCAGCGCCACGGGTAAGTGCGGCAATTTTTGCCGAACCGCATCGAGCAGTGCCAACCCATCCATCGGCGCCATCTTGAGATCGGTGACGACCATTGCCACGGCGTGGCGATCGAGCAGTTCGAGCACTTCGGGTCCGGATGCAGCCAGCAACACCCGGTACCCCTTCGCCGTCAAGGTCAATTCCAACGCTTCACGCAAATCGGGGTCGTCTTCGACGATCAGGATCGGGAGCGAATGTTCAGACATCACGGCTCCTCACGGCACAAGGGAGTCGAACGGTAAAAGTGGCCCCTTCGCCCGGTTTCGAGCGCACCTCGATGGTTCCGCCGTGCGCGGTGACCACTTCGTGCGCGATCGCCAGACCCAACCCGGTGCCATCGGGACGCGTCGTAAAAAAGGGGGTAAAGAGCCTCGCCCGAACGGCGTCGGGAATACCGGGACCATGGTCGGCAACGACGATTTCCCACTGGTCTGCAGTCGCACGCGCGCCCAGCCCTACCCATGCCGCTGCCTGCCCATGTTGCACGGCAAGCGCGTTCTCGGCCAAGTTGATCAAAGCCCCCAAGAGGGCCCGCTCGTCGCCGATCGCTACCGGTGCGTCCGCTTGCGGCGCGAATAACCGTTCGAGCACGACTTTTTGCGCCTGCGCCAGTGGCTCGACGTTCGACCACCACTGCGCAAAGAGATGGGGGAGCGCGATCGGCTCTCGTGCTTTCAGCCCCCCGCGGGCAAAAATCAGCATGTCGGCAATCAATTGCTCCATACGGTGCAACCGTGCCTTGACCCGCCCCGCCAGTTCAATGCGACGCGCTTCGTCGAGCCCAGGTGTCGTCAAATGATCGAGAAACAGCAGCGCCGCAGCAAGCGGTGTTCGCAACTGGTGGGCAAGCCCGGCAACCAACTCCCCCATCGCCGCCAAGCGCTCCTGCCGCGCCATCGCTTCGCGCAGCCGAGTGGCCTCGGTGACATCCTGCACCACGACGAGCTCCCCGCCTTGGTCGGGAAGCCGCGACCAGGTGAGCGTCAGCCTTCTCTCGACATCCGGTGCCGACCACAAGACCTCGTCAGGGGCTTCAGTCGGCCGCAATTGCTGCGCGAAGCACTGCCAGGCGGTTCCCACTGTGAGCGCCGTTCCGAACCACCGCCGTGCCGTTTCGTTCGCTTCGACAACCTCCCCTTCGGCGTTCAACACCACCACCGCCACCGGCAACGCTTGCATCAAGACGTCGAGCCGTTCGGTGAGCCGCTCGGCGCGCGCCTCCAACTGGGCATAGGCCGCGGTGAGACGGTCGGAAGCGCGCATGAATTCCGCGAACGCCGCTGCCAACTGTTCCGGTGTCATGCCCGCGGCGTCCGGCTGTTTCACAGAAAAGGCGCTTGGTGCTTGTGTCATGTCGGCGATTGTAGCCGAACGCACACTCCGGCAACAATTGCCGGCGACTTTTGCCGCTTTTTCGCCCGCTGCCGGGCGTGGCAGTCGACGACAATAATGACAAAGAGACGTCACAGGACCAACGGATCATGGCCGAAGCGACCGCTGAAATCGGTTTGAATGCGGCTGGCGGTGCAGCCCAAGGGGGAACACCGGAAGCGGCAACGAAAGCTGCCCCGTGGCAGCCCTTAGTCGCGCGCATCGCTGCGTGGAGCCCGCAACAGAAACTGGCGGCTGGTGCGGCGCTCGCGCTGGCGCTTGCGATGTTGGTCGGCGCCTGGCTCTGGTCGCGCCCCGTCGACCAAGCCGTGCTCTTCTCCAACCTTAGCCCTCAAGACGGCGGCGCGATCGTCGAACAGCTCAAACAGCAAAACATTCCTTACGAATTGGCGCAAGGCGGTAGCACCATCCTGGTCCCGGCCCAGCAGGTGCATGAACTGCGCTTGCGCTTTGCCGCGCAAGGGCTTCCGAAAGGGGGGACGGTGGGCTTCGAGCTGCTCGATCAACAAAAATTGGGGATCACCCAATTCGCCGAACAGGTCAATTATCAGCGCGCGCTCGAAGGCGAACTCGCCCGCTCGATTGCCACGCTGGCTGCGGTGACGCAAGCGCGCGTCCATCTAGCGATCCCGAAGCGGACGAGTTTTCTGCGCGATCAGCAAAAACCGACGGCGTCGGTCGTACTCCACCTCCGCCCTGGACGTTTCCTGGACGAAACCCAGATCGCTGGCATCCGCCACTTGGTCGCCTCCAGTATTCCCAACATGGATCCTGCGGACGTCTCGATCGTCGATCAAAACGGCAAATTGTTGACGATGACGCCCGACCCCCTCTCGCAAACGCTCAGCGCCAAACAATTGGCCTATCGGCACGAACTCGAAAACCGCTACCGTGAGCGGATCGAATCGCTCTTGGCGCCCGTCGTCGGCAAACCCAATTTCCGTGCCGAAGTCTCGTTGGAGCTCGACTTCGACCGCATCGAACGCACCGCTGAGAGCTACCGCCCCAACCCTGCGCCGAATCAGGCGATCCGCAGCCAAGAGATCCACGAAAAATTCGGCAGCGATGCACTCCCTCAAGGCGTTCCTGGCGCGCTCACCAACCAACCCCCTGTGCCTGCCACCGCCCCGATCACCAACCCAGAAGTCCCGCCAACGGGCAGCGCTACCGGCGTGCAACGCGAACGGTCCGCAACGATCAACTATGAACTCGATCGCACCATCGAACACGTGCAAAAAGCGCAAGGCGCGATCAAGAAACTGGCCGTTGCGGTCGTCGTCAACCAGAAACGGGAAAAGACGAAAGAGGGAGAGGTCGTCATCCCGTCGGATGCCGAATTGCAACAACTGGAACAACTGGTAAAAAGTGCGTTGGGTTTCGACCCGAACCGGGGTGATACCATTACCGTTCGTGGCGTGCTCTTTTCCGATCTACCCGAGACCGACAACCGCGCGTGGTGGCAAAAACTCCTCGAAGACCCAGAAATGCTCGAAATCGTGCGCGAACTCTTGCGCTTCCTCACGGTAGTCATCGCACTCACCCTGATCTACTTCGGGGTGATCCGGCCGTTGCTCCGCGCGGTCGCACCCCCCAAAGACGAAGGAAAGACCGAAGAGGAAGCGGGAACGGCTGCTGCCTCCCATGCCGCAGGCGGTGCCGCCACTGCTGAAACGCAAGGTGGTGCACCGACTGCGCAATCCGGTAGCACCCTGGTTGGCGGGGAAGGTGGGAAAACCCCTGATGCCCTCGTCCACCTGTCGCAATTGACCCCCGCCGACCCCTTCGAAGAAAAACTGGCGACGCTGCGCGAGCTCACCCAAACCAACCCGAAACTGATGGCCAACCTGATCAAAGAGTGGCTCGAGGGTGAGGAGAAGAAGTCATGAGCGGCAAAGACAATCCGGCAATCGAAAAAGCGGCCACGTTGCTCGTCACCCTAGGACCCACCGAAGCCGCCGCCGTCTTGAAACACCTGGGACCGCGCGAAGTGCAGAACCTGGGGATGGCGATGGCATCGCTGCCCCCCAAACCCCGGGAAGCGGTCGAAGCGCTCCTAGACGAAGCGATCGCCCATTTCCAGAAAGGGGCACCGATCGAACCCGATCCCGAACAAATCCGCCAAATGCTCACCCAGGCGCTCGGGGACGACAAAGCGAGCCACATCATCGGCAAGATCCTGCAGGGATCCGACACAGGGGCGATCGAAAGTCTCAAATGGCTCGACCCTGGTACCGCCGCCGACCTCATCAAGAACGAACATCCGCAGATCATCGCAACCATCCTGGTCCATCTCGACTACGATTTCGCGGGTGAAATCCTCAAGCGCTTCCCGGAACGGCTGCGCAACGACGTGATCCTGCGCATCGCAACCCTTGAAGGGGTGCAACCGCAGGCGCTCAAAGAGCTCAACGAAGCCCTTTCGGAGCTGCTCGCCAACGCCTCGTCGAGCGCGAAGGGGAAAGCCGCTGGCGGCGTGCGTCACGTTGCCGAAATTCTCAACTTCGTCGGCGCTCAAATCGAAACCGAAGTGCTCGACGCCGTGCGCGAGTTCGACCCCGACCTCGCGCAGCGGATCATGGACGAAATGTTCGTCTTCGACAACCTGCTGGACGTGGACGACCGCAGCATCCAGACACTGTTGCGCGAAGTGGCGAACGACCAGTTGGTTTTGGCACTCAAAGGCGCATCGCCCGAATTGCGCGAAAAGATCTTCAAAAACATGTCGCAACGCGCCGCGGAGATGCTGCGCGAAGACCTCGAAAGTCGGGGGCCGGTGCGGGTTTCCGAAGTCGAAGCGGCACAAAAAGAGATCCTCAAAGTGGTGCGGCGCCTTGCCGAAGAGGGTCAAATCATGCTCCCAAGCAAGGGAGGCGACGAAGGGTTCCTCTAATCGCATATGGGTATCGAACGCCACCAAGCAAGCGGCCTCTATCCGCCTCTGCCCCTTCCCTCGTTCGACGAACCGGAACGCGGCGCGCGATCCGGCAAGCGCGCCGCCGAACCTCCGTCCCAGCACCCGTCCGACGAAACGCCCTCCTCGTCGCCCCTACCGACCGCGAGCGACCTGGAAGCGCTCATCGAATCGGCGCGCCAGGAGGGGTTCGAAGAAGGCTACCGCGCCGGTTTCGCGCAAGGAAAAAGCGAAGGCTACCAAGCGGGGTTCGAAGAGGGACGTGCGGCTGGATTCGTGCAAGGCGAAAACGAAGGGCGCGAAGCGGGCCACCAGGAAGGGTACGCGGCGGGCCTTGCCGAAGGGCAAGAAGCCGGAAAAGCCGCTGCATACGCCGAATGGGCGTCCCAGTGGGAAGCGCAAACCGATGCGCTTAAGAAAATCGTTACCCAACTTTCGGAAGCCACCCAACAATTGCCGCAACAACTGGCCGAGCCGGTCACGGCGCTCGCGATCGAAATCGCCCGTTCGGTGGTGATGGAAACCCTCAAAACCCAACCCGAGACGGTCGTTGCCGTGACGCGCCAGATTTTGGAAACCGAATTACGCCGCCCCGTCACCGTGAAACTGCACCCCGACGACCACGCTCTCGTGACCCAAAACCTCACCCCACCCGAAGCGGTCCGTTTCGTCCCGGATCCGGAACTCGCCCACGGCTCCGTGTGCGTAGAGGGCGATTCGTTCCTTATCGACGGCACGGTCGCGAGCCGTTGGCGTCGAATCGTGTCGCGGCTCTACCCTACAGCAGCAACCTGGGAACCCTCCGATGACAGACGTGAAGATTGAGCTTGCAGCGCCGCTTGCGCAGATGCTGGCGACCTTGACCGAAGAGGTCAAAACGACGTCGGCACTTACCCCAACCGGTAAGCTCACCCGCGTGAGCGGCCTCATCCTCGAAGCAGAGGGGATCCGCTTGCCGGTTGGCGCCACCTGTCGCGTGGCACTGGCCGATGGAGCCAGCGCGGAAGCCGAAGTGGTCGGCTTTCGTGACGAGACGCTCTACCTCATGCCCACCGAACCCCTCTACGGCGCGATGCCAGGAGCTGCAATCACCGTTGCCGATCCCCCCCCATTGCCACTTCGTACCGACCGCATCCTTCATCCCAAACGCCGTCGCACCGACCGCGCCAAGCACCTTCCGGTCGGCACTGGGCTCTTGGGCCGGGTCGTCGACGGTAACGGCCGCCCCCTCGACAATCGCGGTCCGCTCCTCGACGTCGTTCCCCGCTCGCTTGCCGCCCGCCCGATCAACCCGCTCGAGCGCAAGCCGATCACACAACCGATCGACGTGGGCATTCGCGCGATCAACGGATTGCTCACCGTCGGCTCCGGGCAACGGATCGGCCTTTTTGCCGGAACCGGGGTCGGTAAATCGGTCCTGTTGGGGATGATGGCCCGGAACACGGACGCCGACGTCGTCGTGGTCGGATTGATCGGCGAACGCGGTCGGGAAGTGCGGGAATTCATCGACGATATCTTAGGGCCCGAGGGACTTGCGCGCGCCGTGGTCGTCGCCGCACCCGCCGATGCCAATCCGCTCGTGCGCATCCAAGGCGCGACCTATGCCACGACCATCGCAGAGGCGTTTCGCGAACAGGGACTGCGCGTCCTCTTGATCATGGACTCACTCACCCGGTTTGCGATGGCGCAGCGCGAAATCGCGCTGTCGATCGGTGAAGCGCCGGTGACCAAAGGGTATCCTGCTTCGGTTTTCGCCCGCTTGCCTGCGCTGGTGGAGCGCGCTGGCCAAGGGCGAGAAGGCGAAGGCGCGATCACGGCGTTCTACACGGTTCTCACCGAAGGCGACGACCTTCAAGACCCGATTGCCGACGCCGCGCGCGGCATCCTTGACGGGCACATCGTGCTCTCCCGCGAGCTCGCCGACGAAGGGCACTACCCAGCCATTGCGATCGACCAATCGATCTCGCGGACGATGCCGCAAGTGGTCACACCCGAACACCTCAAACTGGCAACGCGTTTCAAACGGCTCTGGTCCCGTTACCGCAACGCGCGCGACCTCCTCTCGGTTGGCGCTTACCAAAAAGGGAACGACCCCGAACTCGACGAAGCGATCGCGCGACAACCGGAACTGGCTCGCTTCTTGCAGCAGGGGATGCGGGAGCGCGCACCATTCGAAAGCTCCGTGCAACAAATGGCTGAGGTGTTGGCATCATGACCCAACGGCAAACGCTCACGACGCTGCGCGACCTTTTAGCTGAAGAGGAAACACGTGCCGCGCAACGGTTCGGCGCCGCGAACCAGGCGCTCACCGAAGCCAAAACGAAAGCGCAAACGCTGATGCAGTTCCGCGACGAATACCATGAAAAATATCGGCAGGCGCTCGAACGTGGCGACCCATTCGCGCTCCTTCAGAACCTGCAGCAGTTCCTTGCGCGGCTCGATCAAGCGATCCACCTGCAAGCAGAGGCGGTGGCGCACGCCACGCAAGAAGTGGACGAGGCCCGCGCGGCATGGCAAGCGGCGATGGGCAAACGCAAAGCGTTTGACCTGTTGCTTGCGCGGCAAGAGGCTGCTCAAAAAGCTCAGGAAGAGAAAGCGGCACAGAAATTGCTTGACGAATGGGCAAGTCAACGCGCACTGCGCGTGCCCAACGAGGGAGGACCTGAACAATGAGTATCGCTGCCACCACAAGCCCTGCCATCCAACTCGTGCGCCCAGGCAACCGCAACGCTGCCGGTGACGCCGCAAGCGGGGTTGGCCAAGCCACCCCGGAACATGTGCTTTCGGTTTTTGCGCAACTCCTGAAACGCACGAGCGTCACCCCAAACGCCGAACACGGCGCCAACGCCGGCACCCACCGGGCCGCATCGAGCGGCCCCGCAGAAGCGCTGGCCCCCGAAACCCTGGATTCGACACAACTAGCGCAAGCGCTTGCGCAATGGCTCGTCACCTGGATTACGGTTCAGCAGGAATCCACCGCGCAACCGGGATCGACCGAACCATCCGCACAGGACGCACCGGCAACGGCCAACGCGCCACTTTTTGCCGCGCAAAGCGATGGTGCGGCGAATCTTGCCGCATTGCTGACGGCGCTTGCCGACTCAAAAACGCCCCAAGCCACGCCGCTCCTCAGACAGATCCAGCAAATGCTGGAACCGCACAAAGCGACGCTTGCGGTGCAGGAAGCGAAACGCTTTGCCGACGATCGGGCGTGGCGCGAGCGGCTCCAGACCCTGCTGCACGCGCACGAAGCCACGCAAGGGTGGCGTGAGGCTGCGGCGCTCCTAGAAAACGCCTCAGCCGGCAAAGGGGCTGCGGCGCTTAGCAACCTACCTGCGCTGCCCCCCGGTCTGGCGCAATGGCTCGCGAACCTCGACCTCGATACCGCAACTGCATCAACCTTGCCCTCGAACGCCCCTGAGGCCCCGCTGTGGCAGCGACTGTTACGGGAATGGCGGCAAAGCAACGGAGCGGGCATAGCTCCCCCGACACCTTCGGCGCTTTTGAAACCGGACGCTCGCTCGGGCGCGCGCACCGAGTCGCTGACAGAGGCGCTGTCGGCACACGATCCACTTTCTGCGGACACTCAGGAGGCACTTCCCCCCCTGATCGAAGAGAAACTGGGGCTTGAGAAGCGCCTTGCGCAAACCTCAGGGAACGCAGAGTCCCTCACGCGCTCAGCGGGTCGCTCGATCGACGTCCCATTCGTGACAGCGGGTGCCCCGACCGCAGCACGCCCCGCACTCGAAACGATTCACACCCCGATGACCCAGCCTGCCCAATGGGCGATGGAAACCGCAGAACGCCTTGTCTGGCACGCGGGACAAGCGGTGCATAAAGTGGAACTGCAGCTCAATCCGCCCCATTTGGGCAAACTCGAAGTGTCGTTGCAACTCAACCAAGACCATCTCACCGCGCATTTCGTCGCCGCAACCCAGGCGGCGCGGGATGCGCTCGACCAGGCGTTGCCGCGCCTGAGGGAACTCTTGCAACAGTCCGGCATTCAGCTCGGTCAATCGAGCGTTTCCAGTAACGGTGGTAATCCTGGCGGTTCGTCGCCGTGGGAAAACCCACAACGCGCTCAGAGCGCCTGGACGAGCGAATCAGCGCTGAGCACGTCGACTCTTTCCGCCGGACCAGAATCGTCCCGTCCGCCGCAGTTGCCTCCTACCGTTCGTGTGGGCCGCAACGCCTTGGACGCATGGGCGTGATTACGCCGCTTTTCGGGCGCTTTTTTTCCGTTGGGTGCGCGATAATTCGGTTATGATGGTTCCTGGCGAAAGGAGAGCAACCCATGGCAAAAGAAGCAGCCAAAGAAGACAACACCCAAGAAGCGGCGCCGGCAAAATCGGGCAAAGGCAAGCTCGTCATCATTTTGCTGATCGTGTTGATCATCCTGCTGCTTGCGGGCATGGGGTTCATGGCTTTCCTGCTCCTCAAAAAGAAAGGGGGTGACAGCCATGGTGATGAGGCAGCCGCAGCGGAAAAAGCCAAACCGGCGGCCGAGCAGCATGCCCCAGTGGCGCCACCGCCTGTGGTCGTCGACCCCGGCAAACCACCGGTTTTCGTCACACTCGACCCAATCGTCGTCAATTTGGCGCCCGGCGAAGGCGAACGCTACCTCCAAGTCGCAATTGTGCTGCGCATCGCCGACCAGAAATTCGATGCGATGCTCAAACAGTTCATGCCGGAGATTCAGCACCGGGTCAACCTGCTCCTTTCGAGCAAATTGCCTTCCGAACTGGCCACAGCGAAAGGGCGTGAAGTGTTGGCGATGGACATTCGCGACACGATCAACGAAGTATTGGGCTACCCGCCGCGCCCGCGCGACGTGCAGCAACTGGGCCCAAGTGGCCCCGTTCAGGCGGTGCTCTTCCGTTCGTTCATCATCCAGTAACACCGCAAGGGGGTTTTGTGGAGAGTTCCTCCGAATTTCTCTCGCAAGAAGAGGTCGACGCGCTCCTGCGGGGCGTGACCGGCGAGGAGGATGAGCCGGAAACCCCCACCGAAACGGAAGAAGGGGGGATTCGCCCCTACAACCTCGCCACCCAGGAGCGGATCGTCCGTGGGCGCATGCCCACGATGGAGCTCATCAACGAACGGTTCGCCCGCTACCTCCGGGTGGGGCTCTTCAACTTCGTTCGCCGCAACATCGAGGTTTCGGTCGGCGCACTCCATGTGCAAAAATATGGCGAATTCCTGCGTAACTTGGTGATCCCCACCAACCTCAACCTCGTTCAAGCCAAACCGTTTCGCGGCAACGGTTTGATCGTGATGGAACCGAACCTCATTTTTCTCGTCGTCGATATCCTTTTTGGGGGGGACGGGCGGTTTCACACCCGGATCGAAGGTCGGGATTTCAGTCCCACCGAACAGCGCATCATCCTCGGGCTTCTCAACGTCATCTTCGAAGACTACCAGCGGGCATGGGCGCCAGTCTACAAAATTCAACTCGGCTACGTCCGCTCCGAGATGAACCCGCAATTTGCCAGCATCGCCACGCCGTCGGAAATCGTCGTCGCGTCGCAGTTCGTGCTCGATCTGGGCGTTGGGCAAGCCAACATCCACATCTGCTGGCCCTATTCGATGCTGGAACCGGTGCGCGATCTCCTCTACTCGACGATGCAAAGCGACCAGATGACGCACGATTCGCGCTGGACACGGAACCTCGCGCGGCGACTCGTCGAAGCCGAAGTGACGCTCAATGCGGTTCTGGGGTATGGGCGACTCACATTGGGCGATCTGGTCGATCTGCGCGTCGGTGACGTGATCCCGATCGAAATCCCCGAACTGGTCACAGTCTTTAGCGATGGCGTTCCGGTGATCCGTGGCCATTATGGCACGCGCAACAAACACTATGCGGTAAAAATCCACCACTTCGTCGCGGAAGAGGAGCCGCCGGACGAACCGCCAAACGGCGTGCTCGAAACGGATGCGACCGCCGATAGCACTGAGGAGTAACGCGCATGGTCGATGAGAACGAAACCAAGCAAGGAAAAACGATGACCGACGCCACTTCCGACGAGGTCACCCCGGACGATTGGGAAGCAGCGATGCACGAACAAGCCGCGCAGGAAGCTGCTTCGCAGGGAAGAAAAGACGAAGAGGGGGTCGATGAAGCGGCGCTTGCCGACGAATGGGCTGCCGCGCTTGCCGAACAAGAAAGCGGCGCTCCCCCCCATGAAAGCCCCTACGCAGCCAAACCCGCAAAAGAGCTCTTCCCCGATTTCGGTGGACCCAACCAAAAGGTGGAGAACCTTTCCGACTTTCAGATGATCATGGACATTCCCGTCCAGATCACCGTCGAACTGGGCCGCACCAAAATGCCGATTCGCAACCTCCTGCAGTTGGCGCACGGCTCGGTGATCGAGCTCGACGGCCTGGCGGGTGAGCCGATGGACGTGCTCGTCAATGGCACGTTGATCGCCCAAGGGGAGGTGGTCGTCGTCAACGAAAAATTTGGGATTCGCCTCACCGACATCATCACCCCCGCAGAACGCATGCGCAAACTGCGCGGAAGTTGACCGCGCCCCTTCCCGCGCTCGTGCGCGCCCCATCGCAACGCAAAAATCGCACGCAGGAAGGGGCGTTCGCCGGGGGTATCCTAGCGCTTACGCCAGCGTATCCCGGCGCTTACGCGAGTAACAGCCGGTTCACGCGCTTCACAAACCCGGCGGGGTCGTCAAGCACGCCGCCTTCGGCCAAGAGCGCCTCTTCATAGAGCAGTTGCGCCCATTCGGCAAACGCCTCTCCTTCGCTGCTGGCTGCCCGCGCAAAGAGGGGATGGTCGATATTGACCTCGAGCACCGGCTCGACCGCGGGCGCTTTCTGCCCGGCCGCTTCCAGGATGCGCTTCAGGTGCAGCGTCATGCCCCCTTCCTCGACCACCAGGCACGCAGGAGATTCGGTCAGCCGTGCCGAGGGGCGCACCGCCTTCACTTTCCCTTTGAGGGCGGCTTCCAGCCGCTTGAGCGTCGCGTCGTGCGTCTTCGCAGCGCTCTCCACCGCGGTTTTTTCCGCGTCATCGAGCGCTTCGATTTCGTCCGCGCCCCGCGTGACGCTCACCAAGGGCTTGCCTTGGTATTCGGTGAGGTAACCCGTCCACCACTCGTCGATCCGGTCGGTAAGGAGCAGCACCTCGATCCCTTTCTTCTTGAAGAGCTCAAGGTGGGGGCTATGACGCGCCGCCGCGAGCGAATCGGCGGTGAGGTAGTAGATCTTCGTCTGCCCCTCCTTCATCCGCGCTAGATAATCGTCGAGGGAGACGGTCGGCTCATCCCCTTCACTCGTCGTGGAGACAAACCGCAACAGCGCGGCGATTTTCTCGCGGTTCGCGTGGTCCTCACCGATTCCCTCTTTGAGGACACGTCCGAACGCTTTCCAGAAGGTGGCGTATTGTTCCGGTTCGTTCTTCGCCAGCTGCTCGAGCAACCCCAACACCCGCTTGGTGATCCCGCCGCGAATCGCGTCGAGCGCTTTGGCCTCTTGCAGCATCTCCCGCGACACGTTGAGCGGCAAATCGGCGGCGTCGACCACCCCGCGCACAAAGCGCAAATAGTGCGGCAAGAGCCGCTCGGCGTCCTCCATGATGAAGACGCGCTTGACGTAGAGCTTCACGCCATGACTGGGTTTCGGATCCCAAAGGTCGAACGGCGCGCGCTTCGGCAGGTAAAGTAGAAGCGTGTATTCGTGCTTCCCCTCCACCTTGGCGTGGAGCCACGCAAGCGGCTCGTCAAAATCGTGCGCCACGTGGCGGTAAAAGTTGCGATACGCTTCGTCGGTAATCTCGCTTTTTGCCCGCGCCCAAAGCGCCGTTCCCTGGTTCACCTGCTCCCATTCGCCGGTTCGACGGTATTCGCCCTTCTCCTTGTCCCACTCCTCTTTCGGCATCAAGATCGGCCAGAGGATGTGCTCCGAATACTTGTGGATGAGCTCAGTGAGCCGCCAACGGGAAAGGAAATCACGCGCCTCCTCTTTGAGATGCAGAACCACTTCGGTACCGCGCTCGGCACGGGTCAGAGGCGCCACTGTGTACGCCGACGCCTCATCGCCACTTAGCGTACAGCGCCACTCGACGCCGCTTTCTGGCGGCAACCCCGCTTTGCGGGTGCGCACCGTGACCGAATCGGCAACGATGAACGCCGAATAGAACCCCACGCCGAATTGGCCGATCAGCAGCGAATCTTTCTGCGCATCCCCCGAAAGGTTACGGAAAAAGGCTTTCGTGCCAGAACGGGCGATCGTCCCCAGGTTCTCGATCGCCTCCGTTTCGCTCATTCCGATCCCGTTGTCGCGCACGGTGATCGTTCCTGCGGCTTTGTCATAATCGACCCAAATCTTGAGCTCGCCCGAACCTTCGTAGAGCTCTGGGTTCGTTGCCGCTTCGAACCGCAGTTTGTCATTCGCGTCCGAGGCGTTCGAAATCAGCTCGCGCAAAAAGATTTCGGGGTTCGAATAGAGCGAATGGATCACAAGGTGGAGCAACTCCCGCACCTCGGCCTGAAAGGGAAGCGTCTTGCCTGTTGCTTGCGTTTCCGTCACTACCGTTTCGTTCGCGTTCATCACCAAACACTCCTTGTTCGACTCATTCATGCCCGATACTGCACATCGACAATCTCGAGCACCCGCACCCCACCGGGAACAGGAACCCGAACCTCATCACCCACTGCGCGCTTCAAAAGCGCTTTGGCAAGCGGAGAAATCCAGCTGATCTTCCCTTCGCTTGGGTTGGCCTCATCCACGCCGACGATCTGCCACGTCTCTTCGGTATCGGTAGCGACGTCATAGACCGTTACCGTCGCGCCGAAATAGACCCGATCGGTCGCTTCTCGCGCCGCCGGATCGACCACCTCGGCACTTTCCAGCCGCTTCGTGAGGTATCGAATGCGGCGATCGATCTCGCGCAAGCGCCGTTTGCCGTAGATGTAATCGCCATTTTCGGAGCGGTCGCCGTTGCCTGCGGCCCACGCGACCACCTCCACGAGGCGCGGTCGCTCGACTTTCACCAAATGCTCGAACTCTTCGCGAAGCGCCCGATAACCCGCCGGCGTCATATAGTTCTTGAAACCGGCTACTGCGGCCACCTCCGGGAATTCGAGCTCCTCTGCCTCTTCCGACTCTTTGACGAACGCTTTGCTCATAGGATCACTCCGGCCAGGAAAGGGTCAAAACCACCGGCTGATGGTCACTGGCAGCGGTCTCCCTGCATACCTCAACCGCTACCACCTGTGCCACCAGATCGGGCGTAACCCACGCGTAATCGCAACAGTACGGGTGGTCGGGCCACGGCGCACCGTGCAGACCCACCGTATGCGCATGGGCCTTGCCGGGGCATGCGACCGTCCACGCGTCGACCCAGTGGCCCCCTTCCGCTAACGCGCGATATTCTGGGGATTGTGGCGAAAAATTCAAGTCCCCGACGAGTACCGCAGGCGGCGCGACCAACGCTTTCAAGGCTTCGACTTGTGCCATCCGCTGCCGCGCGCAGTAATATTCGAGATGGGTTCCCACCACCGTCAGCATCCGATTCGCCACCTCGATCGCCGCAACCACTGCGGTGCGCGGCAACCATTGCGTCGTAGTGGCTGGCGGCGCCGGGAGCGCAACCGACCGCCATGCCCGAATCGGATGGCGGCTTCCCAGCCAATTGCCGAAGCGTTTGCGCCGCCCGTCAGCGCGCCCTTCCTCGATGCCCGGTGCATAGCAACCGTGATACTGCGGCAGCGCCGTACTCAGAATCGCCACCTGGTCGGCATCGTCGTTGTCGGGCAACTCCGGGTAGTGTTGCGCCACCTCCTGAAGAATGACGATATCGGGCGCAACGCGGCGTATTTCCGCAAGGATTCTCTGCCAATCGACGCGACAATCGGCCCCCCGCCCCCACTGCACGTTCCAACTCATTATCGTCACAGCGTTTTTCATTTTCGCCTCCGATTGCATATATAGCGCTTATATTATTCTTTGACCACTACCCCTAGTGTTTTTGGGTTGACAGCGCGCAATGGCGACGCTAGACTCACTCACCGTCTGAACCGATCCCATTGTCCTTGGAGTGAGCCATCATGTCTACCCGCGCTACGGCAAAACCCACCGTTACCAATCTTCCCCCGCAAGAGATTTCGCTAGAAGTCCTATTGGAAAAATACGCGAAAGACGGCGAACGGTCGATCGAAGACGTCCGCCGTCGGGTGGCGCGAGCGCTGGCCAGCGTCGAAAAAGAGAAAACCCGTAAGCAGTGGGAAGCGCGCTTTCTCTGGGCCCAAGAAAACGGCTTCATCCCGGCTGGCCGCATCAACAGCGCCGCGGGCACGAAACTACAAGCCACGCTCATCAACTGCTTCGTGCAACCGGTGGGCGATTCGGTCACCGAAGTGGAAGATGGCTACCCTGGAATTTACACCGCGCTCGCCCAAGCCGCAGAGACGATGCGCCGAGGCGGCGGCGTCGGGTACGATTTTTCCCGCATCCGCCCACGGGGCGCGCGTGTCAAAGGAACGCAATCGAACGCTTCTGGCCCCGTCTCGTACATGCGCGTCTTCGACCGCTCGTGTGAAACGGTGGAATCGGCAGGCGCCCGGCGCGGCGCGCAGATGGGGGTGCTGCGCTGTGACCACCCCGACATCGAAGAGTTCATCCACGCCAAAGACCACGGCGACCTCACCAATTTCAACATCTCCGTGGGTGTCACCGACGACTTCATGCGCGCGGTCGTCGAGGACCGCGAAGTGGAGCTCGTCCATAAGGCGGAACCCGGTGAAGAGTACCTGGCCCAGGGCGCGTACCAACGAGAAGATGGGCTGTGGGTCTATCGCAAAGTGCGCGCGCGTGACCTGTGGGATCAGATCATGCGCTCCACCTACGACCACGCCGAACCGGGGGTGCTCTTCATCGACCGGATGAACGCCGACAACAACCTCTACTACTGTGAGCGGATCGAAGCGACCAATCCCTGCGCCGAAGAGCCCCTCCCTCCGTACGGTTGCTGCGACCTCGGGTCGATCAACCTCACCCTTTTCGTGCGCGATCCCTTCACCGAAAAGGCGCGTTTCGACTTCGCCGCGTTCGAAGAGGTGGTTGGCGTTGCAATTCGCATGCTCGATAACGTCTTGGATGTCACCCACTGGCCGCTACCCGAGCAGCACCGCGAAGCGATGAGCAAACGGCGCGTCGGGCTTGGGTTCACAGGACTTGGGGATGCGCTCATCATGCTGCGGCTCAAGTACGACAGCGACGCCGCGCGGCAGATGGCGGCAAGCATTGCCGAACGGATGCGCGACGCCGCTTATCTCGCAAGCGTGGAGCTTGCGAAAGAGCGCGGGGCGTTTCCGCTCTTCAACCCCGATCTCTACCTCACTGGCGGCAATTTCGCCTCGCGGCTACCCGAAGCGATCAAAGCGGAGATCCGCAAACACGGCATCCGCAACTCGCACCTCCTGTCGATCGCTCCTACCGGCACGATTTCGCTTGCGTTTGCCGACAACGCCAGCAACGGGATCGAACCGCCCTTCTCCTACACCTACACGCGGCGCAAACGGCAACCCGACGGCACCTTCAAAGAGTATCCGGTGGAAGACCACGCGTGGCGCCTCTACAAGCACCTGGGGGGTGACGTCAACAACCTGCCGGAATACTTCCGCTCCGCGCTCGAAATCTCCGCAAAAGACCACGCCGCGATGGTCGCAGCAGTAGCACCCTTCATCGACACCTCGATTTCGAAGACGGTGAACGTCCCCGAAGACTACCCGTACGAGGATTTCCAAGACCTCTATCTGGTGGCATGGCAGTCGGGCCTGAAAGGGTTGGCGACCTATCGCCCCAACTCGGTGCTGGGAGCGGTGCTTTCGGTCGAGCAGAAGAAGCCCGAAACCCAAACCGAAGCCACCGCGAACGCCGAAGCGATCGCGTTTGCCGACGCCAACCGGAGGCTTTCGCTCGCGAAACTTCCCGCGCCCGTGCTCGCGAGCCTGCGCTGGCCGGGCCGTCCCGAACTTCCCGACGGCAACCCAGCGTGGTGCTACATGCTCAACACTCCGGAAGGGGAGTTCGCGCTCTTCGTCGGCCACATCGAGCAAGAACAAGGGGCGTTCCCGTTCGAAGTGTGGGTCAATGGCGCGAACCAGCCGCGCGGTCTGGGCGCAGTTGCGAAAACGCTCTCGATGGACATGCGCGCGAACGACCGCGCCTGGCTCAAGATGAAACTCGACACCCTGGCGACGATCGCGAGCGACAAAAGCTTCGAAATGCGCTTTCCGCCAAACGGCGAACCGCGGCGCTTTCCCAGCGTCGTCGCAGCGTTTGCCGAAGTGATCCGCTACCGCTGTGAGCGTCTGGGCGCGTTTGCCGACCTCGACGCCGGTGAAGGACTTTTCGGCAGCCACACGCCAGTAGTCGATTGCCTCTTTTCGCGCCATGAGCCGCGCACCGGTGCCGACGGGACGCTCTCCTGGACCGTCGACGTACAAAACCCCACCACCGGTGACGACTTCGTGCTCGGCCTCAAAGAGATCACCCTGCCGGCACCCGACGGCAACGGCACCGTCACCCGCCCCTACGCCGTCTGGCTCGCTGGCAACTATCCGCGCGCGCTCGACGGGCTCACCCGCATTCTGTCACTCGACATGCGGGTGATCGACCCGGCGTGGATCGGGATGAAGCTGCGCAAACTGCTCAACTACCCCGAACCGCTTGGAGACTTCATCGCGTTCGTGCCGGGCGAGCGGCGGCAGACCAACTACCCGAGCACCGTCTCGTACGTCGCGCAGCTCATCATCCACCGCTACGCGATGCTGGGCATTCTCGACGAACGGGGCTACCCGGTGCAGGAGATGGGATTGATGCAACAGCCGCACCGCGACGACGAACCGCAACTGATGCAGGGCAAACGGTGCCCCGAATGCGGCAACCAGACGATGATCCGCAGAGACGGCTGCGACTTCTGCACCGCGTGCGGCGCAGTGGGAGCGTGCGGCTAACGCGCGCCGTTCCACCGAACCGCTCATTTTCCCGCGGGCCGGTCGAAACAGCCGCCCGCGGGGCGTTGTAGTGGCTTTGGTTCGTTTCAGCGGCTCCAACACCCTGCGGTGGTTGGCGTACGCACCCCAGCTTGATTGAGCGTCAGCGTGCCGCACGAATCGTTTGCCTGCGCCCCCTGCGGCACTGCTTGGAGCGTAAAGGTGGTTGCGGTGGGGTTGCCCGAAAAGGAAAAGGTATAGTAGTTGGCCAAATCCTGCCGGCACTGGGTGTTGGGAAGCACGACGGCAGTACCGCTGCTGTCTTGGTGATACCGCAGGTTGGTGGTGTAAAAACGCTCCATCCACTGCGCAAGCTCCACCAAGCACCCTTGCGCCGCCGAACGGCGGGTTTTGAGCACGTGGTTGCGGTAACTCGGGTAGGCGATCGCCGCCAGGATCCCGATGATCACTACCACCACCATCACTTCGATGAGGGTGAAGCCGCGGTTCTTTCGATCACCCAATATCATGCTGTTCCTCTCAATTTTCTAAAATGATCTCACGCCAAGAAATTCGTCCTTTGAACGGTTGAACCCCTGTATTGATCCGCACCGACGCCACCGTTCCCTTCGAGCCGCCCACAACCAGGCGATCGCCTACGATCACCGGCTCGCTCGGCATACCCACTCCAGGGTCAAACCCGCCGATCGGATTGCCGTTGAGCGTGTCATCGGAAAAATCTCGGTTTTCATTGAGGTCGAAGAACCCGTAAGTCAGACGTCCGCCGGTAAAGGGGTTGATCGCATTGACAAAACCATCGCCACCGGGCAGGCACGGATCGCTCTTGGGAATAATGGAGCTGACGATCAACACCGGCTCCGCGCCAGTAAAGAGCTTCGATGCGGTCACAATCCGCTCCCCTTGCCGGGTCGTGAAATCGAGATACCAACCCTTTTTCCCTGCCATGTCGCCCGCTGAGGCTGCGCTGAAGGTCCGCACCGCTTTCCCGTCAAAGGTACCTTCGCTCGCAATCGTTCGTGCTTTCAAATCAGAGCGACTGGCAATTGGAGTACCCTCATCGATCAGCCCGTACCAACTTTGCACTTGGGGATCCCCAGGATCGTTACTCCGGAAGTAGCTCCCCGTACCAAAGAAAAGATAGCGCTTGTTCACATTCGGATCATCTGGAACTGGATTCACTGCAACAGTGATCTGCGCGGTAATCGGTTGAGGGTTCCCGGCAGGATCTTTTGCGACAAAGAAAGGTTGGGGATTGGATCCGCTCATGAAAGCCGATTTCCACTGGTTGGTATTCGCACTGCTGACGTCGAACTTCCACACGTTACCTTTGAGGTCGCCGGCATAGATGATGTCTGCATCGCCGTCGTTATCCACATCGACCACCGCAGGAGCGGCCAAGCCGTTGTCGCCCGCGACCCCCGTGTCGATTTTTTTGAGTACATTGCCGGTGATCAGGTCGAAGATATACAGCACTGCCTTACCGTTATTGGAATTGTATCCATTACCGACGAGCACCGCCCAGGCACCGTTATTCATTTTGGCGATCACCGGTCGGCCGAGCATATAACCCAAATCTCCGTCCCCATTGCAGGCGGTGACCGTACCGCCGCTGAAAAAACACTCCCACTTGACGTCGTTTGGCGAAAACCCGTTGGGGTTGGTGACATCGAGCCCGAACAGCCCTTTGCCGCCATGGCCAAAAATGGCCACCAAGTAATTCTTACCACTGGTTTGACTGCGGTTCGAAACAACGATATCGCCATCGACGAAATAGTCGTGGGTATAAGTGGGCTGGCTCAAGTTTTTGAGTTTGGGAATGAGGGCGCTCGGAATATAGGCAAAGAGCTCCTCGCCCGACGAAGCGTTGAAGCCGTGCAACATGCCGTCGTTGGCGCCGACATAGACGGTGTCGGTCTCTTTGACGTAGTAAGGTGAGGAGTGGATGATGTCGCCTAAAATGTTATTTGACGCGCGGTTACGCAGCGTTCCCCCGTTTTGCAATTCCTTACTGCGTACGCCGCGCAGGAAATCGAGCACATCAGCGCTGCCAAGCGAAGCTCGATCCGCGGTTGAAAGATTGCTCCACAGAAACTCGACGACACTGCCCCCCGACCGGGTATAAATCTTTCGCGCTGAAGGAGTCGGTATATGTTCCGAAGCTTTCCAGGTGGGTGTAGCGCCAACGCCCGAGTTGTTGATCGGATAAGCAAGGAGGTCGCCGGACCAGATCCCACTATTGAACAAGGCTTGAAAAATCACCGATTCGTTGGCAAATTGGGTTGAATTCGCCGTGATGTTAGTGGCTGAACCCGATTTCTCCAAAATGTTACTGAATGCCCGCTCTAGCCCCTTGACCAGCTTATCTGGAACAGAAGCCAACACATAATTATCTGGCACGCCATCGCCGTCGGCATCCCATTCGGCAGACAAATCGGGGCGGTCGTTGCCATTCAAATCGGTGAATCCGCCGTATTTACCGGCAAGATAGAGCATGTTGCGGTTACCGCTCAGTGGATTTGAGCTATATTCTTGGGTATCGATGAAGAAACTGTTGAGGTTCTGCTTTCCGGGGAGATCGGGGCGCAAATCAGTGGTGTTGGCGTAATAGGCAAGACCCGCAATGTAGTACGAATTTTCTTTTCCAGCATAAGGACAGGTTCCCATCACCTGAGCCAGATTGGTTACGCTTACGCTTTTTCCATTGGTGCAGTTGCCGGCGTTGCTGGTGACCCCATACACGTACCCCACCGTGTCACTACCGGTCGAGTCGTTCTGTGTCCAGGTGGTATGCAGCCCCTCCATCGCGCCAACTTGCTGGGTCAAACTGGAAACATTGATCGAGGTGTCGGGATTGCTGGGTTCGCCGCAGTCGCCGGCTAGGAAACTCGCAGGCATCCCCGGTTGCCCGGCCTTGTCGCAGGTAAAGAAGGTGCCGGGGAGCTTTTTGTCGAGCCAGGGGTTGGCATCGTTGATCGCGACGACGAAGTTCTTCTGACAGGAAAATTGAATCGGATCGTTCCAGGTCGTGTAGATCGGAAAACTCCCTCCTGGTGCGCCCGACGCATACCCCGGCGTGGGCGAAAGTTTTTTGAAGTAGCGGATGACCTCGTAAAACATCTCGCCGATTGGGTCGTACGATTTGTAGCCGTCGCGGTGAAAGCGGTTGATGTAGTTGATCACCCCGCTCCAGCCACCCGAGGCTCCTAAGGGATTTTCTAAGGGATTTTGGTAAATCTGTCCGGTCGCAGGATTAATCTCTGTGGCGGCGTTGGCAATCAGGTTGCCGCTGGCGTCCATTGCCTTCTCGCCGACATAACGCATCGGCGCGCGCAGCACGCCGCCATCGCGGGATTGAGAGTTATCGTTGGTGTAGGCAAAGACGCCAAAGCGCATCTTGTCGGCATAACGCTGAATGAGACCTTCCGGCTTATAAACCGTCGTGCCGCCACTGGTATACCCCTTGCAGTTGGTTTCCAGCCCTTTGCTGGGGTCACAGACCTTGACCTGGACATTGAAGGTGCCTAAGTTATTACCACCATAGCTCGTCCCCGCTTTGAACTGGTATCCGCCGGCATCGTGGTTGGTGATGTACAAGGCCCCCGACCAGGGCGTAAACCCTGAGGCATTGGCAACGTATTTGACCGGGAACCAGCTTACGTTGTTGATGGCTCTTGCACGCCGCAGGACGGTCTCGGTTGTCGTGTCCACCTCACGGTCGCCCCCAGTCATGGTCCAGATGAAGAGATCGGCCGCGGTCATCGTCGCCCAGTTGAGAAAATTGCCGCTCCATTTGGCACTGCCGCTGCAAGTGCGGTTGGGCAAGGTAGCGGCGCCACCCGGTACGAACTGACCGCTCGTATAGCTATAGCATTTATTGGGGTCAAAAATTCCCAGATAGGTGTAACTGGGGAAAAAACAAGCGCCGACCTCTTGACCGCTTACAGAGGTTCTTCCAGCGCACCCTGGGGGATTGCCTGCCTGATCGGCGTAAGCCGCGCCGCCCATGGGGGTTTCTACCGACATGTCGATCATCACATTGGCAAAAGCCGAAGTCGCGACAAAAGGCGGGACATTGGGGATTGTCGCAGCGGTAGCCGAACCCAGCCAGAAAGCGCCCAGAAGCAGAAGCATTTTGCGCATTTTGCTCTCCTTCAATCCGTCGCATAGATGGACTGCAGCATCACCGTCGCCCGTTCCGTGCCCGGATTGCTGCGCGCGGTGATGCGGTAGCGTTTGCAATTTTTGGGGTCAGAAGGACCACCGTCGGTGCAGGGAAAAGTGTTGCCCAGATATTCGATGAAATATTGGGGAGTGCCGGCAAGGCTTCCTAGATTCACGGGGGCATCGACCCAGCCGGTAAAGTTGGGGACTTTCCAGCGCTCATTGCAGTCTTTGTCCGGTGTCGGACACAATCCGTTGACACAGTTGTTGATAGCCGAGGGCGAAGCAGGGCAAGTGTTGTTGGCATCGGTATAGCTGGGAAATCCGCTGTTGGGTGGGACGGTCTTGGACTGCGCCTCGGCAACTGCTTCGCCCATGCGAAGCGCCGCTTCTGCTGCCTGTAAAGCAAGATTGCGGTCAAAAGCCGCTGCTGCCATTTTCTCTTCCAGCGCCACGTTCTGTACCCCAGAAACGCCCAGCAGCGTGACGACCACCAGCAACACCAGCGCGACGATCAGCGCAACGCCCTGCTCTTTTCTTCTGCTCATGGGGTTCGGTTCCGTAAAGTGACCACCGCATACCATTTGCGCTCGAGGGGCGCTCCGGTAGTCGCGACATTTTCGCTGGAGCGCGTCGTCAGCTCGAGCCGCACCGCAACCACCCGGCGCCAATCCGAAACCGCTGTTGCGTCGCGGTACTGCGTGTCGAGCGCGCCGGAAGCGTCCCGCGTCAAGTACTGGAGCTGCAGATCCCAGACACCGTCGACGATCTCTTCCGCAGCCGCCGGATTTGAGCCGTTTTGGTTCCCCAACCGCAATCGATAAAGCGAACGACCAGCTGGCGTGTTGCATGAGCCGCGGCCATTGCAGCCGACGTACCAAGCGTGCGCGGTGAGTTTGGTGATAGTGCCAGCTCCAGCAAAGGAGTAAGAATTTCCATTGGGGTTCGTGCAGTCCGTGGGATAGCCCAACCCTTTGCTGCAGTTTCCAGGATTTCCCGTTCCCGTGTTATGAACGATCGTCATGTTGTTGGAATTGACATTGGTAACCTGGAAAATCGCGGCTTGGCGGTAATCGCACGCCATCACGATATCGCCATCATTGAGTCCGTGCGCCGTCGTATTGACTTTGAACTGCGCCGAGTAGCGATCGTGGTCGACGATCGTCACCCCAGAGTCGCCCGTGCCGCTCCAGACGATCACCGCGTCGGTGCCCGCGGCGCGGTCCGCGCCACCGGTCCCAAACGACTTCGGAAAGGTATTGTCGTTTCCTTCGTACCCCTGAATTCCCTGACCCCAGTTCGCCCACCAGGTGGTGCTGGCGTTGTTGAGCACATTCGCGGTAGGCAGGTTGCTGCCGCAGGGGATGCCCCCCGCTTCGCGCAGTGAGCGCCCTAAGACTTCAAATGCGTAACGCCCCGTCTCCTGCAGACGCGCGAGCGCTTCGTTGGTGCGGTAGCTTTCGCGGGTGGTGGTAAAAAGGCTTAGCACCGCCCCCAGGAGGAGAAGCCCCAACACCAGCGCGACCATCAGTTCCACGAGCGTGAGCCCTTGTGCCGCTTTCCGTCTCATAGTTGTGTCGCCAGATCGAAGGTTTGGGTGGCGCTGCCCCCGGCGCGGCTGTCGTCCCAGCGGATGCGCACGGTGCAGGTGGTTGCGGAAGGGGTTGTGGTGCAGGCGATCGCGCCACACGCAGCGTCCCCCAGGTTATCTTTGAGCTTGCCCAACCAGTAGGCTTGGTCTTGGGTGACCAAATCGCTTGCGGTTGGCACAGTACAGACTGGATTCGTAAGAGTCCCCAGGTTGTACGCACCTGCGGCTGCGGCGTCGCGGTTTGCGCGCATCGCATCGAGAATCAGGTATCCCAACATCGTCGCTTGGCTGCGCGCCACTGCGCTCTGGTTGGTCTTGAGCGCATTGGCTTGGAGCGCAGCGACGCCCAGAAGTCCCACCGCGAGCACCAAGACGGCAATCAAGACTTCGATCAGGCTCACGCCGCGCTGTGACTCTTTTTTGGGCGAATGATGCTGCGCTTGTTGCTTGAGATGCGTGGCTTGGACAGGATGTCTCATGGCCGTTCAACAAGAAACGAGGGATTCGGATGCTGGTCGACCCGTGGTGTTGATCGTAATTCGCTTTCCCTGACCAGAAGCACAGAAATTAAAAGAATCATTAGGTAACCCGGTGCTGCCATCGGCTTTGACCCCCTGGCTCACCCCGGTTGGCAGGTAAGAAATCCCCAGGGCGAAGTTGGCCCCAGCCGTAATCGTCACATCGGCAAAGGGCCCCAAAACCCGCAGCAAAGTGTCGCCGCTCTCCAGTGTCCCAACGGTGCCGCGATCGACGAAGAGGATCGCCCCTTGGTTCCAGCTTGCGCTTGCCGAGCAGGTGGGCGAGGCTGCGTTGGGATCTGCGGTTTTACAGAGGGTCACCCTGGCGTTGCGCTTGATCGCTTCGCTTCGCGCCAAGTTGAGTGCCGCAACGAAAGCGTTGGTAGTTGCGGTAAGGCGATTGGAAACGATGAGGCTACGGAACGCCGGCACGGCAACCGAGAGCACGATCGCCGCCACGGCGATCGTCACCATCAGCTCCACCAGGGTGACGCCATGCATCGCGAAAGAGTGGCGGCGGAGGCGAAAGCGGTTGAACATCAGCAGTCGGTTCCAGAGCTTTTGTGGAACAGCTTAGCGCCTCGCGCTGAAAAAGAAAAGGGTGCCCCCGACGAACGGTCGGTTTTGGCCGACGAGCGGCATCTCTGGCACACGCAGGCCCGGGTTCAAACGGTGATACCAAGTTACGTTCAAACCTTGATGATGGTATCGCTGTAACGCGCGACAATCGGGTCGTGGGTGATCACCCACGCCACGCTCCCCAACAACCACCACAGCGCGAAAGCCGGAGCAATTGCCGGGGGTGGCGAGCATCAAACCAAGGCGTTACGGACGAAGCGCCGCGATCACCCGCTCGGTGACCTCTTCTACCGGGCCCACGCCATTGACGCGCCGAACCTTCGGGGCGGCAGGGTCACCGCTTGCCTCCCACGCGGTGTAGTAGTCGATGAGGGGCTTGGTCTGCTCATGATAGACCCGGAGCCGCGCCCGCACGGTCTCTTCCTTGTCGTCGTCCCGCTGGATGAGCGGTTCGCCCGTGACGTCGTCGACACCGGGCTGTTTCGGGGGGTTGTATTTCACGTGGTAGGTGCGACCGGACGCAGGGTGGACGAGCCGACCGCTCATCCGCTCCACGATCTCCTCATCCGGCACATCGAAGACCAAGACGACGTCTAGCGCCACGCCGTCGCGCTTCAACGCTTCGGCTTGTGCGAGTGTGCGCGGAAAACCGTCGAAAAGGTACCCCTTTTGGCAATCGGGCGCCTGCAGCCGCTCGCGCACCAGCCCCAGGATGATCTCATCAGAGACCAGTCCGCCGGCGTCCATCACCTTTTTCGCTTCCAACCCCAGCGGCGTCCCCGCTTTGACCGCGGCGCGAAGCATGTCGCCCGTGGAGATCTGCGGAATGCCGAAGTGGCGGCAGATCGCGTGTGCCTGCGTCCCTTTACCGGCGCCCGGCGGCCCCAAAAGAATCAAACGCATTGTGTTTCCCTCCTTCTCGATTACCCAAATCCGTATGACCCAAATCTGTTCGTTCAGGCTTGCGTAAAAAAAGCACGGATGCGCGCCAGATCCTCCTCGGTATCGACCCCCGGCGGCGGCACATCCGTGGCGAAATGGACGACGATGCGGGCGCCGTACCACAACGCACGCAGTTGTTCGAGTTTCTCTGCTGCCTCCAGCGGGGCTTCGCCCCACGTTGCAAAACGGCGCAAAAACCCGGCACGGTAGGCGTAGAGACCGATATGGCGCCAAACGGGGACGGGGGGCGGGGCGTCGTCATCGAGCGCGAAGGGGTCTTGCTCCCGCACCCAGGGAAGCGGCGCCCGAGAAAAGTAGCAGGCGTAGCCGGCTGCGTCGCAGACCACTTTGACGGCGTTGGGATCGCGCCATTCGCGCACCGTTGCCACCGGAACAGCTGCGGTGGCGATCGCGGCGTCGGGATGGGCCGCTAGCCGTTCGACCACTGCATGAACGAGCGCCACCGGCAGTAGCGGTTCGTCCCCCTGCCAGTTGAGGACGATCGTCTCATCGTCCCAATTGTGTTGCGCGACAACTTCCGCCAACCGATCCGTCCCCGAAGGGTGTTCCGGCGCCGTCATCACCACCGCGCCACCAGCCCGTCGCACCGCTTCGGCGATTCGCGGGTGATCGGTGGCCACCCAGACCGATTCGGCCGCCGCGCGCTGCGCTTGCTCCCAGACGCGGACCACGAGGGGCTTGCCCGCAACGTCCGCAAGCGCCTTTTCAGGAAGACGGCTCGAAGCAAACCGGGCCGGGATGACGATCTGAAACGGCGTCACAGCGCCCCCGCTTCGGGGCGTGGTTCCGAGGGGGGTGCTGCCGAAGCTACGCCCTTTTTGAGCGCGGCAACCTCCGGTTCACTGAGCGGCTCTGCCTCTTCGGCAAGCATCACAGGAATCCCATCGCGAACCGGATAGGCCAGACGATCGAATGGACAGACGAGCGCAAGCGGCTGCTTGCGCACAAGCAGTTTCCCTTTACAGAGCGGGCAGACCAGGACGTCCAGAAGCTGCGGATCCATCGATCGTTTCCTCGATTCGGTCGACAAGTTCGGTTGGCAGTTGGGCACGAACGACCAGTACGAAATCGTCTGCTTCGGCCCATTCGGCACATTTTACCGCATCTTTTGCGGTAAAAAGGCGCCAAACCCCAGGTTCCGCTTTGGGGAGGTCATTCGCCTGGAAGCGGTGATGGTCGGGAAAAGGATAGCGCGCTACCGTTGCCCCTAGCGCTTCGAGTGTGGCAAAAAACCGTTCGGGATGGGCAATCCCGGCGATCGCGACGACGCGTCGCCCCGTAAGTTCGGTTAGCGGCATCAGCGCTTCGGAATTCGCTTCTTTTCCCCGTCGCCAAGCGGCAAGTGGCTGCAACCCGACGGGTTCGATCGTCAATGCCCAAGTGGCAGGGATTGCGTCACGCCCCAACAACGCACGTACGGTTACCCGCGCCTCGGTGTCGTTTGCCGCACCGCGCACAAGCACCGCCGAAACGGAGCGCAACCGGTCAAGGGGCTCCCTGAGCGGCCCAGCCGGCAGCAACCAGCGATTGCCGAGTGTTGCGGGATCGAGCACGACCAGCTCGAATTGTCGCGCCAACCGGTGGTGCTGCAGGCCGTCGTCGGCCAGGATCACGTCCAGATGCGGCTCGGTGGCGAGCAGATGGGCAATAGCATGCGGGCGGTCGCGTCCGACGATCACCGGCACCCCGGTCGTCTGCGCCAGCAGCGTCGGTTCATCGCCGTGACGGCGGGGATCGCAGCCGCTCACCCGCTCGCAGCCGCCACGAGCGGCAACGTCGCTGCGGTAACCGCGGCTGACCACCGCGACGCGTCGCCCCCGTTCGCGCAACGCACGCGCGAGCGCCTCCACCACGGGGGTTTTGCCGCTCCCTCCCGCAGTCAGGTTGCCAACGACGATCACCGGAACCGGAAAGCGCCGCCGGTGGCGTTGCGCCCAGGCGCGGTGCGCAAGAAACCCAAGGCGATAGCACGCCGCAAGCGGTAGTAGCGCCTGCGCCGCAAAGCCACGCGATTGCCACCAGCGCGGTGCTCCCCCGCGCACGCCACAGCACCTCACTGCGGTTGTTCCACCGCGAAGGTGACTTTGGCCAACCCCGCCTCTTGTGCGGCGCGCAGCGCGTCGATCACGCGCTGGTGCGGCGTTGCCGCGTCCGCTTCGATCACCACCACCGGGTCGCTCTTTGCTGGGGCTTGGCGCACCAACGCTTGACGCAGCGCCGCAACGTCTTGCGTCGGAACTGCGACGCCTTCGACGAACACCTGCCCGTGCGCGGTGATCTGGACGTGGATCGTTTCCGGCTCCTGCGCCGTCTGCGCTTCCCCTTCGGGGAGGTCGATCCGCAGCTGCCCCACTTGCGAAAAGGTGGTCGTGACGCTCAAAAAGATGAGGATCACAAGCACCACGTCGATCAGGGGCACCAAGCTGAGCTCGGGGGCGTCGCGGCGCGAAGCCTGGGTAGTGAAACGCATCACCAAACCTCCCGACGCCTACCCGTCGACCCGCTCACCGTGCGCCACTTCGATAAGGCGCACCGCCGCCTGCTCCATCTCCAGGATGAGGTCGTCAACGTACGCGCGATAGTGGCGCCAGAAAATCGTTGCGGGAATCGCGATGATGAGCCCGAAACCGGTGGTGTAGAGCGCTACCGAAATGCCGTGCGCCAGTTGTTGCGGGTTCGCGGTGGCCCCTTGGGAGGCAAAGATCTCGATCATCCCGACGATCGTGCCAAAAAGACCCAGAAGGGGAGAAATCACCGCGATCGTTCCGAGCGTCGTCAAATAGCGTTCGAGTTCGTGCGCCACCACCCGCCCTTCGTCTTCGATCGCCTCTTTCATTACCTCACGGGGCGCCGCGTAGTTGCGGAGCCCGGCCGCAAGGACCCGTCCCAAGGGTGAGTGGGTCATCAATTTGGCGGCCAGCGCTTGCGGTGCTTCCCCTTGGCGCAGCGCGCTCAGCACCGATTCGAGCAACCCGGGCGGGTTGATCCGCCGTCGGCGTAACGCGACGGCCCGTTCCAAAACGATCGCAAAGCCAACGACCGACGCGACGATCAGCGGCCACATCGGCCAGGAAAGCAGGGAAAAACTACCCACGAACGCACTCCTCGAGCATGGCTATCGAAAATGTGTGACAAAATACCACCAACGACTGCGGTTGCCAAGGTAAACGCCCCATGTCCGACCCCATCTGGACCGTCTCTGACCTTGCCGAAGCGGTGCGCGCATCGCTCGCCACCGCGTTTCCGACCCCACTCTGGGTCACGGGAGAGGTCAGCAACTTCAGCCGGGCCCCTTCGGGACACTTCTACTTCACGCTGCGGGACGACCACGCGGCGATTGCCTGCACGTTGTGGCGATCGCGCGCCGAACGGATGATGCGGGGCGAAGGGGGGGGGCTTCCCAAAAATGGCGACGCGATCGAAGTCTTCGGGCAACTGACCACCTACGCGCCGCGCGGCACCTACCAGCTCGATGTGCAACAGATCCGTGCCGCCGGCGCCGGCGCTTGGTTTCAGCGGTTTTTGGCGGTGAAGGCGAAATTGGAAGCCGAAGGGCTCTTCGATGCGGCGCGCAAACGGCCGTTGCCCCGCTTTCCGCGCCGCATTGCGATCGTCACCAGCCCGCAAGCGGATGCGCTGCAAGACGTGTTGCGTACGCTCGCCGCACGCGCGCCGATGATCACTGCGGTGCTCGTGCCCACGTTGGTGCAAGGCCCTCAAGCGCCGCAAGCGATCGTCGCAGCGCTCACCACCGTGGCGCAATGTGCGGCGGCACTTCGTTTGGAAGCGGTGTTGCTGGTTCGCGGCGGCGGGGCTGCGGAAGATCTGGCGGCGTTCAACGAAGAGCGCGTGGCCCGCGCGATTGCCGCTTGCCCGATCCCGGTGGTAAGCGGCGTTGGACATGAGACCGACACGACGATCGCCGACTTCGTCGCGGACGCCCGCGCCCCCACCCCAACCGGTGCGGCGGTGCTGATCGCGCAAGGGTGGAGCGAAGTTGTGTCTCAAGTGCAGGAGCTCGACGCACGGCTCAAGCGTGCGTTTCGCATCCAGTGGCAGCAGGTCAATCAACAGCTCGATTGGGGGGAACGGGACCTGAAACGGCTCTCGCCCGCGTTCGCGATCCGCGAACGGCGCGAACGGCTCGAGCAGCGCTACGCCGCGCTGCGTGAAGCGCTTGCCCAACGGTTGCGCAGCGCAGCCCGAACGCTCGAGGCCACCGCGGCGCGGCTCTGCCACCCGCGCGCGCAACTCGCGGCCCAACGCACGGCGCTCGAGGCGATCGCGCAACGCCTTCCCCACCCGCTCGCGCTGCTTGCCCCCTATCGCAGGGCTTGGTTGGCAAGCAGTGACAGGTTACGCGCCGCCTCGTTCGATTTGGCAGAGCCGAAGCGGCGATTGGAGACGCTCGCTGCCCGCCTCGAGGCGCTTTCCCCCACCGCGGTCTTGGCACGCGGTTATGCGTTGGTGTTCGATTCCGAAAGCGGACGGCTCATCACCCGCGCCGCGCAATTGGAACCCGAAGAACGGATCGCGATCCAATTTGCCGACGCCCGGGCGTTAGCAGAGGTTGTCGGTGGCAAAAATACCGAGTAGAATGGTCAGGCTTTACTGTTCAACCAACCCATGGAGGGCCAAACGATGATCCATCAACTTCCCGAACTCCCGTTTGCGAAAAACGCGCTCGAACCCTATATGAGCGCTGAAACGCTGGAATACCATCACGATAAGCACCACCAAGCCTACGTCAATAACCTCAACAATCTGATCAAAGGGACCGAATTCGAAGACATGCCGCTCGAAGAGATCGTCAAGAAGGCTCCTGCTGGCGGCATCTACAACAACGCGGCGCAAACCTGGAACCACTCGTTTTTCTGGAACTGCCTCTCGCCGAACGGCGGCGGCGAGCCCTCGGGCGCGCTCAAAGCAGCGATCGAAGCGAAATGGGGGAGCTTCGACGCATTCAAGAAAGCGTTCCATGCCTCGGCCGTCGGCAACTTCGGTTCGGGCTGGACGTGGCTGGTGAAGAAAGCCGATGGCAGCGTCGATATCGTCAATATGGGTGCTGCCGGAACTCCGCTCACCACGGGGGATACGCCGCTTTTGACCCTTGACGTCTGGGAGCATGCTTACTACATCGATTACCGCAACCGTCGCCCCGATTTCGTCACCGCGTTCCTCGACCATCTGGTCAATTGGTCGTTCGCGGAGCAAAACTACGCGGCGTGACCGCACCCCATTTCGATCGAACCACGCCCCGGCAACGGGGCTTTTTTACGCGAAGGGCAACCATGAGCAACCGGCATCCCATTTTGGCGCACATCGATGCGCTTGGGCAGCAGATCTGGCTCGATCAATTGACACGGGAATGGCTCCTCGATGGTACGTTGCGCGCATGGCAAGCGAAAGGGGTCAGTGGCGTTACCACCAACCCAGCGATCTTCGAACAAGCGATCAGCCAAAGCGACGCCTACCGTGACGAACTCGCGGCGTTGCGGCAGAGCGACCTGGAGCCGGAAGCGGCGCTCGAATTGCTCGTAGCCGCCGACGTATTGAGCGCCTGCCAACAGTTTCGCGCCACGTGGGAGGAGAGCACCGGACGCGCCGGTTACGTCAGTATCGAAGTGAGTCCGGCATTGGCCCACGACCGTGATGGCACCATCGCTGCTGCGAAACGGCTCGTTGCGCGCATTCCCGAACCGAACGTATTGATCAAGATTCCCGCAACCGCCGCTGGGATCGACGCGATGGCGACGCTCGTAGCCGAAGGGATCGGGGTCAATGTGACGCTCATCTTCTCACCCGGCCAATGGCAAGCGGTGGCGGATGCCTACCGCCGCGCGGCGGCCGAAGCAGTGGCGCGGGGCATCACCCCGGGGTATAGCGTCGCGAGTGTCTTCCTTTCGCGAATGGACAGCGCGGTCGACCCCCTCCTGGCGGAACGGGCGCCGGAGCACCCGGAGTGGCAAGGAACGACCGCGGTTGCGATGGCCAAAGCGATCGGCGCTACCTATCGCAGCCTGTTGGCTACCGATTCCCTTTTTGCTGCACACCCGCAACGGGTTTTGTGGGCGAGCACCCGCACCAAGAACCCAGCCTATTCCGATCTCTTGTATGTCGAACCGCTCATCGGACCTGAGACGATCAACACGTTGCCTTTGGCTACGCTTGAGGCGCTCCTCGATCACGGACGGGCCACCGAGGCGACCCTGGCGCACCAACTTGAGGCGGCGCACCAGCACCTCGAGCGCCTCAAAGAGCTTGCGATCGACCTCGAGGCGATTGGGGCCGATCTGCAGCGCGCCGGGCTCGACGCTTTTGCGCACGCCCAAGCGCGGTTGTTGGCGATCGTTGCCGGTTAGGCCAGCTGCATCACCGCTTCAGGGGGTTGCGCATATTTCTCCAGCTCTTTCTTGCTCACCCCCTGGCGGCCGGTGCTGGTTTCGAAGAGCTCTTTCATGTCGAGGATCAGGACGATCTGCCCGTTGGAAAGGATCGTCACGCCCGCAACGCCTTTGGGTCGGAAATCTTCGAGCGACTTGATCACCGCGTCTTCCCGCCCGGCGAAGCTGTCGATGCCAAGGATGAAAGAGAACTCGGCCATCTGCATCAGCACACCGTAACTGGGCGTGCGAGTCATCGGCCAATTGAGGAGCAGCGAAAGCGGCAGAATCGGCAGCACTTCGCCCCGCACCACCAACGTCGAACGCCCGCCCACTTCGCGCACCTCGTCGAGATGAATAGGAAGGATTTCGCGCACCATCGAAAGTGGGACCGCGAAAGGTTGCTCGCCCAAGCGAACGAGGAGTACCGGCAGAATCGCGAGCGTGAGCGGCAGGCTGATGATGAAGGTCGTTCCGCGCCCCGGTTCCGATTGCACGTCGATCGTGCCGTTCAATTTGGTGATGTTGGTGCGCACCACGTCCATCCCTACGCCGCGCCCCGAGACGTCGGAGACCTTCTCGGCGGTGGAGAATCCAGGCAGGAAGATGAGGTTGAGGCTTTGCCGGTCGTCCAACCCGTTCGCTTCGTCGGCCGAAATCAACCCTTTCTCGACGGCTTTTGCGCGAATCTTTTCCGCACTCATCCCTTTGCCGTCGTCGGCGATGATGATCAGGATATGGTCCCCTTCCTGTTTCGCGGAGAGTTGAATCGTCCCTTCCGGTTTCTTCCCGGCAGCGACCCGCTCTTCAGGCGATTCGATACCGTGATCCACCGCATTGCGGATGAGGTGAATAAGGGGGTCCGACAAATCGTCGATCATCGTCTTGTCGATCTCGGTCTCTTCACCGCTGATCACGAGTTCGATCTGTTTGCCGAGCTGGCGTGCCAAATCGCGCGCGATACGCGGATATTTCTGGAAGAGCCGACCAATGGGCTGCATCCGCGTTTTCATCACCGCGTTTTGCAGGTCGGAAACCAAGAGATCGAGCTGATTGACCGAAACGTCGAGCGCATGAAGGGTATCGGGGTCGGTTTTCCCCGCCAGGATGTCGCTGCGCAACGCGGTCAAGCGGTTTTTGGTAAGCCCGATTTCGCCCGCCAGGTTGAGCACCTGGTCCAGGCGCGACGTTTCGATGCGAATCCCCTGATCCCGATTCTCCGCTTGCCGCCGCACCGGGGCAGGGACGGACGCGCGCTTGGGCACTGGCGGCGCTGCTTTGGCTTCCGCTTTGCCGTTTTGCGCTGGGTCGTCCCCTTGCTTCGGCGTCGCCTTGGCTTCGCTCGCCGTTTCTCCTGCAACCACTTGGTGCAACAACTCCCAATCGGGCTCACTGCCGTCATCTTTACCCGAATCTACGACATCGGCCTGCTTTTTGGTGCCCCCACCTGCGGGTCCGGAAAGTTTCCCGGAAAGAGCGGCCCGCAGCCGTTCAAGCAGCGATTCGTCTGCGGGGGGCGGTTGTACGCCGCGCTCGAGATAGACGAACATATCCCGGACCGCAGCGGTAGCTTCCAGGATCAGATCCATGAGCGTTGGCGTGAGCGACAGCTCGTCGTTACGCAGCTTGTCAAAGAGGTTTTCGGTGAGGTGACACAACGTCACCAGTTCGTTCGCGCCAAGAAACCCCGCACCCCCTTTGATGGTGTGAAACCCGCGAAAAATTTCGTTCAAGAGATTTTTGTCGTGCGGGTTCTTTTCGAGCTCGACCAAACGGTTATCGACGCCTGAGAGCAGGTCTTCCGCCTCGACCAAAAAATCCTGGAGAAGGTCCTGCATACCAGCAAAATCGCTCATGGCTCTGCTCCTTGTTTCTGCGCTGTCCCGAGCCGTCAGAAGCCGAGACTACTCAGTAGATCATCCACCTCTTCTTGGGACGACAAGACGCCCTCCCCCTTCTGGACGGCCGGCCCATTCAGCAAGGCTTCGTCGCCTTCCGACTGCTGTTTCTTCTGTCGCAGCTCTTCTGGCATCGCTTCGATGAGGATCTGCAGCAGTTCGGTTTCGATCCGGCCGACGATATCGATCACTTTTTTGATCACTTGACCGGTCAGGTCTTGGAAATCCTGCGCCATCACGATGTTCATGAGCTGCTCGGCGGTGATGTGCGCGTTCTCTTCCGTAAGCGCAAGGAACGCATGCGTCTCTTTCGCGAGCGCTTTGAACTCCTGCGGCGAGAGCTGATTGGCAAAGAGCTTATCCCAACGGGCGCGCAGCGCCTGCGCTTTGCTTTCCAACTCTTTCTGCAACGGCGACGCGATCTCGGCCGCATTGAGGACCTTGACCGCAGCCTCTTCGGTTTTCTGCGCGATGTAGCGCAGCCGCTCTTTGGCATCGGGAACTGCTTGCGCCGCTTCCGCAACGACCGATTCACACCCAAGCTCCTTGAGCGCTTCGTGGAGTTGCCGCGCCACCTTTCCGATGCGGCGGTAGAGCTCATCGCGCTGCTCGGGTGTCAGGGGCGGTTCGGCTGCTTCGCCTGGGTCAGAAGCATCCGAATCCGCCTCGGCGCTTGCTTGAAACTGCTCGGCAACGGTATCGAACAGCGCCTGCAGTTCATCGCTGTCACCACTCTCCGTTTCCGGTTCCGAGCTCTGCGCCGCAGCGCCGACGATGCTGTCGAACAACGCTTGCAATTCGTCGCTGTCGCCAGATTCGTGTTTTTTACTCATCGTCTTGCTCCACGCGCTACTGTTTGCCCAGCTTCGCAAAGATGCGGTCGAGTTTTTCCGCCAACACCGCTGCCGTGAAAGGCTTGACGATGTATCCTGAAGCGCCCGCCTGCGCCGCCGCGATGATGTTCTCCTTTTTCGCTTCTGCGGTGATCATCAACACCGGCAGGTGTTTGAGCTTTTCGGAACTGCGGATTTTTCTGAGCAGCGTCAGCCCGTCCATGTTGGGCATGTTCCAGTCGGTGATGACGAAATCGAACGGTTGGCTTTCCAGCTTGTTGAGTGCCACCTGGCCGTCTTCAGCCTCTTCGACGTTGGTGTACCCCAGTTCCTTCAACAGGTTGCGCACGATGCGACGCATCGTCGAAAAATCGTCGACCACCAGAAAACGGATTTTGTTTTTGTCCATGGATCAGCACTCCTTGATCATCGTGTGAGTAACGGCCGGAGGGTCTCGGCCAACGCATGGGCGTCGAATTTTGCCACATAGCCGTCGACACCCACCCGTTCGCCCATCGCCCGGTTCGCTTGCGACGAGAGCGAGGAGTGCATGATCACCGGAATCCCTTCGAACCGGGGGTCGGCTTTGATGTATTTGGTGAGCACGTAGCCGTCCATCTCCGGCATTTCGGCGTCGACCAAAATCACATCGACCTGCTCGCGCAAGTTCTGGCCGGTTTGCTCAGCAAAATTGGCCATACTTTCGAGTCGCGCCCACGCCTCTGCGCCGTTGTTCGCATGTGCGTGCTTCACCCCGAGTTTGTCGAGCACCTCCGCAATCTTCTTACGCGCAACGCCCGAGTCATCCACGAAGAAGACGTGGTAGCGATATCCATCGGGGATGGGCAAAATCGTCCCCACCACCTCTTCGCCAAAGACGCGTGCCAGAATCGATTCGACGTCGATGATCGAGACGATACGCCCGTCGGGTAACTCGGTGATCGCGGTGATCATCCCGTGCACCTGCTGCGAGACGTTTTCCGGTTCGCGCACCAACCCCCACTCGACGCGGATGATGCGGTCCACCGATTCGACCAGGAACGCCAGTGTCTTTTGGCTGTATTCGGCAACCATCATCGTTGGCGCAAGGCGGTCGTCCATTGGCGCCAAACCCATCACTTTTGCCAACGAAACCACCGGAATCACGTTGCCGCGCAGGCTCACCAACCCTTCGACACCGGGGGGTACGTTGGGGGCGCGGGTGATGAACGGGGTGCTCATCACCTCGCGCACCTTGAAGACATTGACGCCAAAGATTTCGCACGTCCCCAACGAAAAGAGGAGGATCTCGAAGCGGTTCGAACCGGCCAGTCCGGCGCGCGCTTCGATCTCTTCGAATGGGCTCCCTTCTCTCTTTTCCTCGACCAATTCCGGTTCAATGACGGTCTTCACCGGCAAGTTCATCGCTCAGCCCTCCCGTTTGCCATGGGCTTCGTACAAAACGCGCCGCAAAATCGCCGCTAACTCTTGCGGCTGGAATTTGGGCACATATTCGTCAACCCCAACCGATCGCCCCAGGTGCTGGTTTTGCATCCCGGAGAGTGACGAGTGCATCAGGACCGGGATCCCTGCAAAGCGGCGATCGGTCTTGATCTTTTTGGTCAGGATAAAGCCGTCCATCTCCGGCATCTCGATATCGGTGAGCACCGCG
>NZ_JAHLSY010000018.1 GCF_019049855.1 Hydrogenophilus thiooxidans | reverse complement strand
TTGCCCACCGAGGTGTGAATGTCGAAGGGATACGGTCAGTCTCGCTCATTTCCAGTCAAATGCTGATTTGTTCAGCGTGTCCCTAATGGACAATTTGGGATCATATCACTTTTGTCGCCGGTTGTGGCGCGCGCGATGCGCAGCGTACGGCTCTCCGGGGTCTCCAGCGTCACTCGGCCCAAGCGGCCGTCCCGGAAATCCTGCAAGAAGACGAGGGCGGCACGCTCCCAGTCGATTACGCCACCTCGGGCGACGCAGCCGCGCCGTTCGGCAATCGCTTCCAAGATCGCCTCTGGGTGGGATGCGGTGATCAGAGTTTCGGGAAGGCCGTATCGTTTCGCAATGCGCTCGGCATAGCCCTCTTCCTGAAGCGTGGTGATGAGCGCGAGCGCCACTTCTTCTTCACGCACCGCATTGCGCCCGATTGCGTGGCATGCCGCGAGCATCCAGCCGTCGTGTTCGATTTCGATCTTCGGCCACATCATGCCCGGCGTATCGAAAATGGTCCGTAAGCCGTCCAGGTGGTAGCGCTGCACCGCCTTGGTCACCGCCGGTTCGTCGCCAACCTTGGCCGCTTTGCGCTTGAGTAATGCATTGAGCAGGGTCGATTTGCCCACGTTGGGAATGCCGACGATCATCATCCGCAATGGCTTGGTGGGATGATTGCGGTGGGGTGCCAACGATTGCGCGGCGGGTATCACCTGGCGCACGTCTGCAGGTTGGTGGGCGCAGAGCGCCAGCGTAGCCACACCGGCTTCTTGCTGCAGCGCCGCACGCCATCTTTCGGTGCGTTCGGGGTCGGCCAAGTCGCTTTTGTTGAGGAGCTTCAAGCACGGCTTTTGCCGACTGCGGCGAAGTGTCTCCAACAGTGGATTCCGGCTTGCTGCCGGAATGCGGGCATCGAGCACTTCGATGACGACGTCGACCTCGGCAAGCGCTTCTTGCAACCGCTTGCGCGTGGCGTGCATGTGTCCGGGAAACCATTGAATGGCCATGAGTGCTCTTGGAGAAATCGGCAGGATGCGCCCAGTAGGATTCGAACCTACAACCAACGGATTATGAGTCCGCTGCTCTAACCGTTGAGCTATGGGCGCACAGGAAGGCCGCTCAGGGCGGCCAGGGCGTGAGGGTAGGGGATTCAGCTTTCGTTGTCAAGGTAAGCGCGCAGGAGTTCGGCTCGCGAAGGATGGCGGAGCTTGCGGAGCGCTTTGGCCTCGATCTGGCGAATCCGTTCCCGCGTCACGTCGAATTGGCGCCCCACCTCTTCGAGCGTGTAGTCGGTGTTCATTTCGATGCCGAAACGCATCCGCAGCACTTTGGCTTCGCGCGGGTTGAGCTGTTCGAGCACTTCGCGCATCGCTTCGCGTAGGTCGGCTTGGAGCGCCGCCTCGATCGGTTGTTGCACCGAGGTGTCTTCGATGAAGTCGCCCAAGTGCGAATCCTCGTCGTCGCCGATCGGCGTTTCCATCGAGATGGGGTCGCGGGAGATCTTGAGGATGCGCCGAATCTTCTCTTCGGGCATTCCCATTCGCTCCGCGAGCACCTCGGGGGAGGGTTCTTCGCCGGTCTCTTGCAAGATCTGGCGGCTGATGCGGTTCATCTTGTTGATGGTTTCGATCATGTGCACCGGGATGCGGATGGTGCGCGCCTGATCGGCGATCGAGCGGGTGATCGCTTGGCGGATCCACCAGGTGGCGTAGGTGGAGAATTTGTACCCGCGGCGGTATTCGAACTTGTCCACCGCTTTCATCAGACCGATGTTGCCCTCTTGAATCAGGTCGAGGAACTGCAGCCCGCGGTTGGTGTATTTCTTCGCAATCGAGATGACGAGCCTCAGGTTGGCTTCGATCATTTCCCGTTTTGCCGCGCGCATCTTCGCTTCCCCTTGCGACATCCGTTTGAAGATGTCTTTGAGTTCGTCAAGGGGAACGCGCGCGCGCGCGACGATCTCGATGATCCGCTGCTGTTCGTCGAGCACGCTGGGGAAGACCCGCACCAGTGATTCGGACCATGGGTGGCCCGCTTCAATCTCGTTCTTGATCCAGTCGAGGTGGGTTTCGTTGGGCGGGAAGGTCTTGAGGAAGTGGTCCCGCGGCATCGTCGCGATTTGCGTGCAGAGATTTTGGATCTGCCGCTCGTGCTGGCGCACCTGATCGACGAAGCCGCGCACGATGTCGCAGACTTGCTCGATGTAGCGCGCGGTAAAGCGGATGTGCAGCAGTTCGTGCGCGATCGCGTCGCGCAGTTTCTGGTATTCGGGGTCTTGGGTTCCGCGTTGGGTGAGCGCGGCGTCGAGCGCTTGGTACCATTCGCGAATTTTGGCGAAATGGCCCAGCATCCCCTTTTTGAGGGTGGCCAAGTTCTCGGCTTGGATGCGCGCTGCGCGATCCTCTTTGGTCTCTGCTTCCCCTTCCTCTTCGTCTTCGTCGCCGACCTCGTCGAAGGTGTCGTCGCTCACGTCGGTTGCGTCGTCGGATTCGTCCAGCGTTTCGTCAAGATCGTCGTCGAGGGGGTCTGCGTCGTCTTCTTCCTCGTCCGTTGTGGGGGGGACGATGTCGTCGAGGTTGTCGATGAGGCCATCGACCACTTCGTCGACGCGCAGTTTGTCGTTTTCGATTTTTTCAACCGTTTCCAACATGAACGCGATGGTTGGCGGGCACGCGGCGATCGCCTGGACCATGCTGCGCAGGCCATCTTCGATCCGTTTGGCGATCTCGATTTCGCCTTCCCGAGTCAGCAGCTCCGAGTGCCCCATTTCGCGCATGTACATCCGCACGGGGTCGGTGGTGCGCCCAAATTCGCTATCCACCGTGGAGAGCGCCTGTTCGGCCTGTTCGTCGAGATCGTCGTCGTGTGCGATCGCTGGCGTGGTATCGGAGATCAGCAGCTCTTCAGGCGATGGGGCCTCTTCGAAGACTTTGATCCCTAGGTTGTTGAAGGTGGTGACGATCGCTTCGATCTGGTCGGCGTCGGTAATATCGTCCGGAAGATGGTCGTTGATTTCGGCGTAGGTGACGTAACCGCGCTCTTTACCCATCGCCAGGAGCGCTTTGATCTGGTTGCGCCGTTTTTCAGCGTCTTCCGGACTTTGGTTTGCAGCGACCGACTCGATCAGAGCCCGTTCGGTTGCACGCGCCGTTTGGGTACGTCGCGTGGATTTGCGTTTTTGGCCATTTTTGTTGGTTTGCGTCATAGCGCTTTTACCTCGGAGTGGTACCGGGATAACCGATCATTATAGCATGGAATCTCGCGATAAACGCCGTGGCATTGCGTCTCAGTTGCTACGACGCTCTGTTTTTCGAAGGCGTTTGGCGTCGCGAATCAAGGTGTTGAGTCGCTGGCGTTCGTCGGCAGTGAGCGGTTGGACACGGGCTTTTGCCGTGAGTTCAGCGATTTCGCGCTGCAGGGTTTGGGCAGCGAGGGCATCGAGGAGGTCTGCAAGTTCTCGCTCCGGGTCGGTGTCGCCGTGCGGCGATTCCTCAAGAAGCGCTGCGGCATGTGATTCGAGTCGGGCGCGCAGGGATTCGTCCGAATGAAAATGGGAAAGAATCGCCGCAAGCGGTTGCTCCGGCGCGATTTCGCCGTGTTCGATCGCATCGACGAGCCGTTGTGCCGCTTGGAGATCGGGATCTTCCGATGGGTGGAGCCAGTTCACGGGAACGCGCGCGGCAAGCCGCGGGTGGGCAATGAGTAGGCGCACAAGGCGCGTGCCCAACGTCGCAACGGTTTTGCGCGGGGTGACGTGCCATCGCGGTTGCGTGCGTGAACGTGTCCGCTGCGGCGCGATAAGGGGCGCTGCTGCGGCTGCCCAGTCATTGAGTGGGATACGGGCGCGCTCGGCGACCTCCTGTTCGATCTGACGTTTGAGCTCTGGGGCGGCGATGCGGGCAATGAGCGGTTGGGCGCGATGGATGAGGCGCGCGCGCCCTTCGGGGGTGTCGAGTGTCTCCTCCGCGGTTAGGGTCTCGATCAGGTACTGACTGAGCGTGCGGCTCTGGTGTAGGTGGTCGCGAAACGCGTCCGAGCCCGCACGGCGTACGAGGGAGTCAGGGTCTTCTCCTTCTGGCAAGAAGGCAAAGCGCAGCGTCACGCCCTCTTTGAGCGCCTCCAGGCTCTGTTCGAGCGCGCGCCAGGCGGCACGGCGCCCGGCGTCGTCGCCGTCGAAACAGAAGAGGATCTCGTCGGTGAGGGTGAGAAGCGTCCGGACGTGGTGCGGCGTGGCGGCGGTGCCCAACACCGCAACCGCGTTGTCGATCCCGTGCTGCCAAAGCGAGACGACGTCCAGATACCCTTCGGTCACGATCACGTGTCCGCGCGATCGAATCGCGTCCCGTGCCAGCGCCAGCGCATAGAGTTCGTGGCTTTTGCTAAAGAGCGGCGTTTCGGGCGAGTTGAGGTATTTGGGTTCGCTTTGGTCGAGGACGCGCCCGCCAAAAGCGACCACTTGTCCGCGGCGGTTGTGGATCGGGAAGAGAATGCGGTGGCGAAAGCGGTCGTAGCGGCGGCCGTTTTCGTGCGCGACCACCAGACCCGCTTTTTCCAAAAGTGGGTCGTTGTAATGGGGAAAGATCGCGGAGAGTGCTTGCCAGTCGTCCGGGGCATACCCTAGGCCAAAATGGCGGATGGCGTCGTGCCCGATCCCCCGGTGTTCCAGGTAACGGAGCGCCTCGGGGTGGCGCGCCAGTTGCTGCTGATAGAAGTGGGCTGCTTTTTCGAGGAGATGCAGCAGCTGTTCGTGTTCGTTGCGGGCCGCTTCGGCGGCTTTGGGGTCACCCGTTCGGGTTTTGGGAACGACCAAGCCGGCCTCTTGGGCGAGCGCTTCGACGGCATCGGGAAAGGACATCCCCTCGTATTCCATCAAGAAGGTGATCGCGGTGCCGTGGGCGCCACAGCCGAAGCAGTGGTAGAACTGTTTGCTGGGTGAGACGGAAAAGGAGGGGGTTTTTTCGCCGTGGAATGGGCAGCAGGCAAAATAGTTGACGCCCGATTTTTTGAGTTTGATCCGCTTGCCGATGACTTCGACGATGTCGGTGCGCGCAAGAAGGGTTTCGACGAACTCAGGCGGGATCATTGCGGCGCAAAGCAATTCGCCACACTGAAGTCAGCGGCTCCTTCAGTGTGGCGCGCAAAAAAAGAGAGCGTGGTCAGTACATCTTCGGGGGAAGCATCTGCATCCGCAGTTTTTTCTGGTAGCGCTTGACCGCGGCAGCGCGCTTGCGTTTGCGCTCTTCCGAGGGCTTTTCGAAAAACTCGCGTTTGCGCAGTTCCGTCAAAATCCCCGCTTTTTCCACCAGACGCTTGAAGCGGCGGATGGCCACGTCGGCGGGTTCGTTTTCTTTGACACGCACGTAGGGCATGAAGGTTTCCTCGAAACTGGTACCGGAAAGTCTGCAATTATACCTGAGTGCGGCAACTGGGGGCAAGGCTTTTCACAGTGGGATTCGGTACAATCGCGGTATGAAGGGAATTTTGGCGATCGAAACGTCGTGTGACGAGACCGGGGTGGCGCTTTGGGATCGCGCTTCCGGGTTGGTTGCGCACGAACTGTTCTCTCAAGTGGCGCTGCATGCCCGCTATGGCGGTGTGGTGCCCGAGCTGGCGTCACGAGACCATGTGCGCCGGTTGCCGCAGCTCGTCGCGCGTGCGCTCGCGCAGGCGCGCTGGACGCCGGCGGATGTGGATCTGGTCGCGTACACGGCGGGGCCCGGTTTGGCAGGCGCGCTTTTGGTGGGCGCTGCGTTTGCCGAGAGTTGGGCGTTTGCCCGCGGGGTCCCGACGATGCCGATCCACCATTTGGAAGGACATCTGCTTTCGCCGTTGATGGCTGCGCCCGATTTGGCGTTTCCATTTGTTGCGCTGCTCGTTTCGGGTGGGCATACACAGCTCTTGTGGGTAGAGGGGGTGGGACGCTATCGCTTGCTGGGCGAGACGATCGATGATGCGGCCGGTGAGGCGTTCGACAAAACCGCCAAAATCCTGGGGTTGGGATATCCGGGTGGTCCACAGTTGGCCAAGCTGGCCGAGCGGGGGGATGCCACACGTTTTGCTCTGCCGCGTCCTCTCATACAGTCGCCGGAGATCGCGTTCAGTTTCAGTGGGTTGAAGACCGCGGTGGCGCTTGCTGCGGAAACCGTTGGCAGGGACCCTCAAGCGCGGGCGGACCTTGCTGCGTCGTTTCAAGCGGCGGTGATCGACGTGTTGGTGGCCAAAACGGTGCGTGCGGTCGAACTGACCGGTGCCCGCCGTCTGGTTGCAGCGGGCGGAGTCACCGCGAATGCGCGGTTGCGCGCGCGTTTGGCGGCTGAGTTGGAGGCGCTAGGCTGTTCGGTCGTCTTTCCTCCGCCGCAGTGGTGCACCGACAATGGGGCGATGATTGCGCACGCTGCGGCGCAACGCGTCAGGTTGGGTTTTCCGGTGAAGCAGGATTATCGGGTGACGATCCATCCGCGCTGGCCGTTGCCGCTTTAGCGCCGATCTTCGATTCGGTCCCTTGTAAAAGATTGCGAATGTTTTGGTGGTGACGCGCGATGAGGATCGCTGCGAGCACGGTAACCAGCGCGACTTCGGCTGGCGTGCGGTTGAGAAGCCACGCAAGCGGTGGGGTGAGGAGCGCCGCAATGAGCGCCGCTAGCGACGAATAGCGGGAGACCGCTGCGACGGTAAGCCAGATGAGGGCAGCGATGAGACCGAGTAACGGTTGGATCGCCAACAGGACGCCGAGCGCGGTAGCGACCCCTTTCCCGCCCTGAAAACGAAGGAAAAAGCTGAAGACGTGGCCCAGAAAGGCGCCGAGCCCAGCGGCGGCGGCTAGCGCTGGGGATTGCGTCACGGCTTGCGCGATCAGTACCGCAGCGGCGCCTTTGCCAGCGTCACCGATGAGTGTCAAAAGCGCTGCCCCTTTGTGGCCGGTGCGCAACACATTGGTGGCGCCAGGATTTTTCGATCCGAAAGTGCGCGGATCCGGCAAGCCGAAGAGTTTGCTGGCGATCAGCGCAAACGGAACGGATCCGAGCGCATAGCCAAAGAGCAGCGCGAACAGAATGTGCCAACTCATTTAACTGACGCGCAGCTCTTCACGCGAACGCCCAGAGGCTTCCCACTCTTGGAGCCATTTCGGCGGCAAACCCCGGCCGGTCCATCCTTTGTCCGGATCGGTGGGATGGCGGAAGCGCCACGGCAGTTTGCGTTTCGCAGCGCCGCTCTTGCGCCCTTTGCCATTGCGTTCTTGAAGCATGCGCTCGAGCAAAGTTTCAAAAGGAACGCCGAGCCGTTCAGCCATTTGCCGAACCTCTTCTTTGAGTTCTTCGAGGCGCTCCTCTTGTTTTTTGACGATGGTTTTTTCGATATCTTTTTTCAGCGCTTCCAAAGCTTCGATGGAAAGGGCTTCGAGCGTTTCCACTGGGATATTGTGTTGGGTCATTGCCAAAGTCCTTTTATAACGCGACATAGTAATTCCATTTTAGCAAAACTTTTTGATTTGGCAATGGCGCCGTGATTAGGCGCGGGGGTGGTTGCGGTGGTAGAGCGCCTCAAGACGCGCGTGCGCAACGTGGGTATAGATTTGTGTCGTACTGATATCGGCGTGGCCGAGTAACAACTGGACTGCGCGCAGGTCGGCGCCATGATTCAATAAGTGGGTAGCAAACGCATGGCGTAGGGTATGTGGGGAAATTTTGCGGGGGTCGATTCCAGCGACACTTGCGTAGTGTTTGATCAATTGCCAGCAGCGTTGCCGGGTCATCGCTTCACCCTTTTGGGTGAGAAAGAGCGCATCGGTCGTGTGCGGTTTGCAGAGTTTGGGACGCCCTTCACGCAAGTAGCGCGTGAGCCATTCGCCAGCCAATTCCCCAAATGGAACGAGCCGCTCTTTGTTCCCCTTTCCCATGACGATGAGCCAACCTTCTTGGAGACGTAATTGCGCCAAGTGCAATGTGACCAATTCGCTGACACGCAACCCCGTGGCGTAGAGGAGTTCGAGTATCGCTTTGTCACGCAAACCCAGGAGGGTTTCCGGGTCTGGGGCGAGCAGCAGATTTTCGACCTCCTTTTCGGTGAGGGTTTTGGGTAATCTGGGCGGTAAAGGCGGTTGGGTCAAAGAGAGGCATGGATTGTGCGCCATCTTTCCTTCTCGGACGAGCCAGCCAAAGAATTTCCGCCAACAGGCGATCAGGCGTCGTTGCGAAGCCGCTTTACGGGGTTTTTCAGCCAGATAGGTCAGGAGCGTGGTTGCGGTGACCGTGGGGAGTTGCTCACGGCGCGATTCGAGCCATTGGGCAAAGCTGGTGAGGTCGTGGCGGTAACTCGCGCGGGTGTTTGCGCTCAGCCCCTCTTCCCACCACAGGTGGTCGCTGAACGCGTCGATCCATTGTTGGGTGAGGGGGGTAAGCGTAACCGGTTTGGCGCGCATCACAGGTGCACGTTTTCGCGTTCGAGTAGCCATGCTTTGAGGGAGAGCCAAGCACCGGAATGACCGCCGGAAAAACCGGTGAGCGCCCCGTTGCGACCGACGACGCGGTGGCAGGGAATCACGATCGGGCAGGGGTTTGCGCCACACGCAGCGCCAACCGCGCGGGGGCTGGTCGCCAAGTGCGCGGCAAGCGCTCCGTACGTGCGCGTCTCACCGCAGGGGATGATTCGTAACGCGTTCCAGACGCGTTGTTGAAATGGGGTGCCGTGTGGGGCAACCCGCGGCCACAGTGGGGTCGCGGGTGCGTCGAGCCAGGTGTCGAGCCAGTGGCTGAGTTGGCGAACGGCTTCAGGGGCGTTCCCTCGCGGAGACGACGCAGGGGGATCGGTGCGAAACGTGGCCGCTACCACGGTGCCGTCTGCGGTTGCTGCGATCTCTAGCCAAAAGGGGGCAACGAGCGGGCGGGACACCACCCATAGGGTCGCGTTGCGTTCGGGTTGGGAAGCCATTGCCGCCACCTTCAAGATCGGGGATGGCGGCGATTCTACCGGTATGCGAAACGCTTAGGAAGCGCTCCCTTTGAGGAGCTCGTTTTTGAGGGAATCTTGTACGGGTTTCGGACCCAGCCAGATACTCAAGAGCAACGAGAAGAATCCCGGCTGCGCAATCGGCGCCACCAACGGTTTTTCCTCAACGGTGATATGTACCATCCCGTTTTTGTCTTCGCGGATTACCACGACGCTGTTTTCTTTGTATTCGCTCTGGGAAAGGATCGCTTGGCGCAGTGTGTCGATGCTGGCTTGGTAGGGGGTGAGCGCTTCCTGCGGTTGATTCTGTTTGAGCCCTTCGATCAGCGCGTCAGCAAACGTGGCGCCGGAGAGGCTACGCAGGAGTTGAATGCGAAGCGCGCGCGGCGGGGTACTCGTGAGCGCCGCTTCGGCTTGGGTGGTGGGTTGCGGCAGATAGAGTCCGATGGCATAGACGTGAAAGAAGACTTTGCTGCGGATTCCCGCACCATTGAGCTGAAGCGGCGCGCCGTCGACGGTGATCGAATCGGGAAAAGTGGCGTTGCCCAGCTGGATTGCTGCTTGTGCCGGCACGCCAGTGAGCATGCCACAGGAAAGGATGAGCGCGATGAGCGTACGAACCATTTTCTCCTCCAACAAACGTTTGAATGAGATGATATCGTAACGCTCATCTCCCCGCCGGTCAACGGGGTTGTTCGCCTGTCAGCGGCGGATCGTGCCGTGTCCCAATACGATCCATTTTTCGCTGGTGAGTCCTTCCAGGCCTACAGGGCCCCGCGCGTGGAATTTGTCGGTTGAGATGCCGATCTCGGCGCCCAATCCGTATTCGAATCCGTCGGCGAAGCGCGTCGAGGCGTTGACCATCACCGACGCGGAGTCGACCTCGCGCAAAAAACGCATCGCCGCTGAGTAGTCTTCGGTGATGATCGCATCGGTGTGGTGCGAGCCGTAGCGCGCGATGTGGTCGATCGCCTCATCGAGCCCCGTGACGACGCGAATCGCGAGGATCGGGGCGAGGTATTCGGTCGCCCAATCGGATTCGGTGGCCGGTTTGACGAGCGCAGACGGTACGTCGGGCGCGGTGTGGAGAATGGAAAGCGTTTTGGGGCAACACCGCATCTCGACGCCGTGGCGCGCAAGCATCGCGCCGATCTCGGGGAGATAGCGGGGCGCAACCGCTTCGTCGATCAAGAGGGTTTCGGCGGCGTTGCAGACCCCATAACGGTGGGTTTTGGCGTTTTCGACGATCGGGACGACCCATTCGGGTTTCGCGGCAGCGTGCACGTACACGTGGCAATTGCCGTCCAGGTGTTTGATCACGGGGACTTTTGCGGCTTGGGCGACGGCTTCGATGAGCCCTTTGCCGCCGCGGGGCACGATCACATCGACGTATTGCAGCGAAGCCACAAGACGGGTGACGAGCTCGCGTTCGGTCCGTTCCACGACCTGCACGACCGTGGCCGGGAGCTGGGCCGCAGCCAATCCTTGCTGAACGCAGCGGGCGATTGCCTGGTTGCTGTGGATCGCCTCTTTCCCGCCACGAAGAATCGCCGCGTTACCCGCTTTGAGGCAAAGGGCTGCGGCGTCGACGGTGACGTTGGGCCGCGATTCATAGATGATCCCGACGACGCCAAGCGGCACGCGCATTCGGCCCACTTGGATACCAGAGGGGCGTTGCCGAAGTTCGCGGATTTCGCCGACTGGGTCGGGTAGATCCGCGATCTGTTCAAGCCCTTCGATCATCGCGTCGATCACTTTGGGGGAGAGCGTGAGGCGGTCGATCAGTGCGGGCGCAAGGCCCGCTGCGTGCGCCGCTTGTAGGTCGTGTTCGTTGGCTGCGGTAAGTTCCGACCGTGCAGCGTCGAGCGCGTCGGCGATCGCGCGAAGCGCTGCGTTTTTCTGTGCGGTGCCCGCGCGCGCGATCGCCTGCGCCGCGGTGCGTGCGGCTTGACCCAGACGGTCGAAATAGGCGTCGATGGTTTCGGTCATAGTCTGCTCCAGGTAACGGAAAAATCGGCAGGAAGGGGTGTTGCGGGGTCGAGCGCAAGCGCCAGACGTTCGGCTTCGCACCAGAAGTCACCCGCTTCGACCCCTTTGGCGATTCGGTCGAGTTGTGCGACCCGGCGGAGCCAATGATGGCACCGTGTTGGCTCAAGGCGGGTGGCGGCGCGCAACGCCTCTTTTTCGGCCGAGTCGAAGAGTTTTTCGCTCTTGGCGATCGCATCCACTGCGCGGGGGTCTGCGGCCTCGCTTGCGCGAGCAAGCGCGCGAACGCCCGCAGCGAGCGCCCAGAGGACGAGCGCTTCGGCTACCCCTTCGTCGCGAAGGGCAGCGATCAGGCGGGCGGCGCGCGGTGCGTTGCGGGTAAGGACCGCAAGCCGCAGTTCGAACGGGTCGAAGCGGGCCACTTCGGTGACCGCCGCGCGTACCTCTGCGTCCGGTAAGGGGCCAGGCGGAAAGAGGAGTGCTAAGAGCGCCAGTTGTTGTTTTGCGGCAAGGAGGTTACCTTCACTGCATTCGGCCAAATAGGCCAAGAGTTCGTTCGAGGCGGACTGCGCTTGGGCGTGCAACCGTTCGGCCCACCATTGGGGGAGTTGCGCGCGGCTCGGCGCTTGGGTTTCGACCAGGATCGCTCCTTTTTCGAGGGTTTGGTACCAGCGTGTCTTTTTCGTGGCCCAGTCAAGCGGCGGCAAAATCAGTAAGGTGACGGTGGCTTCCGGTGGCCGGTCGCAGAGGGCGGCAAACCAGTGGGCTGCCTCGTTGCCCTGAGGGGGGACCAGGAAGCGGAGCTCCAGCAAGCGGGCTTCGGCAAAAAGCGACAGGTTCTCGGTGGTGGGCGTGAGCGTGGCAAGCGCCTCTCCTTTGTCGATGACGACCCGTTCTCGCGCCGTGAACCCGGCTGCTTTGGCGTGCGTGCGAATCGCGTCGGCTGCCTCTTCGATGAGGAGCGGCTCATCGCCCGTCACCGCCCAGAGCGGGGGAAACGGGCTGCGGGTCAGGAGCTGTGGCAGGCGGGCTGCGGGACATTTCATGGGTGCGCCGCAAGCCGACGGTCGACGAGCAAGAGGGCGCGTCTGAGGAGCTCGCGCCGCATGTCGGTGAGGATCACCTGCTCTTCTTCGGCGCGGGCTGCGATGCGGCTGTCGTCGTAGCTGTAGTCCCGTTCGGCAACGAGGCGGGTGGGCGGCAGCCGCTCTTCGCCGGCGCGGTCGACGAGGCGAACGGTCAAGACGCTGCGCAACGCGTATTCGCGAACCGTCCCGCGCGGGGAGAGCGCGATGATCTCCCGCGCCTCTTCGAGCGGTCCCAAAACGACCGTAGCGTCTGCGGTTTTGGGGTCGGCAACCACCATTGCCCGTGTGCCCACGAGCATCTCCGGAACGAGCGGTTCGAGCGCGGCGGCGCGGTCGAAACGAAAGTGGAGCGTGTGCTTTGCCAATCCCACGTAATGACGTGGTCGAAAACCGCACGCCGCAAGAAGAAGCGTCGGCAAGAGCGCGGCAGCGGTCAAAATGCGGCGGCGCTGGGTATCAAACGACGACATTGACGAGTCTTCCCGGAACGATGATCACACGCCGTGGTTCGGTTCCCTCGAGTGCCGCCTGGACGAGTTCGTGCGCTAGGACGCGTTTGCGAATCGTTGGTTCGTCGGCGTCCGTCGGGACGGTGACTTTGCCGCGGGTCTTGCCGTTGATCTGCACGATCAGTTCGATTTCGGCAACCGCGAGCGCGGCGGGATCGACTTCGGGCCAAGGGGCGTCGCGCAGTGTTGCTCCAAAGCCGCATTCGCGCCACAGGATCTCGGTAAGGTGCGGGGTGATCGGTGCCAGCACTCTGAGAAGAATCGAGAAACCTTCGTGCGCGAGCACCGCGCGTGCGCTTGCGTCACCGTCGGGCAGGCGCTCAAGGAGGTTGAGCATTTTCATCGTCGCAGCCGCAACGGTGTTGAATTGGAGTTTTGCGAGGTCACGATTCGCCTGTTCCAGGATGAGGTGCAATTCACGCCGTGCCGCAGCAAAAGGTGCGGAAAGTTGCCGCAGCGCTGCGCTGCGCGCTTCAGCGGTCGTGGGAAGCTGGGGCGCGATTTCGTTGCGATAGCGAACGCCAAACGCCCAGACACGGCGGAGAAAACGGTGCGCTCCTTCGACACCCGCATCCGACCATTCGAGCTGCGCTTCCGGCGGCGCGGCAAAGATGATGAAGAAGCGCGCGGTATCGGCGCCGTATTGGTCGATGAGGGCTTGGGGGTCGACGCCGTTGTTTTTGGACTTCGACATCTTCTCGAGGCCACCGATGGTGACCGGCTTGCCATCGACGCGGTGTACCGCGGAGATCGGACGCCCTTTGCTGTCGCGTTCCAGGATCACGTCGGCCGGATTGATCCAGGTTTTTTTGCCGGTTGTCGGCTCTTCGCGGTAGAAGGTTTCGGCAACCACCATCCCCTGGGTCAAGAGGTTGGTGAAAGGTTCCGAAAAGGGGATGAGCCCAAGGTCGCGCATCGCACGGGTGAAGAAGCGCGAATAGAGCAGGTGCAGGATCGCGTGCTCGATCCCGCCGATGTATTGGTCGACGGGCATCCAGTACTTGACCCGGTCGTCGACCATCGCTTGGTCGTTGTCGGGACAACAGTAACGCAGGAAGTACCAACTCGATTCGACGAAGGTGTCCATCGTGTCGGTTTCCCGCCGTGCGGGTCGCCCGCATTCGGGACAAGGGACGTTGACCCAGTCGGCGAGTTCAGCTAGCGGTGAGCCGCGACCGGTGATCGCGACCGATTCGGGGAGAACGACGGGGAGTTGTTCGTCGGGAACGAGTACCTCACCACAGTGGTCGCAGTGAATCACCGGAATCGGACAACCCCAGTAGCGTTGGCGTGAGATCCCCCAATCGCGCAAGCGGTATTGGACCCGCTGTTGCCCCAACCCCTTTTCCGCAAGCGCAGCGATGATGGCGGAAAACGCTTGCTCCGACGTCAGTCCGGTGAAGGGGCCGGAGTCGACCAGTCTCCCTTTGGCCGCAAAGCGCTCTTCCCATGGGCCTCTTCCGTCGATCGTGCCGGTGAAGCCTTCAGGGCGAATGACTTGGCGAATCGGCAGACGATATTTTTGCGCAAAAGCGTAATCGCGTTCGTCGTGCGCCGGCACCGCCATTACCGCCCCTTCGCCGTACGCCATCACGACGTAATTCGCCACCCAGACGGGGAGTTTTTCCCCCGTAAGGGGGTGACGCACGAAATAGGGGGTTGGCATCCCTTTCTTTTCCATGGTCGCGAGGTCGGCCTCGGCGACCGACCCCCGACGGCATTCGGCAATGAATTCGGCCAATTGCGGGTCGTTTTGCGCGGCTTTCGTCGCGAGCGGATGCTCGGCCGCGACCGCGACGTAGGTGGCGCCCATCAAGGTGTCTGGACGGGTGGTGAAGACAGTGAGCACACCGCTTTCGCCGATCGAGCCTTCGTCGTAGGGGAACCGAACCTCGGCGCCAACGCTCTTGCCGATCCAGTTCGCTTGCATCCGTTTGACTTGTTCCGGCCAACCGGGGAGCGTTTCGAGCCCTTGCAGCAGTTCTTCGGCGTACGCGGTGATGCGCATGTAGTACATGGGAATTTCGCGCTTTTCCACGAGCGCACCGCTGCGCCACCCGCGGCCGTCGATCACCTGTTCGTTCGCGAGCACCGTCTGGTCGACCGGGTCCCAATTGACCCAACCCATCTTGCGGTAGATCAACCGCTTCTGGTAGAGCCGTTTGAAGAGCCACTGCTCCCACCGATAGTATTCGGGACGGCAGGTGGTGAGTTCGCGTTGCCAGTCGATCGCAAAACCCAACCGTTTCAATTGCCCCTTCATATAGGCGATGTTGCTGTAGGTCCATTGCGCGGGGGGTACGCCGTTTTGAAGCGCGGCATTTTCCGCGGGCATCCCAAATGCGTCCCACCCCATCGGTTGGAGCACGTTGAACCCTTGCATCCGTTTGGCGCGGGCGAGGACGTCACCGATCGTGTAGTTGCGCACGTGCCCCATGTGGAGTTTGCCGGAGGGGTAGGGGAACATCGAGAGGCAGTAGAACTTCGGGCGGGTGGGGTCTTCGGTCACCGCGAAGGGGTGCGTCGCTTCCCACTCGTTTTGGACGGTCTGTTCGATCGAAAAGGCGTCGTACTTCTCTTTCATCGCGATTCCTTGCCATGCGCGTAAGAACCGAAGTATAGCGCGAAGGGAAGCGGCAAAAAAAAGCCCGCGCGAAGGGCGCGGGCGGGAACTCCATGGGTTAGATGGAGAGGGAGGGAGACAAAACCACTCAAAAGAAAGGAGGAGATCACCATGAAACAGTGTAATCGCGCATTTTATCGCGTAAAAAGCGCAAAAGCAAGATTTTTGGTTCACATTTTCTGAACGCTTCTTCGCTACCTCTATGTGCACGTGACGAGCGTTATCGGGACACACGCGAGTGTGGCGCGTGGCCTTGGGTACAATCGCGCTCAGGCTGACGTAAAGGATGCGTGATGAGCGAAGGCGTGTTGGCGCGGCTCGATCCTGAGCAGCGGCGTGCGGTGACGCTACCGCCAGGCCATGCGTTGGTCTTGGCGGGTGCCGGTTCGGGGAAGACACGGGTATTGACCCATCGGATTGCGTGGCTGATCGAACGGGAAGGGGTCGATCCGGGAGCGATTCTTGCGGTGACCTTCACCAACAAAGCGGCGCGGGAGATGCGCGAGCGGCTTGCGCGATTGGTGGCGCCAGAGGCGGTCGATGGGCAGCGGGGCGTTTGGTTGGGGACGTTTCACAGCATCGCGCATCGTCTGTTGCGCCGTCATGCCGCCGAGGCAGGGTTGCCGAGTGCGTTCCAGATTCTGGATGCGGCCGACCAGTTGGCGCTGGTGAAACGGCTACTGAAGCGTTTGGCGGTTCCAGAGGCGATGGTGGCGCCGCGCGAACTCGTCGGGTTCATCAACGCCCACAAAGAACGCGGTGAGCGACCGGAGGAGATCGCGCCGCAAGGCGCACGCGGGCAGCTGTTCGTCACCTTGTGGCAGGAGTATGAAGCCACGTGCGCGCGCGAAGGGGTAGTCGATTTTGCCGAATTGTTGATGCGCGCACTCGATCTGCTGCATCGCAACGAAACCTTGCGGGCGCACTATCGCCGCCGCTTTCAACACATCCTGGTCGATGAGTTCCAAGACACCAACCCGTTGCAATACCGTTGGTTGCAACAGCTGGCGTGCGACGTTTCAACCGGCGAGGTGGGGGCGTGGCTTTTCTGCGTTGGGGACGACGATCAGGCGATCTACGGCTTTCGCGGCGCGATGAGCGCATTGTTGGCGCGGTTCCAGCAAGAATACCAAGCGGAGCTGGTTCGGCTCGAACGCAACTACCGTTCAGCGGGCAACATTTTGGCGGCAGCAAATGCCATCATCGCCAACAACGCGAGCCGGTTGGGGAAAACGCTCGTGACCGATCGCGGCGAAGGGGAGCCGATCCGCACCTTCGAAGCGATCGACGAGGGGCAAGAGGCGCAGTTCGTCGTCGATGAAATCGGCGCGTTGATTCGCGACGGTTGGAGTGCCGATGAGATCGCGGTCCTTTATCGCACAAACGCGATGTCGCGCCTCTTCGAGCACCATTTGTTGGCAGCCGGTATTCCCTATCGGGTCTACGGGGGATTGCGCTTTTTCGATCGGGCGGAGATCAAGCACGCGATCGCCTATTTGCGCCTTCTGGTGCTTCCGGACGACACCAATGCGCTGCTGCGGGTGATCAACGTACCGGCACGGGGTATCGGTGCGAAAACGGTCGAACAGTTGCTCGCTGCGACCGAAAGCGAAGGGCACTGGGCGCTTGCGGCGAAAAGGCTTGGCGGTCGCAGCGGGGCGGCTGTCCAGCGCTTTGCGGCGCTCATCGACGCGTTGCGCGATGCCACCGCGACGTTGCCCCTTCCCGATGCGATCGCGCTCGTGATCGAAAAGAGCGGCTTACAGGACCTTTTTGCAGAAGAAGCCACCCGTGATCGCGTGGCGCGCGAAGAGCGGCTAGAGAACCTGGCGGCGCTCGTTGATGCGGGGCACGAATTCGTCGCCGAGATGGCGCGCGAAGGCATCACCGCAACCGGGCACGAGATGCTCACCCTCTTTCTTCAGCACGCCGCGCTCGAGTCGGGTGAATTGCAGGCAGAGCGTCATGAGCGCGCGGTGCGTCTGATGACGGTGCATGCCGCGAAAGGGCTGGAGTTTGGCGCGGTTTTCTTGGTCGGGTTGGAAGATGGGGTATTTCCCCACGAAAATGCGCTCCCCAGCTTTGGTGCTGACGGTACGGGCCTAGAAGAGGAGCGGCGCTTGATGTACGTAGCGGTCACTCGTGCCAAAGAGCGGCTCTATTTGAGCTGGGCAGCAAGCCGATTTTGGCATGGCGCAAGCCGTTACCGGCCGGTTTCCCGTTTCGTCACGGAGATTCCGGAAACGCTGTTGCTGCCGCTCTCGGGGCGCAAGCCGCGCGCGCCCGAATGGGACGCCGTATCAAACGCGGCGTTTTCTCCACCATCGGCGCGCGCGCCGGGTGATCGGTCCGGTTTTTTGTGGCAGCCAGGACAAGCGGTTCGCCATCCCAAGTTTGGCGAAGGGGTGATTCTTCAAGTGGAAGGCAGCGGTGTGCACCAACAGGCAACGGTTCGTTTCGGCCCTAGTGTCGGGGTCAAACGGTTGCTCTTGAGCGTGGCGAAGCTCGAAGCGTTGTAAACGGGAAAGGTACTGGGGGTTGCCGGAGCGGCAGCAGTCAATAGTGCGTTACGACTGGGGAACGCGGGCTTCGATCGCGGCGAAGAGGGCAACCATTTTTTGCGTCAAGGGGTGTTTCGGGGCAAAAGCGATCAGGGGTTCGCGCCGTTCGTGGGACGTTTTCACCACCACCGACGAAGTCAAGAAGGGTTCCAATACCGGCAATCCCGATTCGGCAAGCTGCGCCACGGCGCGTTGCGTCACCCCGGCCCGCGTTTGGTACTGGTTGACGACGATGCCCAAGATGGCCAAGCACGGGTTGTGGTCGATCCGGATTTCCGCTACCGTTTCCGCGAGTTGCAGCAGCGCCCGGCGCGAAAAATCGTCGCAGTCATAGGGGATCAGGCAGTGGTGGCCTGCGATGAGCGCAGAGCGGGTCAGGAAATTGAGGGCAGGCGGCGTGTCGAGATAGACGCGATCGAATGCCGGCGCCAACTGATCCAAAAGGTCACGGAGTTTGAAGATTTTGTAGCGGCTCTCCAGCTTGGGCAGCAGCGCTTCCAGTTCGGGATCGCTGGCGGCAACCGCCAGGTTGGGCCACCTAGTGGGGTGGGCGAACGCTTCGCTGGGCCAGGGGTTGAGGCGAAAATTGAGCGTTTGATCGAAGTAATCGGCAAGCGTGGGTTTGGGCGGCTCAATGGCACCCAGCGCGTAGAGCGTGGCGTTGCCCTGCGGATCGAGGTCGATCAACAAGGTGCGATACCCTTGTGCCGCAGCGATTGCGGCCAAATTGACCGCAAGCGTCGATTTGCCTACGCCCCCTTTTTGGTTGAAGATGACGAACCGCTCCATCGTACCCCTTCGTTACGCATTCACGCCGAACCGATTTTTCGGGAATGCCCCGTGAGGGTCAAGCGCGATTGCCCTTTGTCATCATAGATGTTCAGGCGCTCTTGACTGTGGAGCAACACGTCGAGCGCTTGCTGCACGAAATGCTGTTTCTCTCGCAGCAATACCCCGTTTTCTTGGTTGCGCTCCTGACATTGTCTGGCCAGTTGACACACTGCATGCCACGCGTCGGCAAGCGGCGGCAACCGTTGCCACGCGGTGAGCACCGCTTTCTGTTCCGACTCGGCACCGGCAACAGTGCTTGCCACCACCCGCAGCTTCTGGCGCTCGAACCCTTGAAGCTGGTCGGCGATGCGGTTTTTTTCCGTGACGGCCGCTTCGATCGCTGCGGGGTCGTTGCTGTGCAGGGCGCGCCGTTCGGCGTCGAGTGCCGTCAGAAAGCTTTTCAGCACCGCGATTTCCTCTTGGAGTATGCGCGCAAGGAGGGTCTGCTGGGTCGCGGTGGGCGCGGGCAGCTTCGCTTCGCTCATGATTCGGGATGGAGCAATGCTTCGACTTCACGCACCAAGCTGTCGGCAATTTTTTCCGGGTGGATCCGGAATTGACCGCTTTGAATCGCGGCGCGCAGCGTCTCGACTCGCTGCCAGTCGATTTCGGGAACCTCGTTCATCATCTGCTCCGCTCGCGCCAGAAGGCTTGCTCGGGAAGAGAGCGCAACGGTTTCGTCCGCCGATGGCGATGGAGGAGGAGGCAGACGACCCCCTCCTGGGCCCGGTTCCGGCTTGCGCGTCGATGGGGTCCCGCGCACTGCAGGGTCACCGCCAGGTGGCAGAATTGGTTTGTCGATTTTCATCGGTTTCCCGCTCCTCGATTCCGGTATTCGCAGTTAACGGTTCACGCGGAAAATTCTTGAGCCGTTTTTCATTCGACGACCACTGCGCCGTCGGCTGTGGCGCTGCCTTCGATCACCTGGCGGTTGGGCAACATCACGCGCACCGCTTCGCCTTGAGCGGCACTATTCATCGCGCGTCCTTCGGTTTCGACGCGGAAACCTTTGCCATGTTGGATCACGGTGACGTTTTGTCCGTTGCGCACGACAAGTGGTGCGACGAGCCAACTGCTTCGCAAAGGTTGCCCAGGTGCGACACTCACGCGCAACTCTTTTCCTACCGCCTCGGAAGTGGCGCGCACGACGTCTTCGGGTAGCGTGGTGAGCTCCCCTTCCACGGGTCGAACGTCGCGGGCGGTTACGGTTTCCCGGTGCCGCAGCGGGCGTGTGGTCACAAGATAGGTGCCGAAGCGGCGAACGTAGACCGGCACGTAGACCGTCCAGGGATCGGGCGCAAAACAGCGCAGTGTCACCATGATCTGTCCCCAAAGGCGTTGGCCGGGCGGAACGTCGACTTGCGCTGCGGTACAGGCCGGGCGGTTTTCCAATACCGATGGGGCGGCGATCGCAAACGTGACGCGGTCCTCGATGCCGCGCAGTAACGGGGTAACCGCATCTTCGACCATCCGCGTCAGCTCGGTTGGTGAGAGCAGAGTCGGCCCCGCCGAGTCTGGTGCAGCGAGTGCGTGGGGTGTGCTTACGGAATGGATGAAAAGAACGGCAACCTTTGCCGCGGCAAAACTGGCCAATTGCCGAAAAAAAGCCGCTTTTTTTTGCCGTTCGGATGGAACGCGGCGCGATATTCTGTCTGGCACGCAACCTGCTTGTGAAGTGGGTGGGTCGTTTGGAAGGAGCAGAGTCATGGTGGACAAAATGGAAAAGGTCTTGGCGTTTCAACGCGCCGCACTGCGGGTGCACAACCAACGCCAGCAGATGATCGCGTCGAATATCGCCAACGCCGACACGCCCCATTATAAAGCGAAAGATCTCGATTTTCGCGCTGCGTTGGGGGCAGTGCGAGAAAAACGGAGAGTTTCCGCTCCGGAACTGAAGCGTACGCATCCTGCACACCTTGCGGGCACTCAAGAAGCGGCGCTGCCGCTTGACGCCTTTACCGGCTATCGCACCGAACTCCAGAGCAGTGTCGATGGCAACACGGTCGATATGGATCAGGAGCGCGCCGCGTTTGCGGAAACCACCCTCTACTACGAAGCGAGCCTCAACTTCATCAACCGGCTCCTGCGTGGGATGCGAACCGCGATCACCGGGCAATGAGGAGAATGAGCGATGAGTCTGTTGAATGTTTTTCAGGTGGCGGGTTCCGCGCTTTCGGCGCAGTCGGTGCGCTTGAATACCACGGCGTCGAACCTTGCGAACGTCGAGAGTGTGGTCGATGAAAACGGTCAGCCCTATCGCAGTAAGCAAGTGGTGTTTCAAGTTCGACCCATTCAGGGCGAGGTCGCTAAAGGGGTGCGGGTCAAAGAGATCGTTGAGAGCGCTGCCCCTTTCCGCATGGTCTATGACCCCCACAACCCAGCGGCGGACGCCAACGGTTACGTGCGCATGCCCAACGTCAATGTCGTGGAAGAGATGGTGAACATGATCTCGGCGTCCCGTTCGTACCAAAACAATGTCGAAGTGATGAATACGGCACGAGATTTGCTGAAGAAAACACTGACGATCGGGCAGTAACGCCCTACTTGCGTAACGCAATTCGAAAAGGAGCCACATCATGAGCGTAATCAACACCAACATCATGAGCCTCAACGCGCAGCGCAACCTCTACAAGAGTGGGCTCGAGATGCAGACCGCGATGCAGCGGTTGAGCTCGGGGCTGCGTATCAACAGCGCGAAAGACGACGCCGCGGGGCTTGCGATCTCCGAACGGATGACCTCAGGGATTCGCGGCATGACCGTCGCAGTGCGTAACGCAAATGACGCAATTTCGATGGCACAGGTCACCGAAGGGGCATTGGGGCAGATTGCAGACATTCTGCAGCGGATGCGCGACCTTGCGGTGCAGTCAGCCAACGCGACGAACTCGACGAGCGATCGCGACGCGCTGCAAAAAGAGTTTCGGCAGTTGCAGCTTGAAATCGAACGGATCGGCCGCGATACCGAATTCAACGGGGTGAAGGTTTTGAACAACAGTGCAGCAAACGGGGCTTCCGCAGCATTTATTTTCCAGGTGGGCGCCAATTTTAGCGGCACGAGCACAGCGAGTGGCTTTACGACAGAGGGGGTCTATACCGGGAACACGGTCGATTCGGTGACCGCCTCAGACAAGATCGCGATTTCGGCATTCAACATCTTTTCAGGTGGTAACGCTTCGGCGATCAATAATGCGACGACAGCCACTCAGTCGATCTCTGGTGTCGCTGAATCGCTCTCTGCAGTCAGTGCGATCGATGCCGCACTCAAAACGGTTAACGACATCCGCGCCACCCTCGGTGCGGTCCAGTCGCGCTTCCAAGCGACGATCAACAACCTGCAAAGCGCGATCGAAAACCTCTCGGCGTCGCGCAGCCGCATTCGTGACGCCGACTTCGCGCAAGAGACTGCGGCGCTGTCGCGCGCGCAGATCCTGCAGCAGGCCGGTACCGCGATGCTCGCGCAAGCGAACGCCGCGCCGCAAAACGTGTTGCGTCTGTTGCAAGGCTAACGCCCAAGGAGCTGAGCCATGAGCGCAATTTCCGCCCCCAGCACCGCACCCACCACCCCGCGCGCCGATGCCATTTTGGCCCGTCTGGGGGGGCGCCAAAGCAGCAGCGCGTCGGCAACCGACGAAATGCAGAACCGCTTTTTGACGCTGCTGACCACGCAACTCAAAAACCAGGACCCGCTCAACCCGATGGACAACGCCGAAGTGACTTCGCAGCTTGCGCAGATGAGCACGGTTCAGGGAATCGAAAACCTCAACAAACTTTTCAAACAGTTCCTTGAGACCAATAGCGTCTCGGAACTTTCGGCGCTCGTGGGGCGCGGCGTGCTGATCGAGGGCGAGCGGATGGCGCTCACGCAGGCCGGTGGGGTTGGCGGGGTTGAATTGACGCAACCTGCCGATCAAGTTGTCGTCACCCTTTTTGACGCCAATGGCCTGCCGGTGCGCAAACTCGACTTGGGGGCGTTGGAGGCGGGTACCCACAATTTCGTTTGGGATGGTCGCGCCGATGACGGTCAAGTCGCTGCGCCGGGCACCTACCGCATGGTGGTCGAGGCAAAAAGCAATGGCGATCCGGTCCCGGCGAAAACGTTGCAGTTGGCGCAGGTTACCGCTGTGGTGCGGGGGCCGAACGGTGCCGACCTGCAATTGGGATCGGAAGGGGTCTATCGGCTCGACGAGATCAAGCAGGTCCTCAGTTGAAGGAGAACAACGATGGCTTTCCAACAAGGTTTGAGCGGGTTGTCGAGTTCCGCAAAAGCGCTCGATGTGATCAGCCACAACGTCGCAAACGCCAATACCACCGGTTTCAAAGCGAATCAGACCGTTTTTGCCGACGTCTATTCCACCACGTTGGGGGCAAACCCCTACATGCAGGTGGGAAGCGGGGTGAGCGTTCCGGCGGTGCGGCAAAACTTCTCGCAAGGAAGCATCACGACCACGGGCAACGCGCTCGATATGGCGATCAACGGCGAAGGGTTCTTCATCACCAAGCGGCCCGTTGCCAACGACCTGCAGATGTTCTATACCCGCGCCGGTGAATTCCAGCTTGACAAAGATGGATACGTCATTTCGGCAAACGGCTACCAATTGCTGGGCTATCCGGGGGCTGCTGGGGCCGGTGACCCGCAGCCGATTCGGGTGCCCTTTGACGCGGGCAAACCGGCAGAGACAAGCCAGGTCGAGATGACCTTCAACCTCGACGCCGGGCAGCCGGCGATCACTGCGGCGTTCGACGCCAACGATCCGGAGACGTACAACTTCAGCACCTCCGTTCAGGTCTATGATTCGCTCGGGATCGCGCACAATCTTACTTTCTATTTTCGGAAAACTGCGCCGGGTAACTGGGAAGTTTATGGTTCGTTCGATGGCGATTCCACGCTGGTTACAACGAACCCGATCGGTACCCTGACTTTTGACGGTGCCGGCGCCTTGACCTCTTCGCCCAATCTGACCGTCAATGTCACTTCACCGCTTGCGAATGGGGCCGATTTTGGTGGTGGCGGCGACGGAACGGTGGATGTCACATTGAACGCTACGCAATATTCGCTGGCTTCGTCGGTGACGACACTCAGCCAGGACGGCCGTCCGGCAGGGGAGCTTGCAAGCGTTTCGGTGACCAAGGAGGGGCGGCTGCAGGCGCGCTACACCAACGGCGACGTGAAGGACATCGCAACGGTGGCGATCGCGACGTTTCGCAATCCCAACGCGTTGATCTCGATGGGCGACAACATGTGGGCGGCGTCGCTCGAATCGGGGCAGGCAGCGGCGGGGATTCCGGGCTCTGGCACGCGCGGCTTCATCACCGGCGGTGCGGTTGAGTCCTCAAACGTCGATCTCACCGCGGAACTCGTCAATATGATCATCCAGCAGCGGGCCTACCAGGCGAACGCCCAATCGATCCGCACGCAAGACCAGATCCTGCAGACGGTGATCAACCTGCGGTAAGCGTGAGGGTAAGCCATGGACAGAATGATCTACCTCGCGATGACCGGCGCGAAATATACGCTCGAACAGCAGGCGGCGGTTGCGAACAATCTGGCGAACGTCGATACCCCGGGGTTCAAAGAGGCGTTGCATCGGCTCCGTGCGGTCCATGTGCAGTCGCAAGCGCTCCCCAGCCGTGCGTTCGTCGTCGATGCCACCGTTTCAGCGCGTTTTTCCGAAGGGGTGCTGGAGCAGACCGGGCGGCCGCTCGACGTCGCGATCGCAGGTCCTGGCTGGTTCGCAGTGCAATTGCCTGATGGGGGCGAAGCCTACACCCGCAACGGTGCGTTTCAGGTTGACAACGGCGGAATGTTGCGGCTGCCGAACGGCCAAATGGTCTTGGGCGAAGGCGGCGCGCCGATCACCCTTCCGTCCGACCGTACCTATCTGGTCGGCAAAGACGGCACGATCAACGCGATCGACCCCGCGAACGGACAGGTCGAAGCGGTGGGGCGATTGCGGCTCGTCAATCCGCCGGTTACCCAATTGCAGCGCGGTGACGATGGGCTCTTTCGCCTGCCGGCCGGGACGCCGCCGCCTCCGGAAGACCCCACGGTCTCTGTGCGTGGGGGGTACTTGGAAAAGTCCAATGTCGACGTGGTCGACCAGATGGTGCGGATGATTGCGCTCGCGCGCCAGTTTGAGATGAACACCAAAGCGATCAAGGTTGCCGAAGAGGACGATCAACGCGCAACGGCGCTCTTGACGCCGCGATGAGCGAAATGGACAGAAAAGCGCCCCTTACTTTGCCCGCTTGCGTTCGCCCGCTTGGGCTATCTTGACCCCCAGTAATCGCCATCAGGAGCATTGAGATGATCCGCTCGCTTTGGATCGCCCGCACGGGGCTTGACGCGCAGCAAACGCAGCTCGACGTCATTTCCCATAACCTGGCAAACGTCAATACCACCGGCTACAAACGGCAGCGCGCGGTCTTTGAAGATCTCCTCTACCAGACGCTCCGGCAGCCGGGGGCGCAGAACACCCAACAGAACCAGATCGGCAGTGGCCTGCAGCTTGGCACTGGCGTGCGGCCGGTTGCCACCGAGCGAATCTTTTTACAGGGAACGCTGCAAAAGACCGACAATCCGCTCGATGTCGCCATTCAAGGGCGCGGCTTTTTGCAGATCCAGATGCCCGACGGCACGACCGCTTACACCCGCGACGGTTCGCTGCAGCTCGACAATCAAGGCAATCTGGTCACCGCTTCGGGTTATCCCCTTGCCGATGCGATCAACATTCCGGCGGACGCGCTCTCGATCACGATCGGTAAAGACGGCACGGTGAGCGTCCTGCAACCCGGCGCGGTGGCTCCTGTGCAGGTGGGGCAGATTCAACTGGTCACCTTCGTCAATGAAGGGGGGCTGCAGGCGCTCGGCGAAAACCTCTTTGCCGAGACCGCAGCAAGCGGCCCCCCTCAAGTGAATGTTCCCGGAACGAACGGTAGCGGAAACCTCATCCAAGGGTATGTCGAAAACTCCAACGTCAATGTCGCTGAAGAGCTCGTGAGTATGATCGTCACGCAACGCGCTTACGAACTCAATACCAAAGCGATTCAGACCTCGGACCAGATGTTGGGCCGGTTGACGCAACTCTAAGGGGCGCGTCGGTTTGCGGGAAAGGGATCGAGAGATGGCACAGCGGGCAATCGACCGATTCGGGAGCGGAGCGTGGCAGCCGCTGGCGCAAAAAAGCGCAGGGCTTTTCTCGGTTTGGCTTGTGGCGGTGCTTGCCGGGTGTGCGGCGCTCGATACCACGCCGCCTGCGATCGTCCATCAGCCGATGACCGCGCGTCCGGTACCGATTGAGGCGCAGCCAGCGGCCAACGGTGCGATCTTTCGCGCCCAAGCAACTCGCCCTCTGTTTGAAGACCGCAAACCCCGCTATATCGGCGATATTCTCACCATCAACCTGGTGGAGAAGACCTCGGCGAAAAAGAATTCTGGAGCAAACGCCTCGCGCAAAACGGGAAGCAGCGCGAAAGTCGATGCGATGAGCCGCTTGCCGCTCAACGGCCTGACTGGCCTTGGCCTGACCGCGAACTCCGAGATGAGCCTGGAAGGCAAAGGGGGGGCTTCGGCGGACAACGCGTTCAACGGCACGATCACCGTTACCGTGATCGACGTCTTCCCGAACGGCAATTTGCTGGTCTCCGGAGAAAAGCAGGTTGCGATCAACCAGGGGCGGGAATACATCCGCTTCTCGGGGGTGGTGAACCCAGACACCATCTCGGCGCAAAACACAGTGGAATCGACGCAGGTTGCGGACGCGCGCATCGAGTATGTCGGCAGCGGCTACATCGATGAGGCGCAGCGTATGGGTTGGTTGCAGCGCTTTTTCCTCAACGTCTTGCCGTTTTGAGGAGCGGACCTATGGCAGCAGAGCGGATCACAGCAGCTAATTGGGGCCGGATCGTCTCCATTCTGCTCCTTTGGGCGATGGCGGCGCTTCCCATTGCCCATGCCGCACGCCTCAAAGAGATCGCAACCATTGCGGGGGTGCGCGAAAACCAACTGGTCGGGTACGGTCTGGTGATCGGGCTCGATGGCTCTGGTGACCAGACGACCCAGACGCCGTTTACGGTACAGAGCACCCTCAACATGTTGCGTAATTTAGGCGTGACGCTGCCTCCTGGCACGCGCTTGCAGCTCAAAAACGTCGCAGCGGTGATGGTCACAGCGGAGCTCCCCCCTTTTGCCAAGCCCGGACAGCGGATCGACGTCACTGTCTCTTCGCTCGGCAACGCGAAAAGCTTACGCGGCGGCACCCTGGTGATGACGCCGCTCAAAGGGGCCGACGGGCAGATCTATGCGATCGCGCAAGGAAACGTTTTGGTGGGTGGGGTTGGTGCGCAGGCGGGGGGGGCGTCGCAAACGATCAACCACCTTGCTGCGGGGCGAATTCCGGGTGGCGCGACGGTGGAACGCGAGGTTGCTTCGAACCTTTCCGCAGCAGGGCCGCTCTACCTTGAGCTCAAAACGACCGATTTCACCACCGCTGCTCGGGTCGTTGCCGCGATCAACCAGAAGTTCGGCCCAGGGGCTGCTGTGGCGCAAGATGGGCGCACCATCCTCGTCGACGCCCCGCAGGAGGCGAGCGCACGGGTGGCGTTCCTGGGGCAGCTTCTGGAGTTACCGGTCACCCCAGCAACCGAACCGGCAAAAGTGATCGTCAATGCCCGCACCGGCTCGGTGGTGATGAATCAAGAGGTGCGGCTCAAGCCGGTGGCGATCGCCCATGGCAACCTCAAGGTGACGATCCAGGATGATCTGACGGTCAATCAGCCGACGACGCCGCTCGCGGGTGGGGAGACGGTCGCTGCGCGTCAGCGTTCGGTCAAAATCGAGCAGCCCCCTGCGGTGCTTCACCACATCAAAGGGGGGGCGAACCTCGCTGAGGTGATCCAGGCGCTCAACGCCCTCGGGGCGACACCGATGGATCTCATCAGCATCTTGCAAGCGATGAAAGCGGCAGGGGCGTTGGAAGCCGATCTGGAGGTGATCTGAGATGGCCGTGGCGACCCTTCCCGCGTTTGATCCCAGGTCGGTCGAGTCGCTGCGGCGCGCAGCACAAACCGGCGACCCGCACCAAGCGATCCGGGGGGCAGCCCAGCAGTTCGAAGCGTTGATGCTGCACCAGATGCTGAAAGCGATGCGCGCCACCGTCCCAGAGAATCCACTTACTGATTCGAGTGCGCAAAAGCTTTGGCAAGAGCTTGCCGATCAGCAGCTTGCCAGCGATCTTGCGAAAAGCGGCGGTTTTGGGTTGGCTGCGACACTTACCCGGCAATGGTTGCCGAAAAGCGCGCCGATAGCGACGCCGGCAACGCTTGCCGCTAACCTGCCTACGCCCAAGGAAATGCGTGAGGCGGCGTCGCTCGTCGAGACCAGTGCGACAGGTAGTGCGGTTGCGCAACCAGAGGTTTTGTTGCCCCCCGTGAGCGAACGCTCCTTTGTCCAAGGAGGCGACGGAGGGGAGCCGGTGGGGACAGAAGCAGAGAGCGCTGCGCCCGTTACCGAACGCTCGTTTGTCGCCGAACGTCACTGGGTCCAGACCCTTTTGGGACTGGATCCCACCCTCACGCCGCTTCACACTTCGGAAGCACTTCCCCCGCTCGTTCCGCTTGGGCAGCCACGTGGGGCGGAGAGAACCGACGCTGCGACAACGGCGGAAGGAGGGGAGGCAGCGGGTGAAAAGGGCGCGGGGGCGAGCCTGTCATCGACTTCAGAAGTGACCTCATTTCAGCCGCTACCAGCCGATGCGAAAGGGGCGGATCGGGTCGCCCATTTCGTTCGGCAGTTGCTTCCAGCTGCGCAGCGTGCCGCTCAAGCGCTGGGTGTCGCGCCGGAGTATCTGCTTGCGCATGCCGCGCTCGAAACGGGTTGGGGTAGCGCAATGCTCAAACACCCTGACGGTCGACCGTCGAACAACCTCTTCAACATCAAAGCGGGAAGCGACTGGGACGGAGAGCGGGTACGGGTGCGGACCACCGAATATGTCGCCGGTCGCCCGCAAACGCAGATTGCGGAATTTCGTGCCTATCCGTCGATCGAAGCGGCATTTGCCGATTATGTCCGTCTCCTCTCCGAAAACGACCGCTACGCCCGTGTCCGTAATGCCCGAACCCCCGAGGCCTTCGCCCACGCGCTCGCTACGGCGGGGTATGCCACCGATCCCGCGTACGCAAAAAAATTGACGCGCCTCATTCGCCACGAAGCGCTGCACAGCGCGCTGGCAGAAGTCGGCATGAAACTTGCTTAGTCTAAGGTAAGACCGCAGCAAGGAGCAGAGCGATGGGCATGTTGCAGATTGGCTTGACGGGGTTGATGGCAGCACGCTACCGGCTCGATACCGCAAGCCACAACATCGCGAACGCCAATACCGAAGGGTATAGCCGTCAGCGGGTCAACCAAAGTACCCAATTTCCGCAATTTGTCGGCTTCGGCTACATCGGTAGGGGCGCGCTGTTGGTGGGCGTGGAGCGCGCGTACGACCAGTTTTTGCAGGGTAACCTCCTCTCCGCAACCGCCCGCCACGCGCAGGCGCAACACTATCAGGAGTTGATCGCGCCGCTTGACAACCTCGTCGCCGACCCGGACGCTGGGCTCTCCCCGGCGCTGCAGCACTTTTTCGATGCAGTGCAAGAGGTAGCCGATAACCCAGAAAGCATTGCGGCGCGCCAGTCGCTCCTTTCGCAGAGTGAGGTGTTGACAGCGCGCTTTCGCCTCTTCGACGCGCGGATCGACGAGATTCGTCAAGACGTCGAACAGCGGCTCGATGGCGTGGCGCAGCAGGTGACCGCTTTGGCGCGCAACATCGCCGAGCTCAATCAGCAGATCCTGCAGGCGTCGACCCGCGGCGCCGAAGCCCCCCCGAACGACCTCCTGGACCAGAGGGACCAGTTGGCCAAAGAACTTGCCGGACTGATCGGGATCAAGACAGTGATCGACGAGCAGGGGATGATGTCGGTCTTCATCGGGAGCGGCCAGACACTCGTGCAGGGCGTGGCCAGTGCCACACTCGCTACCGAAGCCGATCCCGGCGATGCCATGCACCGTCGGCTTACCTATCGGTTTGGTGGGAGTGGAGCCCCGCAGGTGGTGCCCGAGCGGCTCCTCACTGGCGGGGAGCTGGGGGCGCTTCTTGCGTTTCGTCGCGAAGGGCTCGATGCGATGCAGGATCAGTTGGGTTTTTTGGCGACCACGCTTGCGTTGGCGTTCAACGCGCAACATCGGCAAGGGTTCGGGTTGGACGGTGTCAATAATCGTGCCTTTTTCAGTGGCGTGCCGGCAACTCAGACCTTTACGGGCGACCAAGGGAGCAACCTCACCGTAGGATGGGCAACGCCGCTCGATGTTGCAGCGATGCAACCCGATTCGTTCGAAATCCGCTACGCCTCAGGAACCTACACGATCACACGGCTGCGCGACGGCCAGACGCTCTATTCGGGTGGAACATTGCCCGGAACGTTCCAAGGACTGACGCTCTCTGGCGCACTGAGTGGTGGCGAGCGTGTCGTGGTGCGGCCGTTTCCCGCGCAAGGGGGAACTCTGGCGATGGCGCTCAGCGATCCGCGGGCGGTAGCTGCGGCGCAGAACGATCCCACGAGCGCAACGGGCTCAGGGCCAGCCGACAATCGCAATATGCTCGCGCTTTCGGGCCTTCAGACGACGAAAATGCTCTACGCCGACAGTGCGGGCAATCCCACCGCGACGTTTCAAACCGCCTGGGCAAGCGCCGTGGCCGAATTGGGAACGCTCGCGCGTTCGGTGAAAACCGAAGCCACAGCCAGTAAAGCGCTGGTCGATCAGGTGCAGGCGACACGGGATAGCTACGCGGGCGTCAACCTCGACGAAGAGGCGGCGAACCTCATCCAGTTTCAACAGGCCTACCAGGCGGCAAGTAAGACCATGCAGATCGCGCAGAAGCTCTTCGACGAAGTGCTCGCGATTGCGCGGTAACCGGGAGCGCAACCATGTTACGGATTGCAACCAACCAAGTCTATGACCGCAACATCTTCGCGATGCAGCGGGCGCAGACCCAAATGCATCAGACGCAACTGCAGGTGGCAAGCGGCCGCAAGATGGTCGTGCCTTCGGACGACCCGGTGCGGGCAGCGCGCAGTCTTGAATTGCAGCAGTCGCAGAGCGTGAACCAGCAGTTTCTCGAAAACATCGGCTACGCAAAAGACGTGCTTGGGCTGACCGATACGCGCCTTACCCAGATGAGCGACACGTTGCAATACCTGCGCGACAAGTTCGTGCAAGCGGGTACAGGGGCGCTCACGGCTTCCGACCGTGCGGCGCTCGCGCAGGATCTGCGCAGCCAACTCGCCAATCTGGTTGGGTTGGCGAACAGCCAGGACGGACAGGGTAACTATCTCTTTGGCGGCTTCAAAAACGATCGGCCGCCGATCGCCTGGGGCGACCACGACGGTAACCCAGTCACCCCCGATCGCTACTACTATCAGGGGGATGCGAACGTCAAGCAGATGCAGGTGGGCGCAGCGCGGCGGATCGACGCGAACGTGCCGGGGTCTTCGGCGAGCGGCCCTGGGGGGCTTTTTGACGCCGATCAAAGCACGTTCGTTGCCGGACCACCGACGCAATATCCGCTGGCGCGCTTTTTCAACGACCTCCAAGATGCGATCGACGCGCTCGATCCGGCTACGGCTGGCGCCACCACCATCCACGCAGCAAGCGCCGGAATTGCTGCGGTCGATCGCTTTTTGGCGCGGGTGCAGCAGTATACGGCGAAGGTGGGGTCGCAGCTTGCGGAGCTCGATGCGCTCACCGAGATGGGGAAGGCGCTCGATCTCGATTACGCCCAAGCGCGCTCGCGCATCGAGGATCTCGACTACACCGAGGCGTTGTCGCGACTGGCGCAGCAACAGATGGTGCTTTCGGCAGCGCAACAGTCGTTCGTGAAGGTCTCCAACCTGAGCTTGTTTCAATATTTGTGAGCGAAGGGATATGGTGTGCATCCGCGTGACGGGAAAAAGGATAAGCATGCGTAGTCTTGCCAAAGAGCAGATGCGGCTCTTCGCGCTCGTAGCGTGGGGGGTGTTGGGGCTTACCGGTTGCGCGCACGACCGCCCCTCCTATGCCGAAATTGGGCAAGAAGGTGCAGCTGTTGTCGGGAGCGCGCTGTTACTTTCCGATTCCTCGCTGGGAGTTTCCGCTGCGAACGCAGCAAATGGCGCTGGCGCTACCGCGGCTACAGCGACCAATCAAGCTTCTGCGCCGATTTCCCATCTCGGGCTCCTGCGGCAATTGGGCGGAGCGGCGCTCATTGCCTACGCCCTTTATGATCCGCTTGCACCTAACTGGAGCATTGCGGTGCAGCCCGAATCGGAACAGGTGGTGCGCCTTGTCCTCACCCTGCGCTCGCTTACCACGGGCGGCCATGGCGAATCGTGGCGCATTTTCCAGCGTGCGGCGCAAAAACTGACGGAGCAACGGGACGCCAAATCGTACCAGTTGCTCTCCTACGAAGAGGGAGTGGAGTCAACCCGGCCGTTTGCCCAGCGCTACGCGGTTGGGACGGTGCGTCTCATTTACTGAAAGAGCGGGCCACTAAGGGCGTGCGGAGCGTGGGAGCAAGGTTTCGACGAGGGGTAAGGTCGGATAGCGGACGGCACCCTGTGGCGTGAGGGAGGTGGCTTCGCCGCGCAACAGGTACTCCAGCGCGCGGCGAACGGTGGGGAACGCCAGTTCGTCCCACGGCAGGCACGATAACGGAAAGAGGCGAATTTCCAAGGTTTCCGCACCGGGCGCCCAGTCTTGATCCAATAGGGTCGCGCGGTAGAAGAGGTGGACCTGATGGATGTGGGGAATGTCAAGAAGGGCATGAAGCGCGTCGATCCGAACCCGTGCACCCGCTTCTTCCCAGGTTTCCCGCATCGCGGCTTCCAGGGTGCTTTCGTTGCACTCCATGAAGCCGGCAGGAAGGGTCCAGTAGCCGATTCGCGGGGCGATCGCGCGGCGACAGAGCAGAATCTGGTTGCCCAGTAGCGGCAACGTCCCTGCGACGAGGCGCGGATTTTCGTAATGGATCGTCCCGCAGTTGGGGCAGACGTAACGTGGCAGATGGTCAAAGGGCGGGATTTTCCGTTCAACGGGATGGCCACAGACAGAACAGAAATTCATCGGGAAGCAGTACGGTAACGGCGGTCCGCACAGTGTAGCAAAAAAACCACAAACCGAAATTGCTGCCCATTTTTTTCGCTTTTCCCCTTTTTGGGCGGGGGGTGCTTCTTGCTATACTGTGGCGGCAGGAGGAGCGCCGACGATGCCAGCCCCAGACTTTGCCGAGGAAATTCGCGAACTCAACCTCAATTTCCTCATCCTCGCGCAACGAATGGCGCACGAGAATGTCACCGCAGCAGCGGTGAAGCTTGGTGTGGCCGAGGAGGACCTGCGGTGGTTGCAGGCGCTTTCGCCCGCCAAACTGGTTCGGTTGGCGCAAGGCGCGATGCTCGTGCCGCAATTTCGCTTCGATGGCGAATTGTTGCAGCAGTTGGCAGGGGACGTGGGGCGCGACGAAGCCGCGGCGCAGTTACACGCGCTCATCGTCGCGCAGACAAGGTCGCGCAAAAAACGGATCGTGGGAGATAGCGATGGCGAAAAAACTTGAACAGATCGAAGCCGATGCCCAAGAAATCTTGATCGCAGCCGAATTGATCCGGTTGGGGGCGCGGATGCAGCTTCTTGAGGCGGAGGTGGTGCTGAGCCGCGATCGGTTGATGAAGCTCTACAAACAGGTGCGGGGCATTTCGCCGCCCAAAGGGATGTTGCCGTTTTCTACCGATTGGTTCATGAGTTGGCAGCCCAACATCCATTCCACGCTCTTTGCCAACTTCTGGCAGCAGGTGACAGAAACCGACCATCGGCGGCGTTTGATCACCGCGTACCAACTCTACCTCGATGCCTTGGACGCGGTGACAATCGAACCGGTGTTGAGTATTACCCGCGCGTGGACGCTGTTGCGTTTTCTGAACGCCGAGCTGTTGCAACTTACCCCCTGTTCGCAGTGTGGCGGTCATTTCATCACCCACGCCTATGAACCGGCGAAGACCTTCGTCTGCGGCTTATGCCATATGCCGTCGCGTGCCGGGGCGGGGCAGGAAAACCGCAAACACCGTTTGACCGCCGCGCAGCGCACGTTGCCGGTGAAGAAAAACCGGCGGCGCGAGGCGTCTGCGGTCACCCGCTGATGGGACAATCGGAAACGGCTAAGACCCGATGTTTCTCCTGATCGGTTACGTGATCATCCTGGCGTCGGCGCTGGGCACCTACGCGGTGCACGGTAGCCTTGCCGCGCTCTTCGTCCCAACCGAATATATCGCGATCGTCGGGTTGTTGATTGGGGGCTTTGTCGCGTCCAATAACCCCAGTTCGTTGAAAGCGGCGGTCGGGGGGCTTTCGGCGGTATTCAAGAATTCGCCCTACACCCGTGCGTTTTACATCGAACTGCTGGCGTTGCTTTTTGAGATTCTCACCAAGGTGCGCAAAGAGGGGTTGATGTCGATCGAACAGGACGTCGAAAACCCCGAAGGATCGGCCATTTTTGGCAAGTACCCGCTGGTGTTGCACGATCACCACGTGGTGGAATTCATTACCGACTATCTCCGGATGATGGTGAGCGGCAGCCTCAACGCAATCGAAATCGAAGGGTTGATGGAGCAAGAGATCGAAACCCACCACATCGAAGCCCATTTGCCCGCGCACCTCATCGCAAAAGCGGCCGACTCAGTCCCCGCATTTGGTATCGTCGTTGCGGTGATGGGGGTGGTAAACGTGATGGGCTCGGTGGGGGAGCCGCCCGCGGTGCTCGGAAAGATGATCGGGGGCGCGCTCGTCGGGACTTTCTTGGGGATCTTGGTTTCCTACGGTTTCGTCGGCCCCATCGCCAGCCAGCTCGAACTCAAGGTCGAAGACGGCAGCAAGCCTTTCCAGGTGGCGAAAGTGGTGCTGCTCGCGAGCATGAACGGCTACCCGCCGCAGATGGCGGTGGAATTTGGCCGCAAGGTGTTGTGGTCGACGGTGCGGCCCACCTTCGCCGAGCTCGAGGAAGAGCTCAAAAACCGCAAGTAACCGGGTAGCGCGATGAGCGACGATACCCAACAGCCGATCATCGTCAAACGGATCAAAAAGGTAAGCGGTGGCGCGCATGGTGGCGCGTGGAAGATCGCGTACGCCGACTTCGTCACCGCGATGATGGCGTTCTTTCTTCTGATGTGGCTGCTGGGTTCCACCGCGAAAGGGGATCTTGACGGGATCGCGCAATTTTTCCAGAACCCACTCAAAGTCGCGCGTGATGGCGGGTCGGGCTCTGGCGACGCGGAGCGGATCATCCCGGGGGGCGGCGAGGATCTCTCCCGGCGCATCGGGCAGGTGAAGCGGGGGGACACCCCTTCGAAGAGCACCTTCCAACGCGATGGCGGCGACGGGTCGTTGCCGACGAAAGGGCGTTCGGATAGCAAGAACGATTCCCAAGATATGCAACGTGTGCAAGGCGCGACGAGCGACGCCGAGGCGCAGGAGCAGGAAAACCAGAAGCGGCGTGAAATCGCGCAAATGGAGCGGGTGCGTTCGCTCCTGGAGGCGATGATCGAGGCCGACAGCACGTTGCGCGCGCTGCGCGATCAGATTCGCATGCAGATCACCGAAGACGGGTTGGCGATCGAAATCGTCGACGAGAAAAACCGGCCGATGTTCGCATCCGGCAGCAGTCAGGTCCAACCGTACATGCGGGATCTCCTGCGCCTCATTGGGCGTACGCTGAGTGGCATCGAGAACAAGATCATGATCGCGGGCCATACCGACGCCACCCCGTTTGCCAACAACGGGCGCGGCATCTCCAACTGGGAACTTTCTGCCGACCGGGCGAACGCGGCGCGGCGGGAGTTGGTCGCCGGAGGGTTGGATTTGGAGAAGGTTTTTCGCGTCGTCGGCATGGCCGATACCGTTCCGTTCGTGCCGGAAGACCCCTACGCGCCGCAAAACCGGCGCATCAGTATCATCGTCTTGAAACGCGAAGCCGAAGAGGATTTGCGCAAACAGGCTTCGCAGATCACGGAAACGCTGCGGCGCGGGGTGACGCGTGAATGACGAAGCGTTGAACGCGCTCTACGCAGCGGAAAAGGCCGAAACGATCGCGGCGATCGAATCCCTCTTGGCGCAGGCCGACCGCGACGGTTGGAGCGAAGCGGTTCAGCAAGAGGCGGTACGCTTGGCGCACTCGCTCAAAGGGGCGGCGGCAGCGATGGGGGACGAGGCGCTTTCGCGGCTGGCGCGCATTCTGGAAGAGCGGTTGGCGAAATGGCCTGGCAAAGAGGCGTTGCTCGACACGAATGCTCCCAGAGAACTGCACTCCGACCACCGACCTTCTGAGTGGCGCGTCACATTGACCCCCGCGCCGCACGTACGCGCAAGCCGCGCGATGCAAGAAGCGCTCGTTGCAGCGCTCACTGCGTTTGGTACGGTTCGCGCGGACCCCGACCCCATCGCCGAAGACGCAACCACTTGGTCGTGGATCGTATCGAGCGCTGCGGCGGACAAACGCGCGCTTCGCGATGCCGTCGAACTCTTTGCCGTACCTGGCTCCGTTGCGGTCGAATCACTTGCCCAGGAGCCGGCGCAACTTGCCCCTCAGCTTGACGCCCAAAGCGTTCTGGAAGCGCCATCGGTGCCTACCGAACCCGTGACGGGGGGGCGCCATTTCAGCACCGCTTCGCTCACCAGCGTGGCGGGCGAGCCGGTCTGCGAACCGGCAGCAGACGGCCCCTCGTGGCGCCTGTGGTGGCGGGCGTTGGTGTCGGCGCAACCGAACGCACCCTTTTTTCCAGAAACGGGCCATGACGACGATGACGCTCGGCGTACGACCCACTTGCCGTTGTCGCTATGGGCGCAAACGTGGCAGGGGGTCTGGCAAGAAGCGTTGCCAGGGTGGTCGGTGACCGTCACCGCAGACCCGGTGCCGATCACGCCAGCGTTTGCCGAACGGCTCGACCGCTGGCAAGCGGTGGCGCTCGAGGCGGCCAAAGCCCGTGCAGCATCAACGCCGCTTGGTATGACGATGCGCTGCTACCGCATGGGGGCGACGCTGCGGCTCGTCCTCTCCGGGGATCCGGATGCGATCGCGACGGTGAAAGCGGCGTGGTTGTCGCAAGCGACCGCTCAAGCGGCATGGGGGGTTCGCGAAACGCGCGATGGTTGGGAAGTGGCAATACCGTTTGCGCCCGCGATCTTGTGGGCGTTCTGGCTTACAGTGGCGGAGCAAGCGGTTGCGGTGCCTGCCGAATCGGTCGCGGCGTTCTTTCCCCAGGTATCGAAGCAGGGTTGTCGGTTCGTAAACGGGGTCTGGTACCTTTCCGTTGCCGATACCCCTTACCCGTGGCGGCCGCTTCTTCCCGAAGCGCAGCGGCCGCCGTTTACTTATTCCCTGGTGGTGGCGCTTTCGTGCGGGAAACAGACGGTGCTTACCGGTGTCGACGACGCCGAGCGCGCCGGTGGCATTGCTACTCAGCCGTTACCCGATGGTGCGGCGCCTCCAGCGGGGTGTGTGGCGTTGGCGACTCGGGGGCAGGCGCTGGCGACGGTGCTCGACCCCCAATGGTGGTGGGCAGCCTCTTCCCCGCGCTAAAAACCCTCAAGTTTTTTCCCCGACAGCCGATAACGCTTCATGACAAGATCGTCATGGAGCGGAGCCATCATGGACTGGGAAGCGGTGTGGCAACAGGTGCGGCGTGCGGCGCTCAATGCCGACGCCGTTGCCGCACGCCACCCGGACGATCTCGCGGTTTGCGCGCTGCGCGCGGAATTACAGCAACTGGAAGCGTGGGTTGCAGCGGCTTATGGAGCGCACCGCGAACGTGCGCGTGACCAAGTGGCGTTACCGCAGCGGCAAAACGACGCGCGCGTGCACCGATTCGAGGAGACTACGCACGCATCAACCCACCCCCGGCGTCCCGTGAAGGCGGTTGCGCCGGGGGTATTGGATGGCAGCGAAGATTGGGACTGCCTCATTCGCTGATCAATCGGTCTCGCAATGAAGAAGCGCCGGATTTTCCTCGCCGGCAGCAACGATCCGGTCAAGGGTAGTGAGCACCTGAAGTGACGCTTCTTCCATCTGGGTAAGCGCGGTGACCGCCTGATCCCACTGCCCCTGAGTGTGCGCTGCTAGCGCCGCTTTTGCCGCCTCGTGCACCGCACGGTGGGGCGCTTCGAGTTCCCGGAAACCGGGAAAATGGCTAAAGCAGTGATGTCCTTTCCCTTCATAGTACCATTTACCGAGGCGGCACGCTTGGTGACTGGCAAACTCCTCAGCACGCTTCGTGCTGTTGCCCAGAATCACCTGGTAGACCTCGAATTTGAAGACGATGTGGTCGAGTTTGGCGATTTCGCAGAACGCGCGAAGCGCCGAGAGCGCCGCTTCACGGTGGATCGTTTCGATTTCGTTCCCCAGGGTCTCCACCTCCTGCGCGGTGGTGCGGCTCTCTTCGCTGTGGTTCTTCGCGCGCTCCGCCAACGCGACGATCGCGGTGCGGCTTGCGCTGCTGTCGCTGCGGATCTGCTCAACCAAACGCGCGATATCGGAAGTAGCGACCGCGGTGCGCTCGGCGAGTTTGCGCACCTCGTCGGCAACCACCGCAAAGCCGCGCCCCTGCTCACCGGCACGCGCCGCCTCGATCGCGGCGTTCAGCGCCAGAAGATTGGTCTGGTCGGCGATTTCGCGGATGAGGTTCACGATCCCGCTGATCTGTTGCGCCCGTTCATCTAGCGCGCCGATCTTCACCATCGCCTCTTGCGAAGCTTCCGCGAGTTTTTGCAGATTGTTCGCAATCGTGCGCACGACGCTTTCGGTTTGCGTGGCAGACTTCTGCGCGTGCTCGGCTTCATCTTTATTGGCCTCAGCGCGGTTGGCCAGATTGACGAAACTGCCGCGCACGTTCTCAAGGGACCTGCCAAAGGTGATGAACTCCTTGAGGACACGGCGTAAGTTTTCCGCTTCAGCGCGGCATGCGTCGGCCTCGGCGCGGGCTTGGGCGACGGCCTTACGTTCGGCTTCCAACGCCTGCTGCGTTTGGGCGAGCGCTTCGTTGAGTGACGCGATTCGTGCAGCCTGTTCTGCTAACTTCGCTTTGTTACCTGTCAAGACCCGCGACATTATCTACCCTTGAAACGAAAAGCTCTGGTCGCTCGGTTTGCCACCATCGGAGTTTCTCAATAGGAGTCATATGACCCAAAGCGCGTTGAGGAATGCGGTGATTGTACGCCCAAAGGTATCGC
>NZ_JAHLSY010000017.1 GCF_019049855.1 Hydrogenophilus thiooxidans | reverse complement strand
TCGACCGCCGCGACGCAATCCCGTGGGAAGCGCGCATCTGGCAGCGCGAATACCCGTGGCCCGGAAAAGCCGAGCAAACGATCGGCGTGTGGGGGATGTAGCGGTCGGAACAAGCACTCAACGAACCAGCCGGGATCACCCAATGCTTGATTTTACATAATACATATTCTTACGGTAATTGACTGAGACAGTATCAGCGCTATAATGACCATAAGTTCATAATCGAGTTCAACACGCTATGTTCGATCAACCTCCTAGGCCCCAACGACAAGCCCACTCGCGCATCCGCTTTCGTGCCGCGTTTGTCGCAGCGGTGTTGAGTACATCTTGGATCGGTTATTCGGTAGCTGCCGATGACACCGAGCATTTGACGGCTTGGCAACGGCTCAAGGCCCGGCTGATCGAACGCGGCTGGTTGCGCGACCATGCCACTGAGCATCTACCCATCGGCAACGGTCGTCTCGAATTGCGCCAGTATGACCTGGCTAGCAAGATTCCCGGTAAGGTGATTTCGGTGACCGTACGCGAAGGCGACTGGGTCGAGAAAGATCAACTTCTGGTCACGCTCGATAGCAGCGAACTCAAAGCGCAACGTGAAGCGATCGAAGCGCAAGTAACCGTTGCCGAGCGCGCGTTCGCCGAAGCCCAAGCCGCACGCCGCAAAGCAGCAGCCGATTTGGAACTTGCGCGGGCGAGCTATCAACGCACTCAGGAGTTACAGCAACAAAAATTTGCTTCTTCAGATCAGCTCGATCGCGCCCGAACGGCGTGGGTCAATGCACAAACCGCGCTCGATCTCGCCGAAAAACGGGTGGCACTGGCTGCCGCGCAGGTCGACGCGGCCAAAGCGCAGCTCAACGTCATCGACAGCAAGCTGGCCGATACCCAAGTGTTGAGCCCGATCGCTGGACGGGTGCTCAAGCGCTACGTGCTCCCTGGTGAAGTGATCCCCGCGGGTGCTGCCCTGATTTCACTCGTCGATCCGCTCGATCTCTACATCGACATCTTTTTGACCCCCACCCAAATGCGCGATGTCGCGTTGGGGCAACCCGCCGAAATCGCCCCCGAAGGGTGGCCAGCCGATCGCGTTATTCCCGCGCGAGTCGTATTCGTCTCGCCCGAAGCGCAGTTCACCCCCAAATTCGTCGAAACCGCTGACGAACGGGCCAAACTGAGTTTCCGCGTGCGGGTAGCGGCCGACGCGGATTGGCTCCGGCAGCACCGCGATGCGCTGTTCGGTGGACTTCCGGCAGTAGCCCGCATTCTGGTGACCGAACCGCGACACGGCGACGATGCACGCTGACGCAGCTACCGACCAACCCCTCATCGTTCTGCGCAACGTCACGCACCGCTACGGTGAGACGGTCGCGCTATCCGTTCCCGAGCTGGCGCTTCCCCCAGCACGTACCTATGGCGTGATCGGACCCGACGGAGTGGGCAAATCGACCTTGTTGGGACTTTTGGCAACGGCAAAACGGCTGCAAAGCGGGACCGTTCGCTTCGACGGGTACGATCTGCACGTGCGGCAAGAGCGGCAGCGTTTTCAAGAACGCATTGCATACATGCCTCAGGGGCTCGGTAAAAATCTCTACCCCACCCTCTCCGTCTGGGAAAACGTCACCCATTTTGCCGATCTCTTCGCGCTCACGGAGCCGTACCGCTCACAAACGATCGAACGCCTGCTCACCGCCACCGATCTCTGGCGCTTTCGCAACCGCCCCGCGGGAAAACTCTCCGGCGGGATGAAGCAAAAACTCTCGCTCTGTTGCGCGCTCATCAATGACCCCGATTGGCTCATCCTCGACGAACCCACCACCGGCGTCGACCCCCTCTCCCGTCGCCGTTTCTGGGACTTAATCGCGCAATTTCAAACGGAACGGCCACAACTGCGTGTAATTGTCGCCACAGCATACATGGAAGAGGCAGAACGGTTTGCGCACCTTCTGGCGCTCTACGGTGGTCGGATCATCGGACAAGGAGACGCGGAAGCGCTCAAGCACGCGACACACACAGCAACCCTCGAAGCCGCATTTGCCCGTTTGATGACCCATGCGCACGACGATGGCACGGTGTCGCGCCCCCTCTCGACTGAAGCGACGTCCGTCACACCTCGAGAGGCGCACGAAGACGCCCCAACCACCGCAGACGAACGCCCCATCGTCATCGCCGCCGAAGGGCTCACCCAACGTTTTGGTGATTTCACTGCGGTTGATCACGTCTCTTTTGCCATTCGCGAAGGCGAAATCTTTGGTTTTCTGGGTTCGAACGGTTGTGGCAAGACCACCACGATGAAAATGCTCACCGGGCTGTTGCCGCCCACCGAGGGCGTGTCTCGCCTTTTTGGCAAGCCGCTCGCACCCAACGATCTGGCCACACGGCGTCTCGTTGGCTACATGACGCAACAATTTTCCCTCTATCAGGAATTGAGCGTCGAAGCCAACCTGTGGCTGCACGCGCGCATTTTCCAGATGCCGAAACGTGAGGCGCACGAACGGATCGAATCCCTCCTCAGCCAATTCGACCTGGCCCGCTATCGGGATCACACGGCTGAGGCGCTCCCTTTGGGTGTCAAACAACGCCTGTCGCTTGCCGTCGCGGTGCTCCACCGACCCAAAGTCCTGATCCTCGACGAACCGACTTCAGGTGTCGACCCCGTGGCGCGGGACCAGTTTTGGGCATTGCTCTACACCCTTTCGCGCCGTGAGCGGGTAACGATCTTCCTCTCCACCCACTTCATGAACGAAGCGATGCGATGCGATCGCATCTCCTTGATGCACGCCGGCAAGGTTTTGATTCAGGATACGCCGGACCGGATCATCGCGCACTATCAGGCAGATTCGTTGGAAACAGCGTTCATCCGTGCGCTCGAAGCAGAAGAGGCGAAATGGGTCGAGGCTGCTCCTCTTATGGCTCGGGGAAAAAAGGAGAACCAACCCTCAGCGCGTTTGGCGGGTCCCGCCCAAAACCGGATCGAACCGCTTCGCCAAGCGACCGATTCGAACCGCGTGCGTCCTCCTCAACGGCATTTTTCCCTTCAGCGGCTGGTGAGTGTCGCCAAACGAGAGTGGCGCGAACTGATGCGTGACCCCATCCGGCTGCTTTTTGCCCTTTTGGGTGCGGTCGTCTTAATGTTCGTTTTGGCTAGCGGCATTTCGCTCGATGTCGATCGCCTACCCGTCGTCGTTTATGACGGCGATCAGAGTGCAGAAAGCCACGATTACATCGCGCAACTCGACGCGACACCTGAATTCGAAGTGATCGGAGCCGTGCCCACCCTCGACGCGCTCCAGACCGCGCTTCAGAACGGCAGCGCCGCGGTGGGGTATGCGTTCCCACCAGGGTTCGGCTCAGATCTTCATCGCGGCAGGCGCGTCGAACTGGGCGTGTGGATCGACGGTTCGATGCCTTTTCGCGGTGAGACCGCGCGAGGGTATGCTCTTGCGGTTCATCGGGCGATCCTAGGGCAATGGCAAAAACTGACACGCGGCGTCGATGCCACACTTCCGGTTCAATTGGTGGTGCGCTATCGCTACAACCCCGAATTGCGCTCGGTGAATGCGATGGCGCCCGCAGTGATTCCCTTGCTGCTCATCTTCATTCCCGCGATTCTCACCGCGCTTGCCGTCGTGCGCGAAAAGGAATTGGGCAGTATCGTGAATCTCTACGTCACGCCACTGCGTCGCGCCGAGTTTCTTTTGGGCAAACAGCTGCCGTACATCGCCGTCTCGTTCGTCGCCTTTTTGCTGCTCCTGGTGCAAACCCGTTGGGGGTATGGCGTCCCCCTCAAAGGCGACCTCCTTTTCCTTGCCGTCGCAACACTCCTTTACCTTCTGGCTACGACCAGTTTTGGCCTGCTGATTTCGACCATGACACGCACGCAAGTGGCAGCACTTTTTGGCACCGCCATCTTGACGATGCTCCCCAGCATCGAGTTTTCCGGCCTAACCACGCCGGTTTCGGCAAGTGAAGGAATCGCACGGTGGATCGGAGAAGGCTTTCCGGTTAGCCACTATTTGACGATCTGCCGCGGGGTGATCACCAAAGCGCTCGACGGCGATACTTTGGCCAACGAACTCATCTGGCTGGCACTCTTTACGCTCACCACCAGTGCCGTCGCGATCTGGCGTCTACCCAAGCAGGAAGCGTGATCGATGGCAAACGACAAGACGATTTCCCTCCTCCGCCCGGTCCTTGCGCTGATTGCCAAAGAGCTGCAAAGCCTGGGGCGAGACCGAGTGCTGCTCGTGCTCATCGTTTGGGCCTTCACGGGCGCAATCTATGCAGCCGCTGCGGGCGTTTCCAAAGAGTTGCACAACGCGCCGATCGCGATCGTCGATCACGACCACTCCGCGCTCTCGGCGCGTATCGCTGCGGCAATACGCCCGCCACAATTCCTCCCGCCGCGTTTTATCACCTGGAACGAGGTCGATGCCCTCCTCGATCGCGGCGAGGTCAGTTTCGTGCTGGTCATTCCCCCCGATTTTCAAGCCGACCTCGTTGCACGCCGTACCACCGAAATCGCCCTGTGGATCGACGCAACAGTGATGACCCAAGCGTTTCTGGGGCAGACCTATCTCACGCAAATCGTCAGTGACACGATTCGCCAATGGGCCGAAGGACGGGCGATGCTGCCGCCACAACCGGTCGACTTGGTGGTGCGCGTTCGTTTCAACCCCAATCTGATCGGCCTGTGGTTCGGCGGGGTGATGGAGATCATCAACATGGTGACGATCCTCACCGTGGTCCTCGTGGGGGCGGCGTTGATCCGCGAACGGGAGCACGGCACGATCGAACACCTCTTGGTGCTGCCGCTCCACCCGTGGCAGATCCTGGTGGCCAAGATCGTCGCAAACGGAATCGTGGTGCTGATCGGTGTTTCGATTTCGCTGTGGCTGGTCGTTCAGGGGGTGCTGGGAGTGCCAATCACCGCGGCCAGTGTGCTGCGCTTTCTCGTCGCTGCGGCGTTTTTCCAGTTTGCCGCCGCTTCTCTGGGGGTTTTGTTGGCCACCATTTCCCGTTCGATGCCGCAGTTCGGACTCTTGGTAATTCTGGTGGTGATTCCGTTACAACTCCTTTCGGGTGCGGTCACGCCGCGCGAAAGCATGCCGGAATTGGTGCAGCAGATCATGCTCGCGGCTCCCAACACCTACTTCGTCCGCTTGGCGCAAGGGCTGCTTTATCGGAACGCGCCGCTTGACCGTGTTTGGCTGGACCTTGCGATGACGCTGCTGCTGGGCGCGCTCTTTTTCACGATGGCACTCAAGCGTTTTCGCGCGAGTTTGCGGTAACGCCTTCGTCTCTTTGTCCGTACGCAAACGGAAGGTTAGGAAGCGCAAGCAAAATGCTTGCGGATGACTGCTTCGAGCATCGCTTTTCCTTTTGCTTCGTCCGCGTTGGCAATCTCACGGTAGAGGTCTGCTGCCATGCCCTGAAAAACTGAAAGGACCTCCGGATCGAAATGGCTCCCTACCCCCTCGTGCAAAATCGACATCGCTTTTTCGAAAGAGAACGGTTCCTTGTACGGTCGTTTTGAGGTCAAGGCGTCGAAAACGTCGGCAACTGCAAAAATACGAGCTGCAAGGGGAATCGTTTCGTCCGCAAGGCCACGGGGATAACCGCTCCCGTCCCATTTTTCGTGGTGCCCGCCCACCACATCACGCGCCCCTTCCAGCCAACCTGCGCCTTGAACGATCTCAACCCCTTCGGTAACGTGGGTTCGCATGATCTCCATCTCTTCCGAGGTCAATTTGCCTGGTTTGAGCAAAATGGCATCGGGAATCGCGATTTTGCCAACGTCATGGAGGAAACTCCCGGCTATCAGTGACTGCATCGCAGCGCCCTGTAACCCCATTGCTTCCGCGATTTGTGCTGCCAACCAGGCTACCCGATAGTTGTGTGCCCCAGTATCCGAATCGCGTTTTGCAATCGCGCGGCCCAGTGATTCCATCATCGCAATATGGGAGTCGAGCACCTCCTCCTTCTTCTTTTCGTTATCCCGCGCCAACCAAACGACGATTGGGTAGAGCACCGCACCGCACAGCAGCGCGGCCAATGCCGCGGTCAATGCGGAAAAAGCAGCTTGTTCTTCGATCAAGGTCCGCTGCCACGCCGGAACGACCCGCACCCCTTCCATGAAAGCAATGGCATCGTGGCTATCGGTTTGTCGCGCAGCTAAAGGAACAAAAATCCGCAAAATCCAGACAGAATCGCCATTCGAAAGGTGAATACTCTCGTAGGTTGCTTGGCTCCCCTTGGGCAAGGGATGTTTGGGCAACTGCTTTTCGACCGCTTCACCGATAGGAGTCAAGGACTCGGCGAGTTTGCCGTTTGGACCGTAAATTTCTGCGATGTCAAAGAGACCGCCCGTCAACAAATCCGCGAGTTTCTGCGCGGTTTTTTCCGGTATATCGGACACGCCTCGCACCAGGTGACCCAACGCGCGTTGGGCTTCCTCTTCCGCCAAACGGACTGTCGCCTCTTCTTGGGCTTCGATTTCGAAGTGCCAGGCAACGTAGCCTACGAAGAGCGCAACCAGGCAAGCGACGCTGGCCATGCGTATTGCAGCTTGGCGGGCAAAACTGCTATGAAACCAGTGCGGCACCCTCACCCCTCACCTCATCCATCCAACAATGGCTTTACTATAAACGGCGACCACGCAATTCGCAACTACTGGGTTGATGGTGCGCACAGATGGCAAAACGCTTCGAGGATGCGTTTTGCGCGATCGATTGACCGTTCGAGTTCGCGCTGCAATGCGTCGAACGCGATCCGTTCTTTCGCGTCACCCCGCCCGGCTGCCCAGTTGGCGACGACGTTCAACGCCGCGTATTCGAGCCCGATTTCTCGGGCAAGCACCGCTTCCGGCATCAGGGTCATTCCGACGAGATCGGCACCATCCCGCGCCAACCGCTCGATTTCCGCTGCGGTCTCCAGTCGTGGCCCTTGTGTACAGGCGTACACGGCACCATCGAGCACCGGTTCGTGGCACATGGCAGCGGCATGCAAGAGCGCTTCCCGAAGCGCAGGGGTGAAGGGTTGGGTGAAGTCGATATGCACCACCGGATCGTCAGGACCGTCGTAAAAGGTGCTCACCCGCCCCCAGGTATAGTCGATGATTTGGTGCGGCACGACGAGCGTTCCAGGGGAAAAGCGTGGCGCAATGCCCCCCACAGAGGCCACTGCGATTACGCGCGTCGCCCCGACGTGCTTCAACGCCCACAGGTTGGCGCGGTAGTTGATCCGATGGGGAGCAATCGTGTGGCCGTAGCCGTGGCGGGCGATGAAAACAATCTCTTCACACCCCAGGCGACCAAAGGTGAGGACACCAGACGGTTCGCCGTAGGGGGTGCGTACGACCCGCTGCCCAAGCCGTTCGAGATTCGTGAGATTCGAAAGACCGCTACCGCCAATCACAGCCAGCATGGGCCTGCCCCCAGTTGATCGAAAGCGCACATTGTACCGGGTTGTCCACGCTTCATTGCAAGGTAAGGGCGTGCGCGACCGCCGCAACAGCACCCTTGCCCGTATAATGCGCTCCTCTGGCACCAAATCGTACGAAAGCGTTCGTTTATGACGACCCACACCCTCCCCGCGATTCGCAACATCGCGATCATCGCGCACGTCGACCACGGCAAAACGACACTGGTCGACCAGCTGTTGAAACAGTCAGGCACCTTTGCCACCCATCAGACCGTCGGAGAACGGATCCTCGACAGCAACGAACTGGAGCGTGAGCGCGGCATCACCATTTTGGCGAAAAACTGCGCGATCACTTATGAAGGAACGCTGATCAACATCATCGACACCCCCGGTCACGCCGATTTCGGTGGTGAGGTCGAACGGGTGCTTTCGATGGTCGATGGCGTCTTGCTTTTGGTCGACGCGGTCGAAGGGCCGATGCCGCAAACGCGTTTCGTCACGCAGAAGGCGCTCGCTCTGGGGTTGAAACCGATCGTCGTGATCAACAAAATCGACCGCCCAGGAGCACGCCCCGACTGGGTGATCAACGCCACGTTCGATCTCTTCGCCGAACTCGACGCCAGCGACGAGCAGCTCGATTTCCCTGTCGTCTATGCGTCTGCGCTGAACGGTTACGCGACGCGCGACATCGCAACCCCTTCGAGCGACATGCGCCCCCTTTTCGAGGCGATCCTCACCCATGTACCGCCACCTCCCGTAGACCGCGACGCGCCGCTCCAACTTTTGATCGCTTCGCTCGACCACTCGAACTATCTGGGGCAGATGGGGATCGGTCGCATCAAACAAGGGGTGTTGCGCCCCAATCAAGAGGTCGCGGTCTATCGCGGCGAAACGTTTTTAGCCAAGGCCAAGGTTGGCCAAATCCTCGGGTTTCGCGGCTTGGAGCGAATCCCGATTCCCGAAGCCGCCGCAGGCGACATCGTGATGGTAAGCGGAATCGACACCATCGGGATTGGGGTCACCCTCTGTGACCCGGACGATCCGCAGCCGCTACCACCGATCGCCATCGACGAGCCGACGCTGACGATGACCTTCATGGTCAACACCTCGCCGCTTGCCGGGCGCGAAGGAAAATATGTGACCAGCCGCCAGATTCGCGAACGGCTGGAGAAAGAGCTTTTGCGCAACGTCGCACTGCGGGTCGACTTCGGTGGCGAATCGGCAGAGCAGTTCGAAGTCTCGGGTCGCGGCGAGCTCCATTTGACCATTTTGCTCGAAACCATGCGACGGGAAGGGTTCGAATTGGCAGTCGGTCGGCCGCGGGTCGTCTTCAAAGAGATCGAGGGGCTGCGGTGTGAGCCGTTTGAACGCCTCACCGTCGATATCGAAGAAGGGCACCAAGGGGCGGTGATGGAGGAGTTGGGCCGCCGACGCGCCGAACTCCTCGATATGCAGATCGACGGCAAAGGGCGGGTGCGGTTGGAATACCGCATTCCGGCACGCGGACTAATCGGTTTCCAAGGCGAGTTTCTGACGCTGACCCGCGGCACGGGGCTCATGAGTCACATCTTCGACGACTATGCGCCGTACGCCGGACCGATCCCCGGGCGGCGCAACGGCGTCCTCGTCTCACAGGAAGATGGCGAATGTGTGGCATACGCGCTCTGGAAACTCCAAGAACGCGGGCGCATGTTCGTGAAACCGGGCGACCCAGTCTATGAAGGGATGATCATCGGCATCCACAGCCGAGAAAACGACCTGGTCGTCAATCCGGTGCGGACCAAGCAGCTCACCAACATTCGCGCCTCGGGTTCCGATGAGGCGGTGCGCCTCACGCCGCCCATCGAACTGACTTTGGAGCGCGCAGTCGAATTCATCGATGACGACGAACTGGTCGAGATCACGCCGACGAGTATTCGGCTGCGCAAACGGCTTCTCAAAGAGCACGAACGGCGTAAAGCCGCGCGCAGCGACAGCGATTAGAGCGCCGCAACGCGCTCTTTGAGATAGGCGCGAAACGCTTCGGCCACCTCGGGATGGCGCAAGGCGAACTCGACGGTGGCTTGAAGATACCCGGCTTTCGAGCCGCAGTCGTAGCGCACCCCTTCGAACGCGTAGGAAAGCACAGCCTCTTCTTTGAGCAGCGAACTGATCGCGTCGGTGAGCTGGAGTTCTCCCCCAGCACCTGGTTGGATCCGTTTGAGGTGGTCGAAGATCGCCGCAGTGAGGATATAGCGGCCAACCACCGCTTGCGTCGACGGGGCCTTTTCGGGTTCGGGTTTTTCGACGATCGCGCGGATGCGCCGGGTATTGCCCTGCTCACACGGATCGGTGCTGACGATTCCGTACTGCTTGGTCTGCTCGCGCGGTACCGTCATCGTCCCCAGCACCGAACAACGGTGGTACGCGAAGACCTCGACCATCTGCTGGAGCACCGGTTTGCCATCGTTGTTGTCGCAGAGGTCGTCGGCAAGGAGCACCGCAAAGGGTTCGCTGCCGACCACTGGTTGCGCGCACAGGACTGCATGGCCCAACCCCAACGCCTCGGGTTGCCGAATATAGATGCAGGTCACCCCTTGGGGGACGGTCTTACGCACCACTTCCAAGAGCGCGCGTTTGCCCCGCTGCTCGAGTTCCGATTCCAGCTCATAAGCTTTGTCGAAGTGGTCTTCGATCGAGCGCTTGGTGCGCCCAGTGATGAAAATGAGTTCGGTAATGCCCGCTGCAACCGCCTCTTCCACCGCATACTGGATCAGCGGCTTATCGACGATCGGCAGCATCTCTTTGGGACTTGCCTTGGTTGCGGGCAGAAAACGGGTTCCCATCCCGGCGACGGGAAAAACCGCTTTGCGTACCAAAGGTCGAGCCATCGTTTTCTCCTCATTTTTAGTCAAATAGCTGAAGTTGAATCACGTTTTTCCGCGATGAGGCGCATGAGCCCTGCTTCGTCGAGGACCGGAATTCCCAGCGCTTCTGCTTTCGCCAATTTGCTCCCTGCGGCTTCGCCCGCAACGACGTAACTCGTCTTTTTCGATACCGACCCACTTACCCTGCCACCGTGCGCCTCGATGAGCGCAGTCGCCGCGTCGCGCGTGAGCGTGGGCAAGGTACCAGTGAGCACGAACGTCAGGCCCGCCAATGCGTTGGATTGGCTTGCCTCACTCTGAGCGGTTGGTACGGGCACCGCTGCCTGAGGCGAAACCGATGTTGCCGCAAGGGGTTTCCCTTCCGTCCAGGTGACCCCATGGCGCTTGAGCGCGGCGATGACTTCCAAGTTATGGGGTTCATGAAAAAATTGCCAGATGGACGCGGCGACGATCGGACCGATTTCCGGCACCGCCATCAGATCGGCTTCGGTCGCTGCGATGAGGGCATCGAGCGAACCAAAATGGCGCGCCAGATCTTTTGCCGTGGCTTCGCCCACGTTACGAATCCCCAGGGCGTAGAGGAAACGGGGCAACGTGGTATGGCGGCTGCGCTCGATCGCGGCGATGAGGTTTGCGGCCGACTTCGGTCCCATCCGGGGTAAAGTGGCCAACCGATCGACGGAGATCCGCTCAGGATCGTAGAGATCGGCTGGGTTGCGCACCCATTCCCGATCGACGAGTTCGGCAATCAGTTTTTCGCCCAACCCTTCGATGTTCATCGCTCGGCGGCTCGCGAAATGTTCGATTGCCCGTTTGCGTTGCGCGGGACAGTAGAGTCCGCCGGTACAGTAGGCGATCGCTTTTTCGGGATCCCGTTCGACGTGCGAGCCACAAACGGGACAGTGCGATGGCAGCGTGAACACCTGCTCCGTGCTACGTCGCCGCTCGGGCAGGGAGCGGACGATTTCGGGAATCACATCGCCGGCACGGCGCACGACGACCCAGTCGCCGATGCGAATGTCTTGCTGCCGGATGAACGTTTCGTTGTGGAGCGTCGCGTTCGCAACGGTAACGCCGCCAACCGCAACCGGGGCAAGGCGCGCCACCGGAGTCAGCGCACCGGTGCGCCCCACTTGGACATCGATTGCCAGAAGTTGCGTCACTGCCTCTTGCGGGGGGAATTTGTGCGCGATCGCCCAACGGGGGGCGCGCGCAACGAACCCCAGCCGTTCTTGGTCGGCAAACGCATCGACTTTGTAGACGACGCCGTCGATATCAAAGGGGAGTTGGTCGCGGCGCGCCAGCATCTTCTGGTAGTAGTCGAGCAGCGCTTCGGCACCGACCACGGTCTGGCGCCATTCGGAAACCGGGAAGCCGAACCGCTCTAGACGTTCGAGCGCTTCGGAATGGGTTTCCGGGGCCGCATCGACCCCTTCGGCGCGAACCCATTGGTAAGCGTAAAAGCGCAGCGGCCGTTTCGCAGTGACTTTGGGGTCGAGCTGGCGCAAGCTTCCCGATGCGGCGTTTCGTGGGTTCGCGAAGGTCTTTTCGCCCGCAGCAAGCTGGCGTGCGTTGAGTGCGGCAAAATCGGCATGAGTCATCACCACTTCGCCGCGTACTTCGAGAAGCTTTGGCGCTTCGTCGGGCAAACGCAACGGGATCGTGCGAATGGTCCGGGCGTTAGCGGTGACCTCTTCCCCTTTGAACCCATCGCCGCGGGTTGCCGCGCGGGTCAGCACGCGGTTTTCGTAGAGGAGCGAAATCGCAACACCGTCGAATTTGGGTTCACAGGCGTACCGCACCGCGGTGACGCCCAACCCTTCGCGGCAGCGGCGATCGAACGCAATAACCTCTTCTGGGGTAAACGCGTTCGCGAGTGACAACATTGGGATCTCATGGGTCACTTCGCGAAATTCGGGTGCCGGCGTCCCCCCCACGCGCTGCGTGGGCGAATCGGGGGTGATCAATTCCGGATACTGCGCTTCCAGCGCTTCCAGTTCCCGAAAAAGCCGATCGTATTCGGCGTCCGGGACCAAGGGTTCGTTGCGCACATAATAGGCGTAATCCAAGCGCCGGATCGTTTCGCGCAGGGTTGCAACGCGTTCACGAACCGCGCCGGGAATCGTTCGGGTGCGCTGTAACGACAATGCCGCTTCTCCTTAGGCAAAGAGGCGTTGCGCAACCGTGCCACCCGGTGGCACTTCGAATTGCCGCATCCGTTCGTGGCTCGACTCTACTTGTCCCCGGAGCCATTTGAGCGCTTCGGGGGAAAGCGGAGCCCCGTCGTCGGTGACGATTTCGGCTTCGAGCGTTTTCGTCAATTTTTCCGCGAACGCGATCATCCGGTCGAAGACGGCAGCCGACGGGATGAGCGCGGTTTCGAGAACGAGCGTCAGTGCGGGGACTTGGCGGACGCGCATTTCGGCAGCGATGAACGGCTCTCCGGTCGCGTCCATGAGTGCGAAGAGGACCGCGCCATTGTCGTCGTAGAGGCGATAAACGCCATCGGCGTCGAGCCGCATGCCGTACGCCTCGGCGGCGGCGCGAACTTTGGTGCCACGCATCGTCCCTTCACGGGGTTTGAGGTTGATCGCGATTTGCAGATCGACGTCGTGGCAGAAACGATCCAGTTCTTGCGCCAAGCGCAATACCTGCGTACGCGAATCGATGCGACCGAGCGCCAGACCCAATTGGTCGGCAACCCGCTCGGCACCCCCGATAAAGCGCAGGTATTCCCGCTCGCCGATCGGGCCGGAACGATCACAGAGTTGGAGTGCCGCTAGGATTTTGTGCGGCGTGCCATTGCTTTCGATCGTGACGAGTTCCCAGTCGTTGTTGGCGTCGTCGAAAAAGTACCAGCGCATCGGCAAATTGTCGGCGTCGCGGAATTCGGCGATCAGGACTTCACGCAGCCGCGCGAGATCGATCGGTTCGCTCGCGGTGAATTCCACCATCAGGTCCACCCGCCGGTGGAGGTGGCGCGGGTGTTCTGGCGGGTGTTCGGGACGGGGTTCGACCGGCAGCTCCGGTTCGTTTTCGCGCACCACGCGGCTTCGTTTCACTGGGCCAAACGGGTTGAGCCGCCCTTCCGGTTCCACTTCCAGCGAACGCGCCTCGTCGGGACGCGCAAAGCTCTGTTCGATCTTTTTGCGGTGTTGGTGGGTCTGCCACGCGGTGTAGGCCCAAAAACCTACGCCGGCCAGTGCAGCGACCCCCCCCAAGGCAAGCAACAGTTGGGTATCCATCGAATCGGTTCCTAACGCCGAAGGTTATACGGCCGGTTGCGCCAATTGTACGGCACGTTCCACGTCGACGTCCACTGTGCGGGAAACCCCTTGCTCGCGCATCGTCACCCCAACCAAACGATCCGCTGCGGCCATCGTCAGTTTGTTGTGGGTGATCACGAGGAACTGGGTTCGTTCTGCCATCGTGCGAATCAGCGCCGCATAGCGCTGGGTATTGGCGTCGTCCAGCGGCGCGTCGACCTCGTCGAGAATGCAAAACGGCGCGGGATTGAGGTCGAAAAAGGCGAAAACCAGCGCAATCGCAGTCAAAGCTTTCTCGCCGCCAGAGAGGAGCTGGATCGTGCCGTTCTTTTTGCCGGGCGGCTGTGCGATGATCTGTGCGCCGGCGTCGAGGATTTCGTCTCCCGTCAGCGCCAATTGCGCTTGCCCGCCACCAAAAAGTTGCGAGAAGCGTTCGGAAAAGGCGCGATTGACTACGCGGTGGGTCTGTTGCAACGCTTCCCGCGTCTCTTTGTCGATGGTACGGATCGCTTCCCGCAAGGTCTGTTCGGCAGCAGCGATATCATCGACTTGGCGTTGCAATGCGTCGATCTCCTGGGTGAGCGCTTCGAGTGCAGCGAACGCCGCGTGGTTCACTGGCCCGAGCGCATCGATCGCTGCGGTGAGTCGTTTCAATTCGCTTTCGAGCTGCTGTTCGTCGAGGTGGGGAAGCTGGACACGCAACGCGTCCCAATCGACCTCCGCCGCCGCTAAAGCCTCTTGCCACCGCGCCACTTCCATTTCCGCAGCAACGCGCGCATCGTGCGCCTGTTGCCACGCCGTTTCGAGCGCGTCTCGTGCCTGTTCGTGGGCCTGCGCCTGCCGCTCTATCGCCCGATAGTGCGCTTCTGCGGCTTTCACGGCTTCACGCGCCGTCCGGACGGCTTGTTCGGCTTCATCAAGTTGCGCCTCTAAGGCGCGCACGGTTTCTGGCGCCGGCCCAGTATCGAGCGCAGCAGCTTCACGTTCAAGCGCCGCAAGGCGGCTCTCGAGCCGTTGCCGCTCCGTTTCCGTTCGCGCAAGACTCTCTGCAAGAAGCGTGCAATGGCGGGTCATCTGTTGCTGTTGCGCAGCAAGCGCCTGCTTCTCGTGCGCCAGGGCGTGCGCGGTGTGTTGCGCCTCTTGCCAGGCGCTTTGCGCACCGCGCGCCTCGGTGCGCGCTCGCTCCAACGCTTCGTCCAGCAGTGCGAGCTGCTCGAGCAGCGCTTCCTCTTCGTCGTTTCGCTCTGCGATCTCGTCATGCAATCGCGCCCATTCGGCATCGAGCTCAGCAAGACGCGCCAAACGTTCGGCGCGCCAGCGCTTTGCCCACGCCAACTGCTCTTTGCGTTGCGCCAATTGCAATGCAAGTTTCTGCTCGTGCTGTGTGATTTGGCGCTGCTCAGCGCGCAGCGCTTCACCCTTTTCCCGGGCAATTTGGTATCGTTCCGCACACAGCGCCGCATGCTGCTCGGCAGACTCGATCTCTTTTTCGATGGCGACCAACCGTTGTTGCCATTCGGCGAGCTCGGCACGCTGTTCGAGCAGGGTCGCTTCCTGTGCCGCCGAATCGGATTCGTTCCGAGGAATCCAGCCCCAAGGGGTGAGTTGCCCACCGTCACGGGTCACGACGATGGCGTGACGGGCGACCACCCACGCGTCGATTGCCGCAGTAAGGGTTTCGGTCAGCCAGACGTTGTCGAGTTTTGCGCGCAGCCACGATGCGAGCGCGGGATCGGACGTCGTGATCACCGAATGGAGGGCAACGACGCCTTCCGGTGGCTTTGGCGGATCGTTCGGTGTGCGTTCGGGAACCGCGTCGCGCCGCACGGCGCACGAGCCTACACCCTTCGGCAATACGCCATCCGGCGTAGCGGCTATGCTCTGCATCCACGGTGTGAGCGCGGCCGCAACTGCATTAGCATACTCAGGGGCCACATCGATCTGCTGCCAGAGTTCTGGCTTTTCCGCAGCGTGCGCTTTGGCCGCAGCGTTTCGATGCCGCGACAATGCTTTTTCCAAGCTACGCACGCGACCCACCACTTCCGCCCGTTGTTCGCGCCAGGACCGAAGGGCCTCATCCGCTTGGCGCGTTTCGGTGTCGAGCGCTGTACATTCGACGTCGCTTTGCGCCAACGCACGTTCCAGTCTAGCGCGTTGTTCCTGAACCGCCGCCTGTTCCGCAAGGAGCGGCGCCAAATCCGCAGGCGCGTCGTCGTGGGATTCCAGCTCTTGGCGCAAGTGCGCGCGCTGCGTAAAAATCTTTTGCTGCTGCCGCTCAGCAGTTTGCCGATGGAGTCGCACCTGCGCAAGGCGCCTGTCGAGCTGATCCCTTTCGTGCTGCAAACGTTTCTCGACGGCGTGTTTTTGTTGCGCAACGCGTTCGGCAGCTTGCAACGCCTCCTGAGCGGCATCCCAGGCTTCGAGCAGCTCCTCCCAGCGCGCTTCACAGACCGCGACCTCTTCCTGCGCCGCGTGCAACGCTTCGGTCACCCGCGTCTGTTCCGCTGCCCAACGGGCGCGCTCGGCCAAGATCGTTTCGCGTTCCTGCGCCAACGCCGTTTGTCGCATCGCAGCGTTCTGCGCTTGGTGGCGCAGTTCCACCACCTGCGCCTGGATTTGATAGTAGTGTTGCTGTGCTGCTTCCAACGCGTGCGAAGCGTCCTGAAAAGCGGTTTGCGCCGCGGCTCTTTCCTGTGACAGCGCGGTTTGCTGTTCGCGCCATTCGGCCAGTTGCTTCTCAGCTTCCCTTTCGGCACACTCAGCTTCGGCCAAGGCGCGCTCTGCACGCACCCGACGCAACGCCCACAAAAGACGCTCGGTTCGTGTTTTTTGCGCGGTCCATTTGCGCCAGGTTTTGGCAGTTTCCGCTTCGGCTTGGAGTCGGGCTTCGTTGCTGCGTAATGTCGCCAACTGGTCCCGGAGACGTGCGAGATGCGCTTCGGTTTCCTGGAGCTTCGCTTCCGTCTCTTTACGGCGTTCGCGGTACCGAGTCACCCCGGCGGCCTCTTCGAGGAGGTGACGCAACTCTTCCGGTTTGGCTTCGATCAGTCGGTTCACCATCCCCTGCTCGATGATTGCGTAGGCGCGCGGTCCCAGACCGGTGCCCAAAAAGAGGTCGAGAACGTCCCGGCGGCGCACCCGCTGGCCGTTGAGCCAATAACTCGATTCGCCTTCTCGGGTCAGGATCCGTTTGACCGAAAGGGTTTCGTACCGCGCCCATGCGCCCACCCGTGCTTCGCTGAGGTTGTCGAAGATCAGCTCGACGCTGGCGCGAGCTGCGGGTTTGCGTTCGGCGCTGCCGTTGAAGATCACGTCGCTCATCGTCTGCGCGCGCATACTGGCAGCGCGCGTTTCACCAAGCACCCAGCGCACGGCGTCGATCACGTTCGACTTGCCGCAGCCATTGGGGCCAACGATCGCGACAAACGGCGCATCGACCGCAATCACGGTGGGTTCGACGAAGGTTTTGAAGCCAGCGAGTCGGATTCGGGAAAGTCGCATCGTCACCTCATGCAACCATTGGGCGCGCATGATACCATTTGCCGTTTGAATTCACTGGTGGAAGAAAGGAAGCGGAATGAACTGGCAGGAGACGCAAGCACTCATCGACGCGGCATTCGAAGAGCGTACCCGCTTTTCCCCGACCAATGCTCCGCAAGACGTACGCGACGCGGTGGATGCGGTGATTGCCGGGTTGGACCGTGGCGAGCTTCGGGTTGCGGAGCGGCGCGGCGTCGGTGATTGGGTGGTCAATCAGTGGGTCAAGAAAGCGGTGCTCCTCTCCTTCCGCCTCTACGAAAACTGGGTGATGGATGACGGAGTTTCGCGCTATTTCGACAAAGTCGCCCCCAAATTCGCGTCGTACGACGAAGCGGCGTTTCGCGCCGCTGGGTGTCGCGTCGTTCCCCAGGCGATGGTCCGCCGCGGAAGCTTTATCGCCAAAAACGTCGTCTTGATGCCGAGCTATGTCAATATTGGCGCGTATGTCGACGAAGGCACGATGGTCGACACCTGGGCAACTGTCGGTTCATGCGCGCAAATCGGCAAAAACGTGCACCTTTCGGGTGGTGTCGGGATTGGCGGCGTGTTGGAGCCGGTTCAAGCTGGCCCGGTGATCATCGAAGACAACGTGTTCATCGGCGCACGTTCAGAGATCGTTGAAGGGGTGGTGGTCGAAGAAAACAGTGTGATCTCGATGGGGGTCTATATTGGACAAAGCACCCGAATTTTCGATCGCGAGACGGGGGAAATCCATTACGGACGCGTTCCTTCGGGTTCGGTCGTCGTCCCCGGGTCGTTGCCAAGCGCCGATGGACGCTATAGCCTCTACTGCGCGGTGATCGTCAAGCGGGTGGATGCGCAAACTCGCGCCAAAACCGCGATCAACGAACTGTTGCGCGGTGCCTGAGTCCTTACCTGACTTGAGCACATTCCCGATGGCACATCTCACCCCGACCTTCGAAAAAATCTTCCGCTTGATGGCGACGAAACGGGCGTCCGACGTCTATCTGAGTGCGGGTGCGCCGGTGACGATTCGGATCGAAGGCAACGCCCAACCCTTGAACGCCCAGCCACTGACCGCACCCCAACTCACCGAGTGGCTGCAGGCGTTCGTCGCTGACGAAGCGCGTTGGGCGCAGTTCGTCCGCGAGCGGGAGCTCAACTTTTCGCTGCCACTGCCCGGTATCGGCAATTTCCGCTGCAACCTCTTTTGGCAGCGCGGCACCCCGGCTGCGGTGTTTCGCTACATTCCATTGACGATCCCGTCGCTCGAGTCGCTTCATCTGCCGCCGATTTTGCGCGACCTGGCGATGGCGCAGCGCGGTTTGGTGTTGGTGGTCGGGGCCACGGGCAGCGGCAAATCGACCACGTAGGCGTCGATGGTCGACACCCGCGCGGCGCAGCGCAGCGGCCATATTCTTACGGTCGAAGACCCGATCGAGTTCCTCTTTCAACATAAGAAATCGATCGTCAATCAGCGCGACGTCGGTACCGATACCCACTCTTGGGCCGATTCCCTCAAGAACGCGATGCGGCAGGCACCGGATTGTATTTTGATCGGCGAGATCCGCACGCGCGAAACGATGGAAGCGGCACTGCAATACGCGCTCACGGGACATCTGGTGCTCGCGTCGCTCCATGCCAACACCAGCTATCACGCGCTCAACCGCATCGTGAACTTTTTTCCGTTGGAGAGCCGCGCGCTCCTCTACGGAGACCTGGCGGGTGCGTTACGCGCAATCGTCGCGCAACGGTTGGTTCCCGGGAAAAACGGTCGCCGCTATCCCGCGGTCGAAATCTTGCTCAACACCGCACTCATCGCCGAAGCGATCGAAAAAGGAAATCTCTTCGCTGTCCGGGAAGCGCTCGAACGCTCGCTCACCGCCGAGATGAAAAGTTTCGAAGAGGCGCTCGCGCAGCTGGTGGAAAGCGGCGCGATCACTCGCGAAGTCGCGATGCAATACGCCGATTCCCCCAGCAATCTGGCTTGGCGGCTCGACAACGGCCCCAGCAACCGGGTCAAAGACGACTCGCACTTTCGGATCGAATGAACCATGTTGGACGCGCAAAACGGCGATTCGGTCATGATGAGCCCGGTGTTGGAACTCGCGAAAGCACTGATTGCCCGCCCGTCGGTCACGCCCGACGACGCGGGTTGCCTTGACCTCATCGCAAATCGGCTCACTTCGCTCGGTTTTTCCTGCGAACGGTTCGATTGCGCAGGGGTCGCTAATCTCTGGGCGCGGCGCGGCACAGCGCAACCGTGTGTCGTTTTTGCTGGCCACACCGACGTCGTTCCGCCGGGCGATTCGGCACGCTGGCGTTTTCCCCCTTTCACGCCGACGGTTGCCGAAGGGGATGACGGCGTAGTCTATCTCTACGGCCGCGGTGCGGCCGACATGAAGAGTTCGCTCGCAGCGATGGTCGTCGCCGCGAGCCGCTTCGTTGCGTCGCACCCCAACCACCGGGGCTCGATCGCGTTTCTCCTCACTTCCGACGAAGAAGGGCCTGCCCAGTATGGTACGCGCCACGTCGTCGATCTCCTTGCGCAACGGGGGGAAAGGCTTGACTATGCGATCGTCGGCGAACCGACCTGTAGCGAACGTTTGGGCGATACCCTCAAAAACGGTCGTCGCGGTTCCCTCACCGGGCACCTCACCGTGCTGGGGAAACAGGGGCACGTCGCCTACCCGCACCTTGCCGACAATCCGGTTCACCGCTTGGCGCCAGCGCTTGCGGAACTGTGCAGCACGGTCTGGGATCACGGCAACGACGATTTTCCGCCCACCACGTTTCAAGTGGCCCATATCCATGCCGGCACGGGGGCAACCAACGTCATCCCCGGCACCTGCGCGGTCGATTTCAATTTCCGTTTCAGTACCGAACAGACACCGGAACAGTTGATAGCGCGCACCGAAGCGATTTTGAACCGGCACCACCTCCGCTATACCTTGGACTGGTCCCTTTCCGGGCGCCCGTTTTTGACCCCCCGAGCGGAGTTGGTTACGGCTTTACACCAAGCGATCACCGCTGTGACGGGCGTGACCCCCACCTGCTCGACGAGCGGTGGCACCTCAGACGGCCGCTTCATCGCCCAGATCTGTCCCCAAGTGGTCGAATTTGGACCGGTAAATGCGACGATCCATCAGGTCGACGAGCGCATTGCCGTTGCCGATCTCGAACCCTTGGCGCGCATCTATGAAAGCACGCTCCACAAACTGCTCGCCAGAGAGGACGGTGTATGAACAGCGACGAAACTTTTTCGCTCACGCTGGGCACCGAATGGGAAACAGCCATAGAAAACCTGACAACGGTGCGTGATTGGATCCGTTTTGCCGTCACCGCGATGGAAACCGCCGAATGCGCCTATGGCCAAGGGTGTCTCGACGCGCTCTGCGAAGCGCGGTGGCTGGTTGCGCGGGCGCTCCACCTTCCGCTCGACGCGCTTGATATGCTGCTCGACGCCCGATTGCTGCCCGACGAACGGAGCCACTTAGCGGAACTCCTTGCCGCTCGTACCGAAGCACATGTACCCACCGCTTACCTCCTCAACGAGGCGTGGCTTCAGGGAAAACCGTTCTATGTCGACGAGCGGGTGATCATTCCCCGTTCGTTCCTAGCCGAACTCCTTGCGCCGGAGGCGCTGCCGCGCTGGCTCGAGAAACCCAACACGGCGATCACACGCGTACTCGAACTGTGCACGGGAAGCGGCTGTTTGGCGATTCTGGCTGCTGAAGCGTTCCCGAACGCGCAGATCGTCGCCACCGACCTGTCACCAGAGGCGTTGGCGGTTGCGCAAATCAACGTGGAAAGTTATGGGCTTACGGAACGCATCGCGCTGATGCAGGGAGATCTCTTCGCCGCGCTGGGTGCGGCCAGCGAACCGTTCGACTTGATTCTGGCCAACCCACCGTACGTCACCACAGAGGCGATGGCCAATCTTCCTGACGAATTCCGACACGAACCGCAACTGGCGCTCGCCGCAGGCGACGATGGGATGGCGCTCGTGCGGCGCATCGTTGCCGACGCGCCGCGCTACCTCACGACAGGCGGAAAACTCCTCGTGGAAGTTGGCCACAACCGCCGCGAAGCAGAGGCAGCGCTTGCCGCACCGGGAAAATCACCACTTCCGCTCACGTGGCTGGCCACCGCGGGGCACCCCGAAGCGGTCTTCGCGCTCACCGCACCGTGGTAAAGCGTACTCCCATCACAATACTGCAGCACGACGGGTCGCGCGGGTAAAGGGGGTCATCCCGCCACAGCACGCGAACGGATTTCATGAAGATGGGGGTAAGGCAAAACTCTCGCCGCAACCACACGTTTCGCTGACGTTGGGGTTGTGGTAGGTCAAGCGACGCGACAACCCCTCCCCTTGGTAATCGATCGTAAGCCCTTTGAGGTAGGGAAAGCTCGCGGCATCGACCACTACCCACCACGTCTCATTGGGCACCGAAAAGGCCAAATCGTCGGCACCGATCGATTCCGCCAATGCCACGTGGTACATCCAGCCGGAACAGCCGCTCTTTTTGATTCCGATGCGAAGCCCCACTGCCCGCGCTTTGTCGACCATTTTCCGGATATGGGCGGCAGCTGCCGGGGTCACTGTGATGCGTTCGTGGGCAGGATGGCGCTCCCCCCTTGCCAATGCCTCCGCGATCGGCGCAGTGACCGTTCTTTCTTCTGTGGCTCCGTCCATTCACGTACTCCTTCAATCCCATCGTGCGTCACGCACTTGAACCCATCCGTTGGCGACGCGAACCGGAAACGTGGTGAGCGCTTCAACCGCGGGGGGCGTGAGCGCCGCACCCGTTTTCAAACAGAACTGCGCGCCATGTTTGGGACAGGTGATCGTCTCGTCCCGCAGCGCGCCACCTGCCAGAGGGACGTCCGCGTGGGTGCACCGATTTTCGACGGCATAAAACCCCGTTGCGGTCCGCACCACGACCACCTCGACATCGTCGAGTAGCACGACACGGTACGAACCCACCGCAAAATCGTCTTCCGCTGCCACTGTTACCCAATCGCTCATTGCACCTCCCCGTTTCGTTCAGTAAGTTCCCGTGGCAAGCCGCGCCGCTTCGCTCATCCGACTGCGATCCCACGGCGGGTCGAAAACCAGTTCGACATCACACGATTCGACCGTTGGCACGTCGAGCACGCGCCGTCGCACCTCTTCGGCAAGAACAGGCCCCATGCCACACGCGGGAGCGGTAAGTGTCATCTTGATCTGGACATGGCGGCTTCCGTTGCTCTGCGGGATCACCTGGCAGTCGTAAATCAAACCCAAATCGACGATATTGACCGGGATTTCCGGGTCGTAGCAAGTCTTGAGCTGCTCCCAGACGAGCGCCTCGACCGCCTTGTCGTCGGCCCCTTCGGGCAGTTGCGGTTTGGGACGCGGCGTTTTGCCCAGCGCATCGGCATCGGCCCCATCCACGCGAAAGAGGCGCCACCCGAGTTGAATGGTGTAGGAGCCACCCAACGCTTGCACGATCTCAACCTCGGTTTCGGCGGGCAACATCGCGGGCTCGCCCGAGGGAACTGCGATCACGGGACAGTCGCGGGTCAGCACCACCGTTTCACTGTGATTTCCGAACATTGCGCTCACTCCGTGGAAATCGCAGTAGGAGCGTCGTCATTGGAAAGCGCCGCTTCCAGCGTACGCCACGGCAGCATCGCACACTTGACCCGACTGGGATAGTCACGCACGCCAGCCAACACGCCAAGTTTCCCCAACGCCATCGGGTCTGGCGGCGCCTCGGACGCCGTCAGTAACTCCACCATCTGGCCAAGGAGCGCTTCGGCCTCTTCGACCGTTTTGCCTTTGAGCGCTTCGGTAAGGAGCGAAGCCGACGCGGTCGAAATCGCACAACCTTCACCGACGAAGCTGACGTCGACGATGCGCCCCGCTTCCCGCTTGACGAACAGACGGAGATGATCCCCGCAGAGCGGATTGTGTCCTTCGACGGTGCGGGTTGCATCGGCCATTTCGCGAAAATTGCGCGGACGCCGTTTGTGGTCTAGGATCAGTTCCTGGTAGAGGTCACGCAGCTCCTGTTCCATGCCCTCTCCTTTTCACACCAGCAAATCGCGCGCGCGCTGCAGCGCGTCGATCAACTGGTCGATCTCCGCAAAGGTGTTGTAGAACGCAAACGACGCGCGCGCGGTGGCCGGTACACCGAAAAAGGTCATCACCGGCATCGCACAATGGTGGCCAACCCGAATCGCCACGCCGTAGCGGTCGACGATCGTTCCCAAATCGTGGGGGTGGATGCCGTCGATGGTGAACGAGACCACCGCGGCCTTTTCGGGCGCACTCCCCACGATCTTGAGACCGGGTACCGTTTGCAGTCGCTCCGTTGCGTAGGTGAGCAATTCCTGTTCGTAGCGCAGCGCCGCGAGGCGGTCCAACCTTTCGAGGTATTCGATCGCTGCTTTGAGTCCAATCGCACCCGCGATGTGGGGCGTTCCGGCTTCGAAGCGCTGCGGCGGCGGTGCAAAGGTGCTTTTTTCGAACGAAACCGTACGGATCATGTCGCCGCCCCCTTGATAGGGCGGCATCGATTCCAGCAGCTCGGCTTTGCCGTAGAGCACGCCGATACCGGTCGGACTGAAGAGTTTGTGCCCGGAAAAGCAGTAGAAATCGGCGTCGAGCGCCTGCACGTCCACCGGCATATGGGGTACGGCCTGGGCGCCGTCGACCAGAACCGGGACACCGTGCTGGTGGGCGATCGCAATGAGCTCGGCCACCGGATTGATCGTGCCCAGCGCGTTCGAGACATGGGTCACGGCAACCAAGCGGGTGCGCGGCGTGATCAGCGCGGCGAGTTCCTCACTGTAGAGGACCCCGCTTTCGTCCATCGGGATTACCTTGAGGACGATCCCCGTGCGCGCTTGCAAGAGTTGCCACGGCACGATATTGGCGTGATGCTCCATCGCGGAAACGATCACTTCGTCGCCAGGCTGAAAGCGCGCGCCAAAACTCGTTGCGACGAGGTTGATCGCCTCAGTGGTGCCGCGGACGAAGACGATTTCGTTCGCGGAACGCGCGTTGAGGAACCGCCGTGCTGCTTCCCGCGCCGCTTCGTAGGCGATCGTTGCGCGCTCCGCAAGCGCATGGACACCGCGGTGGATGTTGGCGTTGTCGTGGCGGTAGAAATGGGCGATCGCGTCGATCACCGCGTTCGGTTTTTGGGTGGTTGCGGCATTGTCGAGATAGGCAAGCGGTTTGCCATGCACGGTTTGCGCCAAGATCGGGAAATCGGCGCGAACGGCTTCGACATCCCACGTGGTTACGCGCTGCGGTGCATTCATAGCTGCTCCTCCAGAATATCGCGGTCCGGGAGTCTGCCGACCAGCCGCTCCGTGAGATAGGTTTTGAGCGCAGGAAGCGTCACCGCTTCGACCACCGCTTCGGCAAAGGCAAAGATCAAGAGCGCGTCTGCTTCCTGAGGCGATAGCCCGCGGCTCAGGAGATAGAAGCGGGCGTCGCGATCGAGCTGGCCCACTGTCGCGCCGTGGCTACACGTCACGTCGTCGGTATAGATTTCGAGCTCTGGTTTCGCGTCGATCTCAGCACCAGGATGCAACAGCAGACTCTTCACCGATTGCTGCGCGTCGCTTTTCGCGGCGCCAGGTGCGACACGCACTTTTCCTTTGAAGACCCCACGACCCCGCTCCAAACCGATCAGGCGATACCGTTCGCGACTGGTCGTGGCCGCCGCTTCGTGAAAGAGGCGCGTATGGGTGTCGATGTGCTGACGCGCACCCACCAAATAGAGCCCTTCCAACTCCGCTACTGCTTCCGGTGCGTGAAGATGGACGTTGAAATCGTGACGGGCAAGGCGCCCCCCCAGTTGGATATTGAACGAGCGGTAACAGGCGTTCGCATCCACCGCAACGGCATGGGTCGCTATCTGCTGCACCGCGGCAGGGAGTTCCTGAACGACGTAATGGGTCAGTTGTGCGTTGCGCGCCAGGGTAATCTCCGATACGGCGTTGACAAAATGGCTACTGGCGGCGTCGCCGATCGCGTGCTCGATGAGGGTTGCCGACGCGCCCGCTTCAACGACGACGAGCAGCCGAGGGTGTACCGCCAAGGGAATCGACGCTCCTTCACCGGCAACGCCAGCGCTCACTTGCCAAACGATTTCGAGCGGCGTCGCCACGGGCGCGGTAATCCGCAGGCAAAGTCCGCCGCTTGCCAACGCGGTATTGAGATCGACGAACGACGAATGTTCGCTGGTGGCCAATGCAGCAAACCGTTCCTGCCAAAACGGGTCGGTCAACGCCACCGCCAATGGCAGCGCGGTTACCCCTTCGGGTGGCTCGTCGGGCGCGGCAACCAAGCGACCATCGACGAAACGCCATTGGCGCGCTTCACCGTGCGGCCATTCGAGCTCCGTCGGCGTCGTCTGCGGCAGCGCTTCCCCCACATCGGGCAGCGTGAACGCGCGATTGGCGATTCCCTGAACCGATGTGTACTTCCACTCCTCGTCGCGGCGCACCGGAAAACCACGCGACAAAAAACGCGCGCACGCGGCGCGTTGCCGTTCGGCCACGCTTTCGGGGAGCGTCGGTCGGTAGGTTTCGAGTTGGGCCACGAGCGGTTGGGCGATCACAGTCGGCGCGTTCATGCCGCTACCTCATCGATCAACCACTGATACCCTTTCGCTTCCAGTTCGTGCGCCAGGGTCTTGTCGCCAGAGCGGATGATCCGCCCCTGGTAGAGGACATGGATCACGTCGGGCTCGACATAGTCGAGCAACCGCTGGTAATGGGTCACCATCACGATGGCGCGGTTCGGGTCACGCAACCGGTTGATCCCGTCGGCGACGATTTTCAGCGCATCGATATCGAGCCCAGAGTCGATCTCGTCCAACAGCGCCAATTTCGGCTCGAGCACGAGCATCTGCAAGATTTCGTTGCGCTTCTTCTCCCCGCCCGAAAACCCGGAATTGACCGAACGGTGCAGGAACGATTCGTCCATCTTCATCAGGCGCATCTTTTCCCGCACCAACGCCATGAATTCGAACGCGTCGGCTTCCGGTTCGCCGCGGTGTTTGCGCATCGCGTTGTACGCCGCTTTGAGGAGGTAGACGTTCTTCACGCCCGGAATTTCGACAGGGTACTGGAAACTGAGCAGTAACCCTTCGCGCGCGCGAATCTCGGGTGCCATTTCGAGCAGGTCTTGCCCCAAATAGCGCACCGACCCCGCAGTGACTTCGTACCCGTCACGCCCGGCGAGCACCTGACAGAGCGTACTCTTCCCCGAACCGTTCGGTCCCATAATCGCATGGACTTCGCCGGCACGGACTGTCAGGTCCAAACCGTTCAAAATCGTTTTCCCATCGACCGCAGCGGTCAACCCTTTAACTTCCAACATCGGTATCACTCCCATCCGTTCCGTTCAGCCGACCGCGCCTTCCAGGCTGACCTGCATCAGTGCCTCGGCCTCGACGGCGAATTCCATCGGCAAATTGTTGAACACCTCTTTACAAAACCCATTGACGACGAGGTTCACGGCGTCCTCTTCCGAAAGCCCCCGCTGCTGGAGGTAGAAGATCTGATCTTCGGCGATTTTCGACGTCGTCGCTTCATGCTCGACCTGCGCGGAAGGGTTCGCCACCTCGATGTACGGGTAGGTATGGGCACCGCATTCGCCGCCGATCAACAGCGAATCGCATTGCGTGTAGTTGCGCGCCCCTTCGGCAGTGGGCAACACCTTGACGAGTCCACGGTAGGAGTTTTGAGCCTTGCCCGCGCTGATCCCTTTGGAGATGATGGTACTGCGGGTGCGTTTGCCGATGTGGATCATCTTCGTACCGCTGTCGATCTGCTGCCGGTGGTTACCCACCGCCACCGAATAGAACTCGCCGACCGAATCGTCGCCGCGCAAGATGCAGCTTGGGTATTTCCACGTGATCGCCGAACCGGCTTCGACCTGGATCCACGAAATTTTGCTGCGTGCGCCGCGGCATTCGCCCCGTTTGGTGACGAAGTTGTAGATGCCCCCGCGCCCCTCTTCGTCGCCAGGGTACCAGTTCTGTACCGTCGAATATTTGATCTCTGCCCCTTCGAGCGCGATCAATTCGACCACCGCAGCGTGCAATTGATTTTCGTCGCGCATCGGCGCCGTACACCCTTCGAGGTAGCTGACATAGCTCCCCTCGTCGGCGATGATCAATGTGCGCTCGAATTGCCCCGTGTCGCTCGCGTTGATCCGAAAATAGGTGGAAAGCTCCATCGGGCACCGCACCCCTTTCGGGATATAGACGAACGAACCGTCGGAAAAGACCGCCGAATTGAGCGCAGCAAAGAAGTTGTCGCCGGGCGGAACGACGGAACCCAAGTACTTCTGTACCAGTTCCGGATGTTCCCGAACCGCTTCCGAGAAAGAGCAAAAGATGATGCCGAGTTCTGCAAGCTTTTCGCGGTAGGTCGTTGCGACCGAAACGCTGTCGAACACCGCGTCAACGGCGACGCCAGCCAGACGCGCCCGTTCGTGCAAGGGCACACCCAATTTTTCATACGTTTCCAGCAATTTCGGGTCGACCTCGTCAAGGCTCTTCGGGCGATCTTTCGCCAGTTTGGGGGCCGCGAAGTACGAGATCGCTTGATAATCGATCGGCGGGTAGGCAACGTGTGCCCAATGGTGCGGTTCTTCCATCGTTTGCCATAGGCGAAACGCGTTGAGCCGCCATTCGAGCAGGAATTCGGGTTCCCCTTTGCGCGCCGAAAGCCGCCGAATCACGGTCTCATCGAGCCCGGGCGGAAAGACCTCTTCTTCGATCGCCGTTTCGAACCCGTATTTGTACTCACGAGCGACCAACGCCGCTACGTCATTTGTGCTCGTCATCGCACACTCCTTCTGATCTCACCACGCCACCGCGGCAACAGCCTGGCGATGGCGCTCGCGAATGCGGTCAATCGCCGCAAGCAAGCGAGCAATGTCCTCTGCCTGCGTGGTGGGGCCGGTGCTCACACGCACTGCCGCGCGCGCAGTCGCTTCTTCAACACCCATTGCGCGGAGCGTGTGCGAAGCACCCGGATGCGCACTGGAGCAAGCAGAGCCACTGGCAACGGCAAACCCTTCACGGTCGAGTTCGATCACCCAACTCTCGCCCACCTCTCCTGGGAACGCAAAGAAGGTGGTATTCGGTAACCGCTCGACCCCTGCGGAAAAGATGGTGGCACCGCGCGCCAGTAAGCCGGTTTCGAGTTGCTGTTGCAACGCCCGTGCATGTGCCGCCCACGCGCGCTGCGCGGAAACAACCACAGGAGCCACCGCCCCCAACGCAGCAATCGCCAGTCCATTTTCCGTGCCGGAGCGCCAACCCGATTCCTGCCCCCCGCCGGCAATGAGCGGGGCCCACTCGATGCGGCGATCGAAAACGAGTACCCCGACACCGATCGGCGCACCGATTTTGTGCCCAGAAAGCGTAAGCGCATCGACCCCGAGCGCCGCGAAGTCGAGCGGCAATTTGCCCCACGCCTGGACCGCATCACAATGGACGATCGCCCCGGCGGCACGCGCCTCGCGCGCTAGTTCCGCAACCGGTTGGATCACACCGCTTTCGTTGTTCGCCAACATCACCGAAACCAACGCAGGCCGTTGCGCCAAAACCGATTGCCAACCCTTTTCGTCGATTCGGCCTTCGGTGTCGACGGGAATCGTCGCTACGCGCCAGCCCAACCGCTGCAACTGCTTTGCGGGTTCGCGCACGCACGGGTGTTCGACTGCGCTCACCGCAATCAGACCGGGCTGCGATCGCGCCCAAGCCACCCCTTTCAGGAACGCGTTGTTGGCTTCTGAACCGCCACTTGTGAACACCACCTGATTCGGCATCACGCCCAGCGTTTCGGCGACACGATGGCGCACCGCTTCGATCGCAGCGCGAATCGCCTCCCCAAAGCGGTGCCGACTCGAGGCGTTTCCCCAGCGTTTTTCCGCAAGCCACTCCGCCAATACCTCCTCGGCTGCAGGATGTAACGGCGCAGACGCGTTCCAGTCGAGATAGATGGCGCTCATTTCCCGCTGCGTCGAATCGGCTTGATCTCACCGCGCACTACCTGGCCCAGGGTCACTGCGGAGAGGTATTCCGCGATCTTGACGTTGAGGTTTTCCCAGAGGTGATGCGTGGAGCAGATGTGGTCGTTGAGACAGTTTTCTTTTCCACCGCACCGGGTGGTATCGATCCCCTCATCGACCGCATCGACGATCTCCGCGATCGCAATTTCGTCCATCGAACGCGCCAACCGATAACCACCGCCCGGCCCCCGCGCACTCGTCACCAACCCGGCGCGGCGCAACCGCGCAAAGAGTTGCTCCAGATAGGAGAGCGAAATTTCTTGTCGTTCTGCGATCGTCGCAAGCGGCACGGGGCCTTCCCCTAGCTGTTGCGCCAGATCGACCATCGCGCTCACGGCAAAACGCCCTTTGGTCGTCAATTTCATGATGCGTCAATCCCTGTTTGTTCGATGGGGATACCGTACAATAATTGACTAAAAAAGTCAAGAATTGTTCCCTACCCCATCCATCGACTGACTTGTTGCGGATCGAAGTCGCGATCGGTGACAAACGCTTTTTCGTCCAACCGAATACCGGCCTCGGCCAGATGGTTTAGCAGCCGCTCGAACCGGCGATCCGATTCGATCATATGATCGAGCATCGCGTGCAAAGCTTTCACCAAAGGATCGTCGAGGTCCCGCGTGACACCGTATGCGGTAAAGCCAATCTCCTCGGCTTTGCGACGCCGCGCCTCCTCTTGTTCACAAGAGCCCTTCTCCCGACCGTTGGGCGTAATGATCCGCGCCGGATTGCCCACCGCGGTCGCTCCTGCCGGTACCGGTTTGACCACCACGGCGTTCGAGCCGATTTTGGCACCTTCCCCTACGGTGAACCCCCCCAAGACCTTTGCGCCCGCGCCAACCACTACGCCGCGTTCGAGCGTCGGATGGCGTTTCGTTCCTCGGTAGAGACTCGTTCCCCCGAGCGTGGCACCCTGGTAGATCGTGCAATCGTCGCCCACTTCAGCGGTTTCGCCGATCACCACCCCCATCCCGTGGTCGATGAAGACGCGGCGACCGATCTTCGCGCCCGGGTGGATCTCGATCCCCGTGAGCCAACGCGAAAGATGGCTAAGAAAACGCGCCAGCCAGCGCCAGTTGCGTTGCCAGAGCGCGTGCGCCAGGCGATGGATCCAGACCGCATGCAAACCGGGGTAACAGGTCAGCACCTCCCAACGCGTTCGCGCAGCGGGGTCCCGTTGCAAAATCGCATTGATGTCTTCGCGAATCTGTTCGATCCAGCCCATCGCTGACCCAATAGTTGATCGGATTGGTCGATTATACCCCGTGATGGTCGTTTAGCCGGCGCGCACACGCTTTCAAAAAGCCACGCAAAATGTTGGCTTCGGCTCGCTCCAGGCGCGAACGGTGCAACCAGCGTCGCAGCCGCGCTTCGAGTCGCTTAGGCGTTGTCGGATCATAAAAATCGACCGCGGCCGCAACTTCCAGAAAGTGGGCGACAACCCCCTCGATTTCGGCCAGGGTGCACGGCATCGTATCGGGATCGGGTACTACGGCATAGGGAAGCGAACGCGCGTCGTTGGCTTCCGATAACCTTTGCGCCAGCACATAGGCGGCAATCTGCACCGCCGCAGCGAGATTGAGCGAGGCGTATTGAGGATTGGCCGGTATCGCCACCGGTACGGAACACCGCCAGACTTCGTCGTTGCGTAGCCCGTGGGCTTCGTTGCCGAACACCAGTGCGACGCGCGCCGCGGGGTTGTCCTCCAAGAGGGCGCGCACCTCTTGGGAGAGCGTCTCTGGTGTCCGAAAATCGACCACGTATTCGCGCGAACGCGCCGTGAATGCTGCCGCAAAGACCGTATCGGCAAGCGCTGCATCCAACGTCTCCACTACCCGCGCCTGAGCCAAGAGATCGGCAGCGCCACTTGCCCGCGCGATCGCAGTGGGATCGCACGGATCCGCAACCGGCGCCACCAAAACCAATCGGGAAAAACCCATCGTTTTGAGCGCACGCGCCGCGGCACCGATATTCCCGGGATGCTGGGGGCGAACCAGAACGAAATCGACGCGATCGCGCACCTGCTAAAATCCCCTTTGGTTTTCTGTACCGTGATTGTCTCACGCTTTTCGAGAAGGACGCCACACTCATGATCGTTCACCCGACGCTCAACATCGCGATCAAAGCCGCGCGTCGTGCGGCGCAAATCATCAACCGCGCCGCTTTGCAACTGGAGCGGCTGACCATCGAACGCAAAGCCCACAACGACTTCGTCACCGAGATCGATCGTGCGGCCGAGACCGCGATCATCGAAACGATCCGCGAAGTTTTCCCGGACGACCGCATCTTGGCCGAAGAGTCTGGCACTTCCGGAGTGGAATCGGAAGGCAGCGAATGGATCATCGATCCGCTCGATGGAACCACCAATTTCATCCACGGCTTGCCGCAGTTCGCGATCTCGATCGCGGTGCGTCGCCACGGGGTGCTCGAACATGCGGTCGTCTTCGACCCGAGCCGCAACGAACTCTTCTGCGCCTCGCGCGGCAGCGGCGCCTACCTGAACGAACGGCGCATCCGGGTCAGCCGGCTTGACCGCTTGAGTGACGCGCTGATCGGCACCGGTTTCCCGTTTCGCCAAGGACAGGATCTCGACACCTATTTGGCGATCCTCAAGGCATTGATGCGGAAAACCGCAGGGCTGCGCCGCCCCGGAGCGGCGTCGCTCGATCTTTGCTACGTGGCGTGCGGCCGTTACGACGGTTTCTTCGAATCCGGGCTCAGCCCTTGGGATATCGCGGCAGGCGCGCTGATCGTTCAAGAGGCCGGAGGTTTCGTGACCGATTGGCAAGGCACCGAACATTTTTTGGAAACCGGGGCGGTCGTTGCCGGCAACCCCAAGGTCTTCGCCGCGCTCATTGCGGAGATCCAAAAGCAACTTACCCACCGCGCTTGAGGCGGATTTCGCTGTCCACAAAAACTGTGGATAATTTTGTGGAACATTTGCCGAAAACGCGAACAAAAGGCGAAAGCAAGCGGCAACGAACAGATCGCATCACTTTTGACCACATTATGAAATCTATAAAAATCAATAACTTAGAAAAAATCGCATGGAATCAGGCTGCTCGTTCGCGTGGTGGGCGCCAGATAAGCACCCGAGTTCCCCACTGGGGATTTTTTCACCCATGAACACCGCGCCAAAGCGTCCTGACGCCCCGTTGGCGGCGCATACGCCGATGATGCGGCAGTACCTCGAACTCAAGGCACAGCATCCGCAAGCGCTACTCCTCTTTCGCATGGGGGACTTCTACGAGCTTTTCTACGAGGACGCCGCAACTGCAGCACGGGTGCTCGATCTCACGTTGACGACGCGAGGCCAGTCGGCTGGGGAACCGATCCCGATGGCCGGCATCCCCTACCATGCGCTCGAAAACTACCTGGCGCGGCTGGTTCGCGCCGGCTACGTCGTCGCAATCGCCGAACAGTTCGGCGACCCAAACGGCAAAGGGCCGATGACCCGTGCGGTCACTCGGATCGTCACTGCAGGAACCTTAACCGAGGCCGGTTTGCTCGACGAACGGCGCGACGCCCCGGTCGTCGCGCTCGCGCCAGGAAAAGGACGCAACCGATCCCGTTGGGGGATCGCCGTGCTCACCCTCTCTTCCGGTCGGTTCGCCGCGTTCGAATGTTTGGAAGCGACCCTGGAATCACACCTCGAACGCCTGCAACCCGCCGAATTGTTGTTCCCCGACGATTGCACACTGCCCTTCACCCCGGCGACTGCCGTTCGCCCCCTTCCCCCGTGGCGATTCCACGTCACGCGCGCGTTCGCTACTTTGACGGAACATTTTGGCGTAGCCGACCTTGCTGCGTTCGGTTTCTCACCCGAAGAAACGCCGCTTGCGATCACCGCGGCGGGGGTGGCGCTCGCTTTTGTCGCGGAAACCCAGAAAACAGCGTTGCTGCACATCACGACCTTGGCGCGGGAAACCACGGAGCAGTACCTCGCGCTCGACCCCACCACGCGCCGCAATTTGGAATTGACCGAAACGTTGCGGGGGGAAGCGTCCCCCACCCTGCTGTCGACGTTGGATTTTACCCAAACCGCGATGGGGAGCCGTTGGCTGCGGCACGCGCTGCACCACCCACTACGAAACCGCTCTGAGATCTTACGGCGACAGACACTGATCGCGTTTTGGCGTAACGACGCACCACTGCGGCAAAGGGCGAACGAATGCCTGCGCCGGATTGCCGACCTGGAGCGGATAGCCACCCGTATCGCGCTGGGATCGGTTCGGCCGAAAGAACTCGCCGCGGTGCGGGACGCAGCTGAGCCAGTCGCGCACCTCGTTGCGCTTCTCCCCACTGCTGAGGCCGACCCGATCTGGGCGCGCACGCTCGAAGCACTGCCACTACCCAACGAACTCGTTGCGAAACTGAATGCCGCGCTCGTTGCCGACCCGCCGCTCCTTGCGCGCGATGGCGGCATCTTTGCACCGGGGTACGACGCAGAACTCGACGAACTGCGCGCGTTGCGTGCCGACAGTGGAGCCTTTCTGCTGGCGTTGGAAGCCCAGGAACGGGAACGCACCGGTATTCCCAACCTGAAAGTGGAATTCAACCAAGTCCATGGCTACTACATCGAGGTGAGCAAAAGCCACCTCGACAAAGTCCCGGCATCGTACCGGCGACGGCAGACGCTCAAGAACGCCGAACGCTTCATCACCCCTGAGTTGAAAGCGTTCGAAGAGCGCGCACTCGCCGCCCAAGAGCAGGCGCTCGCACGCGAACGGTTGCTCTACGCAGCGCTGATCGACTGGCTCAAACCGTTCGTCCCTGCCCTGCAAAAAGCCGCTGCGGCACTCGCTGAGCTCGACGCGTTGCTTTCGCTTGCCCATGCTGCGGAAACCTTCGATTGGCATCCGCCGACCTTCGTCGACACACCCACGCTCTCGTTTCAAGCCCTACGCCACCCGGTGGTGGAACGGCAAGTCGAGCGTTTCATCCCCAACGACCTCGTGCTCGACAGCGCGACGCGACGTTTGCTCCTCATCACCGGCCCCAATATGGGGGGAAAATCGACCTATATGCGTGCCGTAGCGCTCGCAACGCTCCTTGCGCACGTCGGCAGTTTCGTCCCGGCGAAAGCGGCGACGATTGGCCCCATCGACGCGATCTACACCCGCATCGGCGCCTCGGACGACCTCGCTTCCGGGCGCTCCACCTTCATGGTCGAAATGAGTGAAGCAGCGTACATCTTGCGCCATGCCGGACCCCACAGTTTGGTTTTGATGGACGAGGTGGGGCGCGGCACCTCAACGTTCGACGGCATGGCGCTCGCGCACGCAATCGCTTGGCACCTGCATGAAAAGAACCGTTCCCTCACGCTCTTTTCCACCCACTACTTCGAACTGACGGAGTTGGCCGAAACCCTCTCGGCGTGCGCCAACGTCCATGTGGCTGCCGCCGAATATCGCGGGCGCATCGTGTTTTTGCACGAAGTGCGCGAAGGTCCCGCCAGCCAAAGCTACGGACTGCACGTAGCGGCACTCGCGGGCCTCCCCCGTGAGGCGCTTGCCACAGCACGGCGCGTACTCACGACGCTCGAGCGGCAACGCCACCAGGCACCACCGGGACAGCTTTCGCTCTTCGACGCCAGCGACGCGACCGCAGACGAACCCCATCACACCCCCGCCCCGCAGCAGGTCCTGCAATGGCCGGAGTGGCTCATACCGTTGGCTGAAAAAGACCCGAAAACGCTTCCGCTCGCCGAAGTCGTGGAGCTACTCGAGCGTCTGCACGAACTCCTTTCCCACACCCGACAGCCCGCTTCCTGACGTTAGGAAGCAGGCACTGGCGTCGGTTGAGCACGCCACACGGTTCGACCGTTGCTCGCCTTGTCGATCTCATCGAGGATCACTTCATGCGCCGCCAATTCGTCGGGGGTAACGGTCACCTTGGCAAGGACCAGAGTGGCAGGTCGTTGCCACTGCGTCGCGGCGTGGGACGCCCCGTGCGCGTCGCCGATCGCCTCGATCAGAAGCGACTCTTGGCCGCGGGTCATCGCCAGATAGACTTCGGCCAAGAGCTCCGCATCCAAAAGCGCGCCGTGTAACGTCCGGTGCTGATTGTCGATTCCGTAGCGTTCGCACAACGCGTCGAGCGACGCACGCTTCGTTGGGTCGTTCGTTTTCGCCAGCTTGAGGGTATCGACGATCTCGGCTGCAACCGCTTCGACCGTCATCTCCAACCCCACCCGCCGCAGTTCGGCGTTGAGAAAACCCAAATCGAACGATGCGTTGTGAATCACCACCACCGCATCGCGCAAAAAATCGAGCAGAGCTGGCGCAACGTCCGCAAACTTCGGTTTGTCCGCGAGGAACTCGGCGGTAATCCCATGGACCGCAATCGCACCGGCGTCGATCTCCCGCTCCGGATTGATATATTTATGAAAATGGCGGCCCGTGAGCTGGCGACCCACGATCTCGACCGCGCCGATCTCGATCACCCGATCCCCGCGCTTCCAATCGAGCCCGGTCGTTTCCGTGTCCAACGTCACGATGCGCTGCATAGCCTTACCTTCTTTCGTCCGTTTTGCCTTTTCGCATAGCCTCGATCGCCTGGCGCGCCAACCGATCGGCCAACTCGTTTCCCGCAACGCCGTCGTGCCCTTTTACCCAGCACCAGGTAATCGGAAGTTGCGTGGCCAAATCATCGAGCCGCTCCCAAAGATCGCGATTGGCCACCGCATGACCCGACGCCGTCCGCCACTGCCGCGCTTTCCAGCGTGGTAACCACTCGGTGACCCCTTTCTGCACGTACTGGCTATCCGTATAGATCGTCACTGGAACGGGGCGCTTCAGCGCTTCGAGCGCAGCGATCACCGCCTGCAGCTCCATGCGGTTGTTGGTGGTGTGCGCTTCGCTCCCTGAGAGTTGCCGCTCGCGCCCACGCCAGCGCAACACAGCCCCCCACCCGCCCGGCCCCGGGTTGCCGGAGCAGGCGCCATCGGTGTAAATGATCACCGAATCATCCATCACGGGCTTCCGTCTGATTGAGGGTCGAAACGGGGCGTTGAGCCGCAAGGCGCGTTGCGCGCAAGTGTAGCTTTTGCCGCCAGAGGGGCTCGATCAGACGCACGCCGGCTACCCGCTTGATCGCCTCGAGAAGATAGACCGAACCGAGCGCGGGAAACCAGCGGTCCCCGGCCCATTCCCAGTGCTGCACCCAACGCGCGCGCTGCGCCCGTGGGCAATAGACGCCAAAGCGACCCAATCGCGTCTCGAACCCCAGCACCCGAAGGTGGTCACGCAAGCGGGGCACCGAAACCGTCGGCAACCGCGGCAACCACCCACTCAAGCGCCACGGAGACCAGGGATTGAACGCCACCCAATAGAGCCGCCCCTCGGGAACCAACACGCGATCGATCTCGCGCAATACCGCGAACGGATCGTGCGCAACCGACCAGACGAATGGCGCCAGCACACAGTCGAGCGAACTGCTCGCAAACGGCAGTTGCTCAAACTCGGCACGCACAGCCGCACCCTCTGGCGCCACAGACCACCCCCAACGCACACGGCACATCGCCAGCGCATCAAACGGCAACGTCCCCAGCTGAATCGCGTAAAATCCTACGGCGTCGGTCAAAAACAGGGGGAATTGGGCCTTCAGCCACTCACAGACCCGTACGCCAGAGGGCGACGCAAACCACTGCGCCAATTGCGCTTGAGGAGATTCATCCATGACACACGAACTGCAACGGGTTCCCATCCCGGCATTTGCCGACAATTACGTCTGGATTGTACATGACGGTGGATGCGCACTCGCGGTCGACCCGGGGGACGCGCAACCGGTGCGCCGTTGGTTGGCGGAACAAAACGTTACGCTCAAGGCGATCCTGATCACCCACCACCACGCCGACCACACCGGCGGCGTGGTCGAATTGGCCGAAGAGACAGGAGCGACGATCTTCGGCCCCGCAAACGAGCCCTTACCGCGCTGCGACATGCCGCTGCAAGGCGGCGAAGTAATCGAATCCCCAGGCGATGTGCCCATCACACTCAACGTGATCGCGGTGCCTGGGCACACCCGCGGGCACATCGCCTATTATGGCAATGGGTGGCTTTTTTGCGGCGACACCCTCTTTTCCGCGGGCTGTGGCCGCCTCTTCGAAGGGAGCGCCGAGCAGCTTTTCGCGTCGCTCGAACGCCTCAAAGTCCTGCCGGATGCCACCGAAGTCTGCTGCGCCCACGAATATACCTTGAAAAATTTGGCCTTTGCCGAATGGGTCGAACCCGACAACAATGCGATTCGCGATTATCGCGCATGGTGCGAATCGCGGCGCGCCGCAAACGCGCCGACGCTGCCGTCGACGATCGAACGAGAAAAAGCGGTCAATCCTTTTTTCCGGGTCGATAGCCCGACAATAGGCAACCGCTTAGCGGAACATTTTGGCACAACCCCGCAGACCCCCATCGAGCGCTTTCGCCTGCTACGCGCCTGGCGTGACCGCTTCTGATTCACCGCGCAGGACCGCGGCGGGCAATACCACGGCGCGGTTGCGCCCTGCCGCTTTCGCGCGGTAAAGGGCGCGATCGGCAAGGTCGAGCAGCACCGCAGGCGAATCGACGCCGACGGTTTTCCCGGGTAACGCGCTTGCGCCGCCGATCGACACCGAGATCGTCTGGCCGATCGGGGAATCGGGGTGCGGGATACGGAGTGCTGCCACTGCAGCCCGCATCCGCTCGGCAACGATCTTCCCCCCTTCGTCGTCGACTTCAGGTAACACCGCAGCGAACTCTTCGCCCCCATACCGCGCCAAAAGATCCCCCGGACGCTGCAATGCCCCAGAAAGCGCCTGCGCGACCCGTTTCAACGCATCGTCGCCGGCCAAATGGCCACGTGAATCGTTGTACCGCTTGAAGTAATCGACGTCAAACAGCAACAAAGTCAGCGGTTTTTCGAGCCGCGCGCAGCGCCGCCACTCCTCAGAAAGCCGCGCGTCGAACGCGCGCCGGTTCGCCACCCCGGTGAGCCCATCGACATGGACCATCTCTTGTAATCGGCGATTTGCCTCATCGAGCCGCTGCGTCAAAAGCAGTAAGCTCTTCTGCGCTTGCGCCAAGCGCTGCATCGCCCGCAATTTTGCGGTGAGCACGACCGGGGAGATCGGTTTCGTCAGGTAGTCGTCGCCGCCTGCAGAGAGCCCCGCTTCGATCGCCGCGTCGTCATGTTTTGCCGAGAGATAGATCACCGGCGTCCACTCCCCGTCGCGTTCCTGCGCGCGAATGCGGCGCGCCACCTCGATCCCGTCGATTCCCGGCAAAAGGATATCCAAGAGCACGATATCGGGACGCTCGCGGACGAACGCGGCAACGCCCTCTTCCCCATTTTTGGCGACGATCGCGTCAAAGCCAAGCGCTTCGAGATGACGGACCAGCACCGCTGCGGTCGTTGCCGTATCCTCCACCACCAGAACTTTCATCTCCTCCCCCTCTGGCGGGTACTCTTAGCCTTCGTGCGGATGGCCGTGCGCGCGCTCTTCTTGAGTGGCAGGACGGACCGCTGCAATCTCGATTTCGAAGATGAGCGCCTGCCCAGCGAGGGGATGGTTACCGTCGATCACTACCTTCCCTTCGGCAATATCGGTAATCCGATAGATCACATCTTCCTCACCCGCTTCGCTCACCCGCTCGAACGCCATCCCCACTTCGATATGCTCCGGGAACAGCGAAGCATCTTCGACCAACACCAGGTTTTCATCATAATCGCCGAACGCCTCTTCGGGCTGTAATTTCACGGTGAATTTCTCGCCGACGGCTTTGTCGTGAATCAGCTCCTCCAACCGGGGAAAGATGCCGTCATAACCACCGTGCAGATAGACGAGCGGCTCCTTTCCGTCGTCGATCACATTCCCGTCGGTATCAAACACCCGATAGTTGAGGGTGACCACCGTATCTTTCGTTACCCGCATCGTTTTTCTCCGAAACCATGCGAGCGATTGTATCAGCTCTGCTACAATTACCCGCATGAACCGAGCGTTTCTCACTCCGCGGCAAGAGGCGATCCTGCGCTTTCTTACCCGCTTTCACAACGAACACGGCCGGCCGCCCACACGTCAGGAGCTGTGTGCAGCCTTCGGCTTTCGCTCGCCCAACGCAGCGCAATGCCATCTGCAAGCACTCGCGGAAAAAGGGTTGATCGCGATCGACCGCGGCCGCGCCCGCGGGATTCGTCTTCTGGTTGCCGCAGAGGCGGTGCTGGACGCCGAACGCGGACGCACCGCTTCACCCGCAGCGGAGGGAGCAGCAAACAGCCTCGATGACGCTGGGTTACCCGTGATCGGTAAGGTAGCTGCAGGCGCCCCGATCCTTGCTACCCCCCATATCGAAGCGTACCACCCAATCGCTCCCACTGCGTTTCGTCCTCGCGCCGACTACCTGCTGCGCGTGGTCGGTGACAGTATGATCCATGCCGGGATCCTCCCAGGCGACCTCGTCGCCGTTCGGCAAACACCGGAAGCTCCGTCTGGGGCGATCGTGGTTGCGCGTATCGACGACGAGGTCACCGTCAAACGACTGGTTCGGCGCAATTCCGAAACGATCGAACTGTACCCAGAAAATCCCGCTTACGCCCCGATCCGAATCGACCCGACGCGCCATCACTTCGCACTGGAAGGGGTCGTGGTCGGGCTCGTGCGGCCGTCACTTTCCTGAACCCAGCGCTTGCCCATCTCGTTTTCTCCTGCTTGTGCGGTGAACCACGCGCGGCGACGCGCCGCAACCGAAGGGGTAAGCCGCTGCCGCATCGTCAACCGAACCGCTTTGATCGCAGGTTCACCGAGTGTCACGCGGCATTCGCGCAACACCCCTTCGCGGAAAAAATGGAGCGAAACCGTATCTCCTGGGCGGTACCGCCGCAAGAGCGGCTCCCAATCACTTAACGTGACGCGAACGCGCTCCACCGCAATCACCTCATCGCGCGGCGCCAGGCCAGCCCGTTCGCCAGCACCCCCCGCAAGGACCTGCGCAACCAGCAGACGCCCCGCGTTGCGCTCCTGCTCCTCCCACCGCACCCCCAGGTCCGGTAGCGTATCGCGTTCGACCTCAACCTCGAGCCCCAAGCGATGGGCAAGCTTGGTGAGGGGTTCAGGCTGCGCGGTCGCAACCTGCTTCAGAAGCCAGCGCGCAAGCCGCGGCCCGCCATGACGCGCTACCGCAGCGAAGATCTCCCGTTCGGAAACGCCTTGCTCGTCCCGACCGTATCGGTGCCACAACTCAAGCAGCACCGCGTCGAGCGAACTGCCGCGAAGACGCAATTGCCAATCGAGCGCGCAGGCAACCAGCGCCCCCAACGTGTAATAGTTGGCAAACAGGCTTGCGCTGTGCGCGTGGGGGCGATAAAACTTGATCCACGCATCGAACGACGCGTCAGCAAGCGGTTGTACCTGGTTGCCCGGATTTTTTAGGACACGCGTCAGATCCTCCGACAACAGCCGCAGGTAGGCCACGTCGTCGATGATCCCGGCACGGCGCAAAAAGAGGTTATCGTAATAAGCGGTCCACCCCTCGAAAAGCCAAAGAAGTGTCGTTGGCTGTTCGCGAAAATAGTCATAGCGCTGGTAGGCACGGGGACGCAACCGTTTGACCACCCATGCGTGGAAATACTCATGGCTGAACAACCCCAAGAGCTTGAGGTAATCGGCGCTCGCTTCCCCCATCCCTACCCACGGCAGATCACACCGGGCAGCGAGCAAAACCGAACTGCAGCGGTGTTCCAGTCCACCATACCCGTCGTCGGTGAGATGCAGGTGAAAAAGATAGCGCGAAAAAGGGACGGTACCGAAAAAATCGGCCTGCGCTTGGCAAATTCGCTTCAGATCGGCAATCAGTCGAGCCTCGTCGAAGGGGATCTCAGCCCCCGTGCAGACCAACTCATGCGCAACCCCTGCAACCGTAAAACCGAGTCGGCGCAGCGGCCCGATCGTCACCGGCGTATCGACCAATTCGTGGTAATTGCGCGCCGTGTAGGTACCGAAACCCCGCGCATCGACCGTTTCGGGGCACAAAGTCGTCGCCACCGTCCATTCGGGGTAAGCAACCACCGCTTCGAAGGTAACCCGACACGGCACATCGAGAGACGACTCGGGAACGACGAAAAGACTGGTCCCGTTGAGTAACGCGCGGTCACTGCTCAAAAAGGCCTCACGCACCGAAAGATCGTAGGCCCAGACGGTATAACAGACAGTAACGCGATCGCCCGCCGCAACACGAGCAATCGTCCAGCGGTTTTTGGCTACTTTTTCTGCGAAGCTGCGGCGTGCGCTACCCTTTTTCGACGTTATGGTCACCGAAAGGGCGCTCAGATGACGGGCGAACTCACGGACCAGGTAGGAGCCAGGAATCCAGACCGGCAACGACAGCGAAACCGTGCCACTGCATGGTACAGAAAAAGTGAGCGACACATGGATCAGATGATCGTCTGGATTGGGAAAGGAAACGTGATAATCGAGCATCGTCATTCGTCTGCTGTGAGCCAAATCAAACGGTTACGTCCTTCCGCTTTTGCCCGATAGAGCGCGCGGTCGGCCCGGGCCAATACGTCGTCGAACGATTGATCCGACGGACCAACCTCCGTGACCCCGATGCTGCAGGTGTACTGAATGAGATGACCGGAAAAGGTCACGCGACGCAGACGAACCGCGCGCAAGAGCCGCTCGAACGCGCTCAGCGGGCGTTCGGGCGGTGCGACCAACGGCATCACGACACCGAACTCCTCACCGCCCAGACGCCCCATCGCATCCATGGTACGGAGATGGGTCCGCAACAGATCGGCGAAATCACGCAGTACCGCGTCACCTGCGCTGTGCCCAAAGGTGTCGTTGATCCGTTTGAAATGGTCGAGATCGATGAGCGCCACCGCCGCACGCTCGTGAAAAACGCTGCGTACGATCCGCGCAAATGCCGCCTCAGCCCGCTCCATAAATGCCCGGCGGTTCGGAAGACCTGTGAGCACATCGGTCAAAGCCAACTGGCGCAACTGCTGCTCGAGCGCAACCCGTTCGGTGATCTCATGCAACACGAAGACCGTAAAACGCTCGTGCGACGTTGGCGACGTAAACGGCGTGACAATTTGCTCAACCCACCGGGTCGCCCCCTCTTTGGCACCCAGCGCAATGGCCCCCTGGCGCCGATTCGCATCGGGTAGAGCACTGCAACTGAAAAAATGCTGGATCGGTTGCCCCAGCAATTCGGCCTCTTGGCGCGCAAACAGCTGCTCGGCCGCCGGATTCACCCAAATGATCCGATCTTCGGCATCGCAGACCACCGTAGCCACCGGAGAACGGATCACCGCCTCGGAAAGAAGCTCCTTCCACGCAGTCTCCTCCATCTCAGCGGTCACGTTGCGACACACACCGATTCCGTAGGACGCACGCCCCGTTTGGGGATCGCGCTGTGTGATGCGCCCCCGATCTTCCAACCAGCACCAGCCCCCCTGCTCGGTACGAATCCGGTAGCGTTCGCAGTAAGAGTCACACAACCCTTTGACGAGCGCAATCAGGCTATTGCGCACCCGGGCCCAATCGTTTGGATGGACTCGCGCGCGCCAATCGGCAAAGGTCAGGGTAACGCCCTCACCGTTTTTTACAGCAAGGCCGATCCATCCCGCCCAACGGGCATCGAGCGTCGCCCGTTCGGTGCGAAAATCGAGTTGCCAAAGCGCCAGATCTGCTGCTGCGAGCGCCCAAAAGGCGCGTTCGAAACTGGGTTCCATGTCACACATCAGGCGCGAGGCGACAACACCCCCATCGCCTCACCTTCCTGATACAACGCCCGGGCAAACGCCTTCCAAACGGGGCCACCGTGCAGCTCAACCCCCTCTTGGGCACTATGCGCCATGAGGTGCAACATCAATTGGCTCAACCCCGCCAATTCGGCCAAAACCCGCTCCTGCAGTTTGGCGGAATATAGCCAACGCTGCAACGTTTCGCGATCCTGACAGTGAAAAATTTCCCGCGCCAAACGGTGTAGCGCCGCGCCATCCTTCCAATTGACCCCTAACGCGATCAATTTGGAAGCAATCGCATGTTCCAAGAGCGCCACATCGTTTTGCCACTCAGAATGGACCATCATCGCCCCTTTTGGTGAACCTCTACCCAGCGCATTTTACCCGGAATCCCATCTGCACCAGATTTTTTTTGCGATAATGCCCACTCTCTAGGTGCTGGAGTACGTTGATGAGCGCGCGCATCGAAGAGCCGCTTGCCGACGCGGCGAGTTGGGCCGATTGGTTCCGCAGCCAAATTGCCACGTTACCTTTATTGCGCCAGACGAAACGCAAGATCGACGAAGCAGCGGCTCATGCTGCCGAAATCAACATTCACCAGTTGGCCGAGGCCGTCATCGGGGATCCGTTGCTCACCCTACGCACGTTGGTCCAACTCCAGGAACGAAAAAAAGGCGAAACGCGGGAATTGGCGTCGATCACCAGCGCGCTGATGATGATCGGAATCCAGCCCTTTGTGCGCCAAATCCAAGCGCTTCCCACGGTAGAATCCATCCTAGTCGATTCCACCGTCGCCCTCAAATGGTTACTCTCTCGTGTTGCCAGGGCGCGGAAAGCCGCGCATTACGCGCACGATTGGGCCGTGCTTCGCCGTGACATCAATGCCGAAGAGGTAACGGTGGCAGCGCTTCTCTACGAAATCAACGAGATCCTTCTTTGGCTTTTTGCGCCCAAATTAATGTTGTTGCTGCTTTCCCTACGCAAGCGCTTTCCCACTCACCCCATCGAGGTGCTCCAACGCAAAGTCTTCAATACCACCGATCTGGAACTGCGTGATGCGGTGATTGCTCGCTTGAACCTCCCCACCATCCTGAAAGAGCTGATGAACCCCAACAACGAGGAAAATCCGCGCACCCGTACGGTATTGCTCGCCACTCGCCTTGCGCGCCACCTCAGCCGAAAAGGGTGGGAACACCCCAAGCTGGAGAGCGATATCGAAGCGATTGAACAACTGGTGCACCTCAACCGCGAGTTGCTCCTACGTCGTTTGGGTGCGCCTTACGAAGTCTGGCCCCGCTTTGGCGTACCCGTTCCGCCAACTTCCGAATCGGCCGACAACTCCATGAAAGGAACCGCAACGCCATGATCGACTCCGATACCCTCAAAGCCGAAATTGCCCGTAATGTCGCAGCCGCGCTCGCGGAAGACATCGGAACGGGCGACCTCACCGCAAAGCTGATCGATCCCGAAAAAGAGGCGCGTGGACGGCTGATCAGTCGCGAACCCGCGATCCTCTGCGGCCAAGCGTGGTTCGAGGCCGCTTTTCGGTTTTTGGAGCCCGAAGCGATGATCCTTTGGTTCGTCCGCGAAGGGGAAAGAATCGAACCCAATCAGCCAGTGTGTGAAATCGAATCGCGCGCGCGCACGCTGCTGACCGCCGAACGAACGGCGCTCAACTTCTTACAACTCCTTTCGGGCGTGGCGACGCAAGTCCACCGCTATTGCCGCGCAGTGGAAGGCACCGCGGCAAAAATCGTCGATACGCGTAAAACCATACCGGGGTTACGGCTTGCGCAAAAATATGCGGTGCAGGTTGGCGGCGGCACCAACCACCGTATAGGCCTCTATGACGGCATTCTCATCAAAGAAAACCACATCATCGCTGCAGGCGGCATTCGTCAAGCGTTGGAAGCGGCTCAGAGAATCGCCCCGTCGAACGTCTTCGTTCAGATCGAAGTAGAGACGCTTGCGCAACTTCGTGAGGCGCTCGCGTGCGGCGCGAAAATGATCCTCCTTGACAACATGTCGCTAGAAGATATGGCCGAAGCGGTCCGCATCACGCAAGACCGCGCAGAGCTCGAAGCGTCAGGCGGCGTCGATCTCGAACGCGTTCGTCAGATTGCCGCGATTGGCGTTCATCGCATCTCGATCGGCCGTCTGACCAAAGACATCCGCGCGATCGATTTTTCACTGCGTCACGTCGAAATTTAGCCGCGCCCTCCCAGTGCATGCGCTTCGAGATAGCGCCGCACCGCCTGCACGTCGGCAGGCAACTCGGTCACCCGCTGCGGCGCCGCTTCGATCCCTTCGAACGGCGCGGGTCGTGGCGGCGCAAAACCCACCGCCTCTTCAATCGTTTCGGCAAATTTCGCCGCTTGCGCGGTTTCGAGCACGACGATGGGATAGCGGGAATCGGCCACCTGCTGCGCGACGCGAACCCCATCTGCCGTGTGTGGATCGATCAAGATACGGTACCGCGTCCAGATCGAGCGAATCGTTGCCACACGTCCTTCGTGGGTGTTCGCGCCGGAGACAAACCCGAAGCGGCCAATCGTCGCCCAATAAGGGGTCGTTTTGAGATCGAACGCCCCCGTTTCACTCAACTGACGCCACAACGCCGTGAGGGCTTGCGGATCGCGCCCGACCAGATCGAAAACGAACCGCTCGAAATTGGACGCTTTCGAAATGTCCATCGATGGGCTAGAGGTGACAAACGTTTCGTCGGATCGACGAGGACGATAGACGCCGGTGCGGAAAAATTCGTCCAAGACATCGTTTTCGTTGGTCGCCAAAACGAGTTGCGCGATCGGCAACCCCATCATCCGGGCGATATGGCCAGCCAGAATATTGCCAAAATTACCGCTCGGAACCGCAAAACTCACAGGATCGCCAATGCGTTCGACCGCCTGGAAATAACCCGCAAAGTAATAAACCACCTGTGCCGCAATACGGGCCCAGTTGATCGAATTGACCGCCCCCAAACGGTATTGGGTCTTGAATGGCTGGTCCGAACCCAGCGCCTTGACCACATCCTGGGCGTCGTCAAATGTACCCTGGATGGCAATATTGTGGATGTTCTCATCCAAGAGGCTATACATCTGCGCCCGTTGAAATGGGCTCATCCGTCCCGCTGGCGACAACATGAAGACGCGAATACGCGCACGCCCGCGCATCGCATGTTCAGCAGCGGAACCGGTGTCGCCGGAGGTTGCCCCAAGAATATTGAGATAGCTGTCGCTTCGGGTCAGGACATATTCAAACAGCGCACCCAAGAACTGCATCGCCATGTCTTTGAACGCAAGCGTCGGGCCGTTTGAAAGCTCGAGGATCCCAAAGCGCCCAGGCTCCAACCAGGTTAGCGGTGCGACCCGCGCAGCCCGAACCGACTCGCGTGCATACGGGTAGCGCCCTGCGTGATAGGTTTCCAGAACGAGTTTCGCAAGATCGTCAGAAGGGATTTCGGGCGCGAATGCCGAAAGGATCGTATAGGCCAACTCCGCATACGGCATCGCGACCATCTGTTGGAGCGCCGCAAGGGAAAATTGCGGATAGTGCTCAGGTACGTAAAGACCACCGTCACTGGCCAGACCTTCGAGAAGAATCTCGGTAAATTGCCGTTGAGGTGCTTGACCGCGGGTCGATAGGTATTGCACGAGTCCCTCGCATCCAAAGAAAAGTTGCGGCGAATTATACGCGAAGGTTTTCCGCCCGATGAAGCGTAAACACCAAACGCCCATCAGTTTGATGGGCGTTTTGGCGTATGGGGTGTTGAGTTAGGATGTTTTGAGCTCGGTTGCTGAGCTGAGTTGCTGAGTTGTTGATTTGAGTCTGACGATGACCTACTTTCCCGAGGAGTGTTCCTCAGTATCATCGGCGCTGCCTTGTTTCACGGTCCTGTTCGGGATGGGAAGGCGTGGTGCC
>NZ_JAHLSY010000016.1 GCF_019049855.1 Hydrogenophilus thiooxidans | reverse complement strand
CCTTCTCAATCAGGGCATGATTCCAACCGTGCGCCTTAGTCAATTTGATCCCGTTGATCTCAGTCTTAATCCCTTCTCAATCAGGGCATGATTCCAACGCCATCAATGATCTCGATGTTGAATGGGGTGAATCTGTCTTAATCCCTTCTCAATCAGGGCATGATTCCAACCACGCTAAATAGCGTGGTTTGCGTGCCTGGCTTTGTCTTAATCCCTTCTCAATCAGGGCATGATTCCAACGATTGGCGAGCGTGTGATTATGCGTCGGAATTGGGGTCTTAATCCCTTCTCAATCAGGGCATGATTCCAACAAAGCGAGAAAATCAAGCGTCTCGCGCGCAAAGGTCTTAATCCCTTCTCAATCAGGGCATGATTCCAACGAGAGCATGGGGTGGAAAGTCCATGAGGACGGTGAAGTCTTAATCCCTTCTCAATCAGGGCATGATTCCAACCGCACCCGTGCTCCACAATGCAACGACGAAGGGGCGGTCTTAATCCCTTCTCAATCAGGGCATGATTCCAACTTGCGCATTCATGCATAATTCGAACATGAAACGCAAAGTCTTAATCCCTTCTCAATCAGGGCATGATTCCAACTCAAGTAGCTATTCAAGATGACGCAAGAAAAATACCGTCTTAATCCCTTCTCAATCAGGGCATGATTCCAACCAAGCGGTTGCGTAAAATTCAAGCGGCAGCAGAAGTCTTAATCCCTTCTCAATCAGGGCATGATTCCAACAGAAGTTTCCGGGGTACGTCGATCTGATGAGCTTCGTCTTAATCCCTTCTCAATCAGGGCATGATTCCAACTCTGACGGAACGGATGAGCTATCGGAAGATTGCGGGTCTTAATCCCTTCTCAATCAGGGCATGATTCCAACTTGGGTAGAAGATGAAACGTATCACGAGCTCGAAGAAGTCTTAATCCCTTCTCAATCAGGGCATGATTCCAACAAATATGCGTGCCAAGATGCTTCGCTTTTTCCGCTGTCTTAATCCCTTCTCAATCAGGGCATGATTCCAACGGGATCAAGGAAATTCCATTTCAGTTACTCGATGGCAGTCTTAATCCCTTCTCAATCAGGGCATGATTCCAACCATCTTCTCGGTGTGCAAGGCGTACAAGGCGCAGAAGTCTTAATCCCTTCTCAATCAGGGCATGATTCCAACCGTGAGAGGAGAAATGAAGTTCTTGCTTGATTTGCCGCGTCTTAATCCCTTCTCAATCAGGGCATGATTCCAACCTATTATCTGGTTTTTTTCTCGTCATAATGTTCATCACGTCTTAATCCCTTCTCAATCAGGGCATGATTCCAACCGAAGGAACGCCCGGACATTGCAAGCCGATACTGGGTCTTAATCCCTTCTCAATCAGGGCATGATTCCAACCCTAGTTACATTCCGTACCTGGTGCGGCAGAAAAAGTCTTAATCCCTTCTCAATCAGGGCATGATTCCAACGTCGGAACCGTTGTGTTTTTGGTTGTGGTGTTTCGTCTTAATCCCTTCTCAATCAGGGCATGATTCCAACTTTCGGTGCTGTCGAAAATTGAATATCATGGAGGGTCTTAATCCCTTCTCAATCAGGGCATGATTCCAAATAAGGTTCGTGCAGTGATTGATGAGACGCTTGGTCTTAATCCCTTCTCAATCAGGGCATGATTCCAACGGCGCTGCCGAAAAAATTCTGAAGGCAGGCCGAATGTCTTAATCCCTTCTCAATCAGGGCATGATTCCAATCTCCGGCAACGCCATAGTCTACGACGACGCTCAGTCTTAATCCCTTCTCAATCAGGGCATGATTCCAACTATGCAACCGAAATGAACATCGAGATCGACGTCATTGTCTTAATCCCTTCTCAATCAGGGCATGATTCCAACTTTCCAGAGAGGCGGAAATCACCGAGATCGTGCGTCTTAATCCCTTCTCAATCAGGGCATGATTCCAACACGTGCTCAAGCACGAGTACGGGGAAGTGTGAGCCGTCTTAATCCCTTCTCAATCAGGGCATGATTCCAACAACTACTACCAAATACTTACATTATTGCAGCGTCGGGTCTTAATCCCTTCTCAATCAGGGCATGATTCCAACCAATTGCTGCAACAAGAGCAGGCGCAGCAAGAGTCTTAATCCCTTCTCAATCAGGGCATGATTCCAACCTTTATGTATTGACAAAATCGAATGTTTTTCATATGTCTTAATCCCTTCTCAATCAGGGCATGATTCCAACGAATCGTTTTTGCAAAATTTTGTGGCTTAAATTCGTCTTAATCCCTTCTCAATCAGGGCATGATTCCAACGCTTTCTCAGACCGAACCTCTTCCAGGTAAAGAGGTCTTAATCCCTTCTCAATCAGGGCATGATTCCAACGCACCCACATTTTTCTGCTTTTTGGAACAATGGGTTACAACCACTGTTCCCAAAAAATTAACCACTTTGACTACGTGTGTTTTGTACAGTTGGTTGTGCGACATTGGATAAACCAAATTGTCAAGGAGCAAACAAAATTAATTGTACTTCAGAGATCTGGTGGCAGTACACTGAGATGGATCCCTTCCGGCAACACGGCCCGACCGATTCGCTTACGCCATCCTCCCGCGGGTAATGGGTAGCACCGCAGATCATCTTTTTTGGGGTTGATCAGGCAAACGGCGCGTTCCATGATTCTACGCAAACTCCGTTCATCGCCTTGGTAAATAAAGACGGAGTACTGGATGGGGGTAGCCACGCGTGTGAAATAGCGGTGCGTCCGTGCCAGCCGCTTGGGGTCCGTGATATCGTAGCAGATCAGAAAAGTTGCCATCGTGAACCACTCACTCGAGCGGGTCTGAAGCTGCCAAACTGTCGCTTGCTGAAGCAAATGCCTCCCAAGCTTCCTCTGCTGCAGCCAAAGGTTCTTCGGCGGCTTTGAGCCAATCGGAAAGCCATTCTACCTCTTGCTCAATAGCTGAACGCAAGTCGTTGCCAGCGTGTTCATACGCACCGTAAAAATGTTGCCGCCCCGCCTTACCCAGAAGGCACCCGCTTTCGGTCTGGCTGAAATGTTCTTTGCGAACGGTTTCGTTCCGGATCAACTCGAGACAGAAGCGGTCACAAACCACGCGCAAGGGCTCCAGTAGATCCGAAGCGAGCGATTCGCGGCCAAACGACAGCGCATGGTAAAACCCAACGAATGGGTCGAACCCCGCACCAAATAGAGACAGAGCAATTTCGGCATGCATCAGGGTATAGGTGAGGGAGAGCAGCGCATTGAACGGATCCCGCGGTGGTCTTCGGTTCCGCCCATGAAACCCCCAGCTATCCGGCACAACCGCTTTGAGCCCGGAAAAGTAGTACCGCGCAGCGTGCCCTTCGATGCCCCGTAATGCGCCAATAGATTGGGCACTTTGTGCATCCACTGCCGCTTTTTCGATTTGCCGGATGGCATGGGTGAGTTCCAGGCGCACGCCTGGGTACCGCTGACGCAGTTCCAACAAAAAGAAGCGCTGCCCCTCACACTTTCGGTGAACAAGCGCTCGGGAAAATTCGAGCGCAAAGGGTTCGTCGAACGCTTTGAGGATTTGCGCGACGCGTCTTCGCGCGTCATTGTGGGGTCGCGCCAACATCAACGCGGGTTTCCCCCTTCTTCCCGCTAGGATGATCACCCCCACGCCTGCCTCGCCCAATTTGCCCAGAAGGTTTGCGGAGACGGATACATCCCCTTTGAGAAAAACGCGGGAAAGCGGCTGTATTGGGATGGTTGCCACTCGTTCTTCGTCTTCACGGATGACGATGGCATTGCCGTCCAATGCCAAATGCACGCCGCGGCGATCGACGATGAGGCTACTCATGCTTCTGCTCCTTATGCCACCACGAAGTAGCTGGGAAAACTCTCGACTGGGATGCCGTAGGCATGCATCGACATCCGGGGGTCAAGGCGAAAAAGATGCACGCGATCGACCTCTGCGTCGATCAGTTTGCGCAAGGTGGTAATGATCGTGGCAATTTCTGCAGGCGTTGCCCACACCTCATAGACCGATTTTTGCCCGCCCACCTTGTAGCCATTGAGGTAACGGTGGACACGGGCCAACCGGCGAGGGTCGCAAATGTCGTAGGCAACCAGGTAACGATCGCGCCCTTTGTCCATAGCGGACAGTGTAGGCGCATGTTCGCAAAAAGCCAGCGCCACAAGCTTGTGGCGCCGTGTAGGATCAGTGGTTGAGGATCTGGCCCAGGAACTGCTTGGTCCGTTCGTTTTGCGGATTGGTGAAGAAGACTTCGGGCGGCGCTTCTTCGACGATTTCGCCTTTGTCCATGAAGATCACCCGGTCAGCCACCGTGCGCGCAAAGCCCATTTCGTGGGTGACGCACAGCATCGTCATTCCCTCTTCCGCGAGTTCGATCATGGTGTCGAGCACCTCTTTCACCATCTCAGGGTCGAGCGCGGAGGTGGGCTCGTCGAAGAGCATCACCTTCGGCTTCATGCACAGCGCCCGGGCAATCGCAACCCGCTGCTGTTGCCCCCCTGAGAGTTGACCGGGATATTTGTTCGCTTGATCGGGAATGCGCACCCGTTCCAAGAAGTGCATCGCGATGACTTCCGCCTCTTTTTTGGGCATCTTTTTCACCCAAATGGGGGCCAGTGTGCAGTTTTCCAACACGGTGAGGTGGGGAAAAAGGTTGAAGTGCTGGAACACCATCCCCACCTCTTTGCGGATGGCTTCGATTTGGCGCACGTCGTCCGAAAGCTCGATGCCATCGACGACGATGCGTCCGCTTTGGTGCGCTTCCAGCCGGTTGATGCAGCGAATGGTGGTCGATTTTCCCGAACCGGAAGGGCCGCAGAGCACGATCCGTTCCCCGCGGGCAACGGTGAGGTTGATGTCTTTGAGCACGTGGAAGTCACCGTACCACTTGTTCACGTGCTCCATGACGATCATCGCCTCCGCGGTTTTGTGCGAAGCGATCCGGTTGGGCGTCGTAGTGGCGGTTGCCGTTTCGTTCATCTGGAACTCTCCTCTTGCGTCCATTACCGACGATGGTCGGTATTGAGCCGTTTTTCCAGCGCAATCGAATAGCGCGACATGCCGAAGCAGAAAATCCAGTAGACCGCTGCGGCGAAGACGTACCCTTCCGTGGCGAAGCCAAGCCAGGCCGGATCGACAGTGGCGCGGTGAATGATCATGAAGAAGTCGGAAAGGCCGATGATGATCACCAGACTGGTATCTTTGAAGAGCGCGATGAAGGTGTTTACGATTCCTGGGATCACCAATTTGAGCGCCTGGGGCAGGATGATCAACCCCATCATCTGCCAGTAGTTGAGTCCCAGCGCCTGCGCCGCTTCATACTGCCCTTTCGGAATGGCCTGCAAACCGCCGCGCACCACTTCGGCGATGTAGGCAGCCTGAAAGAGCACCACCGCGATGAGCGCACGCACCAGTTTGTCGAAGTTCATCCCCTCCGGCAGGAAGAGCGGCAGCATCACCGAGGACATGAAGAGCACCGAAATGAGCGGTACCCCGCGCCAAAACTCGATGAACGCGATCGACACCGCTTTGATCACGGGCAGCTCGGAGCGCCGCCCCAACGCAAAGAGAATGCCCAACGGCATCGCGCCTGCGATCCCCACGGCGGCGATCACCAGGGTCAGCATCAAGCCGCCCCACTGATCGGTGGGAACCGTAGTCATGCCGAAAAGGTCACCGCCGTAGAGCAGCCACCAGGCAATCAGCGGGTACCCAATCAGGAATGAGAAGCCAAACAGCTTTTTCCAAGGAAAGCGCTGGAAAAGGAGCGGCCCACCCCAGAGCACGGCCAAGATCCCGGCAAGGTCGACGCGCCAACGCAACGCCTCTGGGTAGAACCCGTACATGAACTGCGACCAGCGCTGCGCGATGAAGACCCAGCACGCGCCGCCAGGTGTGCAATCGTCGCGGGATGTCCCCACCCAGGAGGCTTTGAGGAACGCCCATTCGATCACCGGCGGCACCAGCAACCATAGGATATAGAGGGTGATCAGGGTGAGGATGGAGTTCCAGACGCTGGAAAAGAGGTGTTCGCGCATCCACCCGATGGGAGAAAAGATCACTTTGGGTGGTTGCAGCGAGGATGCGGTTTCGTGTGTCATAAGCCCAGTCGCTCCTTATCGCTCCACCAGCGCCATGCGCTTGTTGTACCAGTTCATGAACAGCGAAATCATGATGCTGATCGTCAAATAGACCGCCATTGCCATCGCGATGGTTTCGATCGCCTGCCCAGTCTGGTTGAGCACCGTACCGGCAAAGAGACCGACGAGATCGGGATAGCCAATCGCCGCAGCGAGCGACGAGTTCTTCGTCAAGTTGAGGTATTGGCTGGTGAGCGGCGGGATGATCACCCGCATCGCCTGCGGCAGAATCACCAACCGGAGCCGCTGCTGCGGTGTCAAGCCCAGCGCCATCGCCGCTTCCGTTTGCCCGTGCGGAACCGCCAAGATTCCTGCGCGCACGATCTCTGCGATGAACGCAGAGGTATAGATCGACAACGCCACCCAAAGCGCCACGAGCTCAGGGATCATCACCCAGCCACCCACAAAGTTGAAGCCGCGCAGTTGCGGCAGCTCCCAGGTGAAAGGTGAGCCGAAGACAAGGCTAGCCAGGTACGGCAGGAGCACCACCAACCCCAGTCCGGTCCAAAAAACCGGGAACGGTTGTCCCGTCTCGTCCTGACGGCGTTTGGCCCAGCGTGCGATCACCCACCAGAGGGCGAACGCCAGCACCACCGCAACGACGAACGCGGTGACCGCTTCTGTAGGTATGGGGCGCGGCAGATAGAGACCGCGAATATTGAGGAAAACGGCATCGAACCATCCCAAGCTCTGCCGTGGAGACGGCATCGCTTGCAACACTGCGAAATACCAGAAGAAAATCTGCAAAAGCGGAGGGATGTTGCGAAAGGTTTCGATATAGACGGTTGCCAGCGCCGAAACCAACGCGTTTTTCGAAAGGCGCGCCACCCCCATGATGAAGCCCAGAATCGTCGCGGCGACGATCCCCAGCGCAGAAACCAGTAAGGTGTTCAACAGTCCGATGACGAAAACCCGCGCGTAGGTGTCCGATTCCGTGTACGGGATCAGGGTTTGCAGAATGCCGAATCCGGCCGGGTCGTTCAGGAAATCGAAACCCGATGCGATCCCGCGCGCAGCAAGGTTTGTGACCGCGTTGTGCGCCAGCCAACCCACCAATAGCCCTAAGACGACGAGCGTAACGACCTGCGCGATGATCCCCCGGATTTTGGGGTCGTAGATCCAGGAGAGAAACGCACTGCGTGACGGTTTCATGGCCATTCTCGCGGCTGAAACGAAAAGGACCCCCCACCCGTTCCGACAGGGGGTCCGCACTCAGAAAGGCATCAAACGATTGCGATCAGCGAATCGGCGGCGCATACTGCAGACCACCTTGGGTCCACAACGCGTTGAGGCCACGCTCGATCTTCAGCGGGCTCCCCTTGCCGACGTTGCGTTCGAACGATTCGCCGTAGTTACCCACTTGCTTGATCACCTGGTAAGCCCAATCGCGCGGCAACCCGATCGCTTTACCGAAATCGGCGTCGACCCCAAGGAGGCGGCGCACTTCTGGGTTGCTCGACTGCTTCATCTCATCGACGTTCTTGGCGGTCACGCCAAGCTCTTCGGCAATCAGCATCGCGTAGTGGGTCCAGCGCACGGTGCTGAACCATTCGTGGTCACCCGGACGCACCACGGGCCCCAACGGCTCTTTCGAAATCACTTCAGGCAGGACGACGTATTGGTCCGGATTCGCCATCTTGATCCGCTGCGCGTAGAGCTGCGACTGGTCCGAGGTGAGCACGTCGCAGCGGCCGGCTTCGAGCCCTTTTGCCGATTCGTCCGATTTGTCGTAGGTGATCGGCGTATATTTCATTTTGTTGGCGCGGAAGTAGTCGGCCAGGTTGAGTTCGGTGGTCGTCCCGGCCTGGATGCAGACCGTTGCGCCATCGAGCTCTTTTGCGCTTTTTACACCAAGCTTCTTGTTCACCAGAAACCCTTGCCCGTCGTAGTAAACGACTGCGGCCGGAAAGACCATCCCCATGCCGGTGTCACGCGACATCGTCCAGGTGGTGTTGCGGCTAAGGACGTCGATTTCGCCCGATTGCAATGCCGTAAACCGCTCTTTTGCGGTGAGCGGCGTAAATTTCACTTTGTTTGCATCACCAAAGACCGCAGCAGCAAGCGCCCGGCAAAAATCGGCGTCGATCCCGCGCACCACCCCTTTTTCATCCGTATACGAAAAACCCGGAAGCCCGTCACTCACGCCGCAGCGAATTTCGCCGCGCGCTTTGATCGCGTCCATGGTTTCTCCGGCTTGTGCGGGTGCCACCGCCGCAACGGTCAGTGCAGCGCCGACCGCTGCCAAAAGAGTTTTTTGCTTCATCACCTATCCTCCAGGGGTTCCATCCCAACACCTGTTGGGTAATCGAACTATAAAGAAAAAAGGGGCGACGCGCCAGTAGGGAAAACCCCACTGGTACGCGCCGCCCTTTTGGTAGCGCTACGACTTATTCTGGCAGCGCTACGACTTACTTAGCGATCTTCTCGGCCCGCTTTTCCCGCAACGCACGCCGCAGGATCTTGCCCACATTGGTCTTCGGCAGCTCATCGCGGAATTCGACGCGCTTCGGCACTTTGTAGCCGGTGAGCCGCTCGCGGCACCAGGCGATGATCGCCTCTTCGGTAAGCGCCGGATCTTTTTTCACCACGAACGCTTTCACCACTTCCCCGCTCTTTTCGTCGGGTACCCCGACCACCGCCACTTCGAGCACGCCGGGATGGAGCGCGATCACGTCCTCGACTTCATTGGGATAGACGTTGAACCCAGAGACCAGGATCATGTCCTTCTTGCGATCGACGAGATACACAAAACCGTTCTCATCGATCTTGGCGACGTCCCCTGTGCGCAAAAAGCCGTCTTCGGTAAAGACTTTCGCCGTCTCGTCCGGGCGGTTCCAGTACTCCTTCATCACCTGCGGACCACGAACACAGAGCTCCCCTTCGGCGCCAACGGGCAATTCGGCACCGGTGTCCGAGCGGATGGAGATCTCGGTCGAGGGCAGCGGCAGACCAATCGAGTGGTTGTACTCTTGAAGCGTCATCGGGTTGATCGTCACCGCTGGCGAAGTTTCCGTCAGGCCATAGGCCTCCAAAAGGGGTTTGCCGGTCACCTGCTTCCAACGCTTTGCAACGGCTTCCTGCACTGCCATGCCGCCCCCAAGCGTCAATTTCAACGACGAAAAATCGAGTTTGGCAAAATCGGGGTGGTTCAAAAGCGCGTTGAAGAGGGTATTGACCCCGGTGATTGCCGTAAACCGCCATTTGCCAAGCTCTTGAACAAACCCCGAAATGTCCCTCGGATTGGGAATCAGCACGTTGAGACCACCGAGCGCCGTAAAGGTCATGCAGTTTGCGGTCAGCGCAAAGATATGGTAGAGCGGCAGCGCCGTAATCACGATCTCTTCCCCCTCTTTGACCGCTGCGCGAATCCACGCCGTGGCCTGCGCCACGTTCGCAAGGATGTTGCGATGCAGCAGCACCGCCCCCTTCGCCACACCGGTGGTACCGCCGGTATATTGCAGGAACGCAATGTCCTCGGGGCCAACCGCAACCGGCTGCAACGTGGTTTTGGCACCCGCCGCCAGCGCTTCCTGCCAGCGGGTTACCTGAGGCAGGCGCCAAGCTGGGACCATCTTTTTCACATGCCGGACGACGAAATTGGTGATCGCCCCTTTGAGCCCCGGAAACAGGTCGCCGAGCGAAGTGACGATGATGTGGGGTACCTGAACACCATGTGCGATCGCCTCTTGCAAGGTGTGCGCAAAGTTTTCCAGGAGGATGATCGCTTCCGCGCCAGAGTCCTTCAATTGGTGCTCGAGCTCCCGCGGTGTGTAGAGCGGGTTGACGTTTACCACCACATAGCCCGCACGCAGCACGCCAAAGAGCGCGACCATGTATTGAAGAAGGTTGGGCATCATCAGCGCAACCCGCGCCCCTTTCGGCAATTGGATCACTTGCTGCAGGTACGCCGCAAACGCGCGGGACTGCTCGTCCAGCTCGCGATAGGTCATGACCCGCCCCATACACGCGGCAGCAGGGCGGTCAGCATAGCGGGCGACCGATTGCGCAAATAGCTCCCCCAACGAGGAATACGGCAGCGGACCGATTTCGGCGGGTACCCCTTGCGGGTAGCTTTTGAGCCAGATTTTCTCCATGGGTTTCTCCTCCGGTATAACGACGCAACTTCCACGCACACCGAAGCCGCCCTGCTGCCGCGCGTATCGCGATACCCGCTTCCTTCAGCAGGAGGCCTCTTCGTCTTGAATCCCTTTGATAAACGCCTTGAGTGCTCGATTTTCGAAACTTTGCTCCTCCAGGACCGCTTTTGCGACGTCGTGAAACGACACCACACCCAGCAACGTCTCCCCATCCATCACGGGGAAATAGCGCTGATGCACGCGCACCATCTGTTCGCGCAACGGCTCGACCTCAGTGTCCGGCGAAACGGTCATCGGTGCTTCGAGCATCGTCTCCCGCACGGGGCGCTGCTCCCAGGCCGCACCGGCTTGGGCAATCGCTTTGAGCGCTTCCCGGAAGGTCAATAAACCGACCAGGCGCCCCCCATCGAAAACGACCAAGGAGCCGATATCCTCTTGCATCATGGTTGCCACCGCCTCTTTGAGCGTCGCCGCCGGGGAGACCGTAAACAATGCGTTGCCTTTGACCGCCAAAATTTCGCGAACTTTCATCACCTTCTCCTAAATAAGAAGGTTCAAACAAACGTTTGAACTCATTATAATCGAAACCGATTATCGCTGCAACAGATGTTTTTTCTCCTTCACACCCGCCCACTGGTCGGCGTCAGGAAGCGGCTCATGGCGCTCGACGATCGGCGGCCACTGTTTGGCCAATTCCGCATTGAGCGCAATGAACTCGCGCTGATCCTCGGGCACGTCGTCTTCAGCGTAGATCGCCTCGACCGGGCACTCGGGTACACACAACGAACAGTCGATGCACTCGTCCGGGTCGATCACCAAAAAATTGGGTCCTTCACGGAAACAATCCACCGGGCAGACATCGACACAATCGGTGTATTTGCATTTGATACACGCTTCAGTGACGACATAGGTCATGACACGCTCCTTGTTTGAACACGGTGTGCACATGATGCCACAGCCCCTCCTTCGTTCTATGCTTCTGGGGCCATACAACCATTGACAAAGCGCGCACGCTGACGTATCGTTTGAGCACGTCTTTTTACTTCCCTCAACCCATTGGATTCGAGTCTCCCATGAGCGAACACATCCATCACGTGAGCGACGCCACGTTCGAGCAGGAAGTGGTCAAATCTGAAATGCCGGTGCTGCTCGATTTCTGGGCAGAATGGTGTGGTCCTTGCAAGATGATCGCGCCGATCCTGGACGAGATCGCTGACGCGTATGCCGGCAAGCTCAAAGTCTGCAAGCTCAACATCGACGACAATCCGGAAACGCCCAGCAAGTTCGGCGTTCGGGGTATCCCCACGCTCATGCTCTTCAAAAACGGTAACGTGGAAGCCACACGCGTGGGCGCGCTTTCCAAATCGCAACTGACTGCGTTCATCGATAGCCACCTCTGATTGCGCGCGCTGCTCGAACCCAATTCGAGCAGCTTTCACTTTCCCGCAACGTTTCCACCGGTTGACTGTTTCAGGACCCGTGCAGTTCGGGCTCCTTACTTTTTAGCTTCAGTATCCGATAGCGAACCACCATGCATCTCTCTGAACTCAAAACGCTTCACGTCAGCGAACTGTTGACCTTAGCCAGCGAAACCGGGATCGAAAACGCCAACCGTCTGCGCAAACACGAACTGGTCTTCGCGATCCTGAAACAGCGCGCAAAACGGGGAGAACCCATCTACGGCGGCGGCGTTCTGGAAATCCTTCCGGACGGCTTCGGTTTTCTTCGCTCGCCGGACACCTCGTACCTCGCAAGCCCCGACGACATCTATGTCTCCCCTTCGCAAATCCGCCGCTACAACCTGCATACCGGCGATACGATCGAAGGGGAGATTCGGACCCCTAAAGATAGCGAACGCTACTTTGCGCTAACCAAGATCGACCACATCAACGGCGATCCGCCCGAAGTCTGCAAGCGCAAGATCCTCTTCGAGAACCTCACACCGCTCCACCCCAACGAACCTTTTCGCTTGGAACGCGATATTCGCAGCGAAGAGAACCTCACCGGGCGCGTGATCGACATCATCGCTCCGATCGGCAAGGGGCAGCGCGGGCTCATCGTCGCACCCCCCAAAAGCGGCAAAACCGTGATGCTGCAACACATCGCGCACGCGATCGCGTCGAACCATCCCGAAGCGGTGCTCATGGTGCTTTTGATCGACGAGCGCCCGGAAGAGGTCACCGAAATGCAGCGTTCGGTCCGCGGCGAAGTGATCGCCTCGACCTTCGACGAACCCGCGACGCGCCACGTGCAGGTGGCCGAGATGGTGATCGAGAAAGCAAAGCGCCTCACCGAACACAAGAAGGACGTAGTGATTCTGCTCGACTCGCTCACCCGTTTGGCCCGAGCCTATAACACGGTCGTGCCGGCGTCCGGAAAAGTGCTCACGGGTGGGGTCGACGCCAACGCGCTGCAAAAGCCCAAACGCTTCTTTGGTGCCGCGCGCAATATCGAAGAAGGGGGAAGTCTGACGATCATCGCCACGGCGCTGATCGACACCGGCAGCCGAATGGACGACGTGATCTACGAAGAGTTCAAAGGCACCGGCAACATGGAACTGCACCTGGATCGCCGCATGGCGGAAAAACGGGTCTATCCGGCGATCAACGTGAACCGCTCAGGCACCCGCCGCGAAGAGCTGCTTCTGGACCCCTCGGTCCTGCCGAAAATATGGGTGCTGCGCAAACTCCTGTACGGCATGGACGATCTCGAGGCCACCGAGTTTTTGCTCGACAAGATCAAAGCCACGAAGAACAACGCCGAGTTTTTCGAATCGATGCGGCGGGCGTAGCGGCCGTAGCGCTTCAGCGGGCATAGCTATAGTATGCCGCGGCGCTTTTGCAGGCGTGGCCAGTGCAGCCGCGGCGTTGCTTCATGCAGCAAGCGTAGCGGCAATGGCCCCTTTTTCGCACGCGGCGATCGGCTGTGACCGTCAATGCGACGCTTCGCAAAAGAAAAAAGCCACCGAGCGGTGGCTTTTTTCTTTGCATGACACTGAGTGGTTGGCGGAGCGGACGGGACTCGAACCCGCGACCCCCGGCGTGACAGGCCGGTATTCTAACCGACTGAACTACCGCTCCGCGTTCAACCTTTTTGGCGTCCCTAGGGGGATTCGAACCCCCGTTACCGCCGTGAAAGGGCGGTGTCCTAGGCCTCTAGACGATAGGGACGCTGCCCAAAACTGGCGGAGCGGACGGGACTCGAACCCGCGACCCCCGGCGTGACAGGCCGGTATTCTAACCGACTGAACTACCGCTCCGCGTTCAACCTTTGGCGTCCCTAGGGGGATTCGAACCCCCGTTACCGCCGTGAAAGGGCGGTGTCCTAGGCCTCTAGACGATAGGGACGCTGCTTTTAACCTCAACCTTCCTGGTGGAGGTAAGCGGATTCGAACCGCTGACCCCTTGCATGCCATGCAAGTGCTCTACCAACTGAGCTATACCCCCACAGCAGAGAAAGCGAATTATACTGGCGCGATCGTCTGTTGTAAACCCCTTTTTCGTTCGCGCTGGCGGAGAGGGCGGGATTCGAACCCGCGTCAGGGTATCACCCTGAACACGCTCTCCAGGCGTGCGGTTTAAACCACTCACCCACCTCTCCGCGTGAGCGGGAGATTGTAGCACAACGCCAGCCGTTTTCACCAAGCTGCGCGATCGGCTTTCCGGTACAATCGCCGCGTACAGACCACTCGGGAAGGAAGCGCGATGGGACATCGCCTCAGCAAAATCTACACACGAACCGGCGACAACGGCACCACCGGCTTGGGTTCGGGCGAACGCACCGGCAAGGACGATCCGCGCATCGAAGCCATCGGCACCGTGGACGAACTCAACGCCATTTTGGGGCTACTGGCTTGCGAACCCCTTCCGGAGGATCTTGCTGCGCTGATCGTCCGCCTCCAACACGAGCTCTTCGATCTGGGCGGAGAATTGTGCCTACCGGGTATGGCGCTCTTTGCCGAAAGCCGGGTCGATGAATTGGAGCAAGCGCTCGATCGGCTCAACGAAACGCTGCCGCCGCTCAAGGATTTCATTTTGCCAGGTGGCACGCGCGCTGCGGCGCTTGCGCATTTGGCGCGCACCGTCTGCCGCCGCGCGGAACGGGAAGTGGTACGCTTGGCACGTGTGGAGCCCCAAGAGCGGCTGCGTCCGGTTGTTGCGCGCTATCTCAACCGCCTCTCAGACCTCTTGTTCGTGCTGGCGCGCACCCTCAACGCGCGAAGCGGTACCCCGGATGTCTTGTGGCAGAAGCGGCTCGACGCCCCGAAATCCCGCTGACGGGGCGGCTACCGGTCAGTCGCCGCGTTGCGCCAGCACCGCCCGTCGCAACTGCACGGCATGCGCCAAACCGTCCAGGATATGGACGGTATCTTCCCAACCGATGCAGGCATCCGTGATGCTTTTGCCGTATTCGAGCGGTTGCCCCGGAATCAGATCCTGGCGCCCCTCTTTGAGGTGGGATTCGATCATCACGCCGATGATGCGCTCCTCCCCTTGCGCCAGTTGATCCATTACCGCTTGCGCCACTTCTGCTTGACGACGGTGATCTTTCCGGCTGTTCCCATGGGAACAATCGACCATGATACGCGCCGGCAAACCGGCGTTCGCCATCTCCTGGCACGCCGCTTGCACGCTCGCGGCATCGTAGTTGGGTTCTTTGCCTCCCCGCAAAATGATATGGCAATCCTCGTTGCCCGCGGTGCTCACGATCGCCGTATGGCCCGCTTTGGTCACCGAAAGGAAGTGGTGCGGCGCGTGCGCCGCTTTGATCGCGTCGATGGCGATCTTGACGTTGCCGTCGGTACCATTCTTGAAACCCACCGGACAGGAGAGGCCAGAGGCCAATTCGCGATGCACTTGGCTCTCCGTGGTTCGCGCACCGATTGCCCCCCACGCGATCAAGTCGGCAATGTATTGCGGCGTGATCATGTCGAGGAATTCGGTTCCAGCCGGTAGCCCCATCTCTGTGATCGTGCTCAGGAGTTTGCGCGCGATGCGGATCCCATCGTTGATGCGATAGGTACCGTCCAAATAGGGATCGTTGATCAACCCCTTCCAGCCCACAGTGGTTCGGGGTTTTTCGAAATAGACCCGCATCACGATCAACAGCTCGTTCGCGAGACGCTCGGCCTCTTTTTTGAGGCGCGTGGCGTATTCGATCGCTGCGTCCGGGTCGTGGATCGAACAGGGACCGACCACGACGATCAACCGGTCATCCGCACCATGCAGGATGCGGTGGATCGCTTGTCGCGCTTCATAGGTGGTTTGCGCCGACGCTGACGTTGCCGGATATTCCCGCAGCACGTGAATAGGGGGAACCAGCTCTTGGATGTTACGAATTCGGGTGTCGTCGATGTGAAAGCGAACCGAACTTCGAGGATTCATGGCATGTCGCCTTTCTTCGTGGCGGGACGTTGCGCGCTCTTTGGCCGAAACGCAGGGATCACGTCGGGATCGGTTTCGAGGTAGGGACCGCCGATCAAGTCGATACAGTAGGGAATCGCGGCGAAAATCCCTTTGTGCTGCCAACTGCCGTCTTCGTGACGAAGCCCTTCGAGCGTTTCGACGATCGATTTCGGTTGGCCTGGCAGATTGACGATCAAGGTTTTCCCGCGCACGACCGCCACTTGGCGTGAAAGGATCGCGGTAGGTACGAAATTGAGGCTGATGCGCCGCATCTCTTCGCCAAAACCGGGCAGGACGCGATCGGCCACCGCGAGCGTCGCCTCGGGCGTGACATCGCGCGGCGCTGGTCCCGTTCCCCCAGTGGTCAGAATGAGGCAGCAACCGCACGTGTCGGCTAGCGTTCTGAGCGTCTCTTCGATCACCGGCTGCTCATCGGCGATCAACCGTTTTTCCGCCCGCCAAGGGGTAACGAGCGCGCGGTTGAGCCACGACTCCAACGCAGGAATTCCTTTGTCTTCATAGGCGCCGCTCGATGCGCGGTCGCTGATCGATACCAGCCCAATGACCACCTCGGGTTCACTCATCGTCGGCCTCCTCGTCGTAATCCGTCTCCACTGCGCTCCGTTCCGGGAGCGTCAGTACCAATGTCGCCTCGATCGCGTCCCTAAGCGCTGCCACCAAGCGACGGCGCGGCAAGAGGTCTTGCGGTTCTGCCGCCAAGCCTTTCAACGCAGCGCGTCGCATTTGCCGCCAATAGGGCACGTCGAACTCCGGAAAGCGGGACAACAGTTCCCCCACCACCGACTCATCGGCAAGAAATTCGGCGGCAAGGCGTTCCGCTTCCCGTTGACACTGCGCATCGACCGCCCCACCGGGACACAGGGAAGCAACCAGCGCCTGCAGCGGTTCCAGTTCGTACGGTTGCAGAAGACGCCCCACATACTGCATCTGGCGCCGGTAGGCCTCGAAGTGACCAGAAAGCCGTCTCGCTTCCGCGAGCGCCTGCGCGAGATCGCGCGGGAGCGCCAACCAGCGCAACCGCTCCACCGGCAGCGCCAACAGCGCTTCCCCTACCGCTTGCAGTTGGTGCATGCGCGCTTTGCGCTTGGTTTTCGAGAGTTTTTGCGGTTCCATTATAGAATTATCGCAAATTTTCCCTGAGGATCACGCATGAACCCTGGCTTGCCTTCATTGCCGCACTGGCAACAGCAACTCCAACGCGTTGCTGAACATGCCGCCGAACGGGCACGCCATCTTGGCGCAACAGCACAAACAGGGGTTTCGGAACGAGTGGGACGCTCCATCACGGTACGCCACGGCGAAGTCGAAACCATCGAGCACCACCGCGAACGCACCCTCTCGGTGACCGTTTACCTCGACGGGCGTACCGGGCACGCCGCCACGAGTGACCTTTCTCCGCGCGCAATCGAAGCAACCGTGCAAGCCGCAGTGGCGATCGCGCGCCACACCGAACCCGATCCTGCCGCCGGGCTTCCCGATCCTTCATGGCTTGCCGACCCCAGTGCCGCGCCTGACCTCGGCTGCTACCACCCTTGGTCGGTGACTCCTGAAACGTTGATCGCGCTTACCCAGCGCCTCGAAGCGGCCGGAACGGCGCAAACGGGGATCGTCAATTCCGAAGGAGCCACCTGCACCACCGAAGTGGAACTGAGTGCGATCGCGAATACCCTCGGTTTTTCAGGGGTCACCGCCGAAACGGTCCATTCCTATTCTTGCGTGTTGTTGGCACAAAGCGACGACGGATCGCTGGTGCGCGACGGTGCCTGGGCGAGCCGCCGCGCCGTCGACCAACTGCCCGACCCCGAAGCGCTTGGCGCTGAAGCCGCTACCCGTGCGCTTCAGCGGCGCAACGCGCGCAGACTCCCCACGGGACGCTATGACGTCGTCTTCAGCCCCGAGGTGGCGCCGTCGCTATTGAGTCACTTCGTCGCCGCAGCAAGTGGCGGTGCGCTCTACCGCCGTGCTACGTTTTTGCTGGAACGGTTCGAAACGCAGCTCTTTCCCGAATGGTTTTCGATCCAAGAGGATCCGTGGCTGCCCCAAGGTTTTGGCTCCTGCCCGTTCGACGCCGAAGGGGTGCGCGTGGCGCCGCGCCTTGTGATCGACCAGGGCCGGTGGGTTGGACGCTTCCTGTCCAGCTACACCGCGCGCAAACTCGGGCTAACCAGCACCGGCAATGCAGGCGGCGCGCATAACCTGTTGCCCACCACCACCCACGATTCGCTCGCAGCGCTCCTCGCTTCGGTCGATCGCGGGCTCTTGATCACCGAACTTCTGGGCCACGGTGTCAATACGGTGACTGGCGAATATTCGCGCGGCGCGGCCGGATTCTGGTTCGAAAACGGCACGATCGCGTTCCCGGTGCATGAGATAACGGTATCAGGCATGCTACCGGAACTTTTTGCCGGGTTGATCGGCGTTGCCAACGACGCACGCCCCGACCGCCGCTTTCGGTTGGGCAGCACCGCGATTGCTGCAGTGCAAATAGCGGGTCAATAATTTTTGCGTTATCATAAACGCCGCCAACTGAACCGTTCAGTTCGCATAACAAACCCGTATCCAAGGAGGTGATTATGGAACGTCGTCGTTTCCTCAAAGGCGCCGGCCTTGCCGGCATTCTGGCTGCCGGCACGGCGCCTGCGATCATCCATGCACAAGAAGTAATCCGTTGGCGGTTGGCGTCGAGCTTCCCGAAAGCGCTCGACACCATCTACGGCGCGGCGGAAGACTTCGCGAACGCCATCAACCAGATGTCCGGCGGTAAATTCGAAGTCCAGGTCTTCGCTGGCGGCGAACTGGTGCCCGCTTTCGGGGTGTTGGACGCCGTTCAGCAAGGCACCATCGAATTGGCCCATACTGCGCCCTACTACTTCTTCGGCAAGAACGAAGCGTTCGCGCTCGACTGCGCGGTACCGTTTGGCCTCAACTCGCGGATGCTCACCGCATGGATGTACGACGGCGGCGGCAACCAGCTGATGAACGAATTCTATGCGAAATACAACATCGTTAGCCTGCCGATGGGGAATACCGGCGCGCAGATGGGGGGTTGGTACCGCAAAGAGATCAAGTCGGTTGACGACATCAAAGGCCTGAAGATGCGCATCGGGGGCTTTGGTGGACGCGTGCTGGCCAAAGTTGGCGGCGTGCCGCAGAACATTCCGGGCGGCGAAATCTACCAAGCGCTCGAAAAGGGAACGATCGACGCCACCGAATGGGTTGGCCCGTACGACGATCTCAAGCTCGGTTTCTACAAAGTGGCGCCTCACTACTACTATCCGGGCTGGTGGGAAGGTGGTGCGCAGCTGACGCTGTACATCAACAAAGAGAAGTTCGCGGCGCTCCCGAAAGAGTACCAAGAGATGATCCGCGCTGCGGCGTCGCACGCCCACGTGACCATGCAAGCGAAGTACGACGCGCGCAACCCGCAGGCGTTGAAGCAGCTCATCGCAAACGGGGCGCAGTTGCACCGCTTCCCGAAAGACGTCATGGACGCAGCGTTCAAAGCGCGCAACGAAGTCTACGCCGAACTCAACGACACCAACCCCGATTGGAAGAAAATCTACACCGAGTTCGAAAAATTCCTGCGTGACCAGTACGCGTGGTTCCGCCTGGCGGACCTGAGTTTCGACCAGTACATGGCTTCCGTCAAACTCTAAAATCGAAAACCCCCGAAACATGCGGGGGTTATTCTCTTCACCCCCGATTGCAACCCTATTGATAAGGCGTCACGACGATGCAACCGCTCCTTAGAATCTGTGCGGTAATCGATACGCTCAACCGCTCACTCGGGCGGCTCTTTTTCTGGTTCACGCTCGCAGCCACTGCGATCAGCGCCGCGAACGCATTGGTGCGCAAACTCTTCGATACCAGCTCCAACGCCTTTTTGGAGATCCAGTGGTACCTCTTCGCTGCAGTCTTCATGCTGGGGCTGGGTTACGGCTTTTTGGAAAACGCCCATGTCCGCATCGACGTCGTCGCCAACCGCCTGAGTGCCCGGACGCGCAATTTGATCGACGCCATCGGCATCGTCGTCTTCGTCTTTCCCCTGTGCTACTTCATGGCGAATTTCGCGTGGCCGATCGTCGTCCAAGCCTATACCACGGGGGAAATGTCGTCGAACGCCGGCGGTTTGATCCGCTGGCCACTCTATGCGCTGGTGCCTGCCGGATACGGCTTGTTGGCCATTCAGGCCTTCTCTGAATTGATCAAGCGCATCGCATTCTTGCTGGGTCACGGCCCCGACCCGCTGAAGCAAGCGAACCCCCACTAATTCACCCATTTTGCGAGGCTGAGGAGCGCTTCATGGCCGAATTCCTTGCTGCCAACTTCCCGCCGCTGATGTTCCTGGGGTTGGTCATCTTTCTGCTGTCCGGTTTTCCCGTTGCATTTTCGCTCGCGTCAGCGGGGTTGCTTTTTGGTTTTTTGGGGATTCATTTCGGTATTTTTCCGGAAACCCTCTTTCACGCGTTGCCGCTGCGGGTTTTCGGGATCATGCAGAACGAGACCCTGTTGGCGATCCCCTTCTTCACCCTGATGGGACTCATCTTGCAGCGGTCCGGAATGGCGGAAGACCTTCTGGAAACGGCAGGCCAAGTCTTCGGCCCGATCCGCGGTGGGCTCGCGATTTCGGTGATCGTCGTCGGGGCGCTGCTTGCCGCAACGACCGGGGTCGTTGCCGCATCGGTGATTTCGATGGGGTTGATCTCGCTCCCCGTGATGTTGCGCTATGGGTACCATCGTGGGCTCATTTCCGGCGTGATTACTGCGTCCGGTACGCTCGCGCAGATCGTTCCGCCGTCGTTGGTGCTGATCGTAATCGCAGACCAATTGGGCCGCAGCGTCGGTGACATGTACAAAGGCGCGCTGATCCCGGCGTTGGGGTTGATTGCGGTCTATTTCCTTTACGTGATCGCGATTGCGCTCATCCGCCCCAAATGGGTCCCTGCACTACCGGAATCAGCGCGCACGTTTCATGAGCCCAACGGGGGTAGTGGCTACCGCTCGCTCCTCTTCACCTTTTTGGGGGTGCTGGCCGCCGCTACCCTCTTCGCCGCGAACTATGACGCGCTTTTGACGCAATGGAAAGGCGAAGCGGTCACCGCGCCAACCGACGAGAAAGTGGTGATGGCCACCACGTTTGGTGCGTTCGTCGCACTGGTGCTCGCGGCGATCGACTCCGCGCTGGGCCGCCGTTTCCTTTCCCAGATGACGCATCGTGTCATTTTCGTGATGATCCCGCCGCTCGTACTCATCTTTTTGGTCTTGGGCACGATCTTCATCGGCGTCGCGACGCCCACCGAAGGGGGCGCGATGGGGGCGATCGGTGCGATCGCGGTGGCTGCACTGCGCAAACGATTCTCGATGGCGATGTTGCGCGAGGCGCTGGAGGGAGCAACGAAACTGTCGATCTTCGTCCTAGCGATCCTTCTGGGTTCGACGGTCTTCAGCTTCGTCTTCATCTCCGCGAACGGGCAAGAGTGGGTGAAAGAACTCTTCGCCAAACTCCCAGGTGAAGAACTCGGCTTCTTGATCTTCGTGAACACCCTCATTTTCATCCTGGGGATGTTCCTCGATTTCTTCGAAATTTCGTTCATCGTGCTCCCGTTACTGGCACCGGTTGCGGAACATTTGGGGATCGATCTCGTCTGGTTCGGGGTTCTTATCGCAGTCAACATGCAGACGTCGTTCTTGACGCCACCGTTTGGTTTCGCGCTCTTCTATCTGCGCAGCGTCGCACCGGTGAAACATTACGAAGACCCAGTCACGAAGCAACAGATCGCGCCGGTGACCACGCTCGACATCTACAAAGGGGTGATCCCCTTCATCGTACTGCAGATACTGATGGTCGCCGCAGTCCTCATCTGGCCAGGGATCATCACCGCGAACCTCGACGTGCAGAAAAAAGTGGATCTCGACACCATTCAGATTCCGTTCGAAGGCGGTGAAGCAGGCGATTGGGGCGATGCAGGCAGCGGCACGAGTGGTGGCGGTGCCACCACCGGCGGCGATTCCAGTTGGGGGAATAGCGGCTGGTAAACGGACCGGCGGGTAACCCGGCTGACAACTTCAGCGGGTTACTCGTCGAACGCGCCGCTTTTCACCGATTGTGCCGCTTTGAGCATCGCCAGCGCTTTGTTACGCGTCTCTTGCCACTCGGCGTCGGGTTGGGAATCGGCTACGATTCCCGCCCCCGCCTGCACATGGACTTGGCCGTCTTTGATCACCGCAGTGCGAATCGCAATCGCCAAGTCCATCTCTTGGTGGAAACCCAGATAACCGACTGCACCGGCATAAATGCCGCGGCCGTGCGGTTCCAATTCGTCGATGATTTCGAGCGCCCGCACCTTCGGCGCGCCGGAAACGGTTCCTGCAGGAAAGGTAGCGCGGAGCACCGAGAGCATCGACTCGCCTTCTTTCAACACCCCTTCGACGTTCGAAACGATGTGCATCACATGGGAGTAGCGTTCGATTGCAAACGCCTCGGTGACCTTCACGCTGCCGGTCCGCGCCACGCGCCCGACGTCATTACGCCCCAAGTCGAGCAATTGCAGATGCTCGCTCCGCTCCTTTTCGTCTGCCAGAAGCTCTTTTTCCAACGCGGCATCTTCTGCCGGGGTTGCCCCCCTTGGGCGCGTCCCCGCAATGGGACGCACGATCACTTTTTTGGCTTCGCCGTCGTCCTCGACACGCGTGAGGATCTCCGGAGAGGCGCCAACCACCTGGAACGACTCGAAGTCGAAATAGAAGAGGTAGGGCGACGGATTGAGCGAGCGGATCGCACGATAGAGCGCCAGTGGCGCACCCGCAAACGGCTGACTCATCCGCTGTGAGAGCACCACCTGCATGATGTCGCCGTCGACGATGTACCGTTGCGCTTTTGCCACCGCAGCTTTGAACGCCTCCTCCGGAAAACCGAACGCGAGCGCTTCGTCTTCGGTCGGTGCTGAGCCTGCTTGCGCGGCAGCAGCACCGGTCCGTTCCAGACTTTCCGGCCAACTGATCGGTTGCCGCAATTTACGTTGCAGTTCGTCGAGCCGCTTGACGGCCCGACGGTAGGCGCCGGGCACCCCCGGGTCGGCATAGACGACCAACGTCAGTTTTCCGGTGAGGTTATCGACGATCGCAAGCTCCTCGGAAACGAGGAGCAGAATGTCGGGGGTCTGAAGCGGATCCGGTTTGGCATGGGGGCTGCGCGCCAGCCGCGGTTCGATAAAGCGGATGGTGTCGAACCCGAAATAGCCGACCAGCCCCCCGATGAAACGCGGCAGCCCTTCGCGCGGCGGAATTTTGATTCGGTTGAGGTACTCGGCGATGAAATTGAGCGGATCCCCGTAGTCGCGCCGCTCGACCAAGCGGTTCCCAGTAAGCAACAACACCGAGCGCCCATAGACCTCGATGCGGCTGGGGGACGCCAACCCAATGAACGAATAACGGCCGAATCGCTCGCCCCCCTGAACCGATTCCAGCAGGTAGGTCCAGGGTTCGTTGGCGAGTTTCAGGTAGATGGAAAGCGGTGTGTCGAGATCACAAAACGTGGTACGCGTTACTGGGATCCGGTTGTACCCAGCTTCTGCGAGTGCGTCGAATTCCTGTTCGCTCAAAGTCACCGTACCTACCCTTGCGCTGTTGCTAAGCAAGGAAGTTTAGCACTTCCGGCAGCGACTCGAGGTAGGCGGTACAAGGAACTTCGTGAATGGGCTGTCCTTCACTGTAGCCGTAAGTGACCAAGAACACCGGCATTTCGAGCGCGCGCGCCGCCAACGCGTCGTTGCGCGAATCGCCTACCATCACAGCGGCGATAGGGCTACTGGCGCCCAGTTGGGTGAGCGCGTAACGCAGCATCGCGGGATCCGGTTTTTTCACCGGCAGCGTGTCGCCACTTACCACAGCGGCAAAATAGGACAGGATGCCCATCCGCTCCAACAAGGGCAACGTGAATTGGCTCGCTTTGTTGGTCACCACGGCAAGCTTACGCCCCGCGTCACGCAGCGTTTCGAGCGTTTCCAACGCGCCGGGATAGAGGCGGCTATCGTTGCCATTGACCTGGGCATAGTGGCGACGAAAAACCTGCAACGCCGTTTCGAGCCGTGCCGGATCGGCCGCAACCGCAGCGCCCAACGCGCGCCGCACGAGTTCGCCGATCCCCTGCCCGACGAAGGTGGCGATCTCTCCCTGGGTCCGGGGCGGCAACCCCAGTTCGACGAGCGTTCGGTTCGCTGCCTCGGTCAAATCGGGCAGGGTATCCACGAGCGTGCCATCGAGGTCGAACAGGACTACTTCGGCCGCGTACCGTTCTGGCATCAGGCACCCTCCCGGTCGATACGCGCAAGCTCGGCGCGAAACTGCGCGATCACGGAGTCGTACCAGTTCGGGTCGTGCGCGTTCGCCGCACCAAAGATGGCCGAACCGGCAACGAAGACGTCAGCGCCCGCCTCGGCCACCGCAGCGATATTGTCGACCTTCACGCCACCATCGACCTCCAACCAGATGTGGCGCCCCGTCTCCGCTTCGTAGCGATCGAGCAGCGCACGCGCTTGGCGCAATTTCGGCAAGGTCGAGGGAATGAATTTCTGACCGCCAAACCCTGGGTTCACGCTCATCAAGAGCACCAGGTCGACTTTGTCGAGCACATGTTCGAGCCAAACCAGCGGTGTTGCGGGGTTGAAAACGAGACCAGCTTGGCAACCGCAGTCGCGGATGAGCGAAAGCGTACGGTCGATGTGCTCCGATGCTTCGGGATGAAACGAAATGATGTCTGCGCCCGCTTTTGCGAATTCGGGTATCAAAGCATCAACCGGTTTGACCATCAAATGGACATCGATCGGTTTCTCGGTGTACGGCCGAATCGCTTGACAGACGAGCGGCCCGACGGTGAGGTTCGGAACGTAGTGGTTGTCCATCACGTCGAAATGGATCCAATCGGCCCCGGCAGCGGAGACCCTCCGCACTTCGTCGCCCAAGCGAGCGAAATCGGCAGATAGGATACTGGGAGCGAGCAAGTAGGAGCGTTGCATCACGTCACATCCTCGAGAACTAATGAGAAACCGAATCGGCGTCCAAGGAGAAGATGCGATCACGCCATTCGAAGTGATCACCAAGACGCAGCAGTTGCAGCCCAGACGTGACCGCTCCGTTCAGCCGGACCTCCGTCGTTTCAGGAACGAAGAGTAAAACGCGGTAGCCGTCACGAATGAGCATCGGATCGCGATTGGGGTCATTTCCCAACCGCGTCACGCGCCGCGAAAGCAGAAGCGCTTGGCCACCCGGCTGCACCACCAGACGTGGTTGGGCAATCGGTGCTGGCGGGCTCGTAGGCGACTGCTCCGGCACTTCCCACGGCAAGGTGTTGGGCGGTGAAGAGACGAAACGCAAGCAGAAATGGCCGATCCGGACGGTTTCACCGGGTTTGATGCGCGCCCGCGTCACGCGCTGGTTTTGGTACCAGACGCCGTTTTTGCTCCCCAGATCTTCGACCAAAAGTTCTTGAAAGAAAGGGGTAAGAAGGGCGTGGCGCGCACTCACCGTCGCGTCATCCAAACGAATGTCGTTTCGTTCTTCACGTCCCACCCGATAGAGCGGCAAAACCAGCGGGAATTGCCAGAGAAACGTTTCCCGATAGGAGAGCAGCAACCCGCCGGATGGAGCAGAGCGGAGGAGATCGGCCAAGCGTGATGTCGTACCCACGAATCGAGACGCCCTCAGTACGGGAGTTCCGAACCCAGCCCCAGAGCCGTTGCACGCTCGAGAACGCGCGCGGCGACCGCGATATCCTGAATCGCCATCCCTTGCGATTCGAACAGGGTGATCGCGTCAGGCCCCGGCCGTCCCGGACGGATCCCGGCGAGCACCTCACCCAGCTCCACCCACAGTTCAGGCCGGGTACGCCCCTTTTCGCGTGCGGGTAACAGATCACCCGCCTCTTTGAGCGCCACCGCGCGACTGTCGACGACGATACGATCGGCGGCAACGACCGTTTTTTCCGGAATCTCCTGCCGCGCCAGGCTGTTAGAACCGATCGCGTTGATGTGCATCCCCGGGCGGATCCACGCGGCATCGAAGACGGGTGTAACGGAGGTGGTGGCAGTGACCACGACGTCCGCTCCGGCAAGCGCTTCCGCAGCAGACTCAGGAGCGAAAGGAACCATTGGGACGCTCAGCTCTTTTTCGAGCCGGGCACAAAACTGTTGCGCGTTTTCGAACCGCCGTGAGACGACACGAATGGCTTGCCATGAGCGGACCGCCGCAGCTGCCCGAACCTGCCCTTCGGCTTGCCAACCGGAACCGAAAAGCGTGAGCACTTGGGCGTCCGAACGCGCCAAATGGCGAATCGCGACGCCGCCCGTCGCCCCGGTGCGCATCATCCCCAACCAATCGGCAGCAAGCACGGCAACCGGTTCACCGGTCGAGATCCGATAGAGGTGTACCCAAAAGCGCGTGCCTTCACGTGTGGAGGTATAGACCTTGAACCCCGTGAGATCAAGCGCCGGTACCGCGCCTTGCAGCAGATGGGTGATCGATCCTGGCAGTCGTACCCGTTGCCGGGGCAGATCGACGACTGCCCCTTCCGCGTGCTGCCCCATCACCCATTCGACGGCTTCGATCGCCTCCGGCATCGTCAGACACTGCTGGACTTCCGCTTCGGTGAGAAAACGTGTCATTCCAGATCCTCCGAGTTGCGCCAATCGTATCGTAACGCACCGTGACTGTAAATGAAAAGCCAGTGAACCGAGGTTCACTGGCTTTGAAACGTGCTGTTTCGAACGAGTTGATCGACGCTTAGCCGAGCAACTGTTTCATCAATTTACCCATCTCAGAGGGGTTGCGCGTCACCTTGAAACCACACTCTTCCATAATTGCGAGTTTTGCCTCTGCGGTGTCCGCGCCTGAAGAGATGAGGGCACCAGCGTGTCCCATCCGTTTCCCCGGAGGGGCAGTGACGCCGGCAACGAAGCCCACGACCGGTTTCTTGAAATGCGCTTTGCACCAGAGCGCGGCATCCACTTCGTCCGAACCGCCGATTTCACCGATCAGGATCACGGCGTCGGTGTCGGGGTCGTCGTTGAACATCTTCATCACATCCAGGTGCTTGAGGCCGTTGATCGGGTCGCCGCCGATCCCCACCGCAGTCGACTGCCCCAACCCCAATTCGGTCAATTGCGCCACCGCTTCGTAGGTCAGGGTTCCCGAGCGGGAGACCACGCCAACGCGCCCTTTTTTATGGATGTGGCCAGGCATGATCCCGATCTTGAGTTCGTCCGGCGTGATGATGCCTGGGCAGTTCGGGCCGAGCAATAGGGTCTCTTTGCCGCCTTGCTCGACTTTGCGCTTCATTTTGTTGCGCACCATCAGCATGTCACGCACCGGAATCCCTTCGGTGATACAGATCACGAGGTCGAGATCGGCCTCTACCGCTTCCCAGATCGCATCGGCTGCCCCAGCCGGCGGGACGTAGATCACCGAAACGGTGGCACCCGTGGCTTCTTTCGCCTCTTTCACCGTCGCGTAGATGGGAATATCGAAAATCTTTTCCCCCGCTTTGCGCGGGTTCACGCCCGCAACGAAGCAGTCGCGTCCAAACGCGTATTCGATACATTTTTGCGTGTGGAATTGACCGGTTTTCCCGGTGATCCCCTGAGTGATGACTTTCGTCTCTTTGTTGATCAGAATCGACATAGCGGTTATCCTCTGCTGCTCGAGTTTCGTCAGGCGGCTGCGCCTTTCGCTGCGGCAACCACTTTTTCCGCGGCTTCGGCCATCGTTTCGGCGGAGATGATCGGCAACCCCGATTCGGCCAAAATTTTCTTACCGATATCTTCGTTGGTGCCTTTCATCCGGACGACCAGCGGAACGTTCAGACTCACCTCGCGCGCGGCGGTGACGATCCCTTCCGCGATGGTGTCACAGCGCATGATCCCTCCGAAGATATTGACCAGGATGGCTTGCACGCGCGGGTTTTTCAGCATGATTTTGAACGCAGCGGTCACCTTTTCCGTGGTTGCGCCACCGCCAACGTCGAGGAAGTTGGCCGGTTCGCCCCCGAAAAGCTTGATGGTGTCCATCGTCGCCATCGCAAGACCCGCCCCATTGACCAGGCAACCGATGTTGCCGTCGAGCGAGATGTACGAAAGGTCATACTTCGACGCTTCGACTTCGTCGGGATCTTCTTCGTCGAGGTCGCGGTAGGCGACGATTTCGGGATGACGAAAGAGCGCGTTGTCGTCGAAATTGAATTTGGCGTCGAGCGCTTTGATGCCACCGTCCCCTTCGAGGATGAGCGGGTTGATCTCTGCCAGAGACGCATCGGTCTCCATGTAGCAGTGATAGAGTTTCTTGAAGGTATCGACCGCAGCGGGGACCGACCCTTCGGGAATGCCGATCCCTTTGGCCAGCGTCAGCGCTTGCTCGTCAGAGATCCCATCGAGCGGGTTGATGAACACTTTGATGATTTTCTCGGGTGTCTTGGCCGCCACCTCTTCGATATCCATCCCGCCTTCGCTGGAAGCGAGCATCGCAACCAGCTGCGTCTTGCGGTCGGTGAGCACCGAAACATAGTATTCGTGGCGGATATCCGCCCCTTCTTCGATCAGGAGCCGCCGCACGATCTGCCCTTCTGGCCCCGTTTGGTGGGTGACCAGACGCATCCCGAGAATCTGTCCGGCAAGGGTTTCGACGGCTTCGAGTGAGCGGGCCAGTTTCACCCCGCCCCCTTTTCCGCGCCCACCGGCATGAATCTGCGCTTTGACCACCCAAACCGGGCCACCCAACCGCTTGGCGACCTCGACTGCCTCTGCTACCGAAAATGCCGGTTCGCCCCGCGGCGTCCGGATTCCAAATTGGCGCAGGATCTCTTTGGCTTGATATTCGTGAATCTTCATGGTTGCCCTTTTGACACTGTTCCAAACGCATCGCTACGGGGACGTCCTGACGGCACGCCCTCCGCTCCCTGGTCTCTGACAGCACGCACGCGCGGCCGCCGCGATAATTATACCGCTTTGTTCCGGAACCATTTCGGGTAATACTGCGCGACCACCGGTGAGGAGTCGGTGTCGAGCGCGTGGCACTGATCGAGATGAAACGGCTTTTCGTCGCTCTCCTCGTTGTCGCGGCGAAAGGTCGCGAAGGTTTGCAGCGCCGCGGTGGGCAGGGCATAGAGCAGCTCTGTGATATGCGTGCACCCGCGAACCCCACGAAAACGGTCATTGACCGCCAAGCGAAACCCTTTGAGCAGATTCAAGCCGACAAGTTGCTGATACGCAGAGGTAATGGTTTCGCACACTCCGAAAAAGGGCACCCAGCGGCTTTCCGCATGCGCTTCGCGAATCGTAAACGTGTGGTCAAACGCAATCCGCACCGTCATCTCATGCACCGGCGTACCCGCCGGGCGCAGGCCCGACGAGATGGGGTAGTCGACGGCTTTGACGTCGGTGAGCGTCGCTTCGAGCTCCCACAAGCCGTCGCTGCGCTCGAAACCGTCGATGGTAATCGTGCGGCGGTGAATGCGCCGCCGTGTAACCGATGGCTCTGGCGAATTCGTCTGTTTGCTCATAAGACATACGGTACCGTATGGTTGTGATACCGCCAATTATAGGCAAGTTGGTGACGAGGTTCAAACCGGACTGGGGTCGTCGAAGAAGGTGACCGTGATGCCGTAACGTTGCGCCAGACGCGCCCCGAGCGCCTGAACACCGAAGCGCTCCGTCGCATGGTGTCCTGCAGCGAGAAAAGCAACGCCACTTTCGCGCGCCAGATGGACGTAGGGTTCGGAGATTTCCCCGGTGACGAATGCATCTACCCCTTTGGCCACTGCGTCGTGAAAATAACTCTGGGCAGCGCCACTGCACCACGCCAAACGGCGCACCTGTCGATTGGGGTCACCCACCACGAGCGGGGTGTGGCCGAGGGTTGCCTGCAGCCGATTTGCCAGTGCCGCAACGGTAGGCAGGTTGTTGCGATCCGATTCGTTCGCCCACTCGCCCAGACAGCCAAGAGACTGATCACCAAAACGCTCGAGCGTCACCCACCCCATCGCCTGCGCCCAGACCGCGTTGTTCCCGACTTCGGGATGGGCGTCGAGCGGCAGATGGTAAGCAACGAGCGAAACCTCTGCAGTGAGCAGCGGGCGCAAGCGGCGGCGTTTCAACCCCACGAGACACGGATCGTCCCCTTTCCAAAAGAGTCCGTGATGCACGAGCAGCAGGTCCACTTCGGCCGCGACTGCTGCTTCGATCGTGGTGCGGTTTGCCGTCACCGCAGTCATGATCCGGCGCACTTCGCTACGCCCTTCCACCTGCAGACCATTTGGGCAATAATCGCGAAAAAGGTGCGGCGCGAGCCACTCGTCGAGCGTCGCCGTGAGTTCCCACAACTGCATCTCGGATTCCTTTTAGATGAACGGTCGTCGCTTGTTGGACATTATCGCGTACACCGTGCTTGCTGTCGCGATCGTGGGGTTCGTTCTCGCCCACCTCAAACCTGAGTGGTGGTGGGCACGCGAATCGGTGGTGGTCGTTGAACGTACCGCCCCGTCTGCGACCGCGCCGCCGCACACCGAGAAAGATTTCCGTGCCGCGGCGCGCGCAGGAATGGCAGCGGTCGTTGCGGTCTTACCGAGTGAGCGTACGGGCGCCCCAACCCCCTCCCTTCCGCCCGACCACCCGCAGATTCCGTTACCGCAGCCGCTTCCCAGCGAAATCGGGTCGGGTGTGGTGATCAGCGCAGACGGTTTGATCGTCACCAACGCCCACGTGGTGGAGCAAGCAGAGCGCGTCCGCGTCCGCGTCCGCTTCGCCGATGGAACGGCAGCTTCGGCTCAAGTGATCGGGAAAGACGCCGAAACCGACCTTGCCGTATTGCGGTTGACCGCACCTTCTGCGCTCTCGCTCCGTCCGCTCCCCTTTGCCCCCGATGACAGCTATGCGGTGGGCGACATCGTGTTAGCGATTGGCCACCCGTTTGGCGTGGGACAAAGCGTGACGATGGGGATCATCTCGGCGCTCGAGCGGACCGAATTGGGCATTTCGACCTTCGAACATTTCATCCAGACCGATGCGGCGATCAACCCAGGCAATTCGGGCGGCGCGTTGGTCGATACCGCGGGACGACTCGTTGGCATCAATACGGCGATCTTTTCGCAGTCCGGGGGCAACATCGGCATTGGGTTCGCGATTCCCGGCCGCGTGGTGCGGCCAGTCGTCGCTGCGCTCGTGCGCGAGGGGCGCGTTCGCCGCGGCTGGTTGGGTGTTCAATTGGAGCCGGTGGTCGACGCAGGCAATGCGGCTGAGGAAAGGGGCGAATCGGGCGGGGTTTTGATCACCGCGGTGCTACCCGATTCGCCCGCCCAACGAGCTGGCATCGCGAAGGGGGACATCCTGCGTGCCGTGGGCAACCGGCCCGTCCATGCGATTGCCGAAGCGCTCGACGCGGTAGCGGCACTCCCCCCCGGTGAAAAGGTAGCGCTTACTTTGGAACGCAATGGCAAACCACTTACGGTGACCGTCACGATCGCCGAACGGCCACCCCTGGAATCCCCATAATCTCAATTGGAAAATTGCGGCAGCGGCGCGCGCAGTCCGCCGATCAGGAAGCTGATCAACCGTTCGCGCAGGTGGTCGAGGTTGCGGTCGTCGAAATGCTCGCCAGCAAAGAGTTGCAGCGCATCGACGCCCGCGATCGCGTACGATACCGCGCCCAGCATGAAGTGAAAGCGCCAGAGGATCTCTTCGTGCGGCACATCGGGAACGCTTGCGTAGAGCGCTTCCAGATATCGTTGCAGGACATCGCCGTATTCGGCTGCAAGAACCCGGCGCACGAACGCAGAGGGGTCGGTGAGCGTGCGCCCCAGCAAGCGAAGGAACGCTTCGCCGCCGGGTTCACGCGCCAAATCGAAAAGGGAACCGAAAAAGGCTTCGAGGATGCGGCTTGGGCGAACGGACTTGCCCAGCTTTTCTGCCTCTAGCTGCAGCTGGTCGAGGCGCTGCCGACGCAACTCGTTGAGCCAAACCAGACGACGGCGAAAAATCTCCTCGATCAATTTCCCTTTACTGCCGAAATGGTAATTGACCGCAGCCAAATTGACGCCCGCCGCGGCGGTGATCATCCGCATCGACGCCCCGTCGAAACCGTGTTCGGCAAAAAGGGCCTCTGCAACGTTGAGGATGCGTTCTCGCGTGTCGATCTCTGCCGATGCCGCTTGGGCACGCTGCGCTCCACGGGTTTTTTGGGCCATGAGCACGATCCGTTTCAAACAATCGTTCCAATCATCGCACAATCAACGCCCTTTGCCAAGAGCGATTTCGATACGGAACATCACCGCAGGGTCGAAGCGCAACGGGCCGCGCCACACCGCGTTGGCGAGCGCTTCCCGCCGCCAGCCGATGCTCGGCTCTACTTCGTAGAAAAACCACGGACGCCAAACGCTGGCGCGCCAACGCCACGCAAGGCGGTGCTCGGTCACCTGTTGCGGCTGGGTTACGCCGCTGGTGGTCCAGAATAGGTTCCACGCCCGCGCGTCATCGACGAGATGACTCCAATCGGCCCCCACCTGCCAGTAGCTCCCTGCCGCGGACCCCCACTCGTCGGCCTGGATCGAAAAACGCAGAAGATTCTGACTGCCCACCGGGCGCAACAGATCGGCACCTACCAGCGCCCCCAAGCCGCGCTCGCGGTGCCAGTAGAGCTGCGGTCGCGGCTCGAACCGCCATAGGTCAGTGAGCATCCAGCTTTGACGGTAGCGCAGGCTTACTTTGGGGCCGCCGCTCAACCGAACCACCCATTGGCTGGGCGCTTGTTCGCGCAATCCCCACTCCACCCCCACTTCCGAACGCCGGTTGCTGGTCAAAAGCGGTTCGAAACGCTCGGCGCGCTCCGGAAGGGGCTTTTCGGTGTCGTCCCAGCTATCGACCACCAGGCGCAAGCGCCGCTCCGCGAGCGGCAGGGGCAGCCGAAGGCGCAACTGCACGCCGTGGTCCCATCCATCGAGCCGATGGTAGGCGCTTGTGCCCCGAATCCGTAGCTGCGTCTTTTCGTACGCCCGTTCATCTTCAAGGGCACGCGGGTCACCAAAGAAGCTGTCGAGGCGACGCGCCAAGGTAACCACCGAATCCGAGGCGGCGGCATGAGCAAAATCCCACCAGGTCGGGGCGTCGGGGCTCGCAAGTTGCCCCCAAGCGGGCACACTCGGAACAAGCGCCCCGAACAGCCAAAGGAGTAGGTCACGCAACCGGTTGTGCCAACTCATCTTTTGCTTCTCGATAGTGCCAAGGAAAACGGCGGCGCATTTCGCTTTCGATCCACGATTCGGTCGCGGCGATGACCGTATCGGGGTTTTTCCCGGCCGTTTCGATGGTTGGCCCGATCACGAAGAGCACGTCACCCGGGTAGCGCACGAACGCGTTGCGCGCCCACATCTCACCGGCATTGTGGGCAATCGGCACCACAGGGACACCCGCTTCGACCGCAAGTTTCGCCCCCCCGGCTTTGTAGCGACGCGTCGCCCCCACCGCTACCCGCGTTCCTTCGGGAAAGAGCGTTACGTAAAACCCCTGTCGTAACCGCTCTGTACCGATCGCGACGACCTGCTCGATGGCGTCGCGGCCAGCGCTGCGGTCGATCGGGATCATCGGGCAACTGCCGATCCCCCAGCCAAAAAATGGGATGCGCAATAGCTCTTTTTTGAAGACGAAGACCATCGGCGCAAGCGTTGCGGGCAAAACGATCGTTTCGAGCGCCGATTGATGTTTGGCCAGAATCACCGCGGGCTGCTGCGGGAAGTGCGCAAGCCCTTCATAATGCCAGCGAATGCCCAGTATCCACCGAATGCCCCAGCTGATGACCACCGCCCAACGGGAAATCAGGTAGTAGCGCCATTGTGGCGAAAGCGGCCGAACCAGCAGCGCAAAAAGCGAATAGGGCGCGGTCACCGCAGCAAGATAGAGGAGAAAAAAAGCGGAGCGCACTGCTGCCCACCATTTGGGGCAAGGGCGCCGCCCCGGGCGAAAATCGGGCGGCGGCGGCGCAGGCTGAGCACGATAGTGAAAGCGGCGTGGTACGGAGGAGAACCGCATGGCTTTCCTTTACCGCGACGATGTTTGCGCAATGAGCTTCTTGGCGACAGCGAGCAGATCGTCTACGACCTGGGTGCCGGGCGGCAGTTCGGAAGCGGCTTCGCGTTCCGTCTCCGCACCAAAGCCGGTGCGCACCAACCAGGGCTGCGCCCCGATCGCCGCGGCCGCTTGGAGGTCACGCAAACGGTCCCCCACCACCGGCACCTTCGTGATATCGACCCCAAAGCGTTGTGCGATTGTCCGCAACATCCCCGGTTTGGGCTTCCGACAGGCACAGTTGGCATCTGCTGCGTGCGGACAGAAGAAGATGGCGTGAATCCGCCCCCCTTCGGTCGCCGCCTGTTTGATCAACCGTTCATGGATCGCGTTCATCGTGTCGACCGTGATGAGGCCGCGGCCAATCACCGATTGATTGATCGCGAGCACCACTCGCCAGCCCCACTGGGTCAAAAGCGAAATCGCCTCGATCGCCCCAGGAAGCGGCACCCAGTCCTCTGGGCCGCGCAAGAAGGGTTTGCGCGGCTCGTTGATCACCCCATCCCGGTCGAGCACGATCACCTTCATGCCGCAAGCACCGAAAGATCTGCTACCTGATCGAGCGCCCGACGCAAACGGGCCAAGAGCGCCAGCCGATTCATCCGCAGCAACGGTTCGTCGGTAAGCACCATCACGGAATCGAAGAACGCATCGATCGGTTCAGCCAATGCGACCAGCGTGGTGAGTGCCGCGTCGAACGCTTCGTTGTCGATGTGTGACGCCAGGTACGGTTCGACCCGCACGAGCGCTTCGAAGAGCGCTTTTTCGGCCGGTTCGGCAAAGAGCGCGACATCGACGTCGACGTGGGCAAGCTCCGCTTTCTTCAGCAGATTGACCACGCGCTTGCGCGCCGCCGCCAACCGCTGCGCCTCTGGGCGCTCGGCAAATGCTGTCAAAGCGGACAACCGCGCGGGTACCGTATCGATACGTTGTGGGGTGACCGCAAGCACCGCGTCGACCATGAGCGGTGCGTGGCCCCTTTCCCGCAACCAATGGCGCAAGCGCTCGTCGCAGAATGCGCGCATTTCCGCGACCACGTCGCGCTGCCCAGCCGCACGGCGCACTGCCTCCGGCTGCAGCTGGAACGCCGCGTCGAGAAGCGGATCGAACGGCAAAGGTACGGGGTGCTCGATCACCATGCGCAAGATCCCAAGTGCTGCGCGCCGCAACGCAAAGGGATCTTTTTCGCCCGTAGGGGTTTCACCCAACGCAAAGAGGCCGGCAAGGGCGTCGAGTTTGTCCGCGAGCGCGACGATCGTACCGGTCAGATGGCGCGGCAGCGCATCGCCAGCGAAACGCGGTTTGTAGTGATCTTCGATCGCTTCGGCTACTTCCTGGGGTTCGCCGTCGGCCAATGCGTAGTACCGCCCCATCACCCCTTGCAATTCGGGGAATTCGCCCACCATTTCGGTGACGAGGTCACACTTGGCCAACCGCGCCGCGCGTTGCGGCAAAACGGGATCGACGCCCAAGCGATGGGCGATTGCACCCGCAAGCGCCTCGATACGCGCCACCCGTTCCGCGAGCGTCCCGATGCGGTTGTGATAGACGATCTCGGTAAGCCGCGGCAGGCGGCTCTCCAGCGTCGTTTTGCGGTCTTGTTCGAAGAAAAACTGCGCATCGGCCAAACGGGGGCGCACCACCCGTTCGTTGCCGCGAACGATCGCGCTGGGGTCCGCAATCCGCATGTTGGAAACGATCAGGAAACGGTTCGTCAGCCGGTCCGCGGCATCAAAGAGCGGAAAATATTTCTGGTTGGCCCGCATCGTGAGGATCAGACATTCGGGCGGCACGGCCAGAAACGCTTCAGGGAATGTGCCGAGATAAACCGCGGGGTATTCGACGAGTGCGGTCACTTCGTCCAAAAGATCCGGGTCGTCGCGCAGGTGCGCCCCCGCCTTCTGTGCCGCTTCTGCCAACATCTTCGCGATCGCCTCGCGCCGCGCGGCAAAATCGGGGATCACCTTCCCTTCGGCCAACAAGGTGGGTTCGTAGGCATCCGCGTGCGCAAGGGTGATCGCGCCGCGACTGAGGAAGCGGTGTCCCAGCGTTTCGCGACCGCTCGCCAAGCCCAATGCGGTTCCCGGAACGACTTGATCGCCCCACAACATCACCAGACGGTGCACGGGACGAACGAATGTCTCCTCTCCCGAACCCCAGCGCATCCGTTTCGGGATCGGGAGGGCATCCAGTGCAGCACGCACCCATTCGGCCAGTTGCGCAAACAGGTCTGCTCCCGGCACCGTTTCCCGCAAAAAGAGTTGCTCTTGTTTGCCGTCGTGGGCACGAAAAAGCGGTGCCTGCTCCGGTGTGAGACCTTTTGCCGCCAGCCGTTTGATGAGCGCCGTGGTGGGTTGTCCGTCACTGTCGTACGCGACGGCTACGGGCATCAGGCGCACCTGCTGTTCGTGGTCCGCACCTTTTGCCGCAACCGCTCCCACCCAAACCGCGAGCCGCCGCGGCGAGGCGAACCACCGCCACGCTGCATCAGCAGCGATCAGACCTGCCGTGCGCAACCGTTCGACGACCCCACGGGCGAACGTTTCGCCGAGTTTGGCGAGCGCCTTCGGCGGCAGCTCCTCGGTGACCAGTTCGACGAGCAATGCGTTACGCTGCATGGGGCGTCTCCTTCGCAAGCAACGGGAATCCGAGCGCTTCGCGGCTTTGGTAATAGGCTTGTGCCACGGCACGCGCCAGCGCCCGAATCCGGCCGATATACCCCGCCCGTTCTGTGACGGAAATCGCCCCACGGGCGTCGAGCAAGTTGAACGTGTGCGCGGCTTTCAGAACCATCTCATACGCGGGCAACGGCAACGCGGCTTCCATCAGCCGTTTCGCCTCCGCTTCGAAATGGTTGAAAAACTCGAAAAGCAACGGGACGTTTGCCGCTTCGAAGTTGTAGCGGGACTGCTCCACTTCGTTCTGGTGAAAGACATCGCCGTAGGTGATCCGCTGCCCATCCGGCGTCACCGACCAGAGGAGGTCATAGACGTTTTCCACACCCTGAAGGTACATCGCCAAACGCTCAATCCCGTAGGTGATCTCGCCCAGGACCGGTTGGCAGTCGAGCCCGCCGACCTGCTGGAAGTAGGTGAATTGGGTCACCTCCATCCCGTCGAGCCAGACTTCCCAACCCAATCCCCACGCACCGAGCGTCGGGTTTTCCCAGTCATCTTCGACGAAACGGATATCGTGCTGTTTCAGGTCGATCCCAAGTGCCGCCAAGCTCTTCAAGTAACGCTCTTGGATATCGAGCGGGCTGGGTTTCAGAACGACCTGAAACTGGTAATAGTGCTGCAGCCGGTTCGGGTTTTCGCCATAGCGACCATCTTTGGGGCGACGCGAAGGCTGGACGTAGGCTGCGTACCACGGCTCCGGTCCGATCGCGCGCAAGAAGGTTGCGGTGTGTGACGTTCCCGCACCCACTTCCAAATCGTAGGGTTGCAGCAATACACACCCTTCGTTGGCCCAGAAGGTCTGCAGCCGCAGGATGATCTCTTGAAATGTCGGGACATTCATCACGGTCTCGGTGCAATCCAGTACGTAATCTGGCAATTTTAGCACCGAACCCGGTTACCCCCGCGACGCGACACCACAGCCCCCAGGAGCGCCAGCGCCAACAACGCGACGCTTGCCTCTCCGCCCCAGCGCGCGAACGGCGTCAGCCCCTGTTGCGGGACGATCACCCCATCGAGTACCGCATCGCGCCAGGGCGCCGCGATCGCCACCGTACGCCCCTTTTCGTCGAAAACAGCGCTCACGCCCGCATTGACCGCTTGAATCCAGGGGCGTGCGGTTTCGAGTGCACGGGCGCGACCAATCTGTGCGTGCTGCCATTGACCGTGGGTTTTGCCGTACCACGCAAAATTCGAGGCATTGACCAAAACCTGCGCACCCCGGCGCACGTCACGCACCACCCAATAGGCAAATGCGCTTTCGTAGCAAATGTTCGCCGCCCAGTGCGCCCGCTGCCAAGCCCCCAGCGGCGGATCCGCCACACCCGGCGCCTGGTCGGCGAACGGGATTGCCAGCCAGCGGACGAACCCGTGAAACCCTGGCGGAATGAATTCGCCAAAGGGGACCAACTGCCGCTTGTCATAGTGCCACCGACCGTCGAGCGTGGTCAGCGCATTGTGGATTCCCGTAGCGTCGCGCCGAAAGAGCCCGAGCAACAACGTTCTGTTCGATGCATCCGATGCGTGCGCGTCGCTACCTTGTGCGAACGCAGCCGCAAGCGCCGCTCGCCAGGTTTGCGGCAAGTCGCTTTCGAAAAGGGGTAACACCGTCTCCGGCGTCACCACCACCTCCCCCTTCGCCTGCGCCACCTGGCGGGTCAGTTCCGTGAAATGGCTCTGCCAGCGACGCGCATCCCACTTTTCGTCCTGCGCAACGGCGGTCTGAATCACACTCACCGTGACGGGTGGCGCCGCCGGTTCGCTCCATGCGATCTGCCCCAAGCCCCACCCCGCCACACAAACCCCCAAGGTAACGCCCCAGGTCTGCAGCCGCCGGGGTGCGTTTCCCCACGCGGCAGCAAGCGCAACCATCAGAAAGGTCACACCGAGCGCACCGACGATCGGAAACCAACCATTGAAAAGCGCCAACGGACCGGCGTCGTGCGCCGCGGCAAATCCCGGCATGAACCAGGGGAATCCGGTAAGCAATCCGCCACGCCCCCATTCGGCGATCGTCCACAACGCGGCGGGAACGAACGCGCTTGTCGAACCCAGACGGCGCCACAGCCAATGGGTGAACCCGCCCGCGATCGCCCACCAAAGCGCCAAATAGGCGGCAAGGAGCGCGACCGCCACCGCGGCAACGACCCAGGGCAAACCGCCGTAACGCGCGAGCGCCACAGCGAGCCACGAAAGGCCGACGGTAAAATATCCGTGCGCGAAAAAACCACTGACCGCTGCCGCAGCCCGAAAATGGGCGGCACGAGCCAGTGCCCGGAAAAGCCACGCAAGGCCCACAAGCAGCAACGGCCACCACCCAAACGGCGCAAACGCAACGAGCGCAACGCTGCCCCCCACACTCCAGCACGCGAGCCCAAGCGCCCAAGGGCGGGACAAGAGCGAGGAGGGGATAGCGAGCGAACGGTTCACAGGATCACGCGAGGGGCCACGGGAGAGACGCTACGCTTCTTCAGAAGATTCGGTTTCTGCCGCCGGAAGCTTGCGTACCCGTACCCAATAGACACGACGCCCATCGGCACGCACCACTTCGAAACGCCACCCGTTCAAGGTGACCGTCTCATGGATGTGGGGGAGACGGCCCAAGTGGTGGATCAGCAACCCCCCCACGGTATCGGCTTCTTCGGTTTCGTCGAACTGCGTGGCAAACGCTTCATCGAAATCGGCCAGCTCTAGGTCGGCACGAACGCGGAACGTGCCGTCGTGTTCGGGAACGATCGCATCCTCTTGCCCTTCGAAGTCGTATTCGTCTTCGATCTCCCCAACGATCTGCTCCAAAACGTCTTCAATGGTGACCAACCCCGCTACCCCACCATATTCGTCGGCAACGATCGCCATGTGGTTCCGACGGACGCGAAATTCGCGCAACAAAATGTCCAGCCGTTTCGACTCCGGGACGAAAACGGCAGGCCGGAGGCTGTCGCGCAGGTCGAACGGCTCCCCCGCATAGTAGCGCAACAGCTCTTTGGCAAGAAAAATACCCAAGACGTCGTCTTTGTCTTCCCCAACCACAGGAAAGCGAGAATGGTTGGTCTCGACCACCAGCCGCGTGATCGCTTCAATCGAGTCGTCGACGCGGATCACATCCATTTGGCTGCGTGGCACCATCACGTCGCGCACGGTCAGGTTGGAGATCGCAAGCGCCCCCTCGATGATCGCAAGCGCTTCAGCGTCGAGCAGATTGCGTTCGCATGCCGAGCGCAGCAATTCCAGCAATTCTTCTCGAGTTTCGGGTTCGGAGGAAAAGAGGTGGGTGAGACGGGCCCAAAGGCCCTTGGTAGACGAAGGTTCAGTCGGGTCACTCATACCGATGATTTCACGTCGCGATAGGGATCAGGAAACCCCAAACGGGCAAGGAGACGACGCTCGAGCGCCTCCATCGCTTCGGCCTCCTCGTCCGTTTCATGGTCAAATCCTTGCAAGTGCAGCATACCATGAACGACCAGATGGGCACAATGGGCGTCCACGGTTTTTCCCTGGGACACTGCTTCGCGATGAAGTACCGGCGCGCACAGCACCAAATCACCGTGCGCGATGGTCATACCCAGCGCTTCGTCCGGAATGGGATCGTAGGGAAACGACAACACGTTGGTCGCATAGTCCTTGTGACGGTACGCTGCATTCAACGCCCGCCCTTCTGCTTCGTCGACGAACCGCACCGTGACCCGCATCGTACCCGATAGGAGCGCTGCGCGCGCCCAGCGCAACACCGAAGCCCGGGGCGGCACCGGCCATTCGGTTGCGCGCTGGTAGGAAAGATAAAGGCGCTTTCTCACCGCGTCACCCCAAGCGCTTCGCTCTGCCGTGCCGCGTCGAACGCTTCGTAGGCATCGACGATGCGCGCCACCAGCGGATGGCGCACCACATCTTCGCGCAGGAATCGCTGAAACGCCAAGCCACGCACGTTAGCCAGCACCTCAACCGCATCAGCGAGGCCACTTTTCGCGCCTCGCGGCAAATCGACCTGCGTGAGGTCGCCAGTCACCACCGCTTTCGACCCGATCCCGATGCGGGTCAGGAACATCTTCATCTGTTCGGGGGTGGTGTTCTGCGCTTCGTCCAGAATCACGAACGCGTGGTTGAGCGTGCGCCCCCGCATGAACGCCAGCGGCGCGATCTCGATCGCGCCCCGTTCAAAGAGCTTCGCAACGCGTTCCGATCCCATGAGATCGTAGAGCGCATCGTAAAGCGGCCGCAGGTAGGGATCGACTTTTTGCGCCAAATCCCCCGGCAAGAAGCCTAACCGTTCCCCCGCCTCCACCGCAGGCCGCGTCAAAATGATCCGCTCGACCTGCTCGCGCTCGAACGCATCCACCGCGCACGCCACCGCTAGGAACGTCTTGCCGGTACCCGCAGGCCCAATGCCAAAGGTGATGTCGTGCGTGCGAATCGCCTCGATATACGCCGCTTGCCGTGGCGTGCGCGCGATGACGCGCCCTTTGCGGCTACGCAGCACTGCGCTGTCGCCTGTCTGATCCGGGATGCAATCGGGTAAGGCGGGCGAGAGTGCCGCACGCGGGGCGGCTTGCGTTCGGCGCGTTTGCGCGTTTTGCGGTGCCACTCCTTCTGGCCAATTGAGCGCTTCGACGTACGCAAGTTGCACGTCGTCCAACGTCAGCGCTTTCCCGGCCCGTTGCCACAGCCGTTCGAGCGCGGTCCGCACAAGCCGCACCGTTTCGGCACGCCCTTGAACGCGAAAGTCGTGGCTGCGGCGCATGATGACGACGTCGAACGCCGTCTCCAATTGCCGGAGGTTGGCATCGAGCGTTCCACAGAGATTCGAGAGCCGGACGTTATCCTCTGGCTGCGCCTGCCAATGGAGTTCGACCATCACGCAACCGACTCCCGCACCAGCACTTCACCGCGCAAACTGTGGGGTAGCGCTTGCGTGATCCGGACATCGACGAACTGCCCGATGAGACGGGCCGGCGCAGGGAAATTGACCACCCGGTTGTTTTCGGTTCGTCCGGAGAGTTCGTTGGGGTCTTTCTTCGACGGCCCTTCGACGAGCACCCGCTGCACCGACCCCACCATCGCTTCACTGTACGCGCGGGCCTGTGCGTCGATTTTCGCTTGCAATTCACGCAACCACCCTTGTTTGACTGCGAGCGGAACGGGATCGGGCATTTCCGCCGCTGGCGTTCCGGGCCGAGGGCTGAAGACGAAGCTGAACGAGGTGTCAAACGCCAACTCCTCGACGATCGCAAGCGTCTTACGAAACTCCGCCTCGGTTTCACCAGGGAAACCGACGATGAAATCGGACGAAAGGGAGAGGTTGGGCCGTACGGCGCGCAGTTTGCGCACGATCGACTTGTATTCGAGAACGGTATAGCCGCGCTTCATCGCCGCGAGCACCCGGTCCGAACCCGCTTGAAGCGGCAAATGCAAATGGCTGACCAGTTTGGGAATCCGCTCATACGCTGCGATCAAACGGGGGGACATTTCCCGAGGGTGTGATGTGGTATAGCGAATCCGTTCGATACCCGGAATCTCCGCAACGCACTCCAGCAGAAACGCAAAATCGGCGATTTCGCGGCTTCCTTCCGCGAGCGGCGCGCGCCAGGCATTGACGTTTTGCCCCAAGAGCGTCACCTCTTTCACCCCTTGTTCGGCAAGGGCCGCCACTTCGGTGAGGATCTCCTCGAGCGGTCGGTAAAACTCCTCTCCCCGGGTATAGGGCACGATGCAATAGGTGCAATACTTCGAGCACCCTTCCATGATCGAAACGAACGCCGTTGGGCCGTGCCGCTTGGCCTCGGGAAGCGCGTCGAACTTTTCCTGTTCAGGAAACGAAACATCGACCTGCGGCTTCCCTTCCTGTTGGCGGCGCGCGATCAGTTCGGGCAAGCGGTGGAGCGTCTGAGGGCCAAAGACCAGATCGACGTAAGGCGCACGCGCGATGATCGCCTCTCCCTCCTGGCTGGCGACGCAACCGCCTACCCCGATGAGCAACCCCGGCTTCTGTTTTTTCAGGGCTTTGACGCGCCCCAACTCATGAAAAACCTTCTCCTGCGCCTTCTCGCGCACCGAGCACGTATTGAACAAAATCAGATCGGCTTGAGCGGGATCATCCGTGACCTCGGCACCGAACTGCGCGTGCAACAGCTCCAGCATCTTTTCGGTGTCGTATTCGTTCATCTGGCAACCGAAGGTTCGGATGTAGACGCTTTTCATGAAAGGTGACGCTCCAAGGGTTGACAATAACGGCAAGAACTCGCTATATTATCAGACTCTCGGATGCACTGCATCCACCCTACCGGTGGTGAGGTAGCTCAGACGGTTAGAGCGACGGATTCATAACCCGTAGGTCGAGGGTTCGATTCCCTCCCTCACCACCACCTTCTTTTCCATTTGCGCCATTTTCTCACTGCGCGAAATTCGCCTCTTTGTACCGCTCGATGCTCACAGCCCCCTTGCCCACGCTGGCCGTAGCGGCGCATGCGCGGGATCGGCAAGCGCCGCTTCAACCTGGTGCAGCAGTTTAGCTTTGTCTTTGTTGAGCGTCCCCTTGAGGACGAGCCAATTGGACGCATGGTCCGAGCGAAAGATCGTCTCCTTGAGCTCGAGCTGCTGCAAAAGCGCCCGCATCTCTTTGAGCAGTCCCACCAGATCCTGCTCTTCCCAATCGGGCCAAGCTGCCAAAAAACGCCCTTTACCCAACGGAAACGAAACAACGAGCGTTGCGAGATACTCTGGCTGCGTCCGGTTCGCCAATGCGGCGCTCCCCGCGATGTGTTGCGACCACAGCGCTTTACCGCCCAGCCCCAAGAGGAACATCACCGAGCGGCGAATTCCTGCCTCCGCTAGCTTGTAGAGCGCAGCTTCGGTCGTTGCGAAAGTCTCTCCTTTATGGACCCGTTGCAACACCGTATCGTCACCCGATTCGGCGCCAACATAGACGAGCGTCAATTTGCGTTCGGCAAGCGCTTTGAGTTCCGCAACCGTTTTTTTGCGAAGATTCCGCGGCAGACAGTAACTGGAGACCCGTTGCAGGTTGGGAAACGCGGCGTTGAGCGCCTCCAGGATCGCTACCAGTCGCCGCGTAGGAAGCACCATCGCATCACCATCGGCCAAGAAGACGCGACGCACGTGCGGTCCGAACGCCTCACCACAGCGGCGGATCGTTTCCAAAACCTCCGCTTCGCTGCGCGCGCGAAACTTTTTCTGCGGCGCCGTGTACATCTCACAAAAGGTACATTGGTTCCACGAACACCCATCGGTCACGGGCAGAATCAACGAATTCGCCTCTGACGGCGGACGAAAAACGGGTTCGACGTAGCGGATTGGCAGTTCGATCATCGTTACTCCACGCTCAAACGGCAACTGCATCGCTACCCATCGCGTGCCACTGAGGTCGCTCGGCACCTTCAGACATCGGTTTCATGGTAGATTGTACGCATCTTTCACATTATGGCATCGCATGAAGCGGCTCATTACCTTGGTTTGGTTCCTCGTTGCGGTTACTGTCCTTGCTGCCAACGAACAGGAGCCACCTGCTTCGTCGGGATCTGAGCGCAACAACCCACTTGCGCTCATCGATCGCACGCTGCAAAGCGAAGCAGCCACCGGACGCTCCAAAGAGTATCTCCAGAAGCTGCGGGAACGGACTCAGGCGCTACAAAAACTCGAAGCCGATCTTCAGTTGCGGCTTACCATCGCAGAACAGAGCTTTGCCACTTCACGAGGGCTATGGGAAACGGTGCGCAAAGCCACCTTACCGGATCTGGCGCGGGAATACCAGCAGGTTGCCCAGAAAGGAACGGAGGCAGTGTCCGAATGGCTGCAACGCACAGAAGAGCAATGGTTGAGCGAAAAAAGGCGCTGGGAGCAGGAAAAAGCAGCGCTTGAGCGGCAAACGATCGAGGCGCCAGCAGAACTCACCCAACCCGTCGATCCGTTGCCACCTGGAACCCCGCAGGCGGTTCAAACCATCGCGCAGCTCATCCAACTGCAGTGGGAGAAGACACAGCAGCTGTGGCAAGCGGTGCAGAAGCGCGAAGAAGAGGCCCGCGCGGTGCGGTGGCAAATCGTGACCAAGCAGCTTCAGCTTACCGAAATGGCGCTGCAAGCAATCGAAAAGCTCCGGCCCAAAGGCAACGCCACGCCCGAAAACGGGCAGAACGATCCTCTGTGGCGCCAAATCGCCGAACGCAACCACGCGCTGCAAGAGCTTCTCACCGCAACCAACCAAAAAATTGCGGCGTTGAAAGCAATCCAGGATGTGATGCAAAAAAGGCTCGAAACCTACCAGCAGCAGCTCCAACGCTTAGAGGCGCTTGCCAAGACGCATGGGCTGACTCCGCTCGTCGGTTTTCAATTCAATGAACTGCGTCAGGAGATGGTTGAGTGGCGCGGCGCCCTCACCGACGCATGGCAAGCAGCCAATGAGGCACTAAGCGCCTGGCAACAGATTGAAATTGAGCTCGTTCAGGCACAACAGCGCCAGGCTGCCTTCGAGCAGGCGGTCGAAGCCCATCTTGCCGCACTACCCGAGCACGAGCAAACCTCGGCGCGCATCGCCTTTCAGCGCCTACTTGACGAACGGCGCACCGTCTTGGCACGTCTTGCGGCGCTGCGCACCGCGATGACCCAAGCCGCTTCTGACCTCGAAGCGACGACCCATTCAGCAGAGCGGTTCCGGGAAGAGACGCTGGCTACCCTTCAAGGGTACCTGTTATGGGCAAAATCGGCGCTTCCCTGGTGGTCGGTTGCCGGCAGTGAGGCCAAAGCGGTCGTCACCCACCTCGTTGCGCTTATCGAAGAGCTGCCAAAAGGGCTGGCCACCTGGAAAAATGGGGTGCCGGTGGCTGCGTTCCTCTCTTGTGCCCTTTGGCTCACGTGGTGGCTTGCCCGTGGCCTCCTTGCTCGCAAGTTTGCGCAGACCCTTCCTCATACGGCAGCCCGTACCAGCGCAGGAACCTTGGCAACCCTCACGATTTTGCTCATTGCTGCAATCCAAGCGGCGGGAGTGGCGCTTTTTCTCTTCACGATCTCGTTCCTTCTTCGGCCTACGGGTGGCACCGCATTGGCGGCATTGGGTGACGCGCTCGAACAAACGGCTCTCGTTTGGTGGAATCTACACTTTTGGCGCATTGCTCTCACACATCAGGGTGGGCTTTTGCACCACCGTTACCAGATTCCTGAAGCGACCGTCCAGCGATTGCGGCCTTATCTCACCCTTTTTGTCTGGGTTTCGGCGCTCATTGCCACGCTCTTTGCCTATCTGGGAGCACTTGGGGCACCCGATGAATCGGGCACTCCGCTGCGCTCAGTCCTGCTCATTGCTGCGCTATGGCTCTTACTCTCAGGAGTCTGGTTCTTTCGCTCGGCAACGAGTGGTTCCTTTATGCCTCGGGTACGCAATAAAGTGGTGCGCCTCGCTGCGCTGGTCTTGGCGCTCCCGCTACTGGCAAGCATCCTACTGCTTGTGATTGGCTACCGCTATACTGCCGAAGCGGTGCTCATCGCCTACTGGCGCTCCCTCTGGGCTCTGTTGGGCGTTGCGCTCCTTTTCGATCTGACCCGGGCGATCGTCGATGAGCGCTGGCGCTTGGTAGTGGGGCGAAAGCGCACGGAGCTGCCTGCTTTTGGCTCGGAATCGCTCCCAACCGAGGCGGCGGCGCAGGAATTGCACGTTACCGAAGCCGAAGCGGCGATCGAACGCGGCAGTCGCCAATTGCGGCGCATCGTGCGTTGGGGCGCGTGGCTTGCGCTCGCTACCCTACTTCTTTGGATATGGGCACCCCTGCTTCCCGCGCTCTCGCAACTGGACACCTGGGTGCTGTGGCGCTATCAAGAGGTGAGCGGCAACGAAACGCTCACCGTCACCGTCACCGTGGCCGATCTGCTCTTTACCGGAGTCGCTTTAGCCGTATTGACGCTCTTGACGCGCAATGCTCCTACCCTCCTTGAGTTACTGCTTGCACAAACCAAACGGCTCGACGATGGCGCGAAGTACGCCATCGTCACCCTCTTTCGCTATCTCCTCATTTCCGTTGGCGTGGTTTGGATCCTCAACCGACTCGGCATGCCCTGGTCGAAGCTGCAATGGCTGGTTGCCGCGCTCTCAGTCGGGCTTGGTTTTGGCTTGCAGGAGATTGTCGCAAACTTCGTCTCTGGCCTCATCATTCTCTTTGAGCGGCCGATTCGGGTCGGCGACATCGTCACGGTGCAAGGAGTTACCGGCAGAGTGAAACGGATGACGATTCGCGCAACGGTTATCGAGACACTCGACAAACAGGAGGTGCTCATTCCCAACAAAGCGATCATTACCGGCAACGTCAGCAACTGGACGCTTTCCGATCTTCAATCGCGAATCGTGCTCCCAGTTGGCGTTGCCTACGGGAGTGATCTGGAACAAGTCCGCGCACTTCTTTTGGATGTTGCCCAAAGCCACCCCAACGTGCTTACCGACCCTGCGCCCACGGTTGCCTTCAGCCAATTTGGGGGAAGCAGCGTCGAATTCGAGCTTCGCTGTTACGTGGCCGATATCGCGGTGCGCGGCGAAACCAAAACCGAATTGGCGCTTGCGATTGCAAACGCGTTTCGCGCAAACGGCGTCGAAATTCCGTTTCCGCAGAACGATCTCCATGTGCGTTCCGTCGCGCCCGAAGTGGTGGCGGCGCTCCGGAACGCACCTTCAGCCAGCTCTTAGAATTCCCATGCCCAGCTGAGCGCCACCGCTGTTTCGCGGTCGCGCCCCGAGGCGCGATCGACCATCACACCGACCTTCATTCCATCGGCAACAGTCCAGCGCACCCCAACGCCGCGCGTCGGGCTGCTTCTTTCCTCACCGTAATATTGCGCAAGCAGCGCCACGGTGTCAGACAGTTCGTATTCGTACCCCAATCCCCACACGACCGTATTTTCGTCGCTTTGCGTATCTCGGGCCACGCCCGCGTTGAGATGGACGACATGTCCGTTGGCGCGGTAGGTTGCTAGCCCCAGCGCGCTCATCGACTGATAGCGATCTTTTTCGTCCGTTGCAGGTGAACGCCACTGCCGGTGGCCCAGATCGAAAAATGCGCCGACTGACCATCCGGTTTCGGTTTGCACGGGCACCCATTTCACGACGAGTAACGCACCCCGATCTTGCAGATGGGATTCGAGGTCTTTTTCCCGATCCCACGCAACACCGATCTCCCAATGTTGTGCGGGCGAGAAACCAGCCGTCATTTCCCAGGCGCGAACTGCTCCCACCTTCCGCCAAACTGCCTCGACCTTCTTGCCGCCATCATCCATTGTGCCAGCATCATCGACGCTCATCGGGGGTTGGGCGAATACTCCACCCCCGGCCATTACAGCAGCCAACACGACAACATGCCGCCAGTACGAACCGTACATGACACGCTCCTAACCCAGTAAATGTCAAGACCCGTGACATTATCTACCCTTGAAATGAAAAGCTCTGGTCGCTCGGTTTGCCACCATCGGAGTTTCTCAATAGGAGTCATATGACCCAAA
>NZ_JAHLSY010000015.1 GCF_019049855.1 Hydrogenophilus thiooxidans | reverse complement strand
GAGTGGCTCGCCGAACCGGAACAGAAGCCGCTGCGCTTCAGTCTCACCCGGTGGTTACTGCGGCTGTTGCGGCGTAAAATGGAGAAAGGCACGGTCGAGATTCCTGACGTCTCGGACTTACTGGAGGTCGATACGATGTTGGCCGAACGCATCGAGAGTTGGACCAGGGAGTGGTGGGAACAGGGGTTGCAGCAGGGATTGCAGCAGGGATTGCAGCAGGGATTGCAGCAGGGATTGCAACAAGGCGAGGAGAAGGGTTTCTACCTCGGCGAGCTGCAAACTTTGCAGAGACTGCTCACCAAACGCTTCGGGCCGCTGCCGGAAGCGATGCAGGTGCGCCTGAGCACCGCGAGCCGGGAAGAGATCGAGCGGTGGCTCGATCGGGTGCTCGACGCGCAAACACTTGATGAGGTGTTCGGTTAGGAATCATTACGCACAGAGAAAGCTGCCGGATCCGGTGCGCGCGACGGTCGATTCGCTCAGGACGCTGCTCTGGTGCCATCCCAACCGATGAGCGTCGGCTCGGGTTGTAGCATGACGCCAAACCGCGCCGCCACCGCCTCCTGAATCCGGCGCATCAGCCGCAGCAGGTCGGTACCGGTGCCGTCCCCCAAATTGACCAAGACAAGCGCGTGCCGCGTATCGACCGCAACGCCCCCCATTTGCGCCCCCTTCAAACCGGCTTGTTCGATCAACCAGGCGGCAGGCACTTTCCACCGCCCGTCGGCAAGGGGGAACCCGGGCACTTCGGGCGCGCATTCGCGCAACCGCTGCCATTCGTCCGCGGTGAGGATGGGGTTGAGGAAGAAGCTCCCAGCATTGCCGCTCACTTTGGGGTCTGGCAGTTTCGCGGCCCGTACCGCCACCACCGCATCATGCACCGCACGCACCGCAGCATCCGGCGGTAAGTCCGCGAGCTCGATGCCCTGCGCGGTGAGCCAGCGTTGCAAATCGGGATAGTGGGGCCGCAACGCCGCACGCTTGGGAAGCGCAAAGCGCACCGACCGGATCACCCAGTCACGCGCCGCGCCGGTTTTGAACCAACTGCTGCGATAGCCAAACGCCAACTCGGAGGCGGCCACAGTCCGCGTCTCACCGCTCACACGGTGCCAGATCGTCACCGCGGCGATTCGCTCTCCTACCTCCAAGCCATAGGCACCGATATTCTGCACCGGCGCAGCGCCCACGGTCCCCGGAATCGCGGCAAGGTTCTCGAGTCCCCCCCAGCCGCGCGCCAGGAGCGCCGCAACGAACGGCGCCCACGGTTCCCCTGCCTTAGCCTCAATCACCCGCTCATGAGCCGTTTCCGCAACCACTTGCCAGCCGCGCGTTGCGATCCGCACCACGCGTCCCGGGAAATCGGCGACGAAGAGCACGTTACTGCCCTGCCCCACGATCACTTCGGGCATCGGTACGGCTTGGCGATGCGCCCGCCACGCCGCCCAATCGGCGTCGCGTTCGATCACTACCAATTCCGTTGCGCGCGCGGGAAGGCGAAAGGTGTGCCACTTGCGCAGATCGACGTCGCGTTCGATCCTCATCGCAGAGCGTTTCCAGCCATCATTTACAGCTAGGGGACTTTCGCACCGGAAGGGTTGGCACGACCGGTTGTGCGCCCCTCTGTACGGTAACCGGCCGCCAGCGGTCGAAGCACCAGTGGTAGAACGCCGCATACCCAGCGTACGCAAGGGCAAGGCCCAGGTCCGCGACCGCCGCTTCCCACCATCCCCACCCGGTCCAGAGCACGATCACTGGCCAGGTAATGAGAAAAAGCGTCACCTCGAAACCGAGCGCGTGCGCAACGCGCCACCGCCACGGGCGCAGATGGGCCGGGCGGTTTGCCCAACGCGCTTCGCAGCGGTCAAAGAGCGTGTTATAGCCCGCTTGCCACGCGGTTGCGATCAGGGAAAGCAGCACGAGCAGTCCAACCGATTCGCCCCACCCTTCGCCCGTTGCCCAGCGGTAAATGGGTGTGACGAGCAGCAACCCACCCAACTCGAAGAGACCGACTTGAAGGCTGCGTTCGCGCCACGAGCGGAGCGGAACGGATCGCGGTTTCGTCATTTTCCCAAGACGACCCGTTCCAGTTCGGTAAGACCGCTGATTACGCGCATCGAATGCAGTTCATATTCGCCGTGGAGCAGGCGACGCGCCGCACGCATATCGCCTGCTTGCCAGTAGCGAACCACTTGCGCCGCAGTCCGGTGAAACGCGGCGTGTTCGGCAAGAAGCTCCTGAAACAGCGGCAAATCTCCGTAGTAGCGCTTGCCATGGTTGTGCAGCCACTGCCCCAGATCGCACACATTGTCCACTTCGATCCGCTCGACCGGGGGAGGAACCTCTTCTCCACGCAGCACGCGGTTGATTCGCTCGCGCCAGGCGCGGTGCGCCGCACGCCACTTTTCGAAATCGAGATCCTCTTCGCGCAGCCCTGAGATGTCGCGACCGCGAAAAAAAGCCAAATTGCGCAACCAATCAAAAAGCCCCATCTGCCACCTCCATCGGCGCTCACCACCACCCGCACCAACGGTATTGTACCGAAAGGATCGATGCCGATGTCGGGTAAACCCCACTCGCATCGTTGCTGCGCGCGCGATAACATTGCACCGGTAGTGGCGAAGCGAGAACGAACCATGGCGCTGCTGGAATTGGAAAACCTCGTGATGGCGTTTGGCGGCTTTCGTGCCGTCGACGGCGTCTCGCTCAAGGTCGAACCGGGCACGATCACCGGCCTCATCGGCCCCAACGGGGCAGGCAAAACGACCCTCTTCAACGTGATCGCCGGTGCCTATCAGCCCACCGCGGGCCGCATCCGCTTCGACGGTGAAGAGATCACCCGGCTGCGGACCGACGAACGCTTTCACCGCGGGTTGGTGCGCACGTTCCAAATCCCGCACGAATTCCCCCGCCTCACCGTGCTGGAGAACCTCATGGTCGTCCCGCCGAAGCAACCGGGCGAACAACTGTGGGCGAACTGGTTCACCCCAGGGGAAGTGGCGCGTACCGAAGCCGAAGTGCGGCAAAAAGCGATCGACGTGCTGGCGTTCTTGGAACTCACCCACGTGATGAACGAACGCGCAGGCAACCTCTCCGGTGGGCAGAAGAAATTGCTGGAGCTGGGGCGGACGATGATGACCAACGCCAAGCTCGTGCTCCTCGACGAACCCGCGGCCGGAGTGAACCGCACGCTCCTGCGTAAGCTGGAAGAGAAGATCCAGATCCTCAACCGCGAATGGAACTACACCTTCATCCTGATCGAACACGACATGGAGATGATCGAAAAACTGTGCGATCCGGTCATCTGTATGGCCGAAGGCAAGGTGTTGATCGAAGGGGATTTCGCAACAGTGCGCAACGACCCGCGGGTGCTCGAAGCCTATCTGGGTGAAACCGTTCATCCCGAAGTCGAAGCGGCGATCGCCGAGATTGAAGAACTCGAGATCGAGGAGGGGAACGCATGAACCCGGTCCTCGTGATGCATCAGGTGCGTGGTGGCTATGGTGACGCCGACATTCTCCACGGCGTCTCTCTTACCGTAAACCCGAAAGAGATCGTGGTGATCGTCGGGCCGAACGGCGCCGGGAAATCCACCGCTATGAAAGCGGTTTTCGGTCTGGTGAAGATCCGCGACGGCGCGATCCTCTTCGAAGGGGAAGAGATCACCGGTTGGAAACCGGACGCGATCGTGCGCCGCGGTATCTCCTACGTTCCGCAGGTCAAGAACGTCTTTGCCGAAATGACCGTACACGAAAACCTGGAGATGGGGGCGTTCCTTGCGAAATCGGTCAAAGCAGAGGCGTTCGAGCGCATCTACACGCTCTTCCCCGACCTCAAAGCGAAACGCAACGCGCTCGCTGGAAGCCTCTCTGGCGGGCAGCGCCAGATGGTGGCGATGGGGCGCGCGTTGATGCTCAACCCGCGGCTGCTGCTGCTTGACGAACCCACCGCGGGGCTTTCGCCGAAATACATGGAACAGATCTTTCAGATCTGCCGCGACGTGCGCGACACCGGCGTGGCGATCCTACTGGTCGAACAGCACGCGAAACAAGCGTTGGCGTTTTGCGATCGCGGCTACGTGCTCGCCACTGGGAGCAACCGCCACGAAGGGGCCGGTCAAGAACTCCTCAACGACCCGGAGATCGCCCAGATGTTCTTGGGCGGATAAAACAAAGGGATTACGCGCATGAGTGGATTGGAACTGATCAATTTCTACGTGATCCCCGGGTTGATCTCGGGGAGCATCTACGCGTTGGGTGCGATCGGGATCACCCTGATCTTCGGTATCTTGCGCTACGCCCACTTCGCCCACGGCGACATGGCCACGTTGGGCGCTTACGTCGCGTTGGGGCTGGTGGGGTCGCTCGCGCTCTCGCCGTGGGTGGCGTTGCCGATCGCGATGGCGATCACCGCGCTCGTCGCGGTGGTACTCGACCGCGTTTTCTATCGTCACCTCGAAACCCGGCCCAAGATCCTCACGGTGATGGCCTCGCTGGGGGTCGCGCTGATGCTGCGCTCCGTCGTCCAAGTGGTCTGGGGCGTCGATCCACAGGTCTATTCGACGGGGATCGTGCGCGCCGAATCGTACGGCGGATTGATGCTACGCTCCCGCGAACTGATCACCTTTGCCACCGCGACCGGGCTCGTGCTCTTCCTGATGGCGTTCCTGCGTTATACCCGTTGGGGGAAAGCGATGCGCGCGATGTCGGACAACCCGGAACTGGCGCGCCTCTGTGGCGTGAACAACGAAGCGGTGACCCGCCTCACCTGGGTGATCGCGGGGGCGCTTGCCGCCGCAGCCGGGTTTTTCCTGGGGATCAACACCGAACTCAACACGATGATGGGTTGGTCGGCACTTTTGGCGATGTTCGCCGCCGCGATCCTGGGGGGCGTCGGGCGCGTCGAAGGTGCCGTGGTAGGTGGCCTCGTGATCGGGTTGGTCGAAGAACTTTCGGTACTGGTGCTCCCCAGCCAATACAAAATGGCCACCGCGTTCGTGATCCTCATCCTGATCCTCTTGGTTCGTCCGCAAGGGATCTTCAAAGGGAAGGTGCTCTGAGATGGATACACTGGGACTGCTCAATTACGCGATCTTCATGGGGGTGCTGATCGGCATCTACGCGCTCCTTTCGCTCGGCCTCAACGTCCAGTGGGGGTACGCCGGGCTCTTCAACGCCGGGGTGGCGGGCTTTTTCGCGGTGGGCGCCTATCTCTCGGCGCTCTTTACCGCGCCGCCGGTGCCCGACCGCATCATGGGCTGGGAGCTCCCCACGGGGGTCGGCTGGTTTGCTGCGATGGCCGCCGCTGCGCTCATCGCGTGGCCAATCGGCAAAGTGACTTTGCGTTTTCGCTCGGACTACCTAGCGATTGCCACCATCGGGGTTGCGGAGATCATCCGCCTGGTGTTGCGTACCGAAGATCTGCTATCGGGCGGCGTCCGCGGCATCACCGGCATTCCTCGCCCCTTCGGCGACCTTCCCTACGAATGGTCGCAACTGGCTTATCTGGGGCTCACCTGGGGAATGGTAGTGGTGATCTACTGGGCGTTGGAACGGCAACTTGCCGCGCCGTGGGGCCGGATGATGCGCGCGATCCGCGAAAACGAACTCGCAGCCGCTGCGATGGGGAAAAACGTCGAAGCGCGGCGGCTCGAAGCCTTCATCCTGGGTGCTGCGATCATGGGACTGGCAGGTGCCGTCTATGTCCATTTCATGCGCGCGATCACGCCCGAGGCGATCGACCCGATGATGGTGACCTTTCTGGTCTGGATCATGCTGATCCTGGGCGGGTCGGGCAACAACCGTGGCGCGATCCTGGGCGCGGTGATCATCTGGGTGATCTGGTCGAGCTCCGAACTCCTCACCGACCGCCTGCCTGCGGAGATCGCTACCCAGGCGAAATATATCCGTGTCTTCGTGATCGGCTTGATGCTGCAACTGGTGTTGCGCTGGCGCCCCGAAGGGCTCTTGCCGGAGGGCACCCACGTGCGGCGTTCGAGTTGAGAGCGACGCGTAGGGAGCGCCTGCGAACGGCGATGGCGCGTTGGGGGCGACCACGCCAAGGCAGCGAAGATGCAGCACCCGCGATCGCTGTTACAATCATACGGCTGTTTGCGTTTTTCCACGTCACAAGGAGGACCACACCATGACATACCGTTCCCAACTCGTTGCTTCACTCGCTGCCGCGGGGCTCATCGCAACTTCGAGCGCCGCGTTTGCCGAAGCCAAGGTCGCGCTCATGGGCGGGATCACCGGCCCGATCGCCGGGATGGCGCCGGCGATGATCGCGTCGATGAAATTGGCCCTCGATCAGGCCAACGCCGCGGGGCTTGCGATCGGCAAGATCACCTACCAGGAGTTCGACTGCGGTTGCAACCCGCAAGTGGCCACCGACGCCGCGACCAAAGCGGTGAACGTCTTCGGCGCCGACGCCGCAGTTGGCCCCGCCTGCTCCGGCGCGCTCCTTGCCGCGGTGAACTCGGTCACCATCCCCGCGGGCGTACTGGTCGTTTCGCCCTCTGCCACCTCGCCCAAGATCACCGACCTCGACGACAAAGACCTGGTCTTCCGCACGGTGCCATCGGACGACTTCCAAGGGCGGGCGCTTGCGCGTACGCTCCTCGAGCGCGGGGTGAAGAAGGTAGCGGTCGCCTACATCAACAACGACTACGGCAAGGGTCTGGCCGAAGCGTTCAAAGCCGAATTCGAAGCCAAAGGGGGCACCATCACCCAATTCCGCGGCCACGAAGACAAGAAAGCGTCGTACCGTTCCGACCTCGCCGAACTCGCCAAAGGGGGCGCCGATACCTTGGTGCTCTTCGACTATGGCAACGCGTCGGGGATGACGATCCTGCGGCAAGCGATCGAAAACGGCTTCTTCAAGCAGTTCGTCGGTGCCGACGGGATGCGCGACGAAAACCTCATCAAGACGCTCGGCGAAGCCAACCTGAAGCACTTCTTCGTCTCCGCACCGGTGGGCGAAGCGGGCGCGGCGTTCGAAAAATTCGCCGAAGCGGCGCGCAAAGCGGGTCTCGATCCGAACGCCACCTTTGCCGCCACGAGCTACGACGCCGCGGCGCTCGTTGCGCTGGCGCTCGAAGCGGCAAAAGGGGACAAAGCGAAACTGCCGCAAGCGCTGCGTGCGGTCGCCACCGCTCCGGGTGAGCGAATCTATCCGGGCGAATGGGAAAAAGCGAAGCAGCTCCTTGCCGAAGGCAAAGAGATCGACTACAAAGGGGCTTCGGGCGACCACGAATTCGACGCCAAAGGGGATGTTCCGGGCAGCTACGCCTTCTTCAAGGTCGAAGGGGGTACCTACAAAGAAGTGCAGAAGATGAAATAAGCGCGTGTTGGTCGTCGCCACGGCAACGCGTGCCGTGTGCGACCCTCCCAACCGTGCTGCGCGACCGCCCCTCGGGGCGGTTTTTTTACGGCGATTTTTAACGGCCGCTTTGGTGGCCGATTTGCTGCAGCGTTACGCGAACACCTGCCGATGCTCGCGCGTCGCGCGGAATTCCACCTCAGGATATTTTTCCTGAGTCAGCTCCAGGTTGTAGCGACTCGGCGCCAGATAGACCAGGTTGCCATCGACGTCGCGCCCCAAGCGCAGCGCCTGTTCGCGCACGAACCGGTTTTTCGTTGCGTCGTCGGGAAAAAGGAGCCAACGGACGGTGTAAATCTCCACCGGCTCGAAGAGCGCTTCCACCTGATATTCGGTCTTGAGCCGCTCGGCAACGATCTCGAACTGCAACGCACCCACCGCGCCCAGGATCAACTGCCCCCCTTCGCGTTCGAAGACCTGGATCGCCCCCTCTTCGCCCAACTCTTTGAGCCCTTTGTGGAGCTGCTTCGCGCGCAGCGGGTCTTTGAGCCGCGCGGCGCGGAAGAGCTCGGGCGCAAAGTAGGGGATCCCGGTGAATTGCAGCAGCTCTCCTTCGGTGAGCGTGTCGCCGATCTGCAACTGCCCATGGTTGGGAATACCGATGATGTCCCCCGGGTAGGCCTCCTCTTCTACGTTGCGGCGATTCGCCAGGAACGTCACCGCGTTCGCCAGCCGCATCTCCCGTCCCAACCGAGTATGGAACGCCTTCATGCCGTTGGTGTAGCGCCCCGAACAGACGCGCAAGAACGCCATGCGGTCGCGGTGTTTCGGGTCGAGGTTCGCTTGGATCTTGAAGACGAAACCGGTGAATTTGGGCTCGTTCGGGTGAACGGTGCGCGCACCGGCGTCGCGCGGCTGCGGCGGCGGCGCCCACGCCGCCAACGCGTCGAGCACGTCCTGCACGCCGAAATTATTGACCGCGGAGCCGAAAAAGACTGGGGTTTGACGCCCCGTGAGGAACTCCCCGAGCGCAAACGGCGGCAACGCCTCGCGCGCCAACGCCACGTCTTCGCGCAATTTCGTCACTTCGTCCGGGAAACGTTCATCCAGGAGCGGATTGTGTAAGCCAACGATCGTCTCCAATTCGACCCGCCGTTCCGTTCCCGGCGCAAAACAGAACATACGGTCTTCCAAAAGATGAAAGACACCGCGGAAATGCTTGCCCATCCCCATCGGCCAGGTGACCGGCGCACAGGAGATCTGCAAAATGTCTTCGATTTCAGCGATCAAATCGAAGCCGTCGCGCACCTCGCGGTCGAGCTTGTTGATGAAGGTGATGATCGGGGTATTGCGCAACCGGCACACTTCAAGCAGTTTGATCGTCTGCGCCTCGACCCCCTTGGCGGCGTCGATCACCATCACCGCAGCATCCACCGCGGTGAGCACACGGTAGGTATCTTCGGAAAAGTCCTGGTGCCCCGGGGTGTCCAACAGGTTGAAGACGCAGTCTTCGTATTCGAACTGCATTACCGACGTGGTCACCGAAATCCCGCGCTGCTGCTCGACCGCCATCCAGTCCGACGTCGCGTGCCGGGCTGCTTTTCGCGCCTTGATCGCACCGGCGATCTGGATCGCGCCACCGAAGAGCAGCAGCTTTTCGGTGAGCGTCGTCTTCCCGGCGTCCGGGTGGGCGATGATCGCAAAGGTACGACGGCGGGCGATTTCGCGCGCAAACGGTTCCATCGTGCGTTCCCACGGTAAAAGCGCGATTCTACCTGCTTGCCCCGGCGTGCGTTGCCAAAGCATGGGCGATTTGCTACGATGCAGCGCCACACCCGTTGGTAACAAATTCTCGCTGGAACCCCTATGTTCTTTGCCGCCGAAAACCGCCTTAACCCCACCACACGCAGCATCACGCAGCGCTCTGAAGCGCACGGTGCATTGGCGCTCTGGCTGGTGCGTTGACCCGATGGTGCGCACCGGCCTCGACCGTCTCGTCACCGAACCCGAATGGGCGCAGCGCCTTTCGGGGCGGCGGGTGATGCTGCTGACCCACCCCGCCGCGGTGACGGGACCGGCTGCACCGTTTCCGCCGCTCACCCATGCCGCGACCGCGCTCGCCCAATGGCTCCCCACGGTCGGGGCGCGCCTGACTGCCCTCTTCGGCCCGCAGCACGGGGTGCGCGGCGACAAGCAAGACAACATGGTCTTCTCCGCCGACGAAATCGACCCGCACCTGGGCATCCCCGCGTTCAGCCTCTACGGCGAACGGCTCAAACCCACCCCGGAGCAGCTTGCGCACGGCGACCTCTTGCTCGTCGACCTGCAAGACGTCGGCTGTCGCGTCTATACCTACCTCACTACGCTACGCTACGTGCTCGAAGCCGCCGCGGCGGTTGAGCTGGAAGTGTGGGTGCTCGACCGCCCCAACCCCATCGGCCGCTGGGTCGAAGGCCTCTGCACCGAACCGGGGTGGGAGAGCTTCGTCGCAGCAGGCAGTTGCCCGATGCGCCACGGCCTCACGTTGGGCGAAGCGGCGCATTGGTTCGTCGCCACCCGGGCGCTCGACCTGCCACTCACGGTCGTCGCGCTGGCGGGGTGGGACCCGGACGCCGCGCCCGGCTACGGCTGGCCGCTTGTGACCCACGTCTGGATCCCACCCAGCCCCAACGCCCCCACGCCGTGGATGGCGCGCTGCTACCCGGGCACGGTGATGGTCGAAGGCACCACCCTCTCGGAAGGACGGGGCACGACGCGACCGCTCGAATGTTTTGGCGCGCCGTGGCTCGATCCGGAGCGGCTGCTTGCCGAAATGGCGCGGCTCGCGCCCGAATGGCTCGCTGGCTGCGTCCTGCGCCCGATCTGGTTCGAGCCCACCTTTCACAAACACGCTGGCGAGCGATGCGGCGGCGTGATGATCCACACCGAACCGCCCGTTTTCGACCCAGCGCGCTTCCGTCCGTGGCGGCTCATCGCGCTCGCGTTCAAAGCAATCCACCACCTCTGGCCCGACGCGCCGCTATGGCGCGCCTTTGCGTACGAATTCGAAACCGAACGGTTGGCGATCGACCTCATCAACGGCGGACCGCGGCTGCGCGAATGGGTCGAGGACCCAAGCGCCACCCCTGCCGACCTCGACGCGCTTGCCGCCGAAGAGGAAGCACGCTGGCGTGCGGAAAGGGGGGCGTGGCAAACTCCAAACCGACAATTCCCCTGTTCAGCCTGAGGTCGATGGCTGCACAGGCAACCGATGCATGGCTAAACCGATGCATGGCTATAATGGGAGCTGTTTCGTAACCCTGGGCCTCTCTCGGTGATTTGTGAAGCGCGTCGCGCGTTCCTCTGCCGCTCTGCCGCGTGGGCGGTCATGCCGCTCGTCGCCGGTTGTTCGTCCGCACCACCGCTGAAAGTGGCGGCATGGACCTTTCCGGCCTACGACCTGTTGCGCTGGCGCGTCGCAGACAATGCTGCGATCCGCTGGATCCCGACCGCAGGCGACTCGGAAACCACGTTCCTCCTCCGCTTTCACCGCGCTGATGTGGCGCTACTTACGCTCGACCTGGCGCTGCGCGAAGCGGCACTCGGCACCCCGCTCACGGTGATCGGGTTGCTCGACGTCTCCCACGGCGTCGACATGGTGCTCGTCCGGGAAGGATTCACCACGCCGGAGCGCTTCGCCTCGGCACGCATTGCGGTGGCGCACACCGGTGTCGGCGCCGTCACCTACGCGTTGGCGCGCCAGGCGCTGGGCCTACCGCTCTCCTGGGAAAACACAGTCGCGATTCCGGTTGCCGAGCAAATTGCCGCGTGGCAAGCAGGGCAGATCGACGCCGCGGTCACCTTCGAACCGTTCGCCAACCGACTCCGCGCGTTGGGCGCCGTCCCGCTCATCGATTCGAGCCGCCTACCGCCGCTGATTCTCGACGTGATCGTGGCGCGCAGTGACGTGCTCGATGCCTTGGCATCGTCACTCAAAACATTGACCACTGCGTGGTTTTCGGCGCTGGATGCCTGGCGCCACCATCCCGACGAAACCGCACACGCGCTCGCCCCCTACCTTGGCGTTGAACCCGGTGCCGTTCCCGCTCTCTTTTCCGGGGTGCACCTGCTCGATTGCGCCGCGAACCAAGAAAAGCTCCGCACCGGATTACACGCCGAGCAAACTGCGATATGGTCGATCTTGACCGCGGCCGGGTTCCCACTCCCGCCGGAACAACCACCACTGCCCACCTCTGTTGCGGTGCTTCCCCCGTGTTCCGAAAGTCCCAGATGATGCTTGAGCAACCCCCTACTTCCACCGCGGTACCGCGGCAACGCTTGAGCGCCCAATTGGAAGCAGCGCTCGTGCAGTTCGTGGTGTGGGTAGTCAGCGTCGCCCTCTGGGTGGGCTGGGTATTCTGGTTTGCTGCTGCAAAGGCTCGAGAAGAAGGCGAAGCGTACCTGCTCGACGAGTTGGCACAAATCGTTCGTTTGGCGGAAACCCTCTGGCCCGCACGACGCGATCTGCTCCGCCAGGAGCTGCAACGGCACTTGGCGCACGACGGTGACCGAGCGGCGGCGATTCTCGATGGCGCAGGAACGATTCTCGTTGCCCATGATCCCCGCTGGGCGGGCCACCCCCTCACCCAAGCGCACCCCCCGCTCGCTCCGCTCTGGGAACGGTTTCGTACGCAAAGATCGCCCTATTGGATCACCCGCTCTGGCGCGGACAACTTGATTGCGTTCGCCCGTTGGGCGCAACCGCCTACTACCGAGCAAGCAGCGGGAGAGGGTACGGTCGTGCTCATCTACGACCTCACGCCCCGCATGGTTGCCGCGCGCAACACCGCCCTAGCGGAAGGGATGCCGCTCCTGTTCGCGTTCTTACTCCTTTTCGCCGCCACCGGCGTTTGGGCGCAGCGCCACATTCTCCACCCACTCAAGCAGCTCACGCACGCGCTTGCCGAAACCGACCCTTCAGCGCCCCAAGCGCACGAACGGTTCGCTCAGATCGCCGCGCTACCCCAACCCCGCGAATATAGCGAACTGGCAGTGCATATCGCGCGTGCCTATGCCCAAATTGCCGCACAGCACAGCGAGCTTCGCTTGCTTGCCCGTGCCCTCGAAGCCAGTCCAGCGGCCATCATAATCACCGACACCCAGGCCAACCTGATTTGGTGTAACCCAGCGTTCACCCAGATCACCGGATACGCGTTCGACGAAGTCCGCGGCAAGCATGTGCGTTTTCAACAATCGGGACAAACCGCTGATGCGGTCTACCGCTCTTTATGGGATACGCTCGCGCGTGGCGAAACCTGGCAAGGTGAATTGATCAACCGCCGCAAGAACGGCGAAACCTACATCGCAGCGGCGGTGATCACACCGGTGCGCGACGACACCGGCACAACCACCCACTATATCGGGATCGAATTCGATGCCACGCGCGAAAAGGCCCTGGCCGAACGGATCGCTTTCGCCGAATCGCACGATCTGCTGACCGAACTGCTGAACCGCAGCGCGTTTACCGAATCGGTCGCGCACCAACTCAAACGGTGCCACCAATCGCCCGAAAGGGAGGCGGGTTTGTTGGTCGCGATCGACCTCAAAGGGTTTCGCCGCTTCAACGACCGCTACGGCAGCGCGGCGGGCGATGCGCTGCTCAAAGCGGCGGCACGCGCCCTCACTCGATGCACCCCCCAACTTTTCGACCAGGAATCTGTGGTCGCGCGGTTGGGCGCAGACGAGTTCGCACTCCTCGTTCCGCTCATGCGACCGCGTGCGACCGCGCCCACCTCCGATTGGGCCGAAACCGCCGCGACCGCACGGTTGGCGCAACTGCGGGCGTGCCTTCCCAACGAACTGGTGCTGCCCGAGCCGCGCGCGCCCAACTGGCCCAACCAAACCCCGGTGGTGTGGCGTTTAGGTGCCGTGTGTCTCACTGCAGCATTCACCAGCGCGAGCGACACGATCGCCGCGGCGTCGTTGGCGCTCGCGCGCGCAAAGCGCGACGATCTGCCCTTTGCCTGGTACGACGCCCAAGACGCGCAACAGTTCATGCGCCAGATGGCGATCCTGGAGGCGCTGCAACGTGCGCTCACCACCCCCGACGCGCCCGGTCTCGCGCTGGTCTGGCAACCGCAACTCAAAAACGGCGTCACGCTGGCAGGGGCAGAAGCGCTCGTCCGTTTCCACCATCCTGAACTGGGGCCGATTTCGCCCGCCGAGTTCATTCCGCTTGCCGAGCAGAGTGAGCTCATCGTCACTTTGGGCAACTGGGTGCTGCGGGAAGCCACGCGGCAAGCCGCGGCGTGGCAACGCGAGCGCGGTTTTACCGGAACGATCTCGGTCAATCTCTCGCCACGTCAGCTCGTCTCAGGCGATTTCCCGCCGCAGTTGGCTGCGGCGCTTGCCGAAAGCGGATGGCCGGGCAGCCGCTTGACGCTCGAAATCACCGAAAACATCTTGATCAGCGCGCCGGAACAGGCCATCGCGCAGATGCGCACCCTCACCCGCGAATACGCGGTGCAATGGGCGATCGACGACTTCGGTACCGGCTATTCGTCGCTTGCCTACCTCAACGATCTGCCGGTGCATGAACTCAAGATCGACCAGCGCTTCATCCGCCGCTTGGGCGAACACCCCGAAGGACTCCGGCTCGTGCGCGCGATCGTCTCGATTGCCGAAACCTTTGAGCTGCGCGTCGTCGCCGAAGGGGTCGAGGACGACGCCTGTGCCGCGGCGCTCGCCCCGTTCCCCTCGCTTCTGCATCAAGGGTGGCGTTACGGCCGCCCTGCTCCGGCTGCCGAATTCGCCACAACCTGGCTTGCCGGGCGCGACGCGACCAAGCGGTAAAAGAGCGGCGCCCAGAAGATCGCCAAAAAGGTTGCGGCAACCATCCCCCCAACCACACCGGTGCCGACCGCGTGGCGGCTCGCAGCCCCCGCACCGCTGGAGAGCGCAAGTGGCACCGCCGCAAGGATGAAGGTAAGCGACGTCATCAGAATCGGCCGCAGCCGCAACCGCGCCGCCTCGACCACCGCAGCAAGCCGCGACTGCCCTTGCGCTTCGCGCTGGCGCGCGAATTCGGCGATCAGGATCGCGTTCTTCGCCGATAGACCGATCATCACGATCAAGCCCACCTTGAAAAAGACGTCGTTAGGAAGCCCCCGCCACAACGCCGCGCTGGCGGCGCCCAACACGCCAAACGGCACCACGAGAAGGATCGCCGCAGGCGTGCGCCAACTCTCATAAAGCGCCGCAAGCGCCAGATAGACCACCACCACCGCAACGACGAAAAGGAGCGGCGCTTGCGCACCGGCTAACTGCTCTTCGTATGAGGTGGTCGCCCAGGCAAAGTCGTAGCCAGCGGGCAACACCGCGCGCGCCAATGCAGCGATCGCCGCCATCGCCTCGCCCGAAGAGACGCCGGGGGCTGCCTGCCCGCCGATCTTCACCGACGGCACTCCGTTGAACCGATCGAGCCGCGGCGGAGCGGTTTCCCACTGCGCCGAGGCGATCGCCGCCAGCGTCGTCACCTGCCCTTGCTGCCCCATGATCGGGAGCTGCAACACCGTTTCGGGCGCTGCGGGCCACGATGGCGCGGCGCTCATCTGCACCCGCCGCACACGCCCGTCCATGAGAAAGTCCCCCAGGTACGCGGTGCCGAGCGTCATCGCCAACGTCTCGTTGAGCGTCTGTTGGTCGATCCCGTAGACCGCCGCCCGCTCGCGATCGATCGCCAAACGCACCGCAGGCGCCGGTTCCTGCCCTTCCGGGCGCACGCCGAAGAGCCGCGGGTCTTGCGCTGCCGCGGCAAGCAGCCGGTTGCGCACGTCCAACAGACCGGCGCGCTCCGTGCCGGTGCGGTCCAACAACCGGAAATCGAAACCGCCCACCGCACCGAGTTCGGGAATGGGTGGCGGGTTGACGGCAACAATGAGCGCGTCGGGTAGCCGCGGCGCCAGTTCGCGGTAGGTACGGGCAACGAGCGCCTGCGCGCTCTGGCTCGCCTCGGGCCGTTCGTCCCAATGTTTGAGCGGCACGAACGCAATCGCGGTATTTTGCCCGCGCCCGAAGAAAGAGAAGCCGAGCACCCCGACCACCCGCGCCACCTCGGGCTGCGCCAGGTAAAAGCGTTCGACTTCGCTCAACACCGCTTCGGTGCGTTCGCGCGTGGCGCCAGCGGGCAATTGGACCACCGCGATGATATACCCTTGGTCTTCGTCGGGCAGAAACGCTGTCGGCAACTTCACGAAGAGCCACCCCGCCGCAGCGACGATCGCGCCATAAAGAAGGAGCCAGCGCACCGGCCGCACCACGATCGCCGCGGTGGCAACGCCAAAGCGGTCGCGCAACCAGAAGAAGAAGCGGTCGAAGGCGCGCGGCTGGTGGCGCTTCGGCGCGCGCAGGAACGTTGCGGCAAGCGCCGGGGCGAGCGACAACGCCAGAAACGCCGAAAAGACCATCGTCGCGATCAGAGTGACCGCGAACTGGCGGTAGATCACCCCCACCGACCCCCCGAAAAAGAGGAGCGGCGCGAACACCGCAACGAGCGCTGCGGAAACGCCGATCACCGCACCGGAGATCTCACGCATCGCCACCACCGTCGCTTCGCGCGGCGACAACCCCTCTTCGACCAGATGGCGTTCGACGTTTTCCACCACGATGATCGCATCGTCGACCAAGATCCCGATCGCGAGCACCATCGCAAAGAGCGTGAGCACGTTGATCGAATAGCCAAGCAGCCAGAGCACCGCCGCGGCGCCGGCAAGCGCCACCGGCACCGTCACCATCGGGATCAACGTCGCCCGCAGGTTGCCCAAAAAGAGCCACATCACCAGGAACACCAGCACCACCGCCTCGACGAGCGTCTTCACCACCTCACGGATCGAGATCTCGACGAAGCGGCTGGTGTCGTACGGCACCTCCCACTGGACGCCCGGCGGCAGGAAGGGCTCGAGTTCGCGCATCCGCGCTTTCACCGCGTTCGCCACCTCCAGCGCATTGGCACCCGGCGCGGTGCGGATCCCGATCGCGGCGTTCGGCGCCTGATTGAGCCGCGCCACCACGTCGTAACTGTCGGCGCCGAGCTCGACCTGTGCGACATCACCCAACCGCACCTGCGCGCCGTTCGGTTCGGCGCGGACGATGATCTGGCGAAACGCCTCCGGCGTGGTCAGTTTCCCCTGTGCGGTGAGGATCGCGTTGATCTGCTGCCCCGGCACCGCAGGCAGTTGGCCGATTTCGCCCAACGCCAGATCGACGTTCTGCGCGCGGATCGCGTTCGCCACCGCTGAGGGCGTCAACCCGAACGAACGGAGCCGGTCGGGGTCGAGCCAGATCCGCATCGCGTATTCGGTCCCGAAGAGCACCGCTTCTCCAACGCCTGGGACACGCCGGATCGGATCGAGGATCTGCGCCGCGACAATCGAACCGAGGTCGACGGCCGAAAAGCCGCCTTGCGGCGCATTCACCGCGACGATCATCAACCAGTTGCGCTGCGGTTTGGTCACGGTCACCCCCCGCGCCTTCACCTCGTCGGGCAAGCGCGCTTCGACCCGACGGTAGCGGTTCTGCGCTTCGACACTCGCCAATTCCGGATCGGTGCCGGTTTCGAAGGTGAGGGTGAGCGTCCCCCGCCCCAGTTCGGCGCTCGACTCCATGTAAAGGAGCCCTTCGATCCCGTTCATCTCCTGTTCGAGCACCTTGAGGACGTTGTCTTCCACGGCCTTGGCGGACGCCCCCGGGTAGGTCACGGTAAACGCCACCTGCGGCGGCGCCACCGCCGGGTATTGCGCCACCGGCAAATTGACGAGCGCCAACGCCCCGGCAAGCGTGATCAAGAGCGCGATAACCGCGGCGAAGACGGGACGGTCGACGAAATAGCGCGCCATCGTTTCACTCCTGCACCGTCACCGGCCCACCCGGCGGCCGCAGCCGCGCCTGGCCGGAAACCACCACCGCTTCGCCCCCGTTCAGGCCCGAAGCAACGACGACGTTCTCCCCCGAAAATCCACCCAGCGTTACCGGTTGCAGCCGCGCTTGCCCGTCGGCAACTACCCAGACGAAGAGCCCGGCGCTATTGGAAACCAGCGCGCGTTGCGGTACCACCACCGCTTCGCGCTCCGCAACCGGCACCCGGACCTTCACGAACATCCCAGGCAACCACCGTCGATCGGGATTGGGAAACGCCACTTTCGACGTCACCGTCCCGGTTGCCGGGTCGACCGCAGCATCCGAAACGATCCATTCGCCCATCGCGACCACCGCATCGTCGATCACCAAGCGGGGGGGCGGCAGATGCGCGAGCGTGCGCCGCGCCAACCACTGCGCCTGCGGTTCGGTAATCAACGCATGGATCGGGTCGAGCACCTCGATCGTCGTGAGCAGCGTCGCCTCCCCGTGGCCGACGAGCGCCCCCTCGGTCACCAGTGCGCGTCCCGCCCGTCCGGCGATCGGCGCGGGCACTTTGGCGTATTCGAGATTGAGCGCCGCTTGGGTCTTTTGCGCCTCGGCGGCCGCCAGATTGGCGCGCGCCACGTCGAGCGTCTGGGGCGAAGCAAACCCTTGGCGCACCAGCGTCTCTTGCCGCTTCAGCTCGGCTTGTCGCTGCGCAACGAGCGCTTCGGCTGCCTGGAGCGCAGCACGGTAGGGGCGATCGTCGAGCGCAAAGAGGGTCTCTCCGGCCCGCACCTCGCTCCCTTCGCGGTAGCGTTGCGCTTCGACGATCCCTTCCACCCGCGCGCGCACTTCGGCTTTGCGGCTCGCGGCAAGCCGCCCCGGAACGTCGCTTTCGACCACGACCGTTTCGCGAACCGCGCGCGCCACGACCACCCTAGGTAGCGGTTGCCCCCCTTGACTTGCCGGCGCCGACGACGTTGCCGGCGCTTGCTGCGCCTTCGCCGCTCCCCACCCCAACGCCAGCGCGGCGGCAAACCCCACCACCACCCACCCGGGTACGAACGATCGGTTGCGCGATTGCACACGCTGCGCATCGGCTACCCCGTTTGGCCGAACCACGCTGCTCTTCCTCTCTTCGCTCATCGGCTGCACGCTCCCAGGTTGGCTTTGCGGTGAGAGTATCAGAAAAAATGACCGGAAAGTCAATTGATCGGCGCTTGCGCTCACCCGCCCCTCGCGCTACCATTGCTGCGATCCCAAAGTTGCGACAGGAACCCGCGATGAACGAAGAAAAACGCAAAGCGCTACAGGCGGCGCTCGCTCAGATCGAACGGCAGTACGGCAAAGGGGCGGTGATGAGCCTGGGGCAAGACCGCGTCGAACGCAACATCGAAGCGATCTCCACCGGCTCGTTGGGGCTCGACATTGCGCTCGGAATCGGCGGTTTGCCGCGCGGCCGCGTGATCGAGATCTACGGCCCCGAGTCTTCGGGCAAGACCACCTTGACGTTGCACGTGATCGCCGAAGCCCAAAAGCTGGGCGGTGTGGCGGCGTTCATCGACGCCGAGCACGCGCTCGATGTGCAGTACGCGAAGAAACTGGGTGTGCAGATCGACGAACTCTTGGTGTCGCAGCCCGACACCGGTGAGCAGGCGCTCGAGATCGCCGACATGCTGGTCCGCTCCGGCGGCGTCGATGTGATCGTGATCGACTCGGTTGCCGCGCTCACCCCGAAAGCGGAGATCGAAGGCGAGATGGGCGACGCCCTTCCTGGGCTACAGGCGCGCCTCATGAGCCAGGCGCTGCGCAAACTCACCGCAAGCATCGCCCGCACCAATACGATGGTGATCTTCATCAACCAGATCCGGATGAAGATCGGTGTGATGTTTGGCAACCCCGAAACCACCACCGGAGGCAACGCGCTCAAATTCTACGCAAGCGTGCGCCTGGACATCCGCAAAACCGGCACGATCAAAAAGGGCGACGAAGCGCTGGGATCGGAGACCCGCGTCAAAGTGGTGAAAAACAAAGTGGCCCCGCCCTTCAAAGAGGCGAGCTTCGACATCCTCTACGGCGAGGGGATTTCGCGCGAAGGGGAGATCATCGACCTCGGCGTGCAATACAAAATCGTCGACAAAACCGGCGCGTGGTATGCATACGAAGGACAGCGGCTAGGGCAAGGCAAAGACAACGTCCGCGAATTCCTGAAACAAAACCCGGCGCTGGCGCGGGAGATCGAAAACCGCATCCGCGCCGCGGTCGGGCTGCCCCCGTTGCCTGCGCCAGACGCTCTGCCACAAGGGAGCACGGCTCCCCAGGATGGTGCAGCAGCCGAACCCAGTGATGCGACGGCGACCTGAACGGATGCCGCCCGCTTTCGCCACTCGTGACCCAGCGGCATGAGCCCCGTTCGTTCCGCCTCCGCACACACGAGCGCGTCACCGTGGTCGATCGCGCTACGCCTTCTTGCCCGCCGCGAATACACGCGTGCCGAACTCGCGGCGGCGCTCGCGCGGCGCGGGATAGCGGAGAAGACCGTAGCGGAACTGCTGGAACGCGCCGAACGGCACGGTTTTTTGAGCGACCGGCGCGCCGCGTCGCTCCATGCCCGACGGCTTGCCGAACGGCAAGGCAACCGCGCGATTGCCTACCGGCTCCACGCCCGTGGGGTGAGCGACGCGGACGTCGCGCAGGCGCTCGCTGAAACCGAAGCCGAACTGGGTGACGAGCGCGAACGCGCCGCTGCGGTCTGGCGCAAGAAATTCGGATCCCCGCCCACGACCCCGCAGGCGTGGCAGAAGCAAGCCCGCTTTCTGGCAGCGCGCGGCTTTTCGTGGGAGACGATTCGCGCGCTCCTCTCCGACCCGCCCGAAGAGGTGGCGCTGCCACCGGATGTCTGAAACCATGTCGCTCTTGATCGTCGAAAACCTGCGCAAGCGTTTCGGCGCACGCGCCGTCGTCGATGGGGTCTCTTTGACCGTCGCGCCCGGCGAGATCGTCGGCTTGCTGGGACCGAACGGCGCGGGCAAAACCACCTGCTTCTACCTCATCGTCGGGCTCATTCGCGCTGACGAAGGGCGCATCCAGCTCTCGGAGCACGACATCACCCACCTGCCCATCCACCGCCGCGCCCGCTACGGGCTCGCTTACCTACCACAAGAGGCGAGCATCTTCCGTCAACTCTCCGTTCGGGAGAACATCCGTGCGGTACTGGAATTGCACGGCGTTCCCGCGCCGCAGCGCGCCCAGCGGGAAATGGCGCTCCTCGAAGAGCTGGGGATCGCCCACCTGGCCGATCAACCCAGTGTGGCCCTCTCCGGTGGCGAACGGCGACGGCTCGAAATCGCGCGCGCGCTCGCCACCGACCCGCGGCTCATCCTCCTCGACGAACCTTTCGCCGGAGTCGACCCGATCGCGGTCCTCGAAATCCAACGGATCATCCGCTTCCTGCAAAGCCGAGGTGTGGCGGTGCTCATCACCGACCACAACGTGCGCGAAACGCTCGGGATCTGTGACCGCGCGTCGATCCTCGCCGACGGCCAAGTGATCGCCTCCGGAACCCCGCACGAGATCGTTGCCCACAGCGAAGTCCGCCGCGTCTATCTCGGCGAACAGTTCCGCCTATGAAAACGCTAGGCACGGGGCTTGCCCTCAAACCACAAACGTCGCTCACCCTCTCGCCGCAACTGCAGCAGTCGCTGCACCTCCTCACCCTACCTGCTGCGGAACTCCGCCAGGCGATCGAAGAAGCGCTCGAGCAGAATCCGTTCCTGATCCGCGCCGACGAGTGGGACGAACTCGCCGCAACCGGCAGCGCCGCAACCGGCAGCGCCGCAACCGGCAGCGCCGCAACCGGCAGCGCCGAACCCCCCCCAGCCGGTGCCGCAGAGGCGCCAGATGCCGACCACGTCGAAGCCACCACCCCAGGCGCCGAAGCGAACGAATCCGTACCCGATCACACCCCATACGACGCCTACTGGGAAGGGGTCACCCCGGGAATCGCCCCGGAAGACGAGCCGTTCGACCCTTACCGAACCGCCGTCGCGCCCGAGGGGCTCACCGAACACCTCACCGCCCAAGCCGAACTCACGCTTCTTCCCGAAACGGTACGGCAACACGTCCTGCTGTTGATCGAGGCGCTCGACGACAACGGCTACCTCTGCGCGCCGCTGGCGGAAATCGCCCAATGGGTCGATCCCCCCGCCGATACCGAAACCCTGGAAGTCGCGCTCAAAGTATTGCAGCGCTTCGACCCCACAGGGGTCGGTGCGCGCTCACTCAGCGAATGTCTCTTACTGCAACTGGCAGAACGCCCGGCGTCACCCGAACGCACCCTCGCCGAGCGCCTCGTGCGCGACGCACTTGAACTCTTGGCCAAACGCGACTACGCCGGGTTACGCAAAACCCTGGGCTGCAGCGAAGCGGAACTCAAAGCGGCGATCGCGCTCGTCGAATCGCTCGACCCCAAACCGGGGCGCCGATTCAGCACCGAAACGGCGCCAACCGTCATACCCGACCTGATCGTCACCCCAGAGGGAGATCGTTTTCGCGTCGACCTCAACCCGGCGGCGTATCCGCGCGTGGTCGTCTCGCCGCTCTATCAAGCGTCGATCGGGCGCAAGAGCCCGGAAGCGTGGCGGGCGCGACTCATCGAAGCGAAGCAGTTCGTCAAACAGCTCCACCAGCGCGCTTTCACTTTGCTGCGCGTCGGGCAGACGATCGTCGACCACCAGGCCGATTTCTTCCGCTACGGCGAACGCGCCTTGCAGCCGCTCACCCTCAAAACCGTGGCTGAGGCGCTCACGCTGCACGAATCGACCATTTCCCGTGTCGTCGCCGGCAAATACCTGCTCGCTCCGAACGGCCTCTTCGAACTCAAAACCTTTTTCAGCGCAGCGCTCGCCACCGACGACGGCGACGCCACCTCGGCCGCCGCGATCAAAAGCCGGATTCGCGCACTGATTGCCGCCGAAGACCCCCATCGCCCCCTTTCCGATACCGCGATCGCCGATCGACTCGCTGCCGAAGGCATTGTGATTGCCCGCCGAACCGTGGCAAAATACCGCGATTCACTTTCGATTCCGCCAGCGAAATTGCGAAAAAGGCTCTAATACCACTTCAGGAGAACCGTTCCATGAACCTCAACATCACGGGTCGTCACGTCGAAGTCACCGAAGCGCTCGAACAATACGCCCGCGAAAAGCTCGAGCATGTCATCCGCCACTTCGACCACGTCACCAGCTGCCATGTCATCTTGTCGGTTGAAAAGAACGAACAAAAAGCGGAGTGCACGCTACACGTCAAAGGCAAGGACATCCACGCGCACGCGGTCGGCGCCGACCTCTACGCCGCGATCGATGCGATGATCGACAAACTCGACCGGCAAGTACGCAAGCACAAAGAGATCGTTACCAACCACCACAACGGCCCGGCGGCGCCCGATGCCGAATGACGACGACAATGGATCTGCTTGCATCGCTCATCGCTACCGCACAGGTACGGCTCGATGTCGACGCATCGAGCAAAAAGCGGGTGTTGGAAAAGGTTGCCGAAGCGTTCGCGGAACAAGGGTGTGACGCAGGTAAGCTCTTTTCCGCGCTGATCGAACGCGAACGGCTCGGCTCGACGGGGCTCGGAGAAGGCATCGCGATCCCTCATGCCCGGGTTCCGGGGCTAACCGAACCGCGCATCGCGATCCTGCGTTTGGCGCAACCGGTAGACTTCGACGCGGTCGACAACCAGCCGGTCACGATCGTCGTCGCGCTCCTCGTGCCGGAACAAGCCACCGAAACGCACCTGGAAATCCTCTCGGAGCTCGCCGAGCGGCTCAGTCGTCCAGAGGTGCGCGAAGCGATCCTTTCGGCCGAAACCCCAGAAGCGTTGCGCGCCGCGTTTCGCGCGTAAGGAGCGCCGCGATGGCCGTGCGCGAAACCACCGTCGCGGCGCTCGTTGCGGCGTTAGCAGAGCCGCTTGCGCTCGTGCACCGCTGTGGGGACCTCACGCGCACGGTGCGTGTCACCGACACCCACATCTGGCCGGCCGACCTCGTCGGCCACCTGAACCTGATCCACCCCGAACGCCTGCAAGTGGTCGGCTCGGCCGAACTCGCGTGGTCCGCGAAGCAACCCAACGAAAAAATCCGCTACGTCCTCTCCGAAATCACCGCGGCGCGCCCGCCCGCGATCATCGTCGCCGACGGCTGCACCGTCCCCGGCGTACTCGAAGAGCTCTGCCGCGACCACGCGATCGCGCTCTTGACCTCGCCGCGTCCTGCCGCCGAAGTGATCGACCGCTTCCGCTTGAAGATCGCGCGCATGCTGGCGGAGCGGACGATTTTGCACGGCGTGCTGATGGACGTGCTCGGCGTCGGGGTATTGATCACCGGTGAAGCGGGCACGGGCAAATCGGAACTGGCACTGGAACTGGTCACGCGCGGCCACGGGCTGGTTGCCGACGACGCGGTGGAAGTGGCCCGCATCTCCCCCTACGAACTCGAAGGGCGCTGCCCGGAACTGCTGCAAAACTACCTCGAAGTCCGGGGACTGGGACTCCTTGACATCCGCACCATCTTCGGCGAAACCGCGGTACGGCGCAAGATGCGCCTGCGCCTCATCACCCACCTCAAGCGCCTCAGCCCGGAAACCACCCCGTTGCCACGGCTGCAAATGGAAGAAGAGCGACAAGAGATCCTTGGCGTTGCGATCCCCCGCGTCACCCTGCCCGTTGCGCCGGGACGCAACATGGCTGTGCTCCTGGAAGCTGCGGTACGCAATTTTGTCCTCAAACTGCGCGGAATCGATTCCACCCAAGAATTCCTCGACCGCCACGAAAAACTGCTCGAACAAGAGGCACAACGATGTCTGACGCCACCCACTACCTGAAACGGATCCTCACCGCGCGTGTCTACGAAGTCGCCCGCGAAACCCCGCTGCAGTTCGCACCGACCTTGAGCCGCCGCACCGGCAATCAGGTGTGGATCAAACGCGAAGACCTGCAACCGGTCTTCAGCTTCAAACTGCGCGGTGCCTACAACAAGATCGTCCATCTCTCCGAAGAACAACTCGACCGTGGCGTGATCTGCGCCAGCGCCGGCAACCATGCGCAAGGCGTGGCATTGTCGGCCAAAACCATCGGTGAGCGGCGCGGCAAACCGGTGCGCGCGGTGATCGTAATGCCCACCACCACCCCGCTCATCAAAGTCGAAGCGGTCCGCGCGCGGGGTGGAGAAGCGGTGCTCGCAGGCGAATCGTACTCCGACGCCTACGCCTACGCGCTGCGGCTTGCCGAAGAAGAACAACTCACGTTCGTGCATCCGTTCGACGACCCTGACGTCATCGCTGGCCAAGGGACCATCGGCATGGAGCTCTTGCGGCAGCACCCGGAGCCGTTACACGCCGTCTTCTGTGGCGTGGGCGGCGGCGGCCTGATCGCTGGCGTTGCCGCCTACCTCAAAGCGCTGCGCCCCGACATTCGCGTGATCGGCGTCGAAGCGGAAGACGCCGACGCGATGACCCGCTCCCTTGCCGCGGGCGAACGGATCGCGATGGAGCAGGTCGGCCTCTTCGCTGACGGCGCTGCGGTCAAGCAGGTGGGTGAAGAGACCTTCCGCCTCTGCCGCCAATATGTCGATGAGATGGTGGTCGTCTCCAACGACGAAATCTGCGCCGCGATCAAAGACGTGTTCGAAGAGACGCGCGCGATCCTCGAACCGGCTGGCGCACTCGCGGTCGCCGGGCTCAAAGCGTGGGCACGCACCCACCAGGTCACCGGCCAAACCCTCATTGCGGTCGCCTCTGGCGCGAACATGAACTTCGACCGCCTGCGCTTCGTCGCCGAACGGGCCGAACTGGGTGAACAGCGCGAAGCGGTGTTGGCGGTGACCATTCCGGAGCGGCCGGGCTCGTTCAAAGCCTTCATCCAGCTCCTTGGGCACCGCAACATCACCGAATTCAACTACCGCTTCGCCGACCCGAACGAAGCACACATCTTCGTCGGCGTCACCATCCACAACCGCGACGAAGTGGCAACCCTGATCCAACAACTCGAAGCCGCAGGGCTACGCGCGCTCGACCTCACCGACAACGAACTGGCGAAGACCCACGTCCGCTATATGGTGGGTGGCCGCGCCCCCCACATCCGCAACGAGCGCCTCTATCGTTTCGTCTTCCCCGAGCGTCCCGGCGCGCTGATGAAATTCCTCTCCGAATTGCGCGCCGACTGGAACATCAGCCTGTTCCACTACCGCAACCACGGCTCCGATTACGGCCGGGTGCTGGCGGGAATGCAGGTCCCACCTGAAGAAGAGGCCGAATTCCGCGCGTTCCTCGACCGCCTAGGCTACGAATGGGAAGAAGAGACCCACAACCCGGCGTACGCGCTCTTTTTGGCGGCGGGGTGAAGCCAATCATGCGGTTCTCCCATCCTCGCATCCGCACGGCCGTTGCCAAACTCATCGCCCATCTACCTTTCAACAGCCTGCGCTGCTGGGGCTATCGCCTTTGCTTGGGATACACGATCGAACAGGCGACCATTGGCTGGGGAACCGTCATTGCCGTCGACCAAGCTAAGCTCATCAGATGTGCCATCGGATCGAGAAACCGCTTCATCGGTCCGATGCACATCGAAATAGGCGAGCACGCATCGATTGGCCCCAACAATACGTTTGAATGCGGTTGGTGGACAGCGGCGAGGGAAACCACATACGAACGCCGACTGCGCATCGAACCCCATACCTTGATCACCAGCCACCATTTCTTCGATATCGCCGGCGTTTTCCGCTTGGGGGCCCATTCTTGGATCGCGGGAAGAGGCTCGCAATTCTGGGCGCACGGTTTGGGGGTGCGTGACCGGAATATCACCATCGGTCGCCACTGTTATATCGGTTCGGCTGTCCGCTTTGCCCCAGGAAGCGCCGTTGGTGACTTTACTATCGTCGGCTTGGGCAGCATCGTCACACGAAAATTCACCGAAACCCATGTACTCATCGCGGGCAACCCCGCAACAGTCCTCAAATCGCTGAGCGAAACGCACTTCAGTCATCCAGCCTTGCAACCGTCAAATACCTGAATACACCACCCCGGCGTCGCTCACCACCACATCCATCGCCACATCGTGCGCCTCTGGGGCGAGCGACGCCACCTCTGCCGCCGCAAACCCCACCCCCACCGCGATCCCCTGCCACCCCTCGGCACGCCACGCCGCGAGCGTCCGATCATAAAACCCGCCGCCGTACCCCAACCGGTAGCCTTGGCGATCAAACGCCACAAGCGGCGCAAACACCACCTCGGGCCGTACCGTTTCGGCGGAAGCGGGGGTCGGAATCCCGTAGCAATCGTCGATCATCGGCACCCCCTCGTGCCACGGTCGAAAAAGAAGCGGCGAATGGGGCGCAACGGCCGCGGGGAGCGCCCGCCATGGCCAGTCAGCAAAGAGCGAACGCAGATCGGGCTCCCCTTTCATCGGCCAATAGAGTCCCACCCAAACGGGCGACTCCGCTAGCCTGGCACGGAAGTCATGCCACCAGCGGCCAAGATGCGCGAGTAGCCTCCCGTTCAACGCCGCCCACTCGTGGGGCGCAAGCCCTCGCCGCCAGGCCAACATGCGCCGCCGCAACGCCTGCCGAACGCTTGGATCAGGTACAATCAAAAGATGACTCCTCGTTTCCTTTTTCCCCCGATGAATCGCTGCGCCCTGTCGCTTCGCCCGGTTCGTTGGCGGCAGCTTACGCTGCTTCTTTTTGCTGGCGCAAGCCTCCTGGTCTTGCCGCTTGCGGCTGCTTCGCCGCATACCGCTACCAAAGCGCTGGCAACCAAACCGCCTGCGGCCAAACCGGTTGAAGACGCGGTGGCGCGCGCCCGCACCGCGTTTGCCCGCGGTGACCTGGAAACCCTTCTTGCGCTCGAACCACAGACCCGCGCCGACCCCCTGGGCCCCACCGTTACCGCGTGGCGCATGAGCCTGCAGATTTTACGCGATGACCCCACCCTCAGCCGCGAAACCGTTACTCGCTTTCTCGAAAACCACGCTGGGAGCGGCGCCGCCGACCGGGTTCGGCGGGCGCTCATCCAAAAAGCGGTCGAGCGCGAAGCGTGGCCCGAAGCGCGCCGTCACCTCGAAGCGCTGCTGCGACACGATCCCACCAGCCGCTGCTGGCTGGCGCAGACGCGCCTTGCCACCGCTGCTACCTCTTCGCCCCTTGAACGGGAAACGGCGCGGTCGCTCTTAGCCGAGCTCACCACCCCCAATGAGGCGTGCGCCGCCTATTTCCGCGCTGCCCTTGCGCAGCGCCTCATCCCCGAAGCGTGGCTCATTGAGCGAGCGCTTGCCACCGCTTTCGAAAAAGGGGAAAAAGCGGCTGCCCCGTGGCGCGAACTCCTCCCCGAAAAGAGTGCTGTGCTGCCCTTTGACGCGGCGCAGCGCCTCCTGGCGCTCGCTCGCGAACACCCACAACGCGCCTGGGCCGAGCGCAGCACGCTCCCCCCACTGCTTGCCGAAACGGTAGCCCGCGCCGCGTTTCTCACCGCCGCCAAACGGGGCGAGCCCGAAGCACCTGGGTGGAGCAAAGAACTCACCCCCAGCGCCGTTTGGCGCGAACCGCTCGCCTGGCAGATCCGTATGGCGATCGCCGAAGAGCAGTGGCTCACCGCCTGGCGGCTCCTGGAGCAGTTGACGGTTGCCGAACGCGAAGCGCCAGCTTGGCGTTTCTGGCGCGCCTGGACCCTCAAGGCGCTTGGTAAGAGTGACAGCGCCCGAGCGCTTTTTGCCGAACTCGCCCAAGCCGACCACTTCTTTGGCCTACTTGCCGCGGAACTGCTGCAACAGCCGCGCACCATCCCCTCGGAACCCCCAATTCCCACCACCGCGCGGCAAAGGGTTGCCGCCGATCCGCAGGTGGCCGCCATCCGCGCCTTTTTGCGCCGCGGATGGGAGACCGAAGCCTTCCGCGAGCTCGAACTCCTTGCCGAACGGTGGAAAGGGGCTGACGCCGCCGCAGCGCGCCACGCCGCTGCCGCCCTTTTTGCCGAGGACGGCCGCTTTGACGCCGCGATTCGGCTCCTCGAGCGCAGCGACGACCGCACCGCGTGGTCACTGCGCTACCCCACCCCATGGCGCGCAAGCGTCCTAGCCACCGCGCAGGCCGAAGGGGTCGACCCCGCCTGGGTCTATGGCGTGATGCGCCAAGAGAGCCGCTTCCGCGCCGATGCCCGCTCCACCAGCGGCGCGCTGGGGCTGATGCAGGTGATGCCCGCAACGGGCAAATGGCTCGCCCAAAAGCGCAACGAACGGCGCTTTCACCCCAACCAACTCCTCGAGCCGGAAACCAACCTGCGCTTTGGCATTACCTACCTGCGCCTCATGACCGAACAGCTCGACGGTCACCCGGTACTCGCCACGGGCGCCTACAACGCCGGTCCCGGCCGGATCGGCCGTCTGCGCTACCGGCTCGATCTTGCCGGGGACGGGGCGCTTCTTGATGCGCTGCGCTACATCGAGCTCCTTCCGCTCGACGAAACCCGCGAATACGTCCGCAAGGTGCTCGCCAACACCGTGATCTACAGCCATCTCCTCGGCAGCCCCAAACCGCTCTCGGCGCTACTTCTGCCAACCGGCAATGCCCAACCGCAACTTTCGGCTCTGAACGAACGGCTTCGCTCAGCCCACTTCACCGACAAGGAGACGCCATGACCCACAAACCCACTGCAGTCCTCTTTGGCGGCACCGGCTTCATCGGCCGCCACCTGGCAAACCGCCTTACTGCCCGCGGCTGGCGGCTCATCATCCCCACCCGGCGCTGGCAAAACGCCCGCGAACTCCTTCTACTGCCCACCGCCGAAGTGGTCGAACTCAAAGAGCGCACCGTGCCGGCACTCACTGCGTTGGTGCGTGGTGCCGATCTTGTCGTCAACCTCGTCGGCATCCTCCACTCCCGCGCTGGCGCCCCGTTTGGCCCCGATTTTGCGCAGGCACACGTCGAATGGCCCAAACGGCTCGCCACCGCGTGCCGCGACACCGGCGTTTCCCGCTTCATCCACATCAGCGCCAATGGTGCGTCGCCCACTGCGCCATCCGAATATCTGCGCAGCAAAGCCGCAGGTGAAGCTGCGATCCGCACCGTGCTCGACGCCGCAGGCAGCGAGAACCCCACCCAATGGACGATCCTGCGCCCGAGCGTCGTCTTCGGCCCCGGCGACTCCTTCCTCAACCTCTTTGCCCGTCTGGCTCGCTGGGCACCGGTACTGCCCATCGGAAAAGCCGACGCGAAACTCCAACCCGTCTATGTCGGCGACGTCGCCTCGGTAATCTTGACCGCGCTGGAAACGCCGGAAAGCATCGGACAGAGCTACCCGTTGGGTGGCCCGCGCGTCTATACCCTCAAAGCGCTCGTCGACTATGCCGCGCGCCTCTCCGGCCATCCGCGTCCCGTGATCGCGTTGCCGGATCGCCTCGCCTTCCTGCAAGCGCGCCTCATGGCCCTTCTTCCCAATCCACCGCTCACCCCGGACAACCTGCGGTCACTCGAAGTGCCCAACGTCGTCGACGGCTCGCCGCTTCCCTTTGGGCTCACCCCGACGGCACTCGAAGCCATTGCGCCCGAATACCTCGCGCACGACACCTATCGCGCGCATTACGCCGAGTGGCGGCGTCGCCATACAGGCTAAATGGTGCCACCGCTTCCCGAACCGTCCGGCAGCGTGCGCAACGACGCGGAAGCAAATGCTGCTCCGGCCGCGCTACCGCCCCCTTCCCCTTCGCGTGAAACGCTGCGCGCCCGCTTGCAGCTCGCACCCCCCGACCCCTTGGTCGCGGGGCTCGATGTCTATCTCGTCGGTGGCGCGGTGCGCGACGCACTCCTCGGGCTGCCTGTCCATGACCGCGACTGGGTGGTGGTCGGCGCCACCCCGGAAGCCCTCACTGCCCGCGGTTTCCGACCGGTGGGCAAAGACTTTCCCGTCTTTCTTCACCCGAAAACGGGCGAAGAGTATGCCCTGGCGCGCACCGAGCGCAAAAGTAGCCGTGGCTACAAAGGGTTTACCTGCTACGCCGCGCCCGACGTCACGCTCGAAGCCGACCTGGCACGCCGCGACCTCACGATCAACGCGATCGCGGTAGCGCCCGATGGCACGCTCATCGACCCCTACGGGGGTGTAGCGGACCTAAAACGCCAGATCCTGCGTCACGTGAGCCCCGCGTTCGTTGAAGACCCGCTGCGGGTGCTGCGCGTCGCCCGGTTCGCGGCCCGCTTCACCACGTTCACCGTCGCACCGGAAACCCGGGAACTGATCGCGGCGATCGCCCAAAGCGGCGAGCTTGCCGCGCTCACCCCCGAACGGGTCTGGCAGGAGTTCGCGCGCGGCCTCATGGAAGCCGCGCCGCAACGCATGATCGCACTCTTGCAAGAGACCGGCGCCCTTAAGGCGCTCATCCCCGAACTCGCCGCGCTTTTTGGTGTGCCGCAGCCCGAACGCTACCACCCGGAAGGGGATGTCGGCACCCACACGCTGCTCGCGCTTGGCAACAGCGCCCGCCAAGGTTTGCCTCTTGCGGTGCGTTGGGCGGTGCTGCTGCACGATCTGGGCAAAGGCGCAACACCCGCCGAAATCCTACCCCACCACTACGGACACGAAGCCCGCGGTGCCTGTTTGGCCGAAACGGTGAGCCGACGCCTGAAAGCCCCCAACGACTGTCGCGCGCTCGCGGTGCTGGTAGCGCGCGAACACGGTCTCATCCACCAAGGAAGGCGTCTGCGGCCGGCAACGCGCCTCAAAGTTTTGGAACGGTGCGACGCATTGCGCCGCCCGGCGCGGTTTGCGCAGCTCCTTGCCGCGTGCGAATGCGACGCCACAGCGCGCCCCCCCTTGGTCGTCGATTACGCGCCCGTTCGCACCCTTTGGGAACAGGCGCTTACTGCGGCGCGCGCCATTCCCACCGCGAAGATCGCCCAAAGCGCGGCCGGTGACCCCCGCCGCATTGCGGAGCGCATTCGTGCCGCACGGATCGCAGCAATCGCCGCGAGCGCCAAAACCCTTTTGCCCCCAGACGACGCCCCGAACGCAAACCGCCCGCCCGTCCCCCAGTCCCACCCCCAATAAATACGAGTCTGCCGATGTCCCGAACTCTGGAACTGCGCCACGAACCCCCACACGGCCGTCCCCGGAGCCACCCGCCCCTGCTTTTCGTCCATGGCGCCTATGCGGGCGCGTGGTGTTGGGAACATTTCCTGCCCTGGTTCGCCGCGAAAGGGTTCGACGCTTGGGCGCTCTCCCTCTCAGGCCACGGGAAATCGGGCAGCGACAAACCCTTCGACCTCCTGAGCATCCGCGACTATGTCCATGATCTTCTGGAAGCCGCGGAACGGCTCCCCGCGCCACCGGTCGTGCTCGGCCACTCGATGGGCGGGTTCGTCGCGCAAAAAGCGTTGGAAAAGCGCGCATTCCCAGCGGTCGTGCTCCTGGCAAGCGTCCCCCCCTCTGGCCTTGCTGCGTCGTTCTGGCATCTGCTCACCCATACCCCGCAAACGCTCATGGAGATGAACCGCTTTCTCGCCCAAAAGCAGGGCCACTACCGGGCGCTTGCGCAAGCGCTCTTTCACCACCTGCCGGAAGAGCAGGCGCTACGCCGCTATCTCGCGCTGTCACAACCCGAATCGCTGCGCGCGCTCTGGGACATGACCGCGTTCGCGCTCCCCCGCCACCACCGTCAGCATCCGACCACCTGGGCTGTGTTCGGCGCCGAGCACGACCAGATCATCCCGCTGCCGCTTGTCGAAGCCACGGCGCGCCACTACCGCGTACCACTTCATACGCTCCCCGACGCCGGGCATGCATTCATGCTCGAACCCCACTGGGAGGAAGCGGCAGAGCAAATCGCGCATGCGCTGGAGGCGCTCACCTGAATAGAAAAATCGGAAACGCGAACGCTACGCCTCGTCGTCTGCTGCGGTTTCGACCACCCGCAGCCACGCCGCCACCCCCTGCGGCGCAACGCCGCGCGGCAACCGCCACCACGCCGGCTCTGACTCGACAAAACCACAGCGGGCAAAGAACGACGCTACGGGGGCGTTGCGTTCGGTCGGCACGAAACGCCCGACCAGTTCCGGCTGCCCCAGCAGCCGCCACAGCGTAGCCAAAAAGGTGGTTTCTGCGCCATACCCCATCGCGCGGCAGCTCATCACGAAATCCTCGATCTCGATCACTCCATCTGCCCGCGAACGCAGCACCGCAACCAGCACCAACCCATAGTCCCCGAACCGGTCTTGCAGATACCCCACCCACACCTGACGCCCCGGGTCGGTCAATTCTTCGGACCGGTAGCGAATCGTCGTCGTGTTGAACTGATTGGCCCGGTTCGTAAGCTCATGAACGCGCACCAGATCCTTCTCCTGCATACGATGCACCTGCATCACCAATTGTAACGCTGCCAACACGGCCGTGTCGCTCCCCTGGTCACCGTAGGCGCGCACCGCCTGTTGCCGCAGCGCCTGCACCCGATACATCGCGGTGCGCTGCCGCGCCTCTTCCGTTAACGAATACCACGGCAACGCAGGAAGGATAGCTAACGTGCGCCACGGCTCCGGGTCGCACGCGTCCCAGACCCGAACCTGGGGAAGGTGGCTGGCGACCAACCCCCGTTCGGTCGGATTGTCGTCGAGGAAAACGAATGCATCGAGGCCAAGGTTGAGCTGCGCCGCGATCTCGGCCAGTGTGGTGGGTTTCAGTTCCCAACCGATCGCCAACACGGCGAAATCTTCCGGCTGCAACACCATCTCGTTCCACCGGATCGCCTGAGGATCGTTCTTGCTCACCGCAACGAGCAGAATCCCCCCTTCCTGCAACCGTTTGAGCAGCGCTTGCCGGTCGCGATAGTGGCGCACTGGCCCTTCGGCCATCACCCCGTCCCACAAGGTGTTGTCGAAGTCGACCGCGATCACCTTCACCCCCCGCAACCGATCATAGGCACGGACCACCTCCAGGTAGGTTCCCGCCAGACCGAAACCGAAGCGACGGCGATGAAAAAGGGCCTCGACAAAGGGCCGCCCCGTCACGATCGGGCGGTTCGCCACGCGATAACCCAACCGCTGGGCCACCACGATCTCGTCGACGAACCAGACGTGGGGCAACTGCGCGGCGATCTCGCGCAACCCTTCGCTCAGCGCCGCAGCCAGATCCCGAAACCGTTTCGGCATCGCCCACCGCTCCACAGGTAACCACGCCAGTCGGCGCGGCAACGGCAGCCCGCTCACTCCGTGCAACAATAGTGTCCGGTCGTCGCGTTCGCGCAACTGCAGCAGGAATCGGCGCGCCTGATCGAGCGCTTGGGGAAGCAGTGCCCACTCCCCCGCACGCAACAGGCGGTAGATCGGCAACCCATCATAGGTGAAGAGGCTCACCGCCAGCAGATCGGCGGCTTGCGTCTGGGCGAAGCGAATGAACTCGTCGGGTAGAAACGCACCGTCACGCGTGGCACTCAAATAGAGGCACCCCATCTCGACGGCAACGCCGCTTTTTGCTGCAAGCGGGCGCAAAAACGCGCGCACGTCGGTCAGGAGACAATCTCCCGCCGCGGCGATCCGAATCGTCGCACCCCCGACGTCCAACCACGGCAACACCCGCGCAATGCCCGCAGCGGCAGGCGATCCCAGCGTTTTCGCTGCTGCGTGCCACTCGGTCAGAAGCGTGCGCACCCGTTCCTGGCGCTCCTCCGGCGGCAGAAAACGATCGAAGAACCGATCGCCATTCGTCGGTTACCGCAACACGTGCTTGCGCGGTGCGCCATGCCGCGACCAATGCGTCATTCATTCCGCCCCTCCCCAGCACCATTTGGTTACCGTTCGCCCAGTTGGCGAACGACCCGCGCCGGATTCCCGGCGACCAACGTGCACGGCGGCACGTCGCGGGTCACGACGCTTCCTGCGCCAACCACCGCGCCGTCACCGATCGTCACCCCCTTGAGGACGATCGCGCGACAACCGATCCAGACATCTTTGCCGATCACCACCGGAGCGGTTCGCTCCACGCCGCCGTCGGGATTGTGGTAGTCGCGATCCATGATCACGCAATCCCAACTGATCATCGCCCCATCACCGATCGTTATGCGTTCGCCGCAGTGAATCTGCGTCCGGTCGCCAATCGAAACCCGGTTGCCGATCACCAACTCCGCCTTGCCCGTTGGTGCCGCAGCGCTTGCGTCGAGCTTCACCTCGGGCCAGAGCCAGACACGCTCGCCCACCGTGATCGTACCGCGCTCGCGCACCACCGTGATCCGTCCCACCTGACAGATCCATGCCGGGTGGGAAAAGGCACGCAAACTCGTAAGCCACCCCCGCAAATAGGCAAACACCTTGCGCCACCGCGGCATCACTCGACGCCTCCGCGCAACCGCCCGCGACCAGCATCGCGCGCCGGTTGCGCACCTGCCCCATCCGCCGCATCGAGCCACTGCCACGACCGCACCGAATCGATCGTCATCGCACACGGCAGCTCCTGCGGTGTCGGCACCCCGAACCAGCGCGGATGGACTTCGCCGGTGAACGTAAGCGCCATCGGCCAATGGAAATGGCGGTTCGGCTCGCGCCGAATCTCGCGACCATTCACCCACCAGACGAGCTCGGTAGGCGACCACAAAAACCCGTAGCGATTCTCCTCGGTGGGGTCGAAATCGGGCGCCGACCAGACCTGCGGATAGGAGCGGCGGTTGCTGTCGTTCTCGTTCGCTGGGTCCCCATCATAGACGTGCAGGTTGCTGTGTAAGCGGTGCGCCTCGCCCGGCGTGCCCGGCCCCATCTCGAAAACGTCGATTTCGCGCGTCCCCTCCGGCCGCCAGGCGTAAAACCAAAACGCCTGATTGACGCGGCACGGGGCAAGCCGCGCAACCACTTCGAAATAGCCGTAGCGCACCTCCTGGCGTGCCCGTAAGAGCGGTGTCGCGAACCGCCCCTTGTCCCGAGCCGTCGTCTCCAGCCGCACCATGCCGTTAGCCACCGTAACCCGCGCCGGATCGATCACTCCAGGCGGCCGTCCCGCGTAATGGGGCAGAAACGTCAGCCAGAGGGCCGTGTCGACCGTGGCGCCTGAAAACTCGTCCGACAGTTCCGGCAAAAAGCGCCAATTGCCCGGTGGCTGCGCAAGCGCTGCTGCCCCCACGCAAACGAGCGCACCCGCGGCCATACTCGGCACAACCGCGCGGAGAAGCACCCGAACCTTCTGCTTCCCGCTCACCGTAACCACTCCTGATAGAGCCACCACGCCAACCGCCGTTCGATCGCCCCGATCGTCGCGACAACAGGAAACCGTATCGTCGGGAAAACCCGCTGCGCCAACCAACCCGCCACCGGCGTGGCAAATCCCGCCTTTGGCCGCGCCACCACCTCAGGCGGGAGCGGTGGTTGCGGCGCTTGCGCAAGCACCGTTTTCCCCCGCCGCCCGCGAAACGCGCAAACCCATGGCGCAACAGCAGTGAGCAGCGACACCGACGCCAACGGATGCCGGAACTGCACCCCATGCGCCGCACCGATCCAATGGGCATCGCGCATATAGAGGTTTGGCATCGAATGAAACGTGTCGCGCATCTGCATCGCGCGCTCAACGCAATCCGCTTCGGGAAAATCGAGCGCAGTCAATAACGCGCGCGCCTGCGCCACAGAAACCGCGTTACCCAAAAGATCGGGCAGCTCTTCCGGAAAGAAAACGGCGTAGGGAATGAAGTAGAGATGGTCGCGCGTCGCAAAATAGTTCCCTGCCCACCGCCATTTCGGCCGCTGCCGCACCACGCCATAAAGCTGCATCAGCCGCGCAAGGCCCCATTCACCAGCAGGCAGCCGCCGCACCCCCCGCAGCACCCGTTCGGCGCGACGCCAAAGCCGCAGTTTGAGATACCCCCCAAAGAGCTCGTCGCCGCCGTCACCGGTGCAGACCACCCGTTCGCCAGCGTGCGCCGCTTTCTGGCACGACAGCCAGAAGTTGATCCCGTCAAGCGTCGGCTGATCCATCGCGTCGAGAAAATCGGGTAACGTCGCCCAGAACTCAGGCTCCGCAACCTGATCGACCCGATGCGTCAGCCCGTAATGGCGCGCGATCCGCTCCGCCCAAGGGCGCTCATCGTTCCCCTGCCCCGCCATTTCGGCAAACGCCAGAGTATAGGCCGTCCCCGCGCGTCCCAACTGCGCGAGCACCCCTGCAACCGCCCCCGAATCGATCCCGCCGGAAAGCAAGAGCGCGGTACGCTGCCGGTCGGCCGTCGCAACGGCCACTGCGTCGCGCACTGCGCGGCTAATCGCCACCTGCGCGGCCGCTTCGTCGTACTCGGGCGCAGAGGGTACTGCCCAGAGCGTGCGCAAGTCGCAATACCACTGCCACTGTGGGGCACTCGCCCACGGTGGCGCCACGACCCCCACGCTCCCCTGAGGCGCTACCTCGACCCCGGAAAAGACGGTCCGCCGCCCATCGACATTCCCCCAGAGGAAGAACGACGCCCACCCCAAAGCGTCTGGCCCATCCGCTACCCCCATCGCAACCAGCGTCTTCGCCAGATTGGCTACCGCAAACCCGCCCCCGGGCAATCGCCCCCAATAGAGCACTTCGATCCCGAACGGGTCGCGCACCAGAAAAAGGCGCTGTGTCGCCTCATGCCAAGCCACGAACGCAAACTGCCCCTGCCACCGCCGCGGACGGGTCATCGGGTCCGAAACGAAATCGGCAAGCAGCCTCGCCGCCAACCCCATCGCCGCCCCGCCGCGTTCCGCGACCGATGTGCCATCCGGTGCGCCCGCCACACTGCCAGCGGGGGCCGCATCTTGCGCGACTACCGCATGACCGCTCACCACCGCTACCCAACCGTCGCGCTCCGCCACGTCCCAATCGCCGTCAGGCGGCGCGCTTTCTCCGAACCAGCGCTGCCACACCCCCAACGCAAAACCGGGTCGCGCCATCGCACGCCAGCGATCACCGGGGAACCGCGTCATGCGGCGGCGCGCTGCTGCGACCGCTTCGGAGATCTTTTCGTTTTCGCCCAATACCGCCGCAAAAAGCGTCACGTTTCCCCCGCATTTCGTTGTCTTTGGACAAGAGGGGACTACCGCCCCGCCACCACTACTTGAAAGAGCTCACCCATCTCGTGCGGCATGATGAGCCGCTGCACCGCGCGCGCCGCTTGCACGTACGCCGCCGAACCGGGTTCTGCCCGTTCCGTGAGCCGCTCCAGGATTCCGTGGCGCAATAAAAAATCCCCCTGCCGCCGCCACTCGTGCACCGTGAGGCCGCTCGCTTCCAATGCCGTGACCACCGCAGTGAAATCGACGAACGCCGTGATGTCGATCGCGCCTGGCCACGCCAACACATCCTCCACCACCCGGTGCCGATAATACCCCTGCAGCGTCCCTCGGGAACGAAACGGCGCGTAGAGGATGTCGCGCTCGTACCCATAATCGATCAGCACCCACAGCGAACCCGGCGCCAAGCGCTCGGCGACGGTGCGCACCCATACTGGGACCGCAGGCGCCACCTCAGAAAGATATTCGCCGTCGGCACTTCGCGGCAATTCGATTCCAGCAAGTGCCGATGCCGCCGCAGGCGTGAGCGGCCGGTCGGCCCACGCAAAGCGCGGTGCGGCCGATGCCGCCGCTTCCGTTCCTGCTTCGGCGACCACCACGCCACGTTCGAAGGTCTCCGCGCCGCGTGTGCCCACCACATGCACCGGCAAGACGTCGAGCACCTCGTTCGCGACCACCGCCGCTGCGAACCGCTCCGGCAACCGCTGCCACCAAACCAGCTCGACCCCAAGACGCTCGGCAAGCGGCTGCAGCCGTTCCGCCTGCCGCGCCGCCAAGCCAGCGGAGACCTCGACGATCGCGTAGCGCTGCGGCAACACCCCCAATGCGTGCCAGCGGGTGAGCAGATCCTCTGCCAATGCGCCGCTGCCTGCGCCGAATTCCACCGCCAAGCCCGTTGCCGCCACCGCGGACGCCAGCACGTCCGCGAGCACCGCGCCAAAGAGCGGCGAAATCTCCGGCGCGGTAAGAAAGTCCCCGTGCGGTCCGAACGCTTGGTCGTGGCGCGCGTAATAGCCCAGCTCCGGCTCGTAGAGCGCCCACTGCATGAAATCCGCAAATGGCACCCAGCCGCCCGCTGCCGCAATCCGCGCTGCGATCCGCTGCGCCAATGCGGCACTGCGCGCCGCGGTCTCGGCAGGCAGCTGCCCCGCCCACTGCCCCATCGCGTCACCTCTTAGCATCATGCGCCGAATCTTAGCGGAATCGCGCGCGATTTGCTATGATGAAACCAGACTTCGGGAAAATGCCCCCATGAAACGTTCTCTGCCTGCCCTGCCCCAATCTCGCCCGCGGGTCACGCAACTCGAGGTCACGCAACTCGTCGTGATCGGCGCTTCAGCCGGCGCGGTCGAGCCCCTGCGTACGCTGGTTGCCGGGTTTCGGCCAGACGGCAAAACCGCGTACTGTATCGCGCAGCACGTCTCACCAGACCACGAAACGCTGCTCCCCCAGCTGCTGCAACCGCGCGCCGCGATCGCGGTGCAACTGGCCTCCCCCCAATCCCCACCGTTGCGTCTGGCGCCCGACCACGTTTACGTCATCCCCGCCACCCACGACGCCGAAATCCTCGGTAACGGACGGCTGCGCCTCACCCCCAGTTACCCGCGCCCCGGGCCACACCCGTCGATTGACCGTCTCCTCTTGAGCGCTGCCCACCACTTCGGCGCGAAAACGCTCGCGATCTTGCTCTCGGGAACGGGCAACGACGGCGTTGCCGGTGCGATTGCGGTCCATCGCGCCGGCGGCATCGTTTGGGTACAAACCCCGGAAAGCGCGCAGTTCGGCGAATTGCCGCGTGCAGTGATCGCAACCAGCGCGTACTCCGCCGCCCACACCCCGGAAGCGATGGCTGCGCTCCTCCCCAAAACGCTCACCCATCTTGCGGCAGCCCAGGGCAACGGCGCAACACCCCCCGCCGCGGCGCAGCAACCAAACGCCCCCGCCCCACCGAACCCCGTCCAAAAGAACGAAGCACCCAACGCCAGCGCCACCCCGCAACCCGAACCCCCGCTCACCCCCGAAGACCAAGCGGCGTTCGACCGCATCCTCGAACGCGTGGCGCCGCTGCTGCGCGTCGACCTCACCGCTTACCTGCCCGAAACCCTGCTGCGCCAAACCCTGCGCGCGATGCAACGCTCGGGCTACCCCGACCTCGCCACCTTCGCCGAAGCGCTCGAACACCAAGAAACGGCCGCAGAGGCGCTCGCCCGCACCCTTTTGATCGGCGTCACCGCGTTTTGGCGCGACCCCCCGGCGTTTGCCGCGCTGCGCACCCCGCTCAAAGCCTTACTGGAGACGCTACCCGTCACCACCCCGTTTCGCGTCTGGGTCTGCGGCTGCGCCACGGGCGAAGAGGCCTATTCCCTCGCGTTCCTCATCACTGATTGCCTGACCGAACTGGGGCAACAGCGCCATTTCGTGATTCTGGGCACCGACGTCAGCGAAGGGGCGCTGCAACACGCCCGCGCCGCGCGCTACCCCGAAGAGGCGCTCGCCCATTTGCCATCCGGCTGGCGCGAACGCTTCTTCGTCCGGGAAGGGGCACTGTGGCGTGTCCAGCAAGGGATTCGCACCCAATGCGTCTTCTCCCGTCACGACGCGTTGCGAGAACTGCCGTTTTTGCACATTCACCTCATCAGTTGCCGCAACCTGCTGATCTACCTCAAACCCGAAGCCCGCGAACGGCTCCTGAAAGCGTTTCACTACGCGCTCGTTCCCGGCGGCCTGCTCTTCCTTGGCCGCTCGGAAGCCCTGCCGCCCGAGGTCGGCGAACACTTCGAAGCGGTGAGCGGCCCGCAACGGATCTTTCGCCGCGATGAAATCCCGACGCCCAAAACCTGGTTGAGTGCCACGCTGCCCGCGCGGCTCTTCCTGCCGCAACCCGCCAAAGCGCTGCGCCCCAAACTGCGCCCAGAAGAGCAGCTCGAAGCGGCAATCCAGCACCGTCTCCACGAAACCCTCTTGACCCGCTACGCCCCCCCTGCGATCCTCACCGACGCACAGGGACGCCCGTTGCACATCCTGGGGGACTGCAGCGCGTTTCTTCACTGGCCGCAGGGCAAAAGCGATTTCACGCTGCCTGCGCTGATCCCAAACGGTTGGCGCACGCCGTTGCGGCTGGTGATGCGCCAACTGCTGCTCCCTACCGACAACGCGCCACAAACCCTTCCGCTCCTCGATGCCGACGGCGCCCCCGCGGTGCAACTCTACGCCACGCGCCTCGACGTAGAAGAAACCCCTTTCCTGCTCTTCGTCTTCGAACCGCTCCAAACCGAAGCGTCCGCCGCACCAGCACACGCACCAGCTGCCGAAGCGGCTACCGACGCACCAGCCACGCGCCGGGAAACGGTGTTGCAACGCACCGTCGACCGTCTGACCCTGGAACAGGAACAGCGCGAAACGCTCATCGACGCGCTCGAACGGGCGCAAGCCGAACTGCAAGCCCTCTACGAAGAGCTGCAGACCACCACCGAAGAGCTGCAGTCGGCGAACGAAGAGCTCGAAGCGGGCAACGAAGAGCTGCACGCGAGCAACGAAGAGCTCCGCTCGCTCAACGAAGGGCTCGACCGCAGTCTTGCCGAACAGGCCGCGCTCAACGAACTCTTGGAAGCGATCCTCAACGCGCTCACCGGGCCGCTTCTCGTCCTCGACGAATCGGAACGGCTCATCCGCTACAACCGCGCCGCGGAGACGCACTTTGCGCTCACCGAACGCCACATCGGACAACCGTTCCCCTTCGATCGTAACCGCATCCCCTGGCCGGAGAGCGAAACCCGCACCGCGCTCTTTGCCGCGGCGCGCGAAACACCCCAATCGGTCGAACTGAACGACGGCACCCGCTACTGGTTGCTGACCATAACCCATTGGACCACCGATACCGATCGCGCTGGCTTTGTCCTCAAACTCCTCGACACCACCGCGCTCAAGCAAGCGGAAATCGCCCGATTGCAGCTTGAAGAACGACTCATCACCATCGCCGCGGCACTTCAAGAAGCGCTCTTCATGGCCCCGGCAACGCTCGACGCCTTCACCTACGCGTCGCCACGGCTTGCCGAATGGCTCGGCGTCGCCCCGGAAGCGCTCACCTGGTCGCACTTCCTCGCTGCGATCGACCCCAACGCCCGCCCCACCATCGAAGCCCAGTGGCAGCGGAGCAGCAAAACGTGGCAGCAACGGTATCGCCTGCGCACACCGAAAGGGGAATGGCGCATCGTCGAAGAGCGTGGCGTGCGCATCGCCGCGCGCGCCCACCAGCCCGAACAGATTGCCGCAACGCTCTTGGACGTCACCGAAGCGCAGCGGGTCGCCGAACAAGCGGCGATCGGTCAAGCCCGTCTCGCGGCGGTCTGGGAGAATCCCACCGTCGGCATTGCGCTACTCGACGCCAACGGCACGATCCTCAGCGCGAACGACCCCTTTGCCGCGTGGCTCGGCCAAACCGCCGAAACGCTCGTCGGACGCTCGTTTGCCGCATTCACCCATCCGGAATCGGCGCTTACCGACGCGCAGCAGTGGGCAGCGCTCACGCAAGGGCGCGCCGCGCCATGCGAAAAACGGATCGTCGCCGCCGATGGCTCCACCCACTGGGTGATGCAGCACCTCAACCGCGAAAACTACCCACCCCCCGTGGGCACGTTCCACGTCGTCATCTGGCAAAACATCGACACCGTCAAAGCGAACGAAAAGCTCATTTACCGCCAAGCCCACTTCGACGCCCTGACGGGCCTTCCCAACCGCGCACTCGCCCGGGACCGCATCGACCGGGCGCTCGCCCGCGCCCGCCGCGAAGGCGAAACGGTCTATCTCCTCTTTCTCGACCTCGACGGCTTCAAAGAAGTGAACGACCTCTACGGCCACGACGCCGGCGACGCCCTCTTGGTGGAGACGGCCGCGCGCCTCAAAACGTGCGTCCGGGAAAGCGACACCGTCGCACGGCTGGGTGGGGACGAATTCCTCATCCTCGTCGAAGGCAGCGCCACCGCATCGACCGCACAGCGCATCGCCGAAAGCGCCCGCGACGTGCTGCGCCAACCTTTCGTGGTCCAGGACCACCGTGCCCAAGTCACCGTGAGCATCGGCGTCGCCGCGTTTCCCAACGACGCCGAAGACGCCGAAACCCTGATGCGGCTTGCGGACGCAGCGATGTACGCGGCAAAAGAGAGCGGCAAGAACCGGGTACGCTTCTACTCGGAGCGGATCGAATCCAAAGTCCGCTTCGAGGCCGAACAGCGCCGCGCGCTCGAACACGCGCTTGCCAACGGCGAATTCGAACTCTTCCTCCAGCCCGTCGTGCAGCTTCCCGAGCGCACCGTCACCACTGCCGAAGCGCTGCTGCGCTGGCGCCATCCGCACCAAGGTTTGCGCAGCGCGGCGGAATTCATCCCCCTTGCCGAAGCAAGTGGCCTGATCCGACCGATCGGACTCTGGGTGCTCCAAGAAGCCGCGCGCTTCGCGCTGCAACTCGCAGCGCAGCGACCCGGTTTTCGCGTCGCGGTCAACCTCTCCCCTGCCCAATTCAGCGACCCGGCGCTCGCCCGATGGGCGCACGAGGTCGAAGCGGCGCTTCCCCACCTCACCCTCGAAGTCACCGAATCGCTCGCGATGGACCCAAAGGGCACCGCCGCGGCGTTCCTTGCGCAGCTTCGTGAAAAAGGGGCGCGGCTTGCGATCGACGACTTCGGCACCGGCTACGCCAACCTGAGCCGACTCGAAGCGCTACGCCCCGACGTGATCAAAATCGACAAATGCTTCACCGACCGCATCGGGCAACAGGGTACCGGCGAACAGATCATGCGCGCGATCCTCGAACTCACCCGTGCGGTGGGAGCGCTTGCGGTGGTCGAAGGGCTGGAATCGCACGCGCAACTTGTCTGGTTCGAACCCTTTGCGCCGATCGCGATCCAAGGGTACCATTTCGCCAAACCGATGCCGTGGAACGAATTCCAAACCTTTCTGGAAAAACGGGAGAACTGCTGATGCGCATCCTGCACACCATGATCCGCGTGGGCGACCTCGAACGCGCGATCGCGTTCTACACGCAGGCGCTGGGGATGAAACTGTTGCGGCAAAACGACTACCCCGAAGGGAAATTCACCCTGGCGTTCGTCGGCTACGGCCCGGAATCGGAACAGGCAGTGATCGAACTCACCTACAACTACGGGGTCGACCACTACGATCTGGGTACCGGCTTTGGCCACATCGCGATCGCAGTCGACGACATCCACGCCGCGTGTGACCGCGTCCGCGCCTTCGGCGGCAAAGTCACCCGCGAACCCGGCCCGATGAAACACGGCACCACGGTGATCGCGTTCGTCGAAGACCCGGACGGTTACAAGATCGAATTCATCGAAAAAAAAGAATCGATAACCCCGTTGAATGGGTGACCACTCCGGAAGCCACCAGACACCACTTGCGAGCGACATGAAGGAGAGCCGATGCCATACTTCCGCCACCACCTTTTTTTCTGCTGCAACCAACGCGACCCTGGTGACACCTGCTGCGCGAACCACGACGCCGAAGGGATGATGCGCTACGCGCGCGACCGCGCCAAAGCGCTTGGGCTCGCGCTCAACGCCACCGGTGGCGTTCGGATCAACAAAGCCGGGTGCCTGGGGCGGTGCGACCTCGGCCCGGTGCTCGTCGTCTACCCCGACGGCGTCTGGTACACCTACCTGGACGAAAGCGACATCGACGAAATCCTCAGCGAACACATCGCGAACGGCCGCCCCGTTGCCCGTCTGATGCTTCCCCAAACCTGATCGCACGATGGCACACCCCAAAACCGAAAAAACCACCGCCCCCGGCCCAGCGGGCGCGATCGAACTCCTGGTCGATACCCCCGCAACACCCCCGCAGGGGCTGGCGCTCGTCGCCCACCCCCACCCCCTCTTCGGCGGTGCGAACACCAACAAGGTGACCCACACGGTCGCGCGCGCGCATGCCGAAGCGGGGCTCGTGACGCTGCGCCCCAACTTTCGCGGCGTTGGTGGCTCCGCCGGCCAACACGACCATGGAGTTGGCGAGACCGAAGACCTGCTCACGCTCCTTGCCTGGGCGTTTCGCACCTGGGACCTTGCCCCCGTGCTCTACCTGGGCGGCTTCTCGTTCGGCGCGTACGTCACCACCCGCGTCGCGCGCATCCTCCTGGGTGAAACCGCGAGCGCGGTCGAAGCCCACCCGAATCTCGACCCAGAGAAATGGCGCGCGGCGCTGCCGCCGCTGACGCTGCGGCACGTTACGCTGGTCGGGCTTCCCCACGGCTTGGCGCTCGGCTCCGGCACCGTCTACACCACGCCGGAACTCCCCACCACGCTCCCCGTCCTGATGATCCACGGCGAAGAGGATACCGTCGCGCCGCTTTCCCGCGCGCTCGACTGGGCGCGTCCTGCCGCGCGCCCCATCGCGGTCGTCCCCGGCGCCGACCACTTCTTCCACGGTAAACTCCACGTGGTGAAGACGCTGGTGAAAAACGCCCTCGCGGTCTGTCCCCCTGCCTAGATTTCCGTCCCGCGCCGCATGACCGCCCGCTCGCCGCTCCCCCCAAACCGTTCGCCCCAACACCCGCTCAGCGCACGCGATGCGCCGTCGCCCCACCCTACTGCCGCACCAACCTCCGACGCAAACCCGCCCCTTGCGGCATTGACTGCCGTCGTCAAACATTACGGCACCACCCGCGTGCTTGACGCCCTCACCTTCGCCGTCTACCCCGGCGAATGCGTCGCGGTGCTCGGCCCCAACGGCGCGGGCAAAACCACTGCGTTGCGCGTCTTGCTCGGCCTCTCCCCGTATGAAGCGGGGCACGTGACCCTCCTGGGGCACCCCATTCCCGCAGACGCGGTCGCCGCCCGGCAACGGGTGGGCGTCGTACCGCAATTCGACAACCTCGACCCTGATTTTACCGCCGAAGAAAACCTGATCGTCTTCGCCCGCTACTTCGGCATCCCGGAGGCAACCGCTCGCGCCCGTGTCCCCGAGCTCCTTGCGTTCGTCGGCTTGGCCGGGAAAGAAGCGGCCCCGGTCGCGACGCTTTCGGGGGGCATGCGGCGGCGGCTTTCGCTTGCGCGGGCACTCGTCGCGAACCCCGAACTCCTCATCCTGGACGAACCCACCACCGGCCTCGACCCGCAAGCGCGCCACCTCATCTGGCAACGGCTGCGCGAACTGCGGCAACAGGGCGTTGCGATGCTGCTCACCACCCACTACCTGGAAGAGGCGGAACGGCTTGCCGACCGCGTCGTGATCGTCGATGCCGGTCGCGTCGTCGCCGAAGGTGCACCGCACGCGCTCGTTGCCGCCGCAATCGAACCCTTCGTGCTCGAAATCCACGGCGATTGGTCTTCCGTGGGTGGCATCGACGCCTTCGAACGGCGCCTGGCCGAATCCCTCACCCCCCTTGCAGCGAACGGCGCCACAGCACCGCGCTTCGAGCGCGCAGGCGAAACCCTCTTTTGCTACACCACACGCGACCCCGCAGCGGCGCTTGCGCTCCTCGAACCCCACCCCACGCTCACCGCAGTGATCCGCCGCGGCCACCTCGAAGACCTCTTCCTCAAACTCACTGGACGGGAACTGCGCGATGGCTGACCCCACCGCCCCCGCTCGCTTCGCCCCCCGCCGCGCGCTTGCCTACTGGCGGCGCAACGCGCTGGTCTGGCGCAAGCTCATGGTGCCGTCGCTCTTGGGTAATTTCATCGACCCCACCCTTTACCTCTTCGGCCTCGGGCTTGGGTTGGGCGCGCTCATCGCCGAAGTCGAGGGCCAACCGTACCTGAACTTCCTCGCCCCGGGGATCATCGCGTACGCGACGATGAACGCCGCGAGCTTCGAAGCGCTCTATTCCGCGTTTTCGCGCATGCACGTGCAGAAAACGTGGGAAGCGGTACTCACCACCCCGCTCACCCTCACCGACGTCGTGCTCGGCGAACTTCTCTGGGCTGCGACCAAAGCGACACTGGCTGGTGGTGCGGTCACCCTCGTTGCCGCTGCCGCCGGGCTCGTCGCGTTCACCGCGATCCCCTTCATCCTCCCGGTGATCGCGCTCACCGGCCTCACCTTTGCGGCACTTGCGTTGCCGATGGTTGCGCTCGCCAAAAGTTACGACTTCTTCCTCTACTACTTCACCCTCTTCATCACCCCGATGTCTTTCCTCTCCGGCGCCTTTTTTCCCCTCACGCAGTTGCCTGCGCCGCTTGTGGCGTTCGCGCAGGCGCTGCCGCTCACCCACGCGGTCGCGCTCCTGCGCCCGTTGGCCGCAGGGAGCTCCCCCGCCTTCACCACACTGGCAGTGGCAGTCGTGCTCATGGGGCTTCTGACCGTTCTCCCCACGCGCTGGGCATTGCGCCGACTGACGCGCCGCCTCCTGCCCTGAGGATCCCTACTCCGCCCCCCCCTCGCGCGGGTTTTCCTCGGCAAGCCGATTCCCAACCCCCAAAACGCAGGTAGAATGGGCATCGTCACGTGCTTTTTTGGATTCATGCTGCGAAACCCGCGCGTTGCCCTGTGGTCGCTCCTTGTTGCTGCGTTCGCCCTGCTTGCCGTCGCCGAATGGGCGTGGTGGCAAAACGCGCGGGCGCGCAGCGCGCAAATCTTGGCCGTTGCCGCAGCGACGCAGAGCGCAGCGATCGACGAGCGCGTACGCGAACAGTTCGAAAACCTCACCCTCATCGGCAAGGGGCTCCTTGCCCCCTACCTCGATGGCACCGCCCCTGCGCGGATCCCCACCCCGATCGCGCAGGCGATCGACCGCGTGCTCGCCGAACATCCCGAATTGCGCGCGATCAACGTGCAAACGCCCGATGGCAAAGAGATTCTTTGGAGCACCTTTGCCCAGCCCCGTAAAGCCATCTTCGCGCCCGACGACTTTCGGCCCTATGCGCCTGCGGCGACGCCGGGGGAGACCGCGCCGCTTGCCCACGAAGGGCTGCTGACACTTCCCCGTTTCGCCCCACGCTTCAACGAGGCGGTGGTCGGGATGCGCCTCCCGATCCGCGCGGCGGACGGATCACTCGTCGCGTACGTCGGCAGCCCCTACCGCGCCGCGCAGCTTTTTGCGCGGGCGCCCACGCTCGTCGAGAACGCCGCGCTTTTATACACCACCACCATTTTCGACCGCCGCTTCCAGCGCGTCGTCGCAACGCTCGACGAAAAGGGTCGTGTCACGCCGATTCCCTCCGCTTCGTCAACCGCTCCGCCTTCTTCTCAATCTGCACCCTCTGACCCCCCCGAAGGAGCGACGACGGAATCGAGGCTTTCCGCGCGCCACTGCCGCGGTGCCTACTGCGTCACCACCGCCATCGCCGAACCCCTTTGGCTCGACCACACCCTGCAGGAGGCGAGACCGCGCTGGACGGTCGAAGGGGTGCTCCTTGCCCTCTTCATTTTCGCGCTCACCCGGCTGCAGGTAGTCTACGGAAAACTCAAGCGTGCGCTCGTCACGCAACAGCGCCTCGCACGCACCGACCCGCTGACGCACTGCCCCAACCGCTACGCGCTCGAAACGATCGCCCCCAATCTCCTGGCGCAAGCAGAACGCCGAAACGAATGGGTTGCGGTGGGGCTCTTCGACCTCAACGATTTCAAACCGGTGAACGACCGTTTCGGCCACGACGTCGGCGACGCGCTGCTCGTCACCGTCGCCGAACGCCTCAAAGCCGCGACGCGCACAAGCGATTTCGTCGCCCGGCTGGGCGGCGACGAGTTCGTGATCCTCCTCACCGGCCTCACCGCGCAAGGGGCGTATGCGGAGCTCACCGCGTTCGGCGAACGCCTCTTGCGCCATTTCGCAGAACCCATCACAGTCGGCGGCACTACCCTCCCCATCAGCTACGGGATCGGTTGGGCACTCTTCCCCCAGCACGGTGAAGAGCTCGATACCCTGCTGCGCCGCGCCGACGAAGCGCTCCTTGCGCTCAAAGCGCAAAAAGGTCAGACCTCAGAGACGATGCGCATCGCGGGCGAAGCCAACGCGTCGCTCACCGAAACCGCCCCGACGATCGATGACCCCTTCGGTCCCGCCGCGCGCCAGCTGCTTGCCGCATATACCGCACTGCTTCAGGACGCGGCGGAACGGTTCACAGAAACGCTCCTCTCTGAAATCACGGAACACCCCGCGATCGGCAAACGGCTGGCTGCCCAACTCCCGGATGCGTTCGCACACTACCGTGCGCTTGTGGCGCGCCATTTCGTCACGCTGCTTGCCGCTGAAGCCTCGGATTCGGCGATCGCTGAACAAGCAGCGCTGTTGGGAACGATCCACGCGCTCGAAGGTTTGAGTCTCGCCGAGGCGCTCGTCGGGTACTCGGAAAGCGAACGCTTCTTGCAGCGTTTTCTCCAACGCCAGGGGTTACGCAGCAGCGAAATCTTTCGCCTCATGCACATCGCGCATCTGCGCATTGCGTTAGCGGAACGCACCTTCCTCGACGCGATGGAAAAAACGAGCGCAACCTACCTAACCCTGGTGCTGCGTGATATCCCGGAACCCGGCAATTCTTTGAGCAGTTGGCAAGAGGCGCTCTGCGATGCGATCGCAAAATTACCGGGCATCCGCTTCGCGGCGATCGCGCAACCGGACAGCAACGGACGTTTCCACCTCGTCGCGGTTTCTGGCAAAATGAACCTCGCGCCGCTCTTTGCCGCCTTCGACCCTGTCCGCGTTCCCCGCCTCGACAGCCGTCGCGCCGAAGGGCAAGGGCTTATCGCCACCGCGTGGTTTCGCAATACCATTTCGGTGAGCGACGACTACTGCCACGACCCGCGCACCACGCCGTGGCACGCGCCCGCAATCGAAGCGAAGATGGCGAGTTTCGCCGTGGTCCCGTTCGTCGACCGCCGCGGAACACCCAAAACGCTCCTGTTGATCGGCGGACGCCACCCCTACCAGTTCAGCAGCCTCTGGGCCCAACAGTGGCTCCACGCACTCAAACGGGCGGGCGACGACGCGCTTGCCCATTTCGATACCGAAACGATGAACCCGCTACAGACCGCGCCGATCAGCGTCGACCGCGCTGCGGCGATTCGCGCTGCGGTGACGAGCGGCGGCGTGCAGATCGCCGTGCAGCCGATCGTCGACCTCGCCTCCGGCAGGCTCGTCAAAGTGGAAGCGCTCGCCCGCTTGCAATTGGGGACGGAAACGCTCACCCCCGCGCAGTTCCTTCCTGTCCTTCACGACGACCTCTACCCCCACCTCTTTCGCGCCGTGCTCACCGAAGGGTTCGCGTGGCTCAGGCGTTGGGAGCAAGCTGGCTTGGCGCTTGGCTTGAGCGCCAATCTCGACTTCGCCTCACTGCACCACCCCGAATGCACCCGTTGGGTGCAAGGAGCGCTTGCGACACACGCGCTCTCACCGCAACGCCTCACGCTGGAAATACTGGAAGACAAGCCGCTTGCCGGTAGCCACAGCATCGAAGCGCTTGCGGCGCTACGGCAACTCGGTGTACAGCTGGCGATCGACGACATCGGTTCCGGCTACAGCGGCCTGGTGCGGCTTGCGCAACTGCCGTTCGACGTGATCAAGATCGATCAGATCCTCGTGCGCGCGATGGTGCAGGACCCCATCCCCCACCTCACCGTGATCCGGGCGTTGGCACGGCTCGGCGAAGGGCTCGAACGGCAGGTAATTGCCGAAGGGGTGGAAAGCCCAGCCCTTGCCGAAACGTTGCGCGCAGTCGGTGTGCACGTGGCGCAAGGGTACGGCATCGCACGCCCCATGCCACCGGAACAGCTCGTCGGCTGGCACGACGAATGGCGCCGCGCCCCGTTGCGCGTCTACCCCGATGCGCCGCTTGCTACCCCGCTCGGGGCACTGGCGTACCAATGGCAAGTCAACCACGAACGCGGCGCATTCGGCCTCGAACCGCTTGCCGAATGCCCAATCACCGCCTACTTGAACACCTACTACCCCGACGCGCACGAAATCCATGCGGTACACGCGGCGCTTCACGAAGCGGCCGAGCGCAACGACCGAAACGCTTGGCGCGCCGCAAGCCAAGAACTCTTTACGTGGCTGCTACAGGAGGCGCTGACGCGCTGAACGCATAGGAACCGCTCCCCTTTTTGCCCGTATGCCCGGCGCGCACAGCCCCAATCCAAATGCCCCTATTGGGTTCTTCGTCAAAGCCCCTTATTTGTTTTCGCTTCTTTGATCACCGAGTAGAGGTTGCGTAGCCCTTCGCGCATCGCGCGGGCAACCTCGGGGGTGGTGAGGGAAAGGAAGTAGTGGGTGCCGCTTTCGATGAGGCGCAGCGCATACGGGGTCTTGTCGACGTAGTAGTAGGCGTCGTGCTCGCGGATTTTCGCAAAGGTC
>NZ_JAHLSY010000014.1 GCF_019049855.1 Hydrogenophilus thiooxidans | reverse complement strand
GGCAAAAAAGACATTTCTTGCCCACCGAGGTGTGAATGTCGAAGGGATACGGTCAGTCTCGCTCATTTCCAGTCAAATGCTGATTTGTTCAGCGTGTCCTTAAGTGCGGCAAAAGCGTCATGGCGAACCAAAAGAAAAATTCCCGCAAGCCATTGGGGGGGAAAGGGAGGCGTGTGAAAGGTGTATCGGTATCGGTCGTCAGATTGTCGAAAAAGTTTCCTGAGCAGCGATTTTACCGTGGGGAAATGACGGGCGTGGTCTTCAATTGCGCCAGAGGGGTTGAGTATCGAGGGTGAGGCAATGGCTGCGCCGCTGTTTGCAAGGGTGGCTAATAGCGTGGGAAAAGGGTTGTGGGGGAGTCGGAGGTCGGGGTTGAGGATCGCGAAGTATGGGGTGCGGCAATGGGCAAAAGCAGCATTGTGATTCGCACCAAACCCTTTGGGAGTGGAATTGAGGATTAGGGTGGTGCGGTGAGCTAGTGGCTGGGGGAGCGTGGGAATGGGTTCGGGGCGGTTGAGGGTGAGGATCAGGTGTTCTACTTCTGGACAGTCGGCAATGTCGGATAGGAGAGGGGGGAGCAAAGAGTGATGGCCATGGCTGACAATGGAGACCGTTACAGTCATGGTGCGCGCGATTATTTGGTGAGCTTCCGCCGCCAGGTGGTGCCGGTGGGGGTATCTTCGAGGATGATGCCGGCAGCGAGGAGCTGCGCGCGGATCGCGTCGGCGCGGGCGAAGTCGCGCGCTTTGCGGGCGGCGGCCCGTTCGGCGATGAGCGCTTCGATGGTTTCTGGAGTGAGGGGGAAGGTCAGGGGGGCGGACGAAACGGGGCCGGTGCTCGCGGCGCCTGAGGCACTCATGGGGGAGGGGCTAGCAGTGTTCGCGGAGCCCGTTGGATTGGAGCCGTAGGCGCCTGTGGCACTCATGGGGCCGACGTCAGCAGGGCTCGCGGCGTCCGTGGGATTGGAGCCTGCGGCACCCGCCGCGGTACTTGTGGGGTAGGCGCCGGCAGTACCCGTGCCTGCGGTTGGCGGTGTGGTTGGGTGGGGTTGCGCTGCCGATGCGCCAGGAGTGTGGGGGCGCTGGCTGGGCGCTGCTGTGGGTGGGGCTAGTTCTTTGTGGGGCGCGGTGGCCGCGGATGGGGAGGCGGTGAGCCCTTGCCGCCACGCAGGAAGGCCGGTGTAGAGGAGCCCGAGGAGTTCGGCGCTGGCCAGGAACGCGGCTTTGCGCTCCGGCGTGGGTTGGGCGCGCAGTTCTGCGGCGAGTTCGTGGAGCGCCGCAAGGGCTGCTGGGGTGTTGCAGTCGTTCGCCAGCGCGGCAACGACCGCTGGGTGGGCGCCAAGGCCCGGGAGTGTCGGAGCGAGGTTCGGGCCGTGGGTGGCGTCCCACGGGGTGTGGGTGGGGCCGAATCGTTGGGTGAGTTGCTCGATGCGCGTTTCGGTAAGGCCAATTGTGCGCCCCCATGCGGTGAGGTCGATTGCGGCGGGGGGGATTTGCGCGGTGCGCGCAAGGGTGGTGTAGAGGCGGTCGAGCGCGCGGGCGGCTTGCGCAAGCGCTTCGGGGGTGAAGTCGAGGGGTTTGCGGTAGTGGCCCGAAAGGAGTACGGCGCGGATCACTTCGCCCGGGTATTGGGCGAGGAGTTCGCGCACGGTGCGGAAGTTGCCGAGCGATTTGGACATTTTTTCGCCGGCGATGGTGAGGTAGCCGTTGTGCATCCAGTAGCGGGCGTATTCGGTGAGGCCGTGGGCGCAGCAGCCTTGGGCGATTTCGTTTTCGTGGTGGGGGAAGATGAGGTCTTGGCCGCCGCCGTGGATGTCGATGGGTAGCCCCAGGTGTTTGGCGATCATCGCGGTGCATTCGATGTGCCAGCCGGGGCGGCCGCGCCCCCACGGGGAGTCCCAGCCGGGGAGTTCGGGCGGGGAGGGTTTCCAGAGGACGAAGTCGGCAGGGTCTTTTTTGTACGGGGCGACTTCGACGCGGGCGCCGGCGATCATTTCGTCGCGCTGGCGGTGGGAGAGGCAGCCGTAGGAGGGGTCTGAAGGGACGTGGAAGAGGGCGTGCCCTTCGGTGATGTAGGCGTGGCCGCGGGCGATCAGCCGCTCGATGAGGGCGATCATTTCCGGGATGTGGTCGGTGGCGTAGGGTTCGACGTCGGGGGGAAGGGTGCCAAGCTGGGCGATGTCTTCGTGAAACGCTTGGGCGTAGCGTTCGGCGAGTTGCCGGATGGGGATGCCTTCGGTAGCGGCAGCGGCGTTGATTTTGTCGTCGACGTCGGTGATGTTGCGCGCGTAGCGGACGGTGGGGTAAGCAAGGCGCAGGAGGCGCACGAAGGTGTCGAAGACGACGACAGGACGGGCGTTGCCGATGTGGATGTAGTTGTAGACGGTGGGGCCGCAGACGTAGAGCGTGACGCGGTTGGGGTCGGCCGGGGTGAAAAGGCGGTCGCTGCGGGTTCGGGTGTCGTGAAGGGTGATCTGCATCGGCGTAACGGGCATGGGTGGGCAAAGCGGTTCGTGGGGGAGGGGTACGCGGCGCTGGCTCACGAAGGGTGGGCGCGGCGCTACCCGGCGCGCAGTTTTTCCATCCGTTCGTGGCGCTCTTGCGCTTCGATGGAGAGGGTGGCGGTGGGGCGCGCGAGGAGGCGTTTCAGGCCGATGGGCTCTCCGGTCTCTTCGCAGTAGCCGTAGGTGCCTTCGTCGATGCGTTTGAGCGCTTCGTCGATCTTTTTCATGAGTTTGCGTTCGCGGTCACGCACCCGCAGTTCGAGCGCTTGTTCTTCTTCGATGGTGGCGCGGTCGGTCCAATCCGGGGTGGCGACGTTCTCTTCCGCAAGGTGCTGCGTGGTTTGTTGCGCGTTTTCCATGAGTTTGCGCTTTTCTTCAAGGAGCAGCCAGCGGAAGAATGCACGTTGCCGTTCGTTCATGTACTCCTCTTCGGGCATCGCGAGGAGCTCTTCGACGGTGGGCAAATCGGCCGGTTTGTTGCTGAGGTCCATAGGGTTCTCCTCTTCCCGTTTGGTTGCGGGGTAAGGTGGGGATTGTACCTTATCTTTCGTGTCTCATTCAGATCAGGGCTTCAATGCCTTTGCGATCGAGCAAGTTGAGAAGTTTCTGGGAAGGACCGCTGGGGTGTTTTTCACCCTGTTCCCACTGGCGAACAGTGGATAAACTGGTGTTGAGTAACGACGCCAACACAGCTTGGCTGAGCTGGTAGCGATGACGCAGGGAGCGAATTTTTTCGCTGTCGTACTCGGGAATTGGCTCAAGACAGAGGGCGTCGTATTGGCGCATCTTACGCTGGTCGATAAATCCCAAGCGATACAGGTCTGTTGCTGTTTCGTGGACAGCTTCCAGGATTCGGCTTTTGGCTTTAGTTTTGGTTGTCATGACAAATCTCCTGTAGTGATCCGTCTTCTACCTCGACATCGAGCTCCTTGTCGGTGAGGGATAACAGATCTTGAGCAAGGGTCTGTAGCGCTTCTCTTTCTTCAGTGCTGATGTTGGCCCGCTCATTCTTCTCAAAACCGAATACGAAGAACCATAAATTGCTCTTGTTTGTGGCGACGAGTGTTCTGGCACCGCTCCGTTTGCCGCGACCTGCGAGTCCCACCCGCTTTTTGACCACTCCGCCGCCAAGGTCTGCGTCGATCAATCCCTGTGACATTTCGCGCACGGCGCTACATAACGCATCGTCGGTTAGCTCAGTCTTTCGCATCCAGCGACTGAAATGGCGGGTTTTGAAGACTCGTTGCATCGGTTAACTATAACACTTAGTGGTGCAGATGCTCAATTGGAGTCTTTGCGTTTCCGCGCAAAGACGTTGCGGCTCACGCCCAAGAGTTGCGCGGCCCGTTGCTTGTGTCCCTGGGTGTGGGCTAGGGCGGTAGCGAGAATGCAGGCGTCGAACGCTTCGCGCAGTTGGGTGTAGAGCGGGGTGTCCGGTGGGGTGGTTTCGGCTTGCGCGAGGAGGGTGCGAACCGTTTCCGCAAGCAGCGTTTGCCAGTTGGGGGCGGTGGGGTGGGGGCTGGGAAGGGTGGCGGCGAGCGCCGCTTGCCAATCGGGTGGCGTTGGGTGTGCAGAGGCGTTGGCTAGGGTGGGTGGTGCAGCCGGCTCGCGGGAAGAGGAAGGGTAGTGGGCGTCTGGGGGGGGTGCAGGGTGGGGGGTTGGTTGGTGGGGCGTTTCCAGCAGTGGTTGGTGAGCCGTTTCCAGCGGCGCTTTGAGCGGTGTTGCGGTCGCGGTGGCGGGGTGTCGAGCTGGGGGCTCGGGCGGAAAGGGGTGCGGGGTGGAATGCAGGGTGGGATACGGGGCGGGTTGCGGGGGGGATGGCCGGAACGTTTCGGGCAGATCTTCTGGGGTGACGGTGGCTGCTGGGGCCATCACGGTGAGCCAGTGGCAGAGGTTTTCGAGTTCGCGGACGTTTCCAGGGAAGGGGTAACGGGCCAGGCACGCGAGCGCTTCGGCGGTAAGCCGTTTGGGTTCGACGCCGAGTTGGTGCGCGGCGCGGCGCAGGAAGTGTTCGGCAAGAAGTGGGATGTCTTCTTGCCGGTCGCGCAACGGCGGTAGGGTGAGGCGGATGACGTTGAGGCGGTGGTAGAGGTCTTCGCGAAAGGTGCCTTCAGCGACTTTGGCGGCGAGGTTTTGGTGGGTGGCGGCGATGATGCGGACGTTGACTTTTTTGAGTTCTCGTCCGCCCAGGCGGTGGAATTCGCCCAGTGCCAGGACGCGCAGGAGCCGCGTTTGAAGTTCGAGCGGCATGTCGCCGATTTCGTCGAGGAAGAGGGTGCCGCCGTGCGCTTCTTCGAAGCGTCCGGGGCGGGCGGTGGTGGCGCCGGTGTAGGCCCCTTTTTCGACGCCGAAGAGTTCGGCTTCAAGGAGGTCGCGCGGGATTGCGGCGGTGTTGATCGCGACGAAGGGGCCGTTGGCGCGCGGGCTGTGGCGGTGGAGGGCGCGGGCGACGAGTTCTTTGCCGGTGCCGGTTTCGCCGATGATGAGGACGGTGGCGTGCGAGGTGGAGAGGCGGCCGATGGCGCGGTAGAGCGTTTGCATCGCAGGCGAAGCACCGATGAGTTCCGAGGGTGCCGCTACCGAGGGGGGCTCTTTGGCTGGTGCGGTGGCATCGCGAGTGGGCGCGGCGGTGGGGTGGGTATGGGGCGCGGGCGGGGCCGGGTCGAACGGTGCGAGGCGCTGTTGCGCGGTTTGCCAGGCGCGGGTGATCAGTGCGACGGCGTCATTGACGTCGAAGGGTTTGGGGAGGTATTCGAATGCGCCGACTTGGAAGGCGTGCACGGCGGCGTCGAGGTCCGAGTAGGCGGTCATGAGGAGCGCGACGAGTTCGGGGTGTTGGGTTTTGAGGGCGGTGACGAGGGCGTAGCCGTCGTATTCGGGCATGCGGACGTCGGTGACGAGGACCAGGGGCGGCGCGGTTTCGGCGGCGGCGAGCGCCGCTTTGGGGTTGGCGAAGGTGCGGTGGGGGAGCCCAGCGCGCGCAAGCGCTTTGTCCAGAACCCAGCGGATGGCGTCGTCGTCGTCGACGATCCAGATTTCGTGCGCGAGCGGGCGCAAGCGGGAGGCGGACGTCGCTGCGTTCGGAGCGGTCGAAGCGCTTGGCTGGGTCATCGGGGTTCCTCCGCGGACGGGACGTCGGGGATGGGCAGGAGCAGGGTGAAGGTGGTGCCGTTGGGGCCGGTGGTGAAGGTGATCGCGCCGCCGTGTTCGTGGGCGATCTCTTGCGCGATCGCAAGCCCTAGGCCGCTGCCGCCTGAGCGGTTGGTGACGAGCGGGTAGAAGAGGTGTTCTTTGAGGTCGTCGGGGATGCCAGGGCCGGTGTCACTGATGTCGATGCGGGCAGCGAGGCGCCACCGTTTTTTGCCGAGCGTGACTTGGCGGGCGATGCGAGTTTTGAGGGTGACGACGCCGTGGCCGTTCATCGCTTGCGCGGCGTTTTTGAGGAGGTTGAGAAGGAGTTGGACAAGCCGCGCGGAGTCGAGTAAAAGCGGCGGGATGCTGACGTCGTAGTCGCGTTGTAATTTGAGGTTGGGGTATTCGGCGGCGATGAGGCGCCGCGCCTGCTCCAACGGTTGGTGGAGATCCGTGGGGTGGAGGTGAATCTGTTGGTGGTTCGCGGTGAGGCGGGTAAGGAGCGCATGGAGCCGGTCGACTTCGCGGGCGATGACTTCGGCGTATTCGGCGTGTTGCGTGCCCGCCAGTTCGAGGGTGAGGAGTTGCGCCGCCCCTTTGATGCCTCCCAGCGGGTTTTTGATTTCGTGGGCGATGGTGCGGGCCATTTCGTGGATGGCGTGGTGGAGCCGCTCTCGTTGTTCGGCTTCGGTAGTAGCGCGCTGGCGGTCGACTGCTTTGAGTTCGATGAGGAAACCGGGGGGGGTGTGCCGCGGGCTGACGGTGAGGTCGGCGCGCCACGGGTCGCCGTCTGGCGGGGTGAGGAGGGTTTCGGTGGTGTAGAACCAGCCGGAACGGGCGGCGGCATCGAGCGCTTGGGTGAGGGCCGGGGCGTTGCCGAGCACGGCGGTGACCGGTTGGCCTGCGAGCTGTTTGCGGCTGCGGTTGAGGAGTTGTTCGGCCGCAGCGTTGGCAAACAAGATGCGTTGCGCGCGGTCGAGGAGGAGCACGGCGGTGGTAAGTTCGTCGAGCACGGCGGGGTTTGCCGCTGGTTGAGGAGGGGAATCAGCGAAGGCGGTCGAGTTCACGGCGAATCGCTTCGAGGTTGCGGCGGTGGCGTTCGATGCGCGGCTGGAGCAGGGTTTTGCCGTCGGCCGACGCGGTTTGGTGTTCGCGCAGTAGCCGTTCGAGTTGCGCGGCTTCTTGTTCGTATTCGTGTTGCAGGATGCGGTGGCGCAGATCGTCACGAGGAGTGAGGCGGGTGGTGTCTGGGTGCGAGGGCGGTGGCGTTACGCTTGGCAAGGATGCCGACGGGCGGGGCGAGGTAGTGGTAGGCGCTACGGTGAGTCTTTGGCACCGTTTGCCCCGGGTGGTTTTGACGTCGTTGGTGTAGAGGGTTTCGCCCGCTTCGGTCTGGCACTTCCAGAGTGCCGCATGGGCGGGAGGTGCGGCGGCGGCAAGGGCGAGCGCCAAGAGGAGTGCGATGGCCAGCGGGTGGGTGTGCGCATTGGAGCAACAGCGCATGGGGGTGCGCGAAACGGGATGCGGGAAGATAGATCCCAGTGGGGTAGCGGGGTGACACCGCCGCGCGGCGGGTGTGGCCGCGCGGGGTGTTGGGAAAAGGTCCCCAGCTTTGGTTGCCCTTTTGCTCACACGCTGTAGTACATGTCGAATTCCACCGGGTGGGTGGTCATGCGCAGCCGCTGCACCTCTTCCATCTTGAGGTCGATGTAGGCGTCGATGAAGTCGTTGGAGAAGACGCCGCCCCGAGTGAGGAATTCGCGGTCTGCGTCGAGCGCTTCGAGCGCTTGGTCGAGGCTGTGGCAGACGGTGGGGATCTTCGCGTCCTCTTCCGGTGGCAGGTCGTAGAGGTTTTTGTCTGCCGGGTCGCCCGGGTGGATTTTGTTTTGCACGCCGTCGAGCCCCGCCATGAGGAGCGCGGCAAACGCCAGGTAGGGGTTCGCGGAGGGGTCGGGGAAGCGCGCTTCGATGCGGCGCGCTTTGGGGCTAGCGACATAGGGAATGCGGATCGACGCCGAGCGGTTGCGGGCCGAGTAGGCGAGTTTCACCGGCGCTTCAAAGTGGGGCACCAACCGCTTATAGGAGTTGGTGGTGGGGTTGGTGAGGGCGTTGAGCGCACGGGCGTGTTTGATGATGCCGCCGATGTAGTAGAGCGCGAATTCGGAGAGCCCGGCGTAGCCGTTCCCGGCAAAGAGGTTCTGGCCATCTTTCCACACCGACTGGTGGACGTGCATGCCGCTGCCGTTGTCGCCGACGATCGGTTTCGGCATGAAGGTGGCGGTTTTGCCGTATTGGTGCGCGGTGTTGTGGACGACATATTTGAGGGTCTGCGTCCAGTCGGCGCGGCGGGTCAGGGTGTTGAATTTGGTGCCGATTTCGCACTGGCCGGCGTTGGCGACTTCGTGGTGGAAGACTTCGACGGGGATGCCGATCGCTTCAAGGGTGAGCACCATCGCAGCGCGCAGGTCGTGCAGGCTATCGACCGGCGGGACGGGGAAGTAGCCCCCTTTGACGCGCGGCCGGTGCCCTTTGTTGCCCCCTTCGAATTTTTCTGCGGTGGCCCAGGCGGCCTCTTCGGAGAAGATTTTGAGGTAGGAGCCAGACATGTCGACCGACCATTCGACCGAGTCGAAGATGAAGAATTCGGGTTCGGGACCGAAGTAGGCGGTGTCCCCAAGGCCGGTCGATTTGAGGTAGGCTTCGGCGCGTTTGGCGATCGAGCGTGGGTCGCGGTCGTACCCTTTGCCGTCGGCGGGTTCGATCACGTCACAGGTAAGCACCAGCGTGGTCTCTTCGAAGAAGGGGTCGATGTACGCGGTGGCCGGGTCGGGGAGCAGGATCATGTCGGAGGCTTGGATCCCTTTCCAACCGGCGATCGAGGAGCCGTCGAAGGGTTGCCCGGTTTCGAAGAGCTCTTCTTTGAAGATGCTCACCGGAATGGTGGTGTGGTGCTCTTTGCCGCGCATATCGGTAAAGCGCAGGTCGACGAAACGGACGTCGTTTTCCGAGACAAGGCGCATGACATCATCAACGTTCATGAAGGGCTCCTAAAGAGGTGAGAGAAAAACGGAAAAAAGAGTGGGTATCTTTCAAGCAAAGATTGTGCCACTTTTTGGCGCAAGCAGAGGCGGCGGATTGGGCCCTGTTTTGGGGCCCGGTGGATGGTATTTGGTGCAACATTTGCATTATTTTGGTGCATTGTTGCACGATTCTGGTGCAAGCGCAAGGTACCAGCGCACCGATTGGATGCAAGGGGTTAGGCGACACAGTAGGGTTGCTACTTCTTGGCGGCGCGCGGGGTCGTCGACGAACGGGCGCAACGCATCGGGGACGGGATGGGGTAGGAACAGGTCGAGTTCGCACCGCCCGTTGAGGTAGTGAATCTGGAGCCATTCGGTGGCGAACGCGGGAAAGCCGAGAGCATGGCGCACCGCAGCGAGGAGTTCGGCCCGTTCTGGTGCGGGCCCGTGCGCGGGGGCGTCGGGGGCTTGGTCCGGTTCGTGGTCGATGTGGATGGTGACGTCGCCGATTGCGAGTGCGTGTTCGTCGTGGAAACGGGTTTTGAGGCGGGCGATGACTTTTTCGGCGACGCGGTGCCCTTCGGAGACGGTAAGCCGCGGCGCCACTTGGACGTGGGCATCGACCAGCGCCTGGTGGCCCATGCGACGGGTACGCAATTCATGGAGGTCGACGACGCCAGGGGTGGTGCGGATCGCTTCGGCAATCGCGGCGACCTGCTCGGGTTCGAGCGCGGTATCGATGAGTTCGGTAAGCGCGCGGTAGGCAAAGCGCACGCCCATCGACGCGATGAGGAACCCGACGATCGCTGCGGCGATCGGCTCGAGCGCCGGGTAGCCGACGAGGCTTGCGCCGATGCCAAGCGCGACCACAAGCGACGAGGCGGCGTCCGAGCGGGCGTGCCACGCTGCTGCAACGAGCACTGGCGCGTTGAGCCGCTTTCCTTGCCGTTTGAGCCAGTGATAGAGCCCCTCTTTGCTGGCGAGCACGAGGAGGGCGACGACAAGCGCCGGGTAGGTGACCGCCGGGAGCGTTTCGGTGTTTTGCAAGCGTTGCGCAGCGGCCCAGACGAAGCCGCCGCCGACGCCGACGAGGACCGCCCCAAGCGCAAGGCTTGCCACCGTTTCCAACCGACCGTGGCCGTAGGGGTGGTCGGCGTCGGGCGGGGCGCCGGCGCGACGGCTCGCCCACGCGATCAGCGCGTCGGTGGTGAGGTCAGCAAGGGTGTGGAACGCGTCGGCAACCAAGCTGAATGCGTTGGCAAACAACCCGACTGCGATCTGGAGGAGCGCGAGCGTGGCGTTCGTTGCCATGGCGGTGACGCTGGCGCGCGCGACCTTCTGGCTGCGTGGGGTTGGGCCGATGGTGGGCGTTGCCGCGGGGGGTGGGGTTTGAGAAGGTTTTTCCCTGGGCGCAGTCTCTTTTTCAGGAGCAGGATTCGGGGGTATGATCGGGTGCGACACAGTAGGAGGCAACGATGAGCGAACTGCACGACATTTTAGCAGCGGCGGGGCGGCGGCGCACGGAACTGGGGTTGCCGTATGCCGGAGCGCTCACACCGCCTGAGGCGTACGCGGTCTGGCGCGGGATACCCGGCTCAGTACTTGTCGATTGTCGGACACGCGCCGAATGGGATTGGGTGGGACGCGTGCCCGGCGCAGTGGAGATCGAGTGGGTGACCTACCCGGAGATGACGCTGAACCCCCATTTTTTGACCCAATTGCGCCGACAGGTCGACCCGGAGGCGGTGGTGCTCTTTTTGTGCCGCTCTGGGGCGCGGTCGCACCATGCGGCGAGCGCTGCGGCGGCGGCCGGGTATGCAAGCGCTTATAATATTTTGGAAGGTTTCGAAGGCGACAAAGATGCCGAAGGCCATCGCGGCACCGTGGGGGGGTGGAAATTCCACGGGTTGCCGTGGCTTTCGCCGTAACGCGAGGACAGTGTGATGCGTGCATTCGAGCAGACGCTGGAGCCGGCTGTCGAACCGGAAAATTTGGGGGGCGAGGTGATTCCGTTCGCGGAATTCGCTCATTTGAGCGACGCGGCGTGTCACGATCGGATCGTCGCGGCGCGCAAGCGTCTGGGTAGCGACGCGGTGATTTTGTGTCACCACTATCAACGGGCCGACGTCTATCGTCATGCCGACCTCACCGGCGATTCGTTGAAGTTGGCGCGGTTGGCAGCGCAGACCGATGCGCGGTATATCGTCTTTTGTGGCGTCCATTTCATGGCCGAAGTGGCCGATATTTTGAGTAAGCCCCAGCAGGTGGCGATTCTGCCCGACCTTTCTGCCGGTTGCTCGATGGCCGATATGGCCGACCTGCCCAAGGTGACCCGCGCGTGGCGCGAATTGGGCGAGGTGTTGGGCGACGACCCGGAACAGACCTACACACCGGTGACCTATATCAATTCCGCGGCCGACCTGAAGGCGTTTTGTGGGCAACATGGCGGGATCGTGTGCACCTCGACCAACGCGCCGCAGATCGTCGATTGGGCGCTCAAGGAGCGGCCGAAGCTCCTCTTCTTCCCGGATCAGCATCTGGGGCGATGGACGGGTTATAAGCGCGGGATTGCGCTCGAGAAGATGAAGGTGTGGGACCCCGATCTGCCCTATGGGGGGCTGACCCCAGAGGCGATTCGCGATGCCGAGATTCTGCTGTGGAAAGGACACTGTTCGGTGCATCAGATGTTTACGCCGCAGCAGATCGACCGCTGGAAAGCGAAGTACCCCGATGGCTTCGTGATTGCGCACCCGGAGTGTTCGCTCGAGGTCTGCTTGAAGTCCGACTATGTCGGGAGCACCGAATTCATTCAGAAGACGATCCGCGAAGCACCGCGGGGCACGAAGTGGCTGGTGGGGACCGAGCTCAACCTGGTGAGCCGCCTGGCCGAGGAGATGGCGGCTGAAGAGAAGGTGGTCCATTTCATGGGCGGGGTGGTGTGCATGTGTTCGACGATGCAGCGCATCGACCCGCAGCATCTGGCGTGGACGTTGGCGAATCTGGCCAACGGGGTCGTGGTGAACCGCATCCAGGTACCGGAGTCCGTGGCGCACTGGGCACGGGTGGCGCTGGATCGGATGCTGGCGGTCGGTTGAGGTTGCCGAACGCGGTGACGCCACCAACCGTTTCGGTTCTGACCTACAACATCCACAAGGGGTGGGCGCCGTGGCGCACGCGGGTGACGATTGCGGCGATGCGCGAGGCGTTGCGCGCCGTGGCACCCGACTTCGTGTTGTTGCAGGAGGTGCGCGGGGCGCTCTTCGATCCCGAGCGGGCTGCGCGCGAGCACGTGCCGCAACACCGCTATTTGGCGGAAGGGGCGTGGCCGTATGTGGCGTACGGGGCAAACCGCTTCACCGTGGCGGGGCACCATGGCAATGCGGTGCTTTCGCGTTTTCCGATCGTGGCGCAGCGTAACCACGATCTCTCGGCTGCGCCGCGGTGGGAGTCGCGTGGGGCGCTCGAAGTGGTGGTGGCAATGGGCGCGCAGCGCGTGCATCTCTTTTCCCTTCACTTGGGGTTGCGACACCGTTGGCGCCAATGGCAGTTGGCGCGGCTGCGCGAGCTGGTGGCCGCTGTGCCGGAGGGGCGGCCGGTGATCGTCGGTGGCGATTTCAACGATTGGGAGCGTGCCGCGTGCCTGCGTTTCGCGGCGCCGTTGGGGTTGCAGCGGGTGGATGCGGGGTTGAAGCGGCCGTTACGCACCTATCCGGCGCGTGGGTGGCGGTTTGGCCGCCTCGACCGGCTTTATGTGCGTGGGTTCGCCGTACTCGATGCGCAGGTGTTGCGACGCGCGCCGTGGTCGCGGCTCTCCGACCATCTGCCGCTGTTGGCGCGGCTGGCGTGGGTGGCGTAGGCGGTTGGTTGTGACGATTGCGCCGTTTCGTTCCGGGCACCAGGTAACGCTGCTGGAAAATGGGGCGGCGTTCTTCCCGGCGCTCATCGCGGCGATCGACCGCGCACAGGTCGAGTTCTGGCTGGAAACCTATATTTTCGAGGTCGACGAGGTCGGTTCCGCAGTGATCGCGGCGCTGGTGCGCGCGGCGCAGCGCGGGGTGATGGTGCGCCTTCTGGTCGACGGTTTTGGCAGTCTCGAATTCGTTCGTGACCATGCCGAGCGCTTGCGTGCTGCGGGCGTGGCGGTGCAGGTCTATCGGCCACTGGCGTCTGGCGGGCGGTGGTGGCGTCCGAACCGGATGCGGCGTTTGCACCGCAAATTGGCGTGTCGCGACGGGGTGGAGGCGTTCGTTGGCGGGATCAATATCGTTTCAGATTTTCGACGGCAACCTGAGCCAAACCCCCGCTATCCGCGTTGGGATTTCGCCGTGCGGTTGGAAGGGCCAGTGGCTGCGGAGGTGCGCGCTGCGATGGCGCGGTTGTGGCGGCTGGTGGCGTGGGCGTCGCGGCGGGGGCGGGTGGTGGTGCCGCGCGATCCGCCGTTTGCGGTAGCTCAAGCGGGGCCGCATCGCGCGGCGTTGGTGTTGCGCGATTCGTTTCGCCACCGGCATGCGATCGAGCAGAGCTATCTCAACGCGTTGGCGACCGCGCAGCAGGAGGTGTGGATCGTCTGTGCCTACTTTTTCCCAGGGCGGCGCTTTCGCCGTGCGCTGGAGGCGTGCGCGCAACGGGGGGTGCGGGTGCGTTTGGTGTTGCAAGGTCTTTCGGATCATCCCATCCTGCACTACGCCACCCGCTCCCTCTATCCGTGGTTGCTGGAAAATGGGATCGCGCTTTACGAATACACCCGCGCGATGATGCACGCGAAGGTGGCGGTGGTCGATGACCGGTACGCGACGGTGGGGTCGAGCAATATCGATCCGTTCAGCCTGTTTCTGGCGCGCGAGGCGAACGCGTGGGTGGACGATCCGGCGTTGGCTGAGGAGCTGCGGCAGCGCATCACGCAGGCGGTGGCGGAAGGGGCCGAGGCGCTGACGCTGGAGCGGGTGCGGCGGCTGCCGTGGTATCAGCGGATGGCGAGCTGGGTGGTGCTCTGGGGGGTGCGGCTGGCGATCGGCTGGGCGGGCATTCGTCGCGAGATGGAGGGGTGATTGGGTTACAATCGTTGCGTCTCGTCGCAGAAGGGAAGGGTTATGTTTTCGCTCACTGGTTCGATCGTGGCAATCGTCACGCCGATGTTGCCTGATGGGGCGATCGATTGGACCCGCTTCGATGCGCTGATCGATTGGCACATCGCGGAAGGGACCGATGGGATCGTGGTGGTGGGGACGACTGGGGAGTCGCCCACCGTGTCGTTCGATGAGCACGTGCAGTTGATCGAACGGGCGGTGAAGCATGCGGCAGGCCGGATTCCGATCATCGCGGGCACGGGCGCGAACAGCACCGAGGAGGCGATCTTTCTGGCGCGTGCGGCGAAACGTGCCGGGGCGGATGCCCACCTTTCGGTGGTGCCTTATTACAACAAGCCGACCCAAGAGGGGCTATACCGCCATTTTCGCGCGATTGCCGAAGCGGTGGATCTGCCGCTCATTCTCTACAACGTGCCGGGGCGGACGGTGGCGGATCTCAGCAACGACACCGTGGTGCGTCTGGCCGAGATTCCCAATATCGTCGGGATCAAGGATGCGACGGGGAGTATCGACCGCGCGTACGATCTCTTCGAGCGGGTGCCGGACGGATTCCTCTGTTACACCGGCGATGACCTGACTGCGTTGCCGTTCCTGCTTTTGGGCGGCAAAGGGGTGATTTCGGTCACGGCGAACGTGGCGCCGCGCGCGATGCACGAGATGTGCGTGGCGGCAATGAGCGGCAACGTGGCCGAGGCGGTGGCGATCAACCAGAAGCTCTTGGGGCTGCATCGGGCGCTTTTCTGTGAGGCGAACCCGATTCCGGTGAAGTGGGCGTTGGCGCAGATGGGGCGAATCGCCGACGGGATTCGGCTGCCTTTGACGCCTTTGAGCAGCAGCAATCAGGAGCGGGTGCGCGCGGCGTTGGCGCGTGCGGGTATCGCGGTAGGCGCGTGAGTTTGGTTGGAAAGGAAGCGCAAATGGCGCAACAGGTGGTGGCGAGTGGGACGTGCGGCGTGAGCGCGGCGAAAACGGTAGCGCAGTGTGGTGCCGGTGTGGCGACAACTGCGGCGCGGTCCGGTCAGGGGCGCGGTACCGTGCAGCGCTGGGGAGTGGGGCTCCTTGCGGGGCTGTTGGGCGCTGCGGTGAGCGGCTGTTCGTCGTTTTCGCCGAACGAGTGGCTGGAGAAAAAGAGCGAGATCGATTACAAGAGCGAAAAGCGCTTGGAGCGGCCGCTCGAGGTGCCGCCCGATCTGATCAATCCGGCGCAAGGGGAGCGCTTCCAGTTGCCGACGCGGCGTGGTGCGACCTCGCTCTTGGCGTATCAGAGCGAGCGGGTGCAGCCAGGGAGCGCGGCGGCAGCGGCGGCATCTGGGGTGTTGCCGGAGCAGCCGGGGATGCGCATCGAGCGGGCTGGCGATACCCGCTGGTTGGTGGTGCAGGCTGCACCCGATCAGTTGTGGCCGAAATTGAAGGACTTTTGGCAGCAGCTTGGGTTCACGTTGGCGGTGGAACGCCCCGATTTGGGGGTGATCGAGACCGATTGGGCCGAGAATCGGGCGAAGATTCAAGACGACATCATCCGCCGCACCCTTGGCAAGGTGTTCGATTCGCTCTATTCCACCGGTGAGCGGGACAAATTCCGTACCCGGATCGAGCCGGGGAAAAATCCGGGCGAGGTCGAGGTCTATATCTCGCACCGCGGGATGGTCGAGGTCTACGATTCGGCGCAGAAGGATCACACGGTTTGGCAGCCGCGTCCGGCGGATCCGGAGCTCGAGGCGGAGATGTTGCGTCGATTGATGGTTTTCCTTGGGGCGCAGGAAGAGGCGGCGAAACGGATGGTAGCTGGTGCGGTTTCGCAAGAGCGCGCGCTGCTCCATCTCGATGGTCAGCGGGCGGAACTCGAGCTGCGTGATGGCTTCGACCGGGCGTGGCGGCGCGTGGGGTTGGCGCTCGACCGGCTGGGCTTTTCGGTGCTGGAGCGCGATCGCCGCGCGGGTACCTACCTTGTGCGCTACGACGATCCGGCGGTGGTGGCCGAGGAGGAGCGCAAGAGCTTCTGGTCGCGGCTGGCGTTTTGGCGTGACGACAAGAGGCCGAAACTCAACAGCGAATACCGGGTGCGCGTAGTGGGCGCGGGCGAGCAGAGCCGCGTGGTGGTGCTCGACGAGTCAGACAATGCGGTGAACGACGCCACCGCGAAGCAGATCTTGGAAATGCTCTACGAAGAGCTGCGTTGATGGGTAAAGCGCGTTCGTCTGCGACCGCGCCGGTCGAGCGCGCGGCGGTGGCGTCGCTTGACCTCGAGGGGCGGGGGGTCGCGCACGTCGATGGCAAGGCGGTTTTCATCAGCGGGGCGTTGCCCGGGGAGGTGGTGCGTTTCGTCCGTACCCGTGAACGGGCCAGTTACGCGCAAGGCGAATTGGTTGCGGTGGAGCGGGCTTCGTGTTGGCGGGTGACGCCGCGCTGCCCCCATTTCGGGGTGTGTGGCGGGTGCGCGATGCAGCATTTCGATGCCTCCGCGCAGGTGGCTGCGAAACAGCGGGTGCTGGAAGACACGCTCTGGCATATTGCGCGGGTGCGCCCGGAGCAGGTGTTGCCGCCGCTTTACGGGCCGTACTGGGGGTATCGCCATCGGGCGCGCATCGGCGCACGACTGGTGCCGAAGAAGGGGGGGGTGCTTGTCGGTTTCCGTGAACGGAATTCGAGTCATATCGCCGATATGCGCTCCTGCCACGTGTTGCCGCAACGCGTCTCGGTGCTGTTGCCCGAGCTGCGGCGGTTGATCGGTGGGTTGTCTTGTCCCGATCGGATTCCGCAGATCGAGTTCGCAGCAGGCGACGATGGGACGATCGTACTGGTCTTTCGCCATCTGGTGCCCTTGACGGCGCAAGATGAAGCGATGTTGGCCGCGTTTGGCCGCACCCATGAGGTGGCGGTCTGGGTGCAACCGGGTGGGCCGCAGACGATGGCGCCGCTCACCGCCGCGGATGACCGGACGTTGGCATATCGCCACCCGGAATTCGACGTCACGCTGACCTTTTTGCCGAGCGACTTCACCCAGGTGAATCCGCAGATCAACCGGGCGTTGGTACGGCGGGCTGTACAGTGGTTGGCGCCGCAGGCTGGAGAGCGCGTGGCCGATTGGTTCAGCGGTTTGGGCAATTTCACGCTGCCGATCGCGCGTTCGGGCGCGACCGTGGTCGGGGTGGAAGGTTCCGAAACGATGACGCAACGCGCTGCGGCGCTGGCGGACGCGCATGGGCTGGGCGGCAATACGGCATTTTATAGCGCGAACCTCTTCGAGATGACCGAAGCGGCGCTCGCGGGGTTCGGTCGCTTCGATAAATGGCTGCTCGATCCACCACGCGATGGCGCGGCGGCGTTGGTGAAGGCGATCACCCCCGAGGTGGCGCCCACCCGCATCGTCTATGTCTCCTGCCATCCGGGGACGTTGGCGCGCGACACGGCGATCTTGGTGCACGAAAAAGGCTATCGTCTTGTGGCAGCGGGGATTGCGAACATGTTCCCGCACACGGGGCATGTGGAGTCGATGGCGGTTTTCGAGCGTGCGTAAGGGGTGTGCATCTCGGGCGCCGGTCGTTGGAAGTGGCGGGCGGCGGTAGATTCTGCTCTGGTTAAACCGCTCTATGAGTCGGCGCTGGGTGCGGCACCTTGATCCCAAACGCGGTGAAAGCGTTGCAGGCGCGGACGGTAGGTGCCGACTTCGAGCCGCACGCTGATGCCGGGCGCGGCAAGGGTTTCGGAGAGCATCGAGACCGAATCACTGGTGATCGCGCGTTGGGTGGTGAGCGCGAGGATCGCGAGGTAGGGGTTTTCCCCTTCGCCGGTAAAGGGGGGTGGACTCCCAGGGCAAATTGCGGCCAGGGACTGAGCAAGCCACGCTCGGGTAGCAGCGGGGGTGCGCCGGGCGGTGGTGGCAAAGAGCGTGGCGCCTGCGGCGCGTGCCTGTTCCAGCCAGGCTCGAATCGCTGTTCGCGCCAGCACTTCGTCCCATTGGACCGAGCGGCTGGGGCCGCCAACGACCAGTCCCCACCACGGTTTGGGGTAGGGCGCCCATTTCGGTTGCCAAATGGCCGCGACGTGTGCGAGCCGTTCCGGGGTGATGCGGTGTAGCGCCAAGGGGGTGGGGACGACGTTCGCGCCGCGGATCGGGTCGTGGGCGGGGGCGACGATGAGGTCGAACTGAGCGCAGAGCGTGCGCGGGTCTTGGACGTAGATGACTTTGGGCCGGGTGGGGGCGGCGCGTTTGAGCCACAGGACAGGTGCGATCACGCGACGGCCGCACGCGACGATGAGCCGGGGTGGCGCAGGGGTGTCTGTTTGCGGCCACGCGTGGAGCGCGGGTAAGTCGAGCGCGTGCGGCGAGGCGCACTCTGCTTGTTGCGGTGGGCCTTCCAGGTAGCGGCACAAGGTTTGCCAAGCGGTGGCAAATGGCGTGGTGTCGCGGCGGCGCGGGAGCGCGTGGCGGAGCAGCCAGGTGAGCAGCAGCGCGCAGGCAGGCCAGCGGCGCCAGGGCGGCGCCAAAGGCCACACCCATTCGGTATAGGGGGTATCGAGCGCTTCAGCAAGGCCAAGCGCCTGCGCCCGCATGCCCGCTTCGCCGCTGGTTACGACCCAGAGCGGTGTGTGCCCGCGAAACGGGGTGAGCGCCGCGAGGAGTTTTGGATCCGCGGTAGCGCGGTAGCCCTGCCATTGGGGGGCTGCAGGGATGAGCGTCATGGGTTGGACAACGTCAGCCGCCGCGGTTGGGGAAGAGCCGCCAAAGCAGGAGGAGGATCGCCCCCATTTGGCTGAGCCAGAAGAGAAAGCTCCATTTGATGAGCGATGCCTTGCTTTCGGCAATCGCGGTCAGGGTTTCGCTGCGGGTGCGTTCGGAAGCTTGAACGATTTCGAGGCGAACTTGCTCGATCTCTTTGGTGAGTTTGAGCTCGGTGGCTTTGAGTTCGGAGCGGACTTGCTCGACTTCGAGGCGGACCTGCTCGATCTCTTTGGTCAGGTCGAGACGAACCTGCTCGATCTCTTTGGTGAGCTTGAGCTCAGTGGTTTTGAGTTCGGTACGGACTTGCTCGACTTCGAGCCGAACCTGCTCGATCTCTTTGGTGAGTTTGAGTTCGGTTTCTGAGAGGTGGCGGGTGGTCACCAGGTAGTCGAGGTGGGGGTAGCGGTTTTCGAGCGCTTCGAACGCTTCCGCAATGATGCGGGCGCGGGCGGTTTCGTCGGGTGCCAGACGCAGTTTTTCGTAGAGGTCGATTACGGAGGTCATCGCGGTAACGGTGTGCGGGAGGCTGTGACGCCAATTATAGCCACTCTGGGGAAAAGTAGTGACGTCACACTGGGGAAAAGTGGTGCAGTGCCGCGAAAGGGTGCGGTGCGTGAGCGGAAGAACGCGGCGGGTTGCTAGGTGGAAGCGGTGCGCGTGGCGTTCGGGGCAGTTGCGGCCAGGAGTTGCGCGTAGCGGGAGCGGTTTTGCGAGAGCGTTGCGTGGGTTCCGGTTTCGACGACGCGGCCCGCTTCCAGAACGACTATGGTGTCGGCGCGTTCGATGGTCGAGAGGCGGTGGGCGATGACCAGGAGGGTGGTGTGGTGGCGCAGTTGCTCTAGCGCTTCGTGCACCGCGGCTTCCGTTTCGCTGTCGAGCGCCGAGGTAGCTTCGTCCAAAATGAGGAGTGGGGCGCGTTTGAGGAAGGCGCGCGCCAGCGCGATCCGTTGGCACTGACCGCCCGAGAGCTGTGCGCCATTTTCTCCGATCGGGGTATCGATGCCGTGCGGCAGTGGTGCGACGAATTCCCAGGCGTGCGCCGCTTTGAGTGCGGCGATGATCGCGTCGCGGGTCACCGGTTCGTTACCGACGCCGAGCGCGACGTTTTCCGCGATGGTCCCAGCGAGCAGGACCGGGGCTTGCGGGACGTAGGCGATCTGGCGGCGCAGCGCCGCACGTTGCCATTCGGGAAGCGGTACGCCGTTGAAGGTGATCGTTCCGGAAGTGGGGTCGGCAAAGCGTAGCAGCAGTTGGACGAGGGTCGATTTTCCGCTTCCAGAGCGTCCGATGAGCGCGGTGAACTGATTGGGGCGCAGTTCGAACGTGATCGTTTCCAGGGCGAGCGTGGCGGCGTTGGGATAGCGATAGGAGACGTGGTCGAACGCGACGTGGGCGCCGCGACGAGGTGTGGCGTCGAGAAGTGTTGCGGCAGCTACGGGGGGTGTGGACGCGTTGGGTGTGTGCCGGTCGAGAACCGGGGCTGGGGCGAGCGCGTCGGCAGCAGCGCTGGGGGCGCGCGGGTCGGCGGCGAAGGTGGGGGGAGGGGAAACCGTTGATGCGGCTGCGGGTGGTGGCGCTGAATGGGGCGGCGCGTAGTGGCCCGTTTCGGGTTCGGGCGGGGTGTCGAGGAGCTGGAACGCGCTTTCAGCGCCCGCAAGGCCGCGCGCGAAGCGGCTGCCGACTTCCGAGAGTTGCCGCAACGGTTTGGGCAGGAGTCCCGCGGCCGAGACGTAGGCGACCAGTTCGCCGACGGTGGCGTCGCCACGCAGTTGCAGGACGAGCCAGAGCACGACGCCCATCGCGGTGAAGGTGAGGAGCTGGGTGAACGCAGTTTGCCGAGCGGCGATGCGCGCAAGACGCTGTTGTCGCGCCTCTTCGGCGTTGTTCGCGGCAGCGAACCGTTCTTGGATGCGGGTTTCTGCGCCGAACGCGCGCAGGTCGGAGATTGCGCGCACCGTTTCGGTGGCAAGCCCGGTGAGTTCGCCAACGGCTTCTTGCAGTGCCCGTGCCGCTTGGCGCAGCCGTTTTTGGGTGTGGCGTACCACGAGCGCGATGAGCGGCAGGACGATGAGGAGCGCAAGCGTCAACCGCCAGTTCGACCACAGGAGGTAAAGGAGGAGCGCGAGCACGGTGAGTCCTTCGCGGACCAATACGCGCACCGCGTCGGTGACCGCGGTGGTGGTCATCGTGACGTCGTGGGTGAGGCGCGAGATGGTTCGGCCGCTGTCGTGGTCGCGAAAGTAGGCGATGGGAAGCGTCAGGAGATGGGCGAAGAGGTCGCGGCGCAGGTCATGGACGACGCCCGCAGCGACCTTCGCCATGCCGTATTGGCCCAAGAAGGTGCCGATTCCTTGCCACAGCGCGACGGCAACGAGAATGAGGGGAATCCACGGCAGCAGGTTGACGCTTTCACCCCAAGGCAGGGTGACGCGCGCGAGTTGCGGGTCGGTAAGCCCGTCGACGAAGTATTTGAGGGCAACCGCAAGCATCGGCTGACCGCTGGCAAAGAGCAGGAAGCCGACGAGGGCGATCGCCCACGCACCGTAGTAGGGGCGGACGTAGCGCCACAAGCGGCGGTAGAGGGCGAGGTCGCGATCGGGGACGGCGTTCAATGGGCTTCGTCCCAGTTGGCGCCGATGCCGACGTCGACGACGAGCGGTACGGCGAGCGGTTCGATCGCAAACGCTGCCGCGTGGCGGTCGGCAACGCCTTCCATCTGTGTTTTGACGAGGTGCGCGACCGCCGCGCATTCGGCTTCCGGCGCTTCGATGAGGAGTTCGTCGTGCACTTGCAGGACGATGCGCGCGTGGGGGTGGCGTTCAGCGAGCGCTGCGGCGAGGTCGATCATCGCGAGTTTGATGAGGTCCGCCGCGGTGCCTTGCATCGGGGCGTTGATCGCGGCGCGTTCGTCGGCGGCGCGCACACCGGCGTTGCGGGAATGGATGTTGCGCAGCCACAGTCGGCGGCCGAAGAGGGTTTCGACGTAGCCTTGCTGTCGCGCCTGTTCGCGGGCGCGTTCCATGTAGCGGTGCACGCCGGGGTAGCGGGCGAAGTATTGCGCGATGTAGGCTTCGGCCGCTTTTTTCGAGAGACCGAGCGAGCGCGCAAGTCCTGGGGCGCCCATGCCGTAGATGAGTCCGAAGTTGATGGTTTTCGCCAGGCGCCGTTCGTCGGCAGTGACCGCGTCCGGTGCTTTGCCGAGGAGTTCGGCGGCGGTGTGGCGGTGGATGTCTTCGCCGTGGCGAAACGCAGCGATCAGCGTTTCGTCGCCGGAGAGGTGGGCCATGATACGCAGTTCGATTTGCGAGTAGTCGGCGGAAAGGAGCCGGTAGCCCGGTTCGGCGACGAAGGCGCGGCGAATGGCGCGCCCTTCGTCGGTGCGTACGGGGATGTTCTGCAGGTTGGGTTCCGAAGAGGAGAGTCGCCCGGTGACGACCGCCGCTTGTGAGAAGGTGGTATGGACGCGGCCGGTCTTGGGGTCGACCATGCGCGGGAGTTTGTCGAGGTAGGTGTTCTTGAGTTTTGCCAGCCGCCGGTGTTCAAGGAGTGTGGCGATGAGCTGATATTCCCGCGTGCTGGGGTCGAGCCGTTCGGCTAAGAGCGCAAGCGCCTCTTCGCTGGTGCTCGCCTGGCCGGTCGCGGTCTTTTTCGGGGGTTTGAGGCCAAGTTCCGCGAAGAGGAGTTCGCCAACCTGTTTGGGGGAGGCAAGGTTGAAGGGGCGGCCCGCGAGTTTCGCGGCGCGGGTTTCGCATTCCGCGATTTCGGCGGCGAACCGTTCCGATTGGGCGGCCAACTGCGCGGTGTCGATTTTGACGCCCGCCGCTTCGATGGCGGTGAGCACTGGGACGAGCGGTCGTTCGATCCGGGTATAGACTCGGTTGCGCTTGGCGTCGGCTTCGAGTTGCGGGCGCAGGTGGTGGTAGAGCCGCCAGGTGAGGTCGGCGTCTTCGGCTGCGTAACGGGTGGCGACGGGGAGTTCGACGTCGGCAAACGAGATCGCTTGTTTGCCTTTGCCGCAGACCGCTTGGTAGGTGAGGGGACGAAGGTGGAGTTCGCGTTCGGCAAGACGGTCGAGGTCGTGTTCGCGGTCGCTGGCGAGCACGTAATCGATGAGCATCGTGTCGTCCGGTGTTCCGGCAACCGGCATGCCGTGGGCGGCCAGAACGTGGAGGTCGAATTTGGCGTTTTGCGCGACTTTGGGCGCCAATGCGTTGGCAAACCACGGGGCGAGCGCGGCGCGAACCGCATCGCGCGGCAGTTGTTCGGTCGCTTCCAGGCTGCGGTGCGCAAGCGGGAGGTAGCAGGCGTCTCCTTCGGCAAAGGCGAACGAGATGCCGACCAACGCGGCGTTGCGGGCGTCGAGGCTGGTGGTTTCGGTGTCGAACGCAACGACCGCTTGGGACGCGGCGGCGGCCTGTAGCCGGTGAGCGAGGGCGTCGAGCGCTTCTGGGGTGGTGATGGTGCGATACCGGGCACGGCGCAGTTCGGCGGTTTCGGATGGCTCGAGCGCCGGTTCCGGCAGGTGGTGGGCGGTCTCCTGGTGAAGGGTGCCGTGCGCCGCGCTGGTTTCACGGGGAACCGCGTCAGCAGCGGTGGCGTCGGGGTTGGTTGAGGGGTGGGCGGAGGTTTCGCTGCCGGAAGGGGCAGGGTTGGTATCGGAAGGGTGGAGCGCGGCGCCAAGGTGCGCTTCGAACTGTTTGGCGAGGGTGCGGAATTCGAGACGTTCGAACCAACGGCTGAGGGCGGGCCAGTCGACGGGGCGGGTGGCGAGGTCGTCGAGGGTGAAGGGCAGCGTGAGATCGCGTTTGACGGTGGTGAGTTCGCGTGCTTTGGGGAGCCATTCGCGCGCGGCACGGAGGTTTTCACCCACCTTGCCGCCGATTTCGTCCGCATGGGCGATGAGTTCGTCGAGCGTGGCGTATTGGTTGAGCCATTTCGCAGCGGTTTTGGGGCCACAGCCTGCGACGCCGGGGATGTTGTCGACGCTGTCACCGACGAGCGCGAGGTAGTCGGGGATTTGTGCTGGCGTGACGCCGAATTTGGCGACGACGCCTGCTTGGTCGAGCGTTTCGTTGCGCATGGTGTCGACCCAGAGGACACCGGGAGCAACGAGCTGGGTAAGGTCTTTGTCGCCGGTGGCGATCACGACTTCCCACCCGCGGGCACGCGCTTGCGTAGTGAGGGTGGCGATGACGTCGTCGGCCTCGACACCTGGCTCGACGATCAGTGGCCAACCCATGAGGGGGACGAGTTGGTGGAGCGTTTCGATCTGGGCTGCGAGCGCTTCCGGCATCGGCGGGCGGTGGGCTTTGTATTCGGCAAAGAGTTCGTCGCGGAACGTGGGCCCGGGGGCGTCGAAAACGCACGCGCGGTATTCGGCAGGGAAGCGGGCTTCGAGCTTGGTGAGCATGGTGACGACGCCGCGGATCGCGCCCGTGGGTTCGCCTTGGGCGGTGCGCAGGTCGGGCAGCGCGTGGAAGGCACGGTAGAGGAAGCTGCTGCCGTCGACGAGTACGAGCCGGGTCATGAGTCTTCTCGCGTCACTCTCTTTTTGCTGGCCGTTAGGGTAGCATAGCGGTTGTCGAAGAGGAGTGATGCGGACGATGTCGCTGCGAGACAAGGTGCCTGTCGGGGTCGATGATCCCAAAGATATCATGGAGAATGGCCGCGAGGCGTGGCGGTTGTTGGGGATTTTGTCCGAATTCGTCGAAGGGGCCGAGCGCCTCTCGCCGATTCGCCCGGCAGTTTCGATGTTCGGCAGCGCACGGCTGGCACCGGAGCATCCTTATTATCAGTTGGCCGAGCGCATCGCACGCAAACTCTCCGATGCGGGATTTGCGGTGATTTCCGGCGGTGGGCCGGGGATCATGGAGGCGGCGAACAAAGGGGCTTTTTTTGGCCGCAGCCCGTCGGTTGGGCTCAATATCCAGTTGCCGCACGAACAGCACGCCAATCCTTATCAGGATGTTTCGCAAACGTTCCGCCATTTCTTTGCGCGCAAGTACATGTTCGTGCGTTTTGCGTCGGCGTACGTGGTGATGCCCGGGGGGTTTGGGACGCTCGACGAGCTCCTGGAGGTGATGACGTTGATCCAGACCGGGAAGAGCCGCCGGATTCCGGTGATTTTGGTGCATCGCCCGTTCTGGCAAGGGTTTTTGGATTGGCTCGAAGCGAAGCTCGCGGGAGAGGGGATGATCGACCCGGACGATCTGCTGATTGCGCAAGTGATCGATGATCCCGATGCGATCGTCGCGGCGATTTTCAAACATTACGAGACCCGTGGCTTCGAACCGTTGCCGCACGAGCGGCAGTTGATGTTGCAGTTGTGAGGGAGTATTCCAATGCGGACTGGGAAAGTATGGATGGTGGGCGCGTTGCTGGCGATCGTGGGCGCATGGCAGGGGGCTGTGGCCCAAATGGCGCAGGATGGACAGCAAAGCGAGCGCGGAGCCGAGCGCGATGTGGGGGATCGTGGCCGTAGCGCGCCGCCCATTTTTGCCGACGCGCCGCCACCCCCGGTGATTCCCGGGCCGATCACCGAAGAAGATCTGGTAGAACCCGAGGTGGTGATTCGGCAGGAAGGGGAGAATACGGTGACCGAATACCGTGTGGGCGGTAAGGTGTATCTGATGAAGGTGGTGCCTGCACGCGGTGAGCCCTACTATTTGGTGGATAAGAGCGGGGATGGCACCTTCGAACGGCTGCCGGGCGGCGCGCATATTGCGCCACCGATGTGGGTGATCAAGCAGTGGCGGTGAGGCGGTGCGCGGTGACGGTTTCGGGTTGGGATTGCACCGTGTTGGCGCGGTGAGGTTTGCGGATTTTTTCGCCAAGTGGCAACGCGTTGTCGCTTGGTGGCGGAATGCTGGGCGTTCAGAACGACTGGCGGCGGGGCTCTTTTTTTGGGCGACGGCACTGGTGTGGGCACAGCCGCTGCCCGGTGGTCCGCGGTTGCCTTTTTTCCTTTTGCTTGGCTTTGCGATGGGCGCGTGGTGGCATGCGCGGGGTGACCTTTGGCGGCCACCCGCTGCCAAAGGGACTGCGGGGAGTCTCTTGGTCTTCGCGCTTGTGCTGGTGCTTTCCGTCATCGGTGCGCCGCAGCCGGCGATTGGGTGGAGCTATGCGCTGGGCATGAGCGGGTTTGCGGTGGCTTCCGCGGCGCTGGTTTGGGCTGCGCGCCGGTTGCCCAGACCCTCGTTCTGGTTGGGATGGGGGGTGCGTGCGGGATTTCTGTTTTTGTTGGGCGATGCGTGGCTCCAGTGGTTGGTCGGTCGAGACCTGTTCGGGGTTCCGTATGGCGCATCCTATTTCGAGGGACGGTTGCTAGGCCCATTTGCCGATACGTTGAAGTTACCGGTGCTGCTCGCGCTGCTCTTTCCGGTAGCCGTCTGGCCATGGCGCGACCGGATGCGTGTGGCGTTGCCATTGTTGCTCGCGACGGGGGGGGTGGTGTTGCTTTCGGGCGCGCGCAGTGCGTTGGTTTTGCTGATGTTGGCCGCGCTTCCGGTTGTCTGGCGGTGGCCGCGACGCGTGCGGGTGGGGCTGTTGGGTGTCGTGGTGTTGGGGGTTTTTGCGGCGGTTGTGGTTTCACCTGCTTGGCAGAAACGGATCGAAAACAGTGTAGACGGTTTCGTGGCACTACGGCAAGCAAAAGAATCCGCTGCTACCGAAGAAGGGCTCAATCGGATTCTTTCCCAGCGATGGGAGTTGTGGCGCAACGCGACGCGCATGGGGGCTGCAAACCCGTTTTTCGGTGTTGGGACAAAACAGTTCCGCTATGTGTACGCCGACTATGCCGATGAAGGGGATCTCTATCTGCATGCAGATCCCTACCATGCGCACCACCTCTACCTGGCGCTTTGGGCGGAGCTCGGCGGTGCCGGGCTTCTCTGGTTCTTTGTCATTGCGGGAAGCATGTTCGTCGCTTTTCGCAGGGCTTCTCCGGAGGCGCGGGCGCGTGCTGCGCCGTGGGCAGCGGCACTGGCGGCGTACGCGTTTCCGGTGCAATCGCAACCGGTGTTGCTCAATGTCTGGTGGTTTCCCGTGATCTGGTTGTGCTGGATCGCTTTTTGGGTGGCACTTACCGAGTCGGATCGAGCGGAGCAATCTCAACAAAACGGGCAAGGAGAGCCGCCAATTGTCTCCGAATCGTTGTTTCGTTGAAATGGCGTAGGAAGGTGGTGCGCGCTGCTTCACCCAGGCGCTGCCAGTGCGCGGGAGCCGAAGCGGCCAGTTCTGTCAAGCATCGCGCCAGAGCGTTCGGATCCGCTGCGGGAACCCAGAGAAGGCCGCTCGCGGTTTCTTGGATGACGGGTTCAGGATAGCTGGGCGCTTGTCGCGTCACCACCGGCCTGCCGCTCGCAAGCCCCTGAAAAACCTTGTTGGGAATCACCCGTTCCGCTTTGGGCGTTGCACCGAATATGCCCAGGACGAAGTGGGCTTGCGCGATTCGCTCCGGTAGCGCGTCATAAGAGATCGGGGGCACGAAGGTGAGGGTGAGTTTCGGCGGCAGCGGCGCGTCGTGGGCGAGCGCTTGGCAGCGTGCAAGCAGCGGGCCGTCACCGATCAGGGTGAGCCGAAGTGGCGGCCCCTGGTAGCACTGCGCAGCGGCGACGATCGTTTCCGGGCCGTGCAGCGGCAGGAAGCTGCCCCAAAAGAGCGCTTCGGGACCCGCTTCGGGATTTGGAGGAAGTGGGGTGGCGCGAAAGCGCGCTTCGTCGGCACCTACCCAGATGAGGTGCAATTTTTCTCGAGGAACGGCAAGGGCTTCGTGGAAAAAGTCGGCGTGCGCCGGGGTGTCGACGACAACCGCATCGGCAAGGGAAAAGCATTGTGCCTCCCAGCGGTGGAGGCGCTCAGCGCGGGCACTGCCAGGATCAAATTTTCGCCGTTCGAAAACCTGTTTGTCGTATGCTGAGATCAGCGGGTCGATGATGAGCGGAACGGACCGCGTCCGCGCCCAAGCCGCCGCTGCAGCGATGTCGCGTTGTCGAAACGCCGGTACCCAGACCAGAGACGGTTTGGGGAGGGGGCGAAGTGCAGCTTCCCACTGTCCAAGCGGACTCCAACGGGGGCGAAAGGAGACTACCTGCCAGCCCAGCTCGCCAAAGAGGCGCATGAGGAACGCGTTGCGCGCGTAGTGGGGGTCGAAGCGCCCCCACCAGAGGACCGTGGGGTTCATGGCGCTGTGGTCTGGTTTTGGTCTTGTGGATCGGTGTTCGGGAGGTCGAGGGTAGGGGGAAGGCCCAAACGGCGGCGTTCGGCGTCTTCCCACGCTTTGGCAACGCGAAGGAAGCGCTGAATCGCGTACATGTGGCTGATGAGAACGCCGGTTGCACCGTTTGCGAATTCACGCCGCAGGAGGTACGACTTCCAAAACGCGAAAAAGGGAAGCAGAAAGAGGGTGAGAGCCGAAGGTTTCCCTTTGCGTTGGCGATATTCCGCCGCGCGCCACGTGGTGGTTTCGTTGATTTTGGCAAGGTGATGGGTGAGCGAACGAAAGGAACGGTGCCAGACGAAACCCTTGAGGTGCCCAACGGTGCCGCTGCGCACGACCACCGAATCGTGCACGGGGTGGGGTTTGAAGCCGGCGCGGCGACGGTCGTAGAGGCGGATGGGGTGGTGAAACGCGGTCCAGGGGTGGCCCATTTTTTGGGTGGGGTAGATCGGGAGGATGGGGAGGGTGTAGGCCGCGTGCTCGGGTTCGCCCGCGCGAAAGTGCGCTTGGATCTCAGCAGCGAGTTCGGGACTCACGGCTTCGTCGGCGTCTATATTGAGGATCCAGTCGTTGCGGCACGCGCGTTCGCCGAACACTTTCTGGGGCCCATACCCCTCCCATGGACGAACGAGGACCTTTGCGCCGAAGGATTCGGCGACCGCAACGGTTGCGTCCTCGCTGCCGCTATCGACGACGAGGATCTCATCGACCCAGTCACGGACGCTCGCGATCGCTGCAGGTAGGCGGTCGGCTTCGTTTTTGGTGATGAGGAAGACGGAGAGGGGGAGTGGCATACGCGCAGTGTCGATTTGCTATAATGAGATCCATTCTATCATGTCGAGGAGCTGGGTTGATGGATCTGGGAAAAATCAGAAAGGAGTTGATTTACCCTTTCTGTCGTATTGAATCGAAGCGACTCTTACAAAAATTTCATGAAAAACCAAGAACGCTGAAAGAGGTTGTGGACGCAGCGATGGATTTCGGTGGTCACGGCTATCTTCGTGTCAAAACGATGCAGATTCGGTCAGAGATTTTGCAATTGGCCGAGATGGTAGCCGAGATTCAGCCAAAAACAATTCTCGAGATCGGAACGCACCGCGGGGGGACACTTTTCATTTGGGCGCATTTGGCGAGTGAGCTGGCTGTGAGCTGCGATATCAATGATATGAGGCGGCAGGAATGGTTGTTTACGAAATTTCCGCCGCCTTCGTCCCGGTGTGAAGTAAAATTATTGTCCGGTAATTCGCATGATCCTGCCTTTTTTCAAAGGGTTCGCAATGTATTGGCGGAACGCCAAGTTGATTTTCTTTTTATTGATGGCGACCATACTGAAGAGGGGGTTTCGCAAGATTACCAGATGTACAAAGACTTGGTCAGGCCAGGTGGCTTGATCGCCTTTCATGATATTGTAGATAATCAACCGTACGAAACGAATCAGGTCCAATTTTTTTGGAAGAAATTGAAGAAAATAGCAGACGTTGTGGAGATCATCGAAAATCCAAACCAAACTGGATTTGGGATCGGTGTATTACGCGTTCCTGCAGAGGGGGCGCCAGATCTTCATTGATTGCATTTGTCCGGAAGCCCCCACGTTCTTGGACAGCCGAGCAGCAGCCAGACGAGCTGGCTCCCGTATCCGATGAGTCGTTTGCGAATGCGGGGGACACAACCCAAAGTCACAGCGAATAGGGTCAGTTGTCCCAAGGTGTTGAGCACGACGCGCACCACTCGATTGATCGTGACGGTGGCGGCCAAGAGCGGGGGCATGGTTTTGCGATAGTAGAGGAGGCGCGAACGAAGCGCCTCGATTTGGGCCTCAGTGCGCACCGCTTGCGTCGAATGGCCTTTGCGGTGCGTGACGGATACAGCGGGATCGAGCGCGATTTTCCAGCCGTGACGGCGCATGCGGACGCACCATTCCGTTTCTTCGAAATAGAAGAAAAAATCGGGGTCCATGGGCCCAACCGCGTCGATTGCCGTGCGCCGTGCTGCGATGCAGGCACCGACGATCGTTTCGTCGGTGACGGTTTCGCGCAACAACGCTGCTCCGTTCCGGTGAACGACGACGATGAGAAAGCGTTTCACAGACACGGTACCGACCAATCGCCCCGGGACGTTATGGCGATTCTACCCGCTCTGCCAACCGCTGATACAGGGCGAGCGTTTCGTGCTGCATCGCGGCGAGCGTGAAGCGTTCCGGGAGCGGTTGGGTCACCGGTGGCAGCGTACCGTCGAGCGCGGCGCGGATCTGGCGGGCAAGCGCGGTTTGGTCGCCCACGGCAACCGACCCTTCGGGGTAGATCGCCGCGAGTTGCTCGGCAACGCCGCCGTGATGGTAGCCGATGACGCGCGTACCCAGGGCCAGCGCTTCCAGAGTGGTGCGCCCAAACGCTTCGGGGTCGGTGGAAAGCGAGAGGACGACGGTGGAGGCGGCCAGGATGTTTTTGAGATCGGGGCGGTCGCCGGTGAGGGTGACGTGGTTTTCCAAACCGTGCGCGCGGATGGTCTGTTGCAGCTCGGCGACATAGTCGCGCCGCCGTGCGTCGTAGCCGCCCACGAGCAGCGCGTGCGCGTCCGGGTGGCGGGCGATGATCTCCCGCCACACCGTCAGCAGTTCCGCTTGTCCTTTCCAGCGGGTGAGCCGCGCGGGGAGGGTCACCCAACGTTTCCCCCGGGTTTCCGGGAACTGCGCGTACCACTGGGCGAACCAACCGGGGTCAGGGCGGTAGCCGCGCGGATAGGCAGCCGGGTCGATGCCGCGTGGGATGACGACCAAACGCTCCGGGTCGGTTTTCGGGTAGTGGCAGAGCACGTAGCGGCGAATCGCTTCGGAGACGCAGATCACCGTTTCGCCGCGGGTCATCACGGCGCTGTAGCGGTTCACGGAGTAGAAGCCGTGCACGGTGGTCACCAGCCGGGGACGCAAAGCAGGTGGAATGCGACGCCAGGCGAGGTAACCGACCCAGGCCGGGAGGCGGGAGCGCAGGTGGAGAATATCGACCCGCTCGCGCATGAGGAGGTCGCGCACTTTGGGAACGAAACGCCAGAGGGTGGCGACTGACTTTTTGCCTACGGGCCAGGGAATCCATTCTGCGCCGATCGCGCGCAGATGGTCGGCGTAGCGGCCCCCGTCGGCGATCACGATCGCGCGATGCCCCGCGGCAACCAGCGCTTCGGCGATCTCGACGGTACCGCGTTCGACGCCCCCCGAGTGGAGCGCCGGTAACATCTGGACGACGGTGAGTGGCCGCGCGTGCATGGGGAAAAGGCTAGCGGTTGAACCATTTCAGTGTCGCGCCCCAGGGTGCGATGTCGATGCGGGTGGCGTGGCTGCAGGCGAAGTCGAGCGCAAGCCACCGTTCGCGCGGCAGCCCCAGGAGGTGGCCAGCAATCGCTTTCAAGGGGCCGGCGTGGGCGACGACCACGAGCGCGTCGGCATCGAGGCGGCGTTCGCGCGTTTCCTGCCACCATTCGAGCGCGCGAATCGCCATTTCGGCAGCCGATTCGCCGCCAGGGGGTTGAAATCCGAACGGGTTTGCTGCCCACCGGGCGATCAGTTCTGGGTCGATCGTCTCAAACGGCACCCCCTCCCAGTCGCCAAAATCGATTTCCAGTAACCGGTCGTCGTAGGAGGGGCGGCCCAATGCGCGCGCGAGTTTCGCGGCCCGTTCGCTCGGGCTGCTGTAGAGGTGGAAGTGTTCGGGCAGCAGTGGCGAGAGGCGCGCTGCGACCGCTTCCGGGTCTTCCGCGAGTGGCCATTCGCTCTGGCCGTAGCAGACGCCGTCGGGTGCTGCCGTTTTGGGGTGTCGGATCAAATAGAGTTCCATGCGCACAAAATTCCTAGTAATCCTGTGGTAAAGGCCGTCGATTCGATCGCGCCGAGCACGTCACCGGTAAAGCCGCCCAAGCGCTTGTCGGTGCGCCAGATCCAGTAGCCGGCACCAAGCCCGATGCCGGCGATCATGCCCGATGCCACCGCAAGCGGCAGTGCGGCTAAGGGCAGTACGATCGCCAGTCCCGCTTTCGCCCATTCGCCGCGAGTCAGTTTGGCGGCGGCGAAGGGGTAGGCCTTGCTGCCATCGGCGGAACGCAAATAGGGCAGGCGCGTCATCGGTATGAGAACGATGAAGCGGGCAGCCGCATGGGCAGCGACGAGCGCGCTGCAGACGGCGAAAACGCCATGGGCGCTGCCCAGCAGGGTGAGCGCCTGCCACTGCAGGGTCAATGCCAGCCACAGTGCGATTGCGCCGAACGTGCCGACGCGAGAATCCTTCATGATGGCAAGAACGCGAATTGTATCGTAGCCGCCGCCAAAGCCATCGACGGTGTCGGCCAGTCCGTCTTCGTGAAATGCGCCTGTGACGATAAGGTGGGTTGCTAGGGCGCAGAGCGCCGCAAGCGATGCACTGGCGAAAAGGGTGGAAGCGACGAGATACGCGCCTGCGCTCAGTCCCCCTACGATGAGTCCGACCCAGGGAAAATAGGGCAGGGTGCGCGGAACGTGCGCGGCGCGATAGCGCCCGGCGCTTGGGCAGGGTAAGCGCGTGAAGTAGCGGAGCGCTTGCGCGAAGCGCCTCCATTCACGGTGTAAAGAACGCATCCAGCGGGGCGGCATTTGCCGATAGCGGTTCACGCGCGGTCGGCGACGCCAGCCGATTCGAAGCTCGCCATTTCGTTGAGAAACGCGGCGGCGGCTTGTACGAGTGGGTAGGCAAGCGCCGCTCCGGTACCTTCGCCCAGCCGCAGGTCGAGGTCAAGGAGGGGCGATACGCCCAGGTGGTCGAGCACGGCGCGGTGCCCCTGTTCGTTCGAGCAGTGGGTGAAGATCAGGTAGGGGCGGATTTCCGGTGTGATCGCCAGCGCCGCGACAGCCGCTGCGGTGGCGATGAAGCCGTCGACCAGCACCGCGACGCGGCGTTCGCTGGCGGCGAGCATCGCGCCCGCCATTTGGGCGATTTCCAGTCCGCCATATTCGGCGAGGATCTGCCACGGGTCGGAAGGCGTGCCGCCGCGCGCCAACGCTTGTTCCAGCACGGCGCGTTTGCGCGCGACACCCGCGTCATCAAGCCCTGTGCCGCGACCGACCAGCGTGGCAAGCGGCAACCCCGTGAAGCAGTGCAACAAGAGGGTGGCGGTAGCGGTGTTGCCGATCCCCATTTCGCCCAGGATCAGGACGTCGAGGGAATCCGGTAGGCGGCTGACGATTTCCGCCCCGGTCGCGACGGCGCGGTGGGCAAGCTCCAAGCCCAGCGCAGGCGCAGTCACCGCGTCGTTGCTGCCAAAAGCGAGTTTCGCATCGATGAGATCGGGGTGTGGTGTGAAGAGGTGGTCGACCCCGGCGTCGACTACTTTCAGCGGGATGCCGAAGGTGCGGCAAAAGACGTTGATCGCAGCGCCCCCCGCAAGGAAGTTCCGCACCATCTGCCAGGTGACGTCGCGTGGGTAGGCAGAGACGGGGTGGGTGCGGGTGAGGCCGTGGTCGGCGGCGAAGACGAGTGCGTAGGGGTGGTGCGCGCTTGGGTCGAGGCGGTTCTGGATCAATCCGAGTTGCAACGCCACCGCTTCGAGCCGCCCCAGCGCACCCAGGGGTTTCGTTTTGCGGTCGATTTTGTGTTGGAGTTTGGGGGCCAGGGTTTCGTCGATCGGCGCGGGTGTAGGGCGCATGGGTGTTCCTTTCAGGATTTGAGCGGGAGGGGAAGTCCTGCAGCGACGAAGGTAACCCGGGTGGCAACGGCCGCAACCGCCTGGTTGAGCCAGCCCGCTTCGTCACGGAAGTGACGAGCGAGGGGGTCGTTGGGGACGATGCCCAGTCCCACTTCGTTGGCCACGAGAAGAATCGTGTGGTGCGGCGCCGCTTTGGCGAGATGTTCCAAGAGCGCGGCGCGTTCGGCTTCCCACGCTGCGCGCCGGGTGACATCGGAGGCGTCTCGTGGTGTCGGTGGCAGAGCGTGCGGGGGCGACCACGCCGTTTCCCACCAGAGCAGCCAATTGCTCAACCAGAGGGTGAGGCAGTCGATCACGACGGTGTTGGCGTGTGTAAGCGCTGCGTCGAGCGCTCTGCTCAGGTGGTACGGCGCTTCGATGGTGTGCCACGTGTTCGGTCGCTGCGCGCGGTGGTGGGCGATGCGCGCCGCCATTTCGTCGTCGCCTGCGTGGGCGGTGGCAAGGTACGCCACGGGCTCAGGGGCGGCGCGGGCGAGCGATTCGGCGTAGCGACTTTTGCCGGAGCGGGCGCCGCCCAGGATGAGGTGGATCGTCGCTTGGGGGTTAGGTGTCGGCGGCATCGGGGTGACGCGACCCGCTGTGGTCGGCCAAGAACGGTATCGCGAGTTGTTCCATCGCTTGGGCAAGCGCGACGTCCTTCGCGGTGAGGCCACCGGCGTCGTGGGTGGTGAGGGTGACTTCGACCCGGTTCCAGACGTTGCGCCATTCGGGGTGGTGGTTTATTCGTTCGGCAACGAGCGCCACTTGGCTCATCCAGCCGAACGCTTGGACGAAATCGGTAAAGCGGTAGGTGCGCTTGAGCGTTTCGCCTTCGCGTTGCCAGCCGCGTGGTAACAAAAGGGTTTCGAGGGTGTGCCGGTCTGCGTCGTTGAGCTGAGCCATTGCGGTCACTCCTGTCGCGTCGATGCGGGGATGATACCCAATTCATGCGCTGGCGCGGCGTACCGTTCCCAGTGGAGGTGGTCGGAAAGGGGGTCACGCTCGGCCCAACCGACTTGTTGCAGCTCCGGTTCGGGAAGGAATTCGCGCACCCATCCCAGGCAGAGATAGGCGATCGGGACGACGTGGTGTGGCAAACGAAAGATCTCCCGTAAGGCTTGCCGTCGGATGATGCTGACCCAGCCAACGCCAATTCCTTCTGCGCGCGCCGCCAGCCAGAGGTTTTGGATGGCGCAGACGCAGGAAAAGAGATCCATCGAGCGCTGGTGGGTGCGCCCCAGTACTACGGGACCCCCACGGCGGCGGTTGCAGGCAACGAGGAGGTTGATCGGTGCTTCGCGAATCCCTTCCAGTTTGAGTTGGCGATAGCGGGTGCGCCGTTCGCCGCTGAAGCGCATTGCGGCTTCTGCGTTGGCTTGGGTAAATGCGGCATGGACTTGGGCTTTGGTTTGCGGGTCACGCACGATGACGAATTCCCACGGCTGGGAAAACCCGACCGAAGGGGCGCGGTGCGCGGCGTCCAACAGGCGCATCAGAAGTGGTTCAGGGATAGGGTCGGGGAGAAAGTGGCGGCGCACGTCGCGCCGCTCGGTAATCGCGCGGTAGACCGCAGCGCGTTCGGCAGGGGAGAAAGCGTTAGCGATCATCTCCGGACGTGCTCGGTTGCGGTGGTAAGGTGCGGAGCCGTTCGATGTAGGCAAGCGGTAACTGCAGTTGGGCCGCGAGCGCTTCGTTGCTGGCTGGGGAAGTTTGAATCGCGGCAATCGTGCCGCTGAGCCCCTGCGAGAGCGAGTGTGCCGGGCGTTCGCCGGGTAACGGGGTACCGTCGGCGGCGTATTTGTTGCCGTAGCCGCGCGGTGTGACCATTTTTCCGTGCGCGACGAAGGTGTTGCTGTTGCCCACAAGCACGGTCGAGAGCATACCGATTTCGCATTCGGCCATTTCGGCAAGCGTCGTCATCTGGATCTGCTGCCGTTTGCGGTATGCCGATTTGACGATGGCTACTGGTGTGGTGGAGGCACGGTGTTGCAAAAGCAGCCATTGCGCTTCGACGATCTGCTGGGTGCGTCGTCCCGATTTGGGGTTGTAGAGCGCGACGACGAAGTCGGCGGCGGCAGCGGCGGCGATGCGTCGGGCAATCACCGGCCACGGCGTGAGGAGGTCAGAAAGCGAGATCGCGCAGAAGTCGTGGGTGAGCGGTGCGCCGACAAGTGCCGCGACCGCAGAGAGCGCGGTGACGCCCGGTACGACCTCGACCTGAATATCCGCTTCGGCATCGGGGCGCCAGCCGCTGGCCAAAAGCGCTTCGAAGGTGGGGCCAGCCATGCCGTAGATGCCGACGTCCCCGGAGGAGATCAACGCGACGGTGTGTCCGCGTCGGGCGTATGCGATCGCTTCTTGTGCGCGGTCGATCTCTTCGGTCATCCCTTTTTTGATGATCGTTTTCCCGGCGGTGAGATCGGCGACGAGCCGCAAATAGGTGACGTAGCCGATCACCACATCGGCCGCTGCGATCGCTGCGCGCGCGGCATCGGTCATGTGCGCTTCGCTCCCAGGGCCAATGCCGACGAGATAGAGCGTTCCTTTGGTACTCATACGCTAGCTCCTTCAGCGGGGTTCAGAGCAAAGCGAGCGGTACACGTCGCGTTCGGATGCGTTGCGGGTTGCGCCATCGGGTTTCGTTCCTTCAGGGGGTTGGTAACAGTAGGCGAGGGAGATGGTGACGTTGCGCCCGTCACTGCCGCGACGGCGCAGTTTTTCCACCGGGAGCATCGGGTAGCCCGGATGTTCGGCCAGGGTCGATGCGCGCCACCCCGCTGCGAGCAGCGCCGCCGCTTCGGCAACCGAAGGGGTGCCGGTATAACGGCGCACCGTCTCCGAAGGGGAAGGAACCGGAATCGCGGCGAGCGCTTCGGGCGGGTAGAACGAGAGGCTGGCGCCAGCGTGAAGGTAGGGCGCCAACGCTTCGTGTAACCCCGATTCGTCGCGCTTCAGGGTGATCGACGCGCAATGGACGATTGCGGCCGGTTCGGGCAGACGTGCCAACGCTTCCTGCAGGGCCGTGGCGATCGTTTCCGCAGGGGTGCCCCGGTCGCAACCGACACCGACGGCAACGCGGGTGCGGTCGATCCGCTCCGGCGGCGCGTAATGGATGAGCCGTTCTGGGAACGTTGCGCGGACCTGCGGCGGGGGTGGGATGCGACCCACCCAAAGGAGCGCGCGGAAGTGGTTGGCGAGTTCGCTGGGAAAGGGGCTGCCCGGCGAAACGTGCCGCACGTGGATGTGTTGGGGCAGTGGTATGCCGCGGCGGCCGCCGGCGTGGTGGGACCACCAGTCGCGGTCGTGGTCGCACGTTTGCCACAAGAGCACGGGGTCCCCATTGACGACGGCAGCCGAGACATGGACGACCGTGTCGTGGCTGGCTTGGAAGCGCCAGTCGAGTTCGCGGCCCAAAAGGTCGACCGCAAGGCTTTTCTGGCTGTCGGATGCGGTGGTGAGCACACAGGTGGCTCCCAGCGCTTCGGCAATCGCTTGCGCCAACGCGTTGGCGCCACCCAGGTGGCCCGAGAGCACGGGGATGACGAAGCGGCCGGAGTCGTCGATCACGACGACCGCTGGGTCGCGGTTTTTGTCGGCAAGGAGCGGCGCAATGAGGCGGACGATCGCACCCAGTGAGACGACCGCGACAAGGGCGTCGTGTTGCTGCCACAGCGTCGCAATCGCGTCCGCCGTTTTGCTGGCGTAGGGGCGAATATGAGCCGCTTCGCCGAGCGTTGCGGCATATTTTTCGGGGAGGTAGAGCGGTGCGTGTGGGGCGACCGCGGCGCGCGCGCGGGCTGCGGTTTGAGCGCCATGCCGGGTGATCGCAACGAACGCGGGGGCGGCGAACGCGTTGCGCGCCGCTTGCCAGGTTGCGGTTTGAGGAGGTGCTTCATGAGGGGGATTCTTTGGGTCGAGGGACATCGTTGGGGTCATCGTGGGGTTACTGGGTCACAGGGATTCACTGCAGCAGCGTGGGATTTCGCTTCCGATGCGGTAGCGGTCCCATCGATACGGGGCAGTGCGGTGGTTTTTTTCCGACAGCCGCGAATGCGTTCGCCGACCGGCGTCGCGTTGGGGTTTCGCAGGATGAGGAGCGCGAGGTAGCTGAGCGTGGCGTCGGCAAGGTCGTGAAGCGCTTCGCCGCGAAGGATACGCTCGTTAGGCAAGCCGACTCGTTCCGCAAGGAGCGCGTGCGGAAGGAGCGACCGTTCGCTGAGCCAGGCAACGAGCGTAGGCCAGAGGGGTTTGACTTTGAGCAGGATCAGGGTCTCGAAGTGGGGCAGGACCGCTTCGATGAGAGGTAAACCGTAATTGGCGGGAAGCACCGCGATGCGTTCTTCCTGTGCAGCAAGGGGAATCGCTGCGGCCGCCGCGGCGGCAGTGAAGCTATTGACGCCGGGTAGGGTGTCGACGCGAATTCGGGGGGCGCGTTCGCGCACGGCCGCAGCCAGATATTGGAACGTGGCGTAGGTCGAGGCGTCTCCTTCGACCAAGACGGCAACGTCGCGCCCCGCAAGCAGGGTGGGTAGGATCGCCTCCGCGGCGCGGGCCCACGCCCTGGTGAGGACAAGGGGATCGTGGCTCATCGGGAAATGGAGTTCGATCGCGTCCGCCGGGGTGGTCAAGCCTGCCCGGTTCGCGATCGTCAGCGCGACCGATTCGCCACCCTGTTTGCGTACCGGATAGGCCCACCGTGCCGTGCCGGTGAGGAGGCGCCATGCGCCGCGGGTGATCCAATCCGGGTTGCCGGGGCCAAGCGAGATCCCGTAAAGGGTGCCCAGCGTCTCGGTCGTTGCGGCGGCTGGAGGTGTGGTCTCAGACAGGAAGTGTAACGAAACAGTCATGATGGCTCCTTCGTCGCCGCAACGAGCCAGACCGGGTTTTCGGCGGCGAAGCGGTGCATCGCCAGGATGGGTTTGGTGCGTGCCGCCCACAGTTGGGTGGCGTGCCACGGGGCGTTGAGTGCGGTCAACGCCGCGGTGGCGGTAGCCAAGTTTTCCAAGGTGACGAAGGTGGCGACAAGCCGCCCGCCGGGGGCGAGGCGCTGCCAGCAGACGGTAAGCAGTTCGCTCAGTTCGCCGCCGGAGCCGCCGATGAAGACAGCGTTGGGGTCGGGGGCTTCGTCGAGCCCGGCAGGCGCTTTGGTGTGGCGAATTGTCCAGTTGGCTGCGTGAAAGCGGCGCGCGTTGGTCAGGGCGATCGCGACGTCGTCGGCGTTTTTTTCGAATGCCCACACCGCCCCGTCGGGAGTGAGGCGGGCCGCTTCGAGGCCGACGCTGCCCGATCCGGCGCCGATGTCCCAGACGGTGTCGCGCGGGGTGAGGGCCAAAAGCGCAAGCGCCACCGCGCGCACTTCCCGTTTGGTGATCAGCCCTTTTTCCGGTTGTCGTTGGGCGTAAGCGTCGTCGCTCCAGCCGAAAGCCGCTTCGGTGCCGGGGGTGGTGCTCGTCAAGATCGTGATGTGCGGGTGCGGAAACGCGGTTGCGGCAGCCTGCGACGGTTCGAGATCGCGCCACAGCGCTTCGCCGTCGAGCCCGATGCGGGCGGCGACGCTGATGCGGTATCGATCATCCAGCGCCAGTTCGGCGAGCGCACGGGCGATTTCGGTTGCGCCTGCACCGGGTGCGGTGAGCGCGATGATCGGGGAGCGGTGGTGCGCTGCCGCGACGAGTACCGGGCGCAAGGGGTGATGGGGGGCATTGGCCCAGGACCACGGTTCGCGTACTTTGCCGTGCGCGGAGACGAGCGTAGCGTTGTGCCAGGGGATACCCAGACGCGCGCAGGCCAGTTGGACCGAACTGCGCTCAGGCAGCACCGTGACCGCGTTGGGACCGAAGTGCGCAAGCAGTGCGGCCGCTGAGCCGTGAAAGAGGGGATCCCCCGTGGTCGCAACGACCACCCGTTCTCCTTGCGCGATCGCACGAGCGCACCGCTCAGGCAGTTGCGCGAGCCACGCTTCGAATGGTTCGAAACGGGCGTTGGGCGCAAACCGTTCAGCAAGCGAGGCAAACCCCTTCGCCCCGAAAACGAGGGTGGCCTGTGCCAGCGCGTCGGTGACTGCGGGCAGAAGCGGTTCTCCGGGTAGCCAGCCGATGACGGTCGGGTTCATCGTTCTTCCCATTCTGCAAGCCACTGCGGCGCTGTGGATTCATCGATGCGTGCCACCGCATTGCCGGCAAAATCGACGGTTTGGATCGTGAGCCGCCGTGCCGACCCGGGCCAATATTTCGTTTTGAGCGTGTGCCACGCGCGCGCAGCAAGCGCCGAGTGAAACGCGACGTCGAGACCAAGTTCGGCCAATCGTTCCGCGGCAAAACGGGCCGTTTCGGCAGCGGCGATCTCGGCTACGAGCGCGGGTGGGGCGCCGACGGCCCGCGCGCAGTCGGCAAGCAAGGTGCGATCTACCTCCCCTTTTCCGGCGTGGGTGACGGGCATTCCTTGCGCCATTTTGGTGAGTTTGCCGACCATCGCGCCGATGATCAGGTGGCGGATCCCGTTTTTGCGCGCGGCATCGAACGCGGTGCGGACGAAGTCCCCCATCTGGACGAACGCCGCTTCGGGCAGCTCCGGCCACAGCGCCATCATCGCCTTTTCGGTGCGCCCACCGGTGGTCAATACGACGGTGTCACACCCTTGGGCACGCGCAGCCCCGATTGCTTGGACGACGCTTGCGCGAAACGCTGCGGTGGAGTATGGGCGCACGATGCCGGTGGTTCCTAGGATCGAAATGCCGCCCACGATTCCCAAACGCGGGTTGAGCGTGCGTTTGGCGAGCGTTTCGCCCCCAGGTACTGCGATGGTGACGAGGAGACCGCGGTCCGCGCAGTTCAGAAGTTCCGGCATCAGGCAGACGGCGCGTTCGGGTAGGGGGGAAGTGGGTAGCGCGGCGCAGGCGGTGGCGGGAGGTACCGCGCCCAACAGTTCGCTCAGATTCTCACACAAATTTTGCCGCGGCACCGGGTTGATCGCCGGTTCCCCGACGGGAAGACCAATGCCAGGGCGCGTGACGATGCCAACCCCTTCGCCAGCAGCCACGAAAAGGCCAGGGGCGGAGACCAAGGCAACGGTTGCGGTGATGGGCGCTTTGTCAGTGACGTCGGGGTCGTCTCCTGCGTCTTTGATCACGACCGCGGTGGCGCGTCCGTCGGGATGAAGGCGCTTTTCATGGACGGGGAAGACGACGCGTTGCCCGTTGGGGAGCTTGGTTTCGATCGCATCCGGGATCGCGCCGGTGAGTAACCCTTGGGCCGCCGCACGCGCCGCTGCAGCGGCACACGCGCCGGTGGTGAATCCGGTGCGACCGCGGTGGGCGCGGCGCTTGGCGTTGGGATCTGCGTGGCCCGTCACAGCGCTTGATTCCTTCAGCGTTCCGAATCCGCCGTTTCCGCAAGCGCCATCAATGCGTGAAGTGCCGCAACCACCAACGTCGATCCCCCTTTGCGCCCGCGCACGACGATCCACGGGGCACGGTTGCAGGCAATCAGTGCCTCTTTTGATTCGGCGGCGGAGACGAACCCGACAGGCATACCCAGGACCACCGCCGGTTGTGCTTGCCCGGCTTCCATGAGTCGAACCACTTCGAGGAGCGCGGTGGGGGCGTTTCCGATCGCGACGACCGAACCGGTCAAAAGTCCCTGTTCGGCGGCACGGCGCATCGCCATCACCGCACGTGTGGTATTCGCCGCTTTTGCCGCGGCGATCACTTCGGGATCCGAGATGAACTCATGCACTTCGATGCCGAAGTGCTGCAACCGCGGCTTTGAGAGCCCGACCCGGATCATTTCGACATCGACGATGAAGGAGGCGCCGCGCCGTATCGCTGCGATCGCGGCCGAGACCGCCTCGGGATGAAACTGCACAAGCCCGTTCATTTCGAAGTCGGCCGAGGCGTGGATCATACGCCGCACCACGGGCCATTCGTGCGTTTGGTAGGAGTGGGCGCCCACCTCACGGTCGATGATCGCGAACGATTCGTGCTCGATTGCGGCACCGGCAGCGGTGAGTTGTTCAGTGACACGCGGTGTGGGTAAGGGGTTCGTCATACTTGTTCCTGGAGTTGCTCAGTGTGGAAGTGGGGATCGGGGCCGTTTTCGTGATGGGGGTGGTCGTGGGGTTCGTGAACGCTGCGGTGGTGGTGGAGATGGTGGTCGTGATGATCGTGGTGATGGTGACCAAGCCCGTGCGCGAGCGCAAAGGTGCGGTATTTGCAACCGGTGCAGGCGAGCGTCGGCAGCGTTTCGTGCGGTTGGGTGAGGAGCCCGTCGAACCAGGCGGCGATCTCAGGGCGAAACCCGAGGTAGTCACCAAGCGCCCACGCGACGGTGGGATATTGCCGCTCGAGACGCGCCACCTGCGCGCGGATCCGTTCGATCAAAACGCCGGTGAAGAGATAGACCGGCAGCACGATGATCTGGGTCATGCCCCAGGTGACGAAGCGCTGCGCAACCCGTTCCAGCCGCGGGTAGGTGACACCGGTGAAGGCGAGGTCGACCAGTTCGTGGTCGGTCGCTTCGAAAAGGCGTCGCGCGAGTTTCGCCAATTCGGCATTTGCCCCGGGGTCACTCGAACCGCGCCCCAATAGGATCACCCCTGTGGTCTGCGGATCGGGCATCGCCAGGCGGCGCATCGCACGGTTGCGTTCGCCTTGAAGCGCGGCAAAGAGTTCGTCGCCGGTTCCCACTTGTGGGGTGATGGTGAATGTGACGTCGGGAAAGGCGCGCGCGGCCTCGGCGACAGCTTGCGGGATCTCCATTTTGACGTGACCCGCGGCGTTGATGATGAGGGGGATGACCAAAACTGTCGCTGCCTCTGGGGCTGCCGCGCGTGCGGTTTGGGCAGCATGTGCCAACCCTTCGGGCAACAGCACTTCGGCAAACTCGATGAAGCAGGTGAGGATGGTGTGGTGCGGATGGCGTTCGCGGGCGGCTGCGGCGAACTGCTCGACTTCACGATTGCCTGCGGGGTCGCGCGAACCGTGGCCGACGATGAGGACGACGGGGTTGGCAGAAGGGCTCACGACGCTCCTCCGTTGGGTTTTTCGGGTGCCTTGTCCGCACGACGAAAGCGGTGGGTGAATGTCGGGTCGTAGAGCTTACTGCGGGGGGCACCGTCCCATTGTCGCGCACCGAGCGCTGGCGAAACGATGATCATCGCTTGCGAGACGATCTTTGCGGCGCGGCAAGCGGTGCTGAGTTCGGACAGGGTGGTGCGGACGATCCGCTCCTGCGGCCACGACGCTTTGTGTACCACCAGAACAGGGCTTTCTGGCGCCCAACCGGCGGCAAGGAAGGCTCGTTCGATCTCCCGCGTCAGCGTGATCGACAGAAAGAGACAGACCGTAGTCTGATGCGCGGCAAGCGCCTCGAGCCGTTCGCGCGGCGGCATCGGGGTTCGCCCTTCTGCGCGGGTCAAGATCACCGTCTGGGTGACCTCAGGCAGCGTGAGGGATTCACCCGCTGCCGCAGCGGCGGCAAACGCCGACGAAACGCCTGGCACGACGCGCCACGGGACGCCTGCTAGGTCGAGCAGTCGTGCCATTTCGGTGAGTGCGCCGTAGAGCGTGGGATCCCCCGTTTGGAGCCGCACCACGGTAGCGTGGCGCTGCGCCCGTGTGGTCAGCCACTCGGCGATCGCCTCGAGCGTCATGCCTTTCGAATCGGCAATTTCGGCCGACTGGGGCGCGTAGCGGGCAACCGCCTCATCGACGAGCGAACCGGCGTAGAGCACCGCGCCGGCTTCACTCAGCAACCGCTGCCCTTTGACGGTAATGAGTTCTGGGTCGCCAGGACCCGCCCCGACGAACCAGACGGTGCCGGGGCAGGGATTAAGCGGTGGCAGAGACACGGGGCGTTACCTACCAGTGCGCGACCGTTACGCGGCGCGATGCAAGCGAGCGGTAAAGAGCGTGTCTTCGCCGAGCCAGTCTTTTGCGTATTTCGCCGCGGCAAGAAGCGCCAGATCGAGCGCCGGTTCGACCACCAAGACGCTCAAATAGGCAGCACCAAAGGTCGCGATCTGCTGCCACGCTTGTGCACCCAGTCCCAGGAAGGCCCAGAACGCGACCCACAGCACCACACCACCCTGGTAGGTGAGGGAAAGACGAAAGACGTCACGGTAGCGCAAATCGGTGTAGGGGGTTTGCGGCGCGATGGTCCGTTTCGCGACCGCCGCGACGGCAAAGAGCGGGACGAGAAGGGTGGTGACGTTCGCGAAATATTGCGGCAAATCGTACGGGGCGAAGAAGAGGCTCTGAACGAGCAACGCCGTAGCCAAACCGACCGCCGCCGGGGCAAGGCCAAAGAGCAAGAAGAGCGTGCTGCCCAAGATGAGGTGCACTTCGGAAACGCCCACCGCGGGGTGTGGCAGCAGTTCGAACGCCGCAAATGCGATCGCGAACGCACATGCGCTGCGCACCCAAAAGCGCAGGAGGTGTGCAAACGTTGGAACCACGCGTTCGGAAACGAACAGCGTCGTCCAGACAGAGCGCGCCGCGCCGAAGAGTGCGGCCGTGCCAGTGAGGTAGGAGAGGGCCATCTTGGCCCCGGTCAAGAGTCCAGGTTCGATATGCATCGTGCTTCCCTCCGAGCCATGCCGTTACGAAAATTCTGCGCTCGGGGGAAACAGCGAAACCGTGAATACGGAGTACGATGACGCTATCCCACGTGCCGTCACCCCGCGGCGCAGTTGGGTTTGCGCGTCACGATCGGTCTCCTGGCTTGCCGTCGTCCTGCCGCGACGCCTTCCCAGAGCGGTTGCTCCAGTGGCTGAGTGTCGCGCCAGTCAGGCTCACAGTAGCGGGGGCTGCGCCGGATTTGCACCGGACTTCCCGTGTGGCCAAATGGCCACTATCGTCACGCGTGCGGTTATTATCGGGGAAAACGGTAGGCACCGTCAACGGCCGTTGGGGTCGAGCAAGAACTGCGCTTCGCGAATACCCGCTTCGGTGAGCGTGACCATCACCTGCGCTGCTTGCTCGAAGGGCACCGTCCGCTCCACAGCAAGAAGAAGCGGCGGCCGGTTTGGCGTCGCGGTCAGTTCGGCAAGGCGGCTACGAAGCGCTGCCTCGGTCACTGGGGTGCCATTCCAGAGGAGCGCACCGTTGGCGGTGAGGGTGAGCGTGATCGCATCGCGGTTGGCGGGGGCGGGGCTATGGCTTGCGCGCGGTAGTTCGGTACGCACGGCGTGCAGAAGCGCTGGTGCGGTGACCAGCAGAATCACCAGCAGCACAAGGAGTACATCGACAAGCGGCACGACGTTGATCGTCGGGCTCGCGCTCGCCCGGCTTTTGACAGCGAGGAACGGAAGGGGACGGCGCATCATGGTGTTGCGGCTGCGGGCTCCTCATCTTCGGCGGCAAGCAGCAGGTAGCAGGCGTGGGCAAAGGCCTCTAGCTCAGGGATCACCAGGCGGTTGGCGCGGCCAAAGAGGTTGTGGGCAATCGCCGCCGGAATTGCCACCGCTAAGCCTACCGCGGTCATGATGAGCGCTTCTCCAACCGGGCCCGCGACGGCGGCAAGCGACGCTTCGCCCGAAAGCGCGATCGCGCTCAACGCGTGGTAGATGCTCCAGACGGTACCGAAAAGGCCGATATAGGGGGCGGTATTTGCAGCCGTTGCAAGCAGCGTGAGCCCCCATTCTCGCTCGGCCACTTCCCGTTCCAATTGCGTTTGCAACGCCCGATAAAGCCACTCACTGCGGTGGAGCGTCCCCCGGTGGCTTGCGGTGCGCCAGGCCTCAAGCGCTGCGCGCGCGAGCCGCCCGTAGGGGTGGCGCGTTGCGCCGCGCGCAGCAGCGAGCGCGCTCAGCGCCGGGTGGCTATCGACCTGGGCAAAAGCGGCGCGAAACGCGCAAACGAGCGGCCTTTCGCGTGCGGCCAGCCACAGCCGGGCGCCAATGATCGCCACGGTTGCGAGAAAAAGCGACACGAGAACGGTCAAGACCGTCCAGCCCACGGCATCGAGGCGGGCGAAGAAGGGGTGGGCGAAAAGTGCAAACGGTACGAACGGTTCGCTCACGATCTTACCCGGAGTGTAGCTGGAAACGGAAAGGTTGCCAGACGGTTACCGTGCGATCCTGGGACGACCCCGGCAGGGCGCAGCGCCATTGGCGCACCGCTTCCAAGGCGGCGGAGGTCAACGCCGGATGGTCGGTGGTGGAGCGCTCCGGGTCGACCTCGGCGGCAACGATCGTTCCGGCCCCAGTGAGTGTCACACGCAAGGTGATCACCCCCTCAACCCCAAGCCGCCGTGCCACGAGCGGGTAGAGAGGGGGCGGGCGGTGGGGGCAAAAGACTTTGAGTTCGCTTTTTGCCAATTCCGGGGAAAGTGGCGAGGACGCCAGAGCGGCGGGTGCCGAAGCGGCGGGTGCCGTAGCGGCGGGCGGTGCCACGGCTCTCTCTGCTGCCGCGCGATCGTGCCCAGGGGGAGCGGCTGCGTGGGTTTCTTCAAAGGTGTTCGAGGGGGTTGGCTCGGCGGCAGCCGTCTCTACAGCGGCAGGTAGCGCTTTTTTGCGGGGAGCAGGCGGCGTAGGCGCCGCAAAGGGGGCGATCGATGGGGGTTGACGCGCAGCCACAGGCTTTTCGGTACGACGCGCAACTTGCTCTTTTGACAACGGCCGCTTGCGGTCGGGGTCTGGTTGCGACAACGTGTTGGGCAGAGGAAGCGCGGCGCCTTGAGGTTTGGCGACTGGTTCGGACGCAGCTTCGGGCTTGGGGGCGACAACCCAACCGACGGCAAGGGTAGCGGCAGGAGACGGAACGACAGGCGGGGTGGTAGGGGCAAGCGCGCCCGCAAAAAGCGCCGCCCCGCCTACGAGCGATAGGCTGAGGAGCGCCCCTGTGGTCCGTTGTCGGTTGTGCCATGCGGTCATGCGCTGAAGCATACCATCGTCTGCGCGCCGCACCTCCCTCGCTACGCTCTCGCCGCTCTAGAAGCGCACGCGCAAACCGGTCCAAATGGTGCGCCCAGGGCCAGGGACTGGGGTACCCCATTGCGGCACGTTGGGGGGCAACGGGTTGGTCATCGTCGTCCCTTGACCAACGTAGGCGCCGCCAAGCGGGTAGGCGTAGCTGCGGTCGAATACGTTGTCGATGCCGAAATGCCACGTCACGGCGTTGGAGAGCGTCAGGCTCCCTTGCCAATGCAGCAGTGCGTAGCCCGCTGTCGGAATTTCGTTGCGCATGCGGTTGGTCCGCGATTTGCGTTCGACCGCTTCGACGATGAAACGCTGTTGCCACTGCCCGCGCGTCTGGTCAAGCGTGAGCTTGACGTTGCGCGGCATCACCCCGTAGAGGTTGTCGCCCGTTTCGGTATTGCTGCCGCGGCTGCAGGCAAGCGTTGCGGCAAACGCCCAAGCGCCCCAGCCGTTTCGCGCAAGGGGGCCGCGCAGCGTCAATTCATGCCCGTAGAGCTTCGCCCGTTGATTGACATATTTGAGCACCACAAACCGGTTGGTGACGGGAGTGGCGCGGGGGGCGTTCGCGGTGGCGTCCCACTGCACGGCGTCGATGTAGTCTTCGACCACGGTGAGGTAGGGGCGCCACTCGACGCGCCACCCGTCGTTGTTTGCTTGCCAAGCCAGGCGCGCTGCCGCGGTGTAGGCCTTTTCCGGCTTCAGATCGAGGTTGCCGATGTAGCCGTTACCGTCGCCGACGAAATTGTTCATGAGCGCTGCCATTTGCCAGGTACTCCACGGGTAGCGCTCATAGAGGCTTGGCGCACGGCTCTGGTGCGCTAGGTCCAATCCGGCGCGCCAAGCCGAGGCAAGTTGCCAACTGTTTGACCAGACCAGGTTCCAGAGGGTGTCGCCGCGGGAGCGGTCGCTTGCGTTGAACGCGGTGCTGTCGCGCAGTTGGTAGTTGAAGTTCGGTGCCACGCCATTGGTGTTGGCGTAACCCGCAACCGGGTCGGCGTCGGTGGTGACCCGCTCGATGCGCGCGCCGAGCGTGGTGCGCCACGTTGGGGTGATGGCGCGCTCCCATTCGGCAAAGAGCGCGGTCCGTTCGCGCTTGCCGTTGCGGATGTTCCAGAAGGTGTTGGGCCACATCCCACCACCCGAAGGGGGCCACCAGTCGTCCAGGGTGTAGCGGTTCCACTCACCGCCCATGCGCACGAGCGACGCGGTGTCGAGCGCGATCGTCGCTTTGACCTTTGCGCCGTTGGTGGTGCTCGACGCGTACATCGGCATTCCAGCGGCGCAAGTGGGGCCGAGAGGGGCGCACGGGGAACCGTCAACGGCCGTTGGGCCGCCAGAGGCCATCCCGTACCAGTAGCGTTTGTCGGCACCGAAATCCATGAAGTGGTCGACCGTCTCGTGGTAGAGCCGCGCTTCGAGCTCGCCTGAGGCAAAGCGGCCGCGGTAGGTCAACGCGGCGCGCTTCTCCTCGTTGTCTAAAAGATCCATCCGTTGGTTGGGGTAGAGCTGGTAGGGTTGCTGCTGCAGCCCCACTTCGGCGCGCACCTCGTGTTCGCCGCTCCTCCAGCCGAAGTCAATGGCGTGGTTGCGTACCTGGTAGGCAGTAGAGCCGATTTCGTCAAGATCCAGGGTGTGGCCAGCGCGTCCGGTAAAGCGGTAGTTTTTGAAGGGGCCGCCAGCGCGCAGGTTGTCGCTTTCGGCGAAACTGCCCTGGTATTGTGCTGCGAAGGTCTCGGTGCCGTACCAGGCGGCGAAGTCGGCCGCTTTGCCGTTGCCGTTGCTGCGGTAGGTGGCGCCCGCTTCGCCACCACGAACGGGCGTTGAGTCGCTCGCAAATGGCGCTTTGCGCCGTTCCACCACCACCGCGCCGCCAATCGCGTCGCCACCCACCGAAACGGGGGTGACGCTCGGGTAAAGGGTGAGCTGTTCGATGCTCGTTGGCGCGATATAAGAGAGCGGCGTATTCATATGGTTGGGGCAGGTTGCGGTGAGATCCGCGCCGTCTATGGTCACCCGCAGCCGTTCGTCGGCCAGTCCACGCACCACAGGGAGCGTAGAGATCGTGCCGCCGGCAAGCATGCTGACGCCAGGCAGTTCCGTGAGCAGGGATGCCGTTTGTCGATGCCGTTCGCGCAGCGCGCGGATCGTCTCGGCGTTCCATTCGAACGCATTGGCGGTGTTGCGTTCGTCTGAGACGGTAACGGGCGGTAGTGTTTGCTGCGCCCACGCCGAAGCAAGCGGCAGTGCCGCGAAAGCAGTCATCAGCGCTTTGACTTGCATTGCATCGATTCCTCTCCGTTTTTCTCACCTCAGATTGTGACGATCCAATCGTCTGGTGACAATTGATTGCGGTCAACTTTCCTTGCTGATCCAGATCACGGTTTGGGCTGCTACTCGAGGTTTATTGCAACAATATTGCAAAAAATAAACTATCTCTGATACAATCAATTGGCATTACTTTGTTTGCAGGAGAGTCTTCATGGTTCATCGAAGCTTAGCCATGATGGCGGCCCTTTTGGTGAGCCTGCCAGCGGTTGCAGCCAGTAGCGAAGTGGAGAGACTGCGCGCCGAACTCGATGCCCTGAAAGCGCAGTATGAGAGGCGTTTGGCCGATCTTGAAGCGCGGCTTGCCGCAGCCGAAGCTGGCCGTCAAGCTGCGTCAAACGAGAAAGGGGAACTTGGCGGCGAAGTCAAAGACCGGTTGGGTGCGGTTGCGGCCTCCACTGCGTTCAATCCGCAGATCTCGCTGATTCTCGATGGCGTCTATTACCGTGACAACCGCAACGGTGCGATAACCTCCTGGTATGAGGGGCTGGATGGCATCAACCACGGTCATGGCGAAGGAGGACACAGCCACGGTGGGGCGATCGATTCGGGATTCAATCTCCGACCCACCGAACTCATTTTTTCCGCGGCCGTGGATCCGTGGTTTGACGCCACGGTGATGGCGACGATCGACTCGGAGGGGGGGGTCACCCTCGAGCAGGCTTACGTCGATGCGAAGCGGATGCCCGCTGGGTTGTCGCTGCGCGTCGGTAAGTTTCTCTCGGGGATCGGCTACCTCAACGACAAACATCCCCACCAGTGGGATTTCGTCGATCAAAACCTTCCTTATCGTACTTTGTTGGGTGAGGGGCTCAACGACACAGGGATCCAGTTAACCTGGCTCCCACCCACGGGGCGCCTCTACACCCGTTTGGGGGTGGAAGCCTTCCAAGGGAACGATCAACCCTACGCCACCAGCGGAGTGACCCTGCCCACCCAGCGAGCCGACGGTAACCCCTTGGCAGCCGGAGCGGCGGGAGGATTTACCGCGAAACGGGCCGGCCCCCGACTTTGGACCCTCTTTGCCAAAGTGTCGCCTGAACTGCCGCAAAACCACGCGCTCCTGCTCGGAGCGTGGCGTGCCTGGAGTCGGCAGCACCAGGAGCTCCACGACCATAGCGCAGAAGAGCCCGCGGCCTATGTCCACGGACTCGAGGGTAAAAGCCGGCTTTGGGGGGTAGAAGCGGTTTATAAATATGACGCCCCAGGCAGTTATGGCGCTGGGGATTGGACCGTGGCGGCGGAGTATTTGCGCTTGGTCAAAGATTTGCGCGTTGCGTTTCACGAGCTGCCTGCTCAGGTTGGGCAGCCGCGCACCTTCACCCAGGATGGGTTCTACGTTCAGGCGCTCTACGGGGTTGCGCCGCGCTGGCAGGTGGGGGTGCGGTATGATCTCAGCGGCTTGACGAACGAAGTGCGCTTACCCGTCGGCAAGCGGGCGTGGGACGACTCGCGCCGCTGGTCGTGGGTTGCAACCTACCACTTCAGCGAGTACTCGCGGTTGCGGCTGCAGTGGTCGCGCGTCAATCTGGCAGTCGATGGTGACCGGCACACCGGCCATGAGGTCTGGCTGCAGTACCAGCACAGCTTGGGAGCGCACGGCGCGCACACCTTTTGAGGAGAGAGTCGGATGAACCGTTGGTTGGTGGGTATTGCGATTGGGTTGCTTGCCACATGGGCATGGGCGCTCGAGGTGGTCGCCACCACCGAAAGCATGGCGGTTTTGGCGCGTACAGTGGGGGGGGACGCGGTGCGGGTCACCGTGCTTGCGCCTGCTGATCGCGATCCGCATACGTTGCAGGTCAAACCCTCGATGATCCGCGCCTTGCGCGACGCCGATCTGTTGGTGGCGGTGGGGGCAGAGCTCGAGGTTGGGTGGTTGCCCGCGGCGCTCAAAGGGGCGGCCAACCCCAAGATTGTGCCGGGTCAGTTGGGATACTTTGAGGCGGCAGCTCAGGTAAATCTCCTTGAGGTCAAGCCGGCTGCTGACCGCGCGCTGGGCGACGTTCATCCGATGGGTAACCCCCACTTGCACCTCGATCCCGTGCGAATGGGGGAGGTGGCGCAAGCGCTTGCCGTGCGCCTTGCCCGGCTGGATCCGGCAAACGGCAACGCTTTCTCTGCCCGCGCTGCTGCGTTGGTGCAGGCAATCGCCGAGCACCTGCCGGCGTGGCAGTCGCGTTGCGCCGGAAGCGGCGGTGCGGTGCTCTACCACAAGACCGGCCTCTACCTGCTCGAGCGTTTCGGGGTACCGCTTCTTGGGACGCTGGAACCGGTTCCGGGAGTGCCCCCAACGGGTAACCACTTAGAGACGCTCGCCACGCAACTCAAAGAGCGCAAAGGGGTAGTGCTCTACCACCCTTATGAGCCGCGCGAGGCAGCCGCATGGTTGGCGGAGCGTCTGGGCTGGCAAGCGATTGCTGTGCCACTCGAGCCGCCTTCGGGAAGTGACGCCGACGGCTACTTTGCTGTGATCGACCAATGGTGCTCGGCGCTTGCCCAGGCGCGGTGACTCGGCTTCTGCTTCAGGGGGTAGTGGCCGGCTACGCCCACCCTGTGGTGGGGCCACTCGATCTCACCGTTGCGGCAGGGGAGGTGGTTGGTCTTGTGGGCCCGAATGGGAGCGGCAAGACGACGCTACTGGCTACGATCTTGGGACGCATTCCTCCTCTTGCTGGCCAGGTAGTTCGCGTCGGTGGCGCGCGGCTGAGCTATCTTGCGCAACATCCCGTACGCGCTGAGGGAGTGCCGCTCACGGCGCGAGAATGGTTCCGCTTTCTTGGGATTGCCTCTGAGCCACCGCCGATGCTCTTGCCGCTTCTCGACCGTCGGCTCGATACCCTCTCCGGTGGGCAGTCTCAGCTTTTGGCGATCTGGGGTGCGCTGGCATTGCCGGCAGAGGTGGTGTTGCTCGACGAACCAACCAACCACCTGGACCCGAGCCATGTCACCGCCGCAGTACAACTGATCCAACAACACGCCCCCGAAAAGGGGGTGATTGTGGTGAGCCACGATCGCGCATTTCTCGACCGGGTGACGACGCGCTTGGTCACCTTGGGAGCGCGGATTGAGGGCTCTAACTGCTCGCTAGATACTTGCGCATAGTTGCGTGGACGTATACAATTTCAGCATGTCTCGCAAACTTGTTTCGATCCATGAAGCGGCCAAAGCGCTCGGCGTCTCGGCCCAGACTTTGCGGCGCTGGGAGCGCGAAGGCAAGTTCTTTCCCGATGAACGCACGGCAGGCGGACGCAGGCGCTATGACCTTGCCCGCATCAAGCCGGAGTTGTTTCGCTCGCAGGCTGAAGCCACACGCAAGACCGTTGCCTATGCCCGCGTCTCCAGTCACGACCAGAAGGACGACCTCAAGCGGCAAAAGCAGGTTCTGGAGCTCTATTGCGCGCGTCAGGGTTGGACGTTCGAGGTCATCGCCGATCTT
>NZ_JAHLSY010000013.1 GCF_019049855.1 Hydrogenophilus thiooxidans | reverse complement strand
AATGCTTTCCGGCCTTGGAACAAGCGCTCAAGGAGTCGGTACGCTTCGAAGAGTTTAGCACGACTTCGGGGAATATAATGATATGGGACCTGACAGCTAGACCTTTGGGAGGCGGTCATCGCGCGCCGAGCAGCCAGGACCCACCACGCTTGGCCAAGCGCAATGCCCCCGTCATTTGCCGGAAGTTGTTGAGGAACCCGCAAGGTCACACCGTAACGCGCACAAGCGACCGTAGTAGCGTCGATGAGCAGGCGGTTTTGCCAACAGCCTCCGCCACCCAACAGGATGGGATCGGTCAAGTGCGGACGCGCCACCCCCACGAGCGTTTCGGCAACGACGTAGTGAAACGCTGCGGCCCACTCAGGTATGGCCGTTGCAGCGGCAAAGCGCGCCACCCACGACCACCACCCCTGCCAATTGGCTTCGGGTTCCCAGTGGGGTTCCCCATCAGTGGCGAGCCGTCCCACGAAACTCGGTGCACGCCCGGCGTCGAACGCCCGCGCCGCTGCGCTCTCGAGCCGCAGCGCCGCCTCACCTTCGAAGGTGTTATACGCACAGAGTCCCAAAAGCGCCGAAACGGCGTCGAACCAGCGCCCCAGGCTCGACGTGGTCCCGATCGACCCGTTTGGGCAAGAGCGGAGCCAGTGCCACAGTCGTTCGACCTCGGCAGAGTGCGGCCAGCGGATACCGAGCGCCTGCGCCGCTGCGGCGCGCCGCGCCCACCACTCGCGAAGCACGGCCTCATCCCCCATTGCGCGCGCCAATACCGCGACCGCAAGCCGCCACGGCTCTCGTGCGGCGCGATCCCCTCCCGGAAGCGCAAGCAGCGGAAAATGGTCAAGCCGCCGCCACTGTCCGCATGCGTCAAATTGCAGCAGTTCGCCCCCCCACGCTTCGCCCCCTTCGCCCCAACCAAAACCATCGAGGGACCACCCCACCCAAGGCCCTGCGGTTTCCGGCGCGGTTTCGGCAATCACCGCCGCAAGGTGCGCCGGATGGTGCCAGACCGGAATGCACTGCGCTTGCCACTCTGCCGCGAGCTGCTCGGCAAGGCGTCGGGAAAGGGCGTCGGGGTGGGCGTCATGGGCAATCCAGCGCGGTGTCACCCCAAGCCACCCGCGCCAATGGGTCAATGTGCGCCACGCATGGTCGAACGTCTCTCGGTTGGTCAATTCGCCCAGATAGGGGGTCAAGAAGGCTTTATCCGCAACGACAAACGCCGCCGCCAGTTTCAGATCGCTGCCAAGCGCAACACCTGGTTCGTCCGCCTGAACGCCCCCGAGCACGACCGCTTCGGGCACGAAACCCCGCGCGCGGCGGATGGGAATCGGGTTGCCGTCACGGCGTGTGCGCACCACCGAATCGTCCGCCCGTTGCGCAATCGGACGGTCGTGCGTCAAAAAGCCGTCCACGCAATCGGCCAAAGCGGCAAACGCTTCGCCGTCGTCGGCAGCAAGCGGCGCGCCGCTTCGGTTGCCACTCGTCATCACCAGAAAGAGCGGGTGCGGTTTGTCGAGCCAGTCGGTGCCGACGGGTCGCCCACACGCTTCGTGCCACAATAGGAGGTGAAGCGGTGTGGTCGGACGCATCACGCCAAGCCACGCCAACCCAGGCGCCAAGGCGTCAAGCGCAGCAACCGCCGCGCCATCCAGATCGCGCCGAATCGCGGTCAGCACGATCGGCGCTTCTGCGCTTTCGAACACACGTCGATCCGCCTCGGTCCAGTCGACCCATTCGGCAAGCGAAATGGCGTTAAGACCCATCACCGCAAACGGCTTTGTCGGCCGCCGTTTGCGCGCCCGCAATGTCGCGACCACTTCTGGCGCGCGCGCGTCGCACACCAATTGAAACCCACCGAGCCCTTTGAGCGCGACGATGCCACCCGCTTGGACACACGCCAGCGCCAACGCGATCGGATCGCCTGAAACCGGCTGGCCGCTGCGATCGAGAAAACGTAATTGCGGGCCACACACCGGGCACGCCGTGGTCTCGGCATGGTAGCGGCGGTTCGTCGGGTCGTCGAATTCCCGCTGACATTCGGGACAGAGGGGAAAGGCGGCCAAAGTCGTCGCGGCCCGCGCGTACGGAAGTGCGGTACTCACCGTGTAGCGCGGCCCACACGCGGTGCATGCCACGAACGGATAGCGCCAGCGCCGGTCGTGGGGATCACAGAGTTCGGCCATACAGTCGCGACAGACGGCGCGGTCGGGGGCAAGCGCCAATCCACCATCCGCCCCGTTGGGCAAGATGACGAATCGCCGATTACCGTCCGCTGCCGCCCGTTGGCCAAGTTCTGCAAATCGTTCGGGTGGATCGGAGCAGACCTCGATCGCGTCGATGCGTGCAGCAGGAGGCGCTTCGGTGCGGAGGCGCTCCAGAAAGCGGGCGACGTCCCCTTCTATGATCGCAACTTCCACCCCCCAGCCGACATTTCGCACCCACCCTGCAACGCCAAGCGCCTGCGCTATGCGGGCGACGAAAGGGCGGAAGCCCACCCCTTGCACGCGTCCGCGGATCAAGAAGCGACGCACGCGGCGTAACGCCTTTCGATCCACGCCAACCACCGGTCGAACCCTTCCCCGGTTCGCGCCGAGACGAGCAGCGTTTCGATCCCCGGACGGACACGGGCCGCATAGTCGCTCGCTTGTGCGACGTCGAACGGGACGTAAGGCAAAAGGTCGATCTTGTTCAACACCATCACGTCGGAGACGGCGAAGATGTCGGGGTATTTGAGCGGTTTGTCCTCTCCTTCGGTCACCGAAAGCAACGCCACCTTCGCATGCTCCCCCAGGTCGAACGCCGCAGGACAGACAAGATTGCCGACGTTTTCGATCAACAGGATCGCCCCTTCCGGGGGATCGAGCGCCTCAAGCGCATGGCCTACCTGATGGGCATCCAAATGGCACCCCTTCCCAGTGTTGATCTGAATCGCTGGCACCCCCGTGGCGCGGATCCGTTCGGCATCAAAGCTCGTCTGTTGATCGCCTTCGATCACCGCCAGCGGGTAGCGCGCTTTGAGCATTTCGATCGTTTTGACCAGCAGCGTCGTCTTGCCCGACCCCGGACTCGAAACGAAATTGAGCGCAAGGATCCGCCGCTCGGCAAAGAAACGGCGGTTCGCTTCCGCGAAGTGGTTGTTGTGGCTCAGGATGTCCTGTTCGATTTGCACCATGCGCGTTGGACTCATTCCCGGCGCATGGGCGCGTGCCGGTCCGACGCCGAAATCGATCCGTCCTTCGGCGCTCGTTACGTGCTGAGCCGGAGCCTTGTCATGGGGATGGGCGTGCGAATGGGCATGATGCGGATGGTGGTGGTGGTCGTGGTGGTGGTAATGGTTATGGTGGTGATGGTCGTGGGAATACCCGTGGTCCGGTTCGTGGTCGTGGTGATGGGGTTCGATCGTAGCTGTACCACAGCCGCATACGGTGCACATGGTTCGCTCTCCTCATTCGATCTCGATCGCCTGTACCCGCATTTCGGTACCGGCAGTGGGCTGTAACGGGTAAGCGCCACATTCGGGGCACGGGTCATAGCGGGCGGTAATCGCTACCGTCCGTTCGCACCGCGAGCAGTAGGCGGCACCCTCGATCCGCTCGATGCGTAATTCGGCGCCTTCGGCAAGCGTACCACGGCTCACCGCGTCGAAGCAGAAGGTGAGCGCCTCGGGTTCGACGCACGAAAGCGCACCGATCTCCACAATCACCGCGCGAATGCGCCGCGCGCCTTCCGCAGCGGCTCTCTCTTCGGCAAGCCGAACCACGCTTTCCGCAAGCGCCATCTCATGCATCGCGTACCTCGAAACAATCCAGCACACTCAGGCGCCAGCTCAGAATCCCCTTGCACGGTATCCGCAAAAGAGCTCTCTTTTACCTCATGCGGCAAGGAACAGCGCCCCAACCGCCGCCACCGCCACCCCAGCAACGCGCAGCGCAACCGCCTCACCGCGCCAGCGCCCCGAGCGCGCGACACGCGCCAGGCCAATGCCGGCGATATGCAACGCCGTACTCATCAGCGCCATTCCCAAACCATAAGAAACCGCCAGGTGTGGCGACACCACCTCCAACCCATGGACATGACCGTGAAAGAGGCCAAAGAGCGCGACTACGGCGCTCGCGACCGCTTCAGGGAAGCGCACCGCAAACGCCAACATGAGGCCAAGGACCAAAAGGGAGAGCTGCACCCCAGTTTCGGGAGCGGGCATGGCCCACCCGGCAATCGCGGTCGCAAAGCCGACGATGAGTGCGCCAACGAACGCCATGGGCAACCGCCACAGCGCTTGCCCGCCGACGAATCCTGCCCACAGTCCAACGGCAACCATTGCCAAAAGATGATCGAACCCGCTCACGGGGTGAACCAACCCGGAAAAAAACCCGGTAACCGGATGAACGCCGGTATGGGCCCAGACCAACGACGGAGCCCCCAAAAAGAGCCCCATCCAGGTGATGATCTTCGTCATGGTGTTTCTCCTGGATCGACAATCGAACGGACAGACCTGATCCTACACGATTATTGTAGAGAAACCATCAACCTTGTTGCTACCACCGCTGCAGACGCGGTTTTGCTGCTTATAATGAGTACTTCAGGGGAGGAACCATGGCCACCGAACGACAACGCACGGCACCCGGGTTGCTTGCGGCGCTGCATCAGGCCCGCTTGCGTTGGGGGAACCCGCTTGAAGAACCGGCGCTTGCGGAACTGAGCGCCGCTTTTGCCCTTCCGCCAGGCGAAATCGCTGCAACCGCCTCGTTCTACCACTTCTTCCAAACCCCTCCTGCGCGCTACCAGATCCACTTCATCGATCACGTCGTCGACCACCACGCAGGAATCGAAGCGCTCTGCAACCGCCTCTGCGCGGCGTTTGCGATCCAACCGGGAGAACGCACCGCCGACGCGCACCTTTTCGTCGGCTGGACCGCCTGCGCCGGCCTTTCGGATCAAGCGCCAGCAGCGATCGTGAACGGGCGACCCCTTCCCGCGCTGACACCCGAGCGAATCGATGCGATCATCGACGCGATCCGCGCTCAAATCCCCGTTGCCGAATGGCCCGCCGAATGGTTTGCCGTCGCCAACCCCGTCTATCGCCGCGGCCCACTCCTCACCTGGCTCCACGCCACCCCGGCCGCGGCGGTACTCGAACAGCTGAGCGCACGCGAACCTGAAGCGATCCTCCAGGCAGTGGCAGACGCCGGTTTGCGAGGTCGTGGTGGCGCGGGCTTTCCCACCGCAACCAAATGGCGCTTCTGCCGCGAAACGGCGGACCCCACACGCTATCTCATCTGCAACGCTGACGAAGGCGAACCAGGCACTTTCAAAGATCGGTTGCTGCTCACCCACTACCCGGACCACCTCTTCGCTGGAATGACCCTTGCCGCGCGCGCGATCGGCGCCCAAACCGCGATGCTCTACCTGCGGTACGAATACCAGTATCTGCTGCCCAAGCTGGAAGCGGCACGCGAGCGCATCCTAGCGGCGCAATCGCAGCTGCCGCCCTCTGAGCGCATCACGCTCGAAATCGCGCTCGGTGCCGGCGCGTACGTGTGCGGGGAAGAGTCGGCGTTGATCGAATCGCTCGAAGGAAAACCGGGCCGCCCCCGGGTCCGCCCACCGTTTCCGGTGACCTCAGGGTATTTGGGTCAACCTACGGTGGTCAATAACGTCGAAACGCTCGTTGCGGTTGCCGCGATCGTGGGGAACGGCCCCCAGTGGTGGCGCTCGATGGGAACACCTGACTCCAGTGGCCCGAAACTCTTTTGCGTGAGTGGTGACGTCGCCCGGCCCGGTCTCTACGAATTTCCCTACGGCGTTGCGCTGGGCGACCTGATCACCGCTGCGCGCCCGCTCGGCACCCCGTACGCCATTCAGGTTTCCGGACCGTCAGGGACGCTGCTACCGGCCACCCCCGAACAGTTGGCGCGGCCGCTCGCGTTCGAAGCGCTTCCCTGTAACGGCACGGTGATGGTTTTTGACGAGCGCCGTGACCCGGTGGCGATCGTGCGCCACTTCGCCCGTTTCTTCGCCCATGAAAGCTGCGGCTTTTGCACCCCCTGCCGGGTGGGCACCCAGCTCATCGCCAAAACCTTCGCCAAAATCGCCGCAGGCTACGCCACCCGGTTCGACTTGGAGCGGCTTGCCCCGGCGCTGGAAGCGATGCGGCTCGCGAGTAACTGCGGATTCGGCCTTTCTGCCGGCAACCCGGTGCGCGACCTCATCGCGTACTTCCGCCCGCGTCTTGACGCCCACCTCCAACCGCACGACTTCCTTCCGGCGTTCTCGCTCGATGCGGAGCTAGCCGCAACGCGCCGACTCACCGGCCGCGACGATACCCACGCCCACTTGGCGCAATTCGAACAACCGGAGGCGGCGCGATGACCCCTTTCCACACGCACGACACCACCTCTCTGGAGCGCTGCCGATGGCCCCAATGACCTCCCCTTTTGCCAGCGAAACATTCACCCTGGACGGCAAACCAACCCCGTTCGCCCCGGGGCAAACGGTGCTCGAAGCAGCGCTTGCCGCCGGCCACTACATCCCCCACCTCTGCTGGCACCCTGAGATGGGAAACCACGGCTCCTGCCGTCTCTGTGTGGTCGAAGCAAACGGCCGCATCCACGCAAGCTGCGCCCTCCCGGCGCAACCGGGACTCCAGGTGGTGAGCAAAAGCGAGACGCTGACCCGGGTGCGGCGCACGCTTCTGGAAATGCTCTTTGCCGAAGGCAACCACTTCTGCCCCGGTTGCGAAAAGAGCGGCGATTGTCTGCTGCAAGCGCTCGCCTACGCCCATGGGATGACCGCGTCGCACTTCGACCCCTTCTACCCGCAGCGCCGAATCGACGCAAGCCACCCCGACCTCTGGCTCGACCCCAACCGCTGCATTCTCTGTGGGCTTTGCGTGCGCGCAAGTCTTGCCGAAGGGAAAGAGGCGCTCGTGATCGGCGGACGCGGCATCGCGTCGCGCCTTCTGGCAACGAGCCCAAGCGGGCTCTTGGGCGACACCGCGCTTGCCGCAACCGACCGCGCCGCCCGGATCTGCCCAGTGGGCGCCCTCAACTTCAAGGAGGTGGGATTCGCCTCCCCGATCGGCAAACGGCGTTTCGACCACCGCCCGCCTGAGGCGATGAGCGACAAGGAGCGCTACACATGACCGCTACGGCGCCAACAACCACGCCACCTCGTAAAATCCGCATCGCCACCGCGTCGCTTGCGGGTTGCTTCGGTTGCCACATGTCGTTTGCCGACATCGACACCCGCCTCCTTGCGCTTAGTGAGTGGGTCACGTTCGACCGCTCACCCCTCACCGACTGGAAAACCGTGGGCGAATGCGACATCGCGCTCATCGAAGGGGGGGTGTGTAACGCCGAAAACGTCGAGGTGTTGCGTGCCTTTCGTCGTGCCGCGCGGATCCTGGTCGCGGTGGGTGCCTGCGCGATCAACGGCGGGCTTCCGGCGCAGCGCAACCACCATCGGGTGGAAGCGCTCCTCACCCACGTTTTTGAAACCGATCGCCACCTTGCCCCCGGCAGCCGCGTGCCCAACGACCCGGAGCTGCCGCTTCTTCTTGAGCACGTTCATCCGATCCACGAAATCGTCCGGGTCGACTACTACCTTCCCGGTTGCCCCCCCACCGCGGAAGTGATCTGGACCTTCCTCATGGACCTCCTCGCTGGTCGCGAACCCCACTTTCCCTACCCGATGCTGCGCTACGATTGAGAAGCACCATGACCGAGCTCGTCCCCCAAACCGTCTCTGGCCATCCGTCGCTACCTGCCAACGCCACGCGGCGGGTTGCAATCGACCCGCTCTCTCGCGTCGAAGGGCACGGCAAAGTCACCATCTGGCTCGACGACGACGGTCAAGTCGTCGAAGCGCGGCTGCATATCGTCGAATTTCGTGGTTTCGAGGCGTTCATCGTCGGCCGTCCCTATTGGGAAGCCCCCGTGGTGGTGCAGCGTCTCTGTGGGATCTGCCCCGTTTCGCACCACCTGGCCGCGGCCAAAGCGCTCGACCGGCTGGTTGGGGTCGAGCAGTTACCCCCCACCGCCGAAAAATTGCGGCGGCTGATGCACTACGGCCAGGTGTTGCAATCGCACGCGTTGCACTTTTTCTACCTCGCTGCACCCGACCTCCTCTTGGGGTTTGGCGCCGACCCCGCGCAGCGCAACGTCGTCGGCTTGGCCGCCCAGCAACCGGAGCTGGCACGCAAAGGGATCTTAGTGCGCCAATTCGGCCAAGAATGCATCGAAGCCACAGCGGGCAAACGGATCCATGGCACGAGCGCGGTGCCCGGCGGCGTCCACAAGAATCTGAGCCGCCGCGAACGGATGGCCCTTCTGGCGCGCGCGCCAGAGATCCGGACCTGGTGTGAAGAGGCAGTGGCACTCATCGAGCAGCTGTTCGCCGAGCACGCCCCCTTCTTCGCCCAGTTTGGTTCGCTGCAGACGAAGACCTTTTCGCTCGTTGCCGCCGACGGCAGCCTTGACCTCTACGACGGTGCGTTTCGCGTCAAAGAGGCAAACGGCGCCCTCCTCATCGACCACTTCGACCCCAGCGCTTACGACCAACTCCTTGTCGAAGCAGTGCGGCCGTGGAGCTACATGAAATTCCCCTACCTCAAGGCCTACGGCGAACCCGACGGCTTCTACCGCGTCGGCCCTTCGGCGCGGCTCATCAACTGCGCACGGCTCACCACCCCGCGCGCGGAAGCGGCACGCCAGCGCTTCCTGGCATTCGACCAAGGCGCTGTGGCACACACGACGCTCGGCTATCATTGGGCGCGGCTCATCGAAATGCTCCACTGCGCCGAACTAATCGAAACGCTCCTCACCGATCCCGATCTGGAGGGGGGAGCATTGCGCGCCAGCGGCGCGCGCCAACACCGGGGCGTTGGCGTGATCGAAGCCCCCCGCGGCACCCTCATTCACCATTACGAAGTGGGTGACGACGACCTCATCACCTACTGCAACCTCATCGTCTCCACCACCCACAACAACGCGGTAATGAACCAGGCGGTCACCACCGTCGCCAAAACCTTCCTCTCTGGCGCAACGATCACCGAAGCGCTCCTCAACCACATCGAAGTGGCGGTGCGCGCGTTCGACCCGTGCCTCTCCTGCGCCACCCATGCGCTCGGGCAGATGCCGTTTGAGGTTTCGCTCCACCACAAAGATTCCCCTACCCCGATCGATCGGCTCGTCCGCCATAGCGACGGCACCCTCGAACGTCCCGCACACACCCTTTCGCCTGGAGGGAACAGGACATGAGGGCTTGGCAGCCGTTGGGCAGCCCCCCTCCCCCCGCGCCACCCCCAGGGGCGATCCTCATCCTCGCCTGTGGCAACGACCTACGGGGCGATGACGCGCTGGGTGCCTGTTTCGTTGCCGAAATCGAAAAAGCAAAGCAGGCCCTTCCCCCTGCTTGGCGGGAGGCGATCAGCACCCATTGGCAATTGCAATGGGGCCCCGAAACGGCGCTCCTTCTGGCAAACCGCCAGCTCGTCTGCCTGGTCGACGCGTGCCCACCCCCCTGCACCGCAAAACCCAACGACGTGGGAACCGCTGCATTGCCCTTCGTCGCCACGCGACTTGAACCCCCAACGGGGGATCTAACGCCGCTTCTTGCAAGCGTTGGCACCCACCAGGTCTCGCCCGTCGCACTCCTTGCTTCCGCCCTGTTGTTGGGCGTGCCGCTTCCCGAATCGATCTGGCAGATTGCGATTCCTGGCGCTCACTTTGCCCTGGGTGCCCCCCTTTCACCGCTCGCCACCTGCGCGCTTGCCGCAACGCTCGACTGGTTCTGGCCCTGGATCGGTGCGCAAACCGTATGTGCCGAAACACCGCGCTCCTTTTTTCGCTGACGCTTGCGCTTGCGAACGGTTCCAGCCACGCGACGACCCTCTACCGCTGCCTAGGAGCAAACGGTACTGAGACGTGGCAAGAACGCCCCTGTCCGCACGGGCAGGCAGTCACGGTGGCGCCGCAGCCTTTCATCGACCGCAGCGCGCCGCCCCCTTCTGCCCGCGAAACGCCCTCTGTGCCCGCACAATCCCGACAAAAACGCGCAGACGCGCCGCCGCTTGACCCAGCCACACGGGTGCGCCTTCAGGAGATCGAGCACGAGATCGCGCAGCTTCTTGCCGAGCAACGTGCGCTCAAAGCGCAACTCGAAGCCGATCTCGCAGCGCTTCGCATTGCACCGCTTCCTGACGATCCTCGTAGCAAAAAAGCGGCTCACCAAGCGAGAGAGACGCAGATTCGCGAACGTGAACGGCGCTATCGGGCCGAAGTGCGCGTGCTCGAAACCCGGATCAAGGGGCTACAGAGCGAAGCCAAGGCGTTACGGGCCCAGCGCTGAGACCGTACGCCTTAGCCGTCAAACGACAAGGGGGTGGTGCCCAGGAGAGGACTCGAACCTCCACGCCTTGCGGCGCTGGAACCTAAATCCAGTGCGTCTACCAATTCCGCCACCTGGGCACGAAGCGCAAACCGCGCTGGAGCTAAACGGTGTATATTCTACCCCAAATGCCATCTCGCGAAAAAGAGGGCGATTCCCTGGAGCGATCCCAATGAACGAACTGGTGCGTGGCAACCGACGGCACTTTCGTGTCGAAGGGATGGGTTGTCAAAATTGTGTCAAGAAGATCACGAACGCACTCAAAGCGCAGCCGGGTGTTGAGGAGGTTGCCATTGATCTCGACGCAAAGCGGATGGCCGTCACCGGGACGTTGTCCGCGGCAGCGATCGCCGCCATCGTCACCGAACTGGGCTACCAGGTCACTGCGCTGACGGCAGAAGCAGAGGGGCACTTTCCGCCAACTCCCCTTGCGCCGGACACCGAAGGTCCCCGTGCCCCGTCCACGACTGAGCAGGTGGCAAGAGATCAAGCCGAGCATGCCTTTGCCACCACCGAACCCGCCTCTGGTCCAAGCTGCCAGCTCATCCTGACCGGGGTGAAATGTGCCGCATGCGTCGCCAAAGTTGAGGAAGCGCTGAAGCGCGTCCCCGGCGTAACGCGCGCAAGCGTGAACTTCGCCGAACGGACCGCGCGGATTGAAGGAGACGCAGACCCCAAGGCGCTCGTCAGCGCCGTGCAAGCCGCAGGGTACGGTGCGCAGGTGATCGAGGACGACGCCTCGGCATTGGACGAGCGCGCCGCTGCCGAACACGCGTTCTACAAGGCCCGCCTACGGGACATGATCGTCGCGCTCAGCCTTGGGGTGCCGCTTATGCTCTATGGGCTTTTTAGCGGCGAAATGTCGGTACAACCGGGCCCATCCCAATGGGGATGGATCGGCGTTGGTCTGCTCACGCTCGGCGTGCTCGTCAAAAGCGGCCGCCACTTTTTCTTGGGAGCATGGCGCGCGTTGCAGGGGCGCACCGCCACCATGGATACGCTGGTCGCCTCTGGCACAGGAGTGGCTTGGCTCTACTCGATGGTCGTCGCCCTCTTTCCTGAAGCCGTTCCGGAAGGAGCGCGGCACCTCTATTTCGAAGCTTCCGCGATGATCATCGGCTTCATCAACCTGGGTCTTGCGCTCGAGACCCGCGCGCGGGGAAAAACCTCCCAAGCGATCCGCCGACTCCTCGACCTGCAAGCAAAGACTGCCCGCGTGGTCCGCGATGGCACGGAGCTGGATATCCCCGTCGAAGCGGTGCAAAAGGGGGACCTCATCCGGGTGCGGCCCGGTGAGAAGATCCCTGTAGATGGCGTCGTGACCGACGGCAAGAGCCTGGTGGATGAGTCGATGCTCACCGGCGAACCGGTCCCGGTTGCGAAAAGCCCCGGCGATTCCGTGGCGGCCGGCACACTCAACAAAACCGGCGCCTTCCTCTTCCGGGCCACCCGTGTGGGCAAAGAAACGACGCTTGCGCAGATTATCGAGATGGTGAAACGAGCGCAAAGCGCCAAACCGGCAATCGGGCGGCTCGCCGACAAGGTTTCAGCGGTTTTCGTCCCGGTTGTGATGCTCATCGCAATTGCCGCCGCGCTGATCTGGCTCAACTTCGGGCCGGAACCCCGGATTGCGCATGCGCTCGTGGCGCTCACCTCGGTCTTGATCATCGCCTGCCCGTGCGCGCTTGGGCTCGCGACCCCCATTTCGATCATCGTCGGCGTGGGTAAAGCGGCAGAATATGGGGTGTTGATCCGTAACGGCGACGCCTTGCAAACCGCAAGCAAACTGGACGTCGTCATCGTGGACAAGACGGGAACCGTGACCGAAGGCCGCCCCCGTGTCGTCGCGATCGAAAGCGCTTCGCTCGATGACGCGGAACTGCTCCAACTCGCGGCCGGGATTGAAAACAGCTCGGAACACCCGCTTGCCCTTGCAGTGGTCGAAGCGGCCCGCGAGCGCGGAGTTGGGATCCCGCCCGTTGCGCAGTTCGAAGCCCTCTCGGGCAAGGGGGTGCAAGGGATCGTTGCCGGCAAGCGGCTCCAGATTGGTCAAGCGCGCTGGTTTGAAGCGCAGGGAATCGACTTCAGTGCTTGGCGAGATCGGGCCGATGCTCATGCCCGCAACGCCGCCACCCCACTCTTCGTCGCTGTCGATGGACAACCGGCCGGCCTCATCGCCGTTGCCGACCCGATTAAGCCAGACAGCCGCGACGCCATTGCCCGCCTCCACCAGCTTGGCCTCAAGGTCGTGATGCTTAGCGGTGACGTGCGCACCACCGCTGAAGCCGTCGCTCGCCAAGTCGGCATCGACGACGTGATTGCCGAAGTGCTGCCTCAGGAGAAGGCCAACCACGTCCGCCGGTTCAAGGCACAGGGGCTCAAAGTGGCGATGGTCGGGGACGGCATCAACGACGCTCCCGCGCTTGCCGAAGCGAACGTGGGCTTCGCGATCGGCACGGGGACCGACGTCGCGATCGAAAGTGCTGATATCGTCCTCATGCGGGGCTCACTCCACGGCGTTGCCGACGCCATCGAAATTTCCGCCGCGACGGTGCGCAACATCACCCAGAATCTTTTCGGCGCCTTTCTCTACAACGTGCTGGGGATTCCCATCGCTGCGGGTCTTCTCTATCCGGTCACCGGTTGGCTTCTTAATCCTCTGATCGCCGGCGCAGCGATGTCGCTCTCCTCGGTTACGGTGGTGACCAACGCCAACCGGCTGCGGCTCTTTCGCCCGTCGCGGCGCGGGTAGCCCCTCGCCTCATGCTCTGTGATCCCACGCTATAATTGCTCATTGCACTGCAATACTTGCCGAACCCATGAGCCGAAAAATCCTCGTTACCAATGCCCTTCCCTACGCCAACGGCGACATCCACCTCGGCCACTTGGTGGGCTACATTCAGGCCGACATCTGGGTGCGTTACCAACGGATGTGTGGTCATACCGTCCACTATGTCTGTGCCGACGATACCCACGGCACCCCCGTGATGCTGCGCGCCGAAAAAGAGGGCATCACTCCCGAAGCACTGATTACCCGAATGCGCGAAGCTCACCTTGCCGATTTCAGCGATTTCCTGGTGGCGTTCGACCACTACCACTCGACCCACAGCGAAGAGAACCGCCGCTTCGCCGGAGAGATCTACCGCAAACTCAAAGCGGCAGGCCTCATCGTCGAACGGGAGATCGAACAGCTCTACGACCCGGTCAAAGCGATGTTCCTGCCAGACCGCTTCGTCAAAGGCACCTGCCCGCGCTGCAAAGCACCAGACCAATACGGCGACAACTGCGAAGCGTGTGGTGCGGCGTACGCTCCCACCGAGTTGATCGATCCCTACTCGGCGGTTTCGGGCGCAAAACCCGTTTTGAAACATTCGACCCATTACTTTTTCAAACTCTCCGACCCCCGCTGTGTGGCGTTTCTGCGCGAATGGACGCGCGGCACCAACGCACGGGGCGAAGCGCGGCTGCCGCAACAAGCGGCAAACAAACTCAAAGAGTGGCTGGGCGAAGAGAATGAGAGCCACCTCGCCGACTGGGACATTACCCGCGATGCCCCCTATTTTGGTTTCGAGATTCCCGACGCGCCGGGCAAATATTTCTACGTCTGGCTCGACGCGCCGATCGGTTATTTCGCCAGCTTCGCAGCTCTTGCGGCAAAACTCGGGATCGACCCCACGCCCTACCTCGACGCTGCGGCCGCCGAGCGCGAAGGAACCGAACTCGTCCATTTCATCGGTAAAGACATCCTCTATTTCCACGCGCTCTTTTGGCCGGCGATGCTCCATTTTTCCGGGTATCGCACGCCAACGCGGGAATACGTAAACGGCTTCCTGACCGTCGATGGCGCGAAGATGAGCAAGAGCCGTGGCACCTTCATCACCGCGCGTTCGTGGCTCGATCTGGGGCTCAACCCCGAATGGCTCCGCTACTACTTCGCGACCAAATCGAACGGCACGATGGAAGACGTCGACCTTGGGCTCGACGACCTGATCGCAAAAGTCAATAGCGACCTCGTCGGCAAATTCGTGAACATCGGTTCGCGTCTGGCCGGTTTCATCCACAAGCGGTTCGCGGGTCGTTTAGGGAGAGCGAACGCCGAAGTGCTCGCCCCTTTTGCCGCGCGCTTTCGTGATCCGGCGCTCCATGCGGCGTTCGAAAACGGCGACTTCGCAGCGGTAACCCGTGCGGCGATGGAACTTGCGGAAGCAGCAAACGCCTACATCAACGAAACCAAACCGTGGGCGTTGGCGAAAACAGAGCAGCTCGAGCAGCTCCACGAAGTGTGCACCACGGGACTGACGATGTTCCGCGACATCGCCCGGCTCTTGAAACCGATCCTGCCGCGGACGGTGGCACGCGTCGAAGGGTTTTTGGCGCTGGAACCCCTGGCATGGCAAGGCGAATGGGCGCCACTGCCCGAAGGCCACGCAATCGCCCCGTTTGAGCCGTTGATGACCCGGCTGGAACGCGTGCTGATCGACCAACTGCTCGACGCCAACCGCGCTACGATCACAAAAACCGATGCGCCAAACGCTGCGGCGCACTCGGCAACCGACGCAGCGCGTCCGGAAACCACCCAGCCAAACGCAGCAACGGTCGATGCGTCAGCCGCTTCGCATGGTGCCGCAGAGGGCGCTCTGCCTGCCCCGCAACTTGCGCCTCAGATCACCATCGAGCAATTTGCGGCCGTTGACCTGCGCATCGCCCGCATCGTTCAAGCCGAAGCCGTTCCCGAAGCCAAGAAACTGGTCAAACTCACGCTCGACATCGGTGAGCGCCATCCCGACGGCACCCCGCGCTACCGCACCGTCTTTGCCGGAATCAAAGCTGCGTACCCACCGGAAGCGCTCACGGGGCGGCTCACGGTGATGGTGGCAAACCTGGCACCGCGCCAAATGCGCTTTGGCGTCTCCGAAGGGATGGTGCTCGCCGCAAGCGACGAATCGGGCACCATACCGGGACTCTTTCTGCTGGCGCCCGACAGCGGCGCACTGCCCGGTATGCGGGTGAAATGATCGACCCAAGACCCTCGAAACGATCCGCAACGATCTCAGTAAGCGCGGCATCGTCCTGCTTCTGAATTGCCTTGACTAGCAAATGGGCGACAGACTGCCGTGCCGCTTCAGTAGCGCAACGCGACGCGCAGCTCTGGGAACCCGCGCAATTGCGTAAGGAGCGCATCCTCGGGTTTGACCCGAATCGCGTCACGAGCGGCACGCAGAGTCACCACTGCGCCCTCGAAAAACGCCACGCGCATTTCGATTTTTGCCCCTTCGGGCGACGCACTCGGCACGCGAAACGCTTCGATCGTCTCGCTCAACCGTTGCGCCGCCACCGGAGAATCGACCACCGATTCGGCAATGGTGATCTCGATCGCCTTGAGTTGCCGCGCCCGCCATTGGGAAAGGGAAAGCGCCTCTTCGGCAACGACCCGCACTCCCCCACTATAGTCATCCGGCGAAACCTTGACCCGCACGACGAGCGGTTCATCCACGACCACGATCTGCCGCACCGCGTCATAGACTTCCCGATAAAAAAGCACCTCGCACGGTTCGCTACCATCGTCAAGGGTCACGAACGCCATCCGACCCCGCGCCCCCATTTTGGTTCTGAGCTCGACCACGACGCCACACACCCAAACGGCGTCGCGGCTTGGGGCCAATTGCGCGAGCTTGGTGGGGACCGTTTGCCGCAACTCCGCTGCATACGCGGTAAAAGGATGACCGGAAAGAAAGAAACCCAGCGCCAGTTTCTCCTCTTTCAACCGCTCCCGTTCGGTCCACGGGCGCACTGCCGGAAATTCGGGGGTGTAGGATCCGCTTGCTGCGGGCTCGTCATCGAAAAGCCCACATTGCTGCGCAGACGCCGCCCGTTGTTCCGCTACTTCGAGCGCGAGCCCCACACTCGCAAGTAGCCGTGCCCGATCACAGAATCCATCCGGTGTGCGCAAATGGGCATGGCCCGGAAGCGTATCGAGCGCTCCAGCGCGCACCAACTGTTCAAGCACACGGCGGTTGACCACCCGCCGGTCGACCCGGCGCACCAGGTCAAACAGGTCGTGAAATGGGCCATGTTGTTGCCGTTCCGCGACGATCGCATTCGCAGCCGGTTCCCCCACCCCCTTGATCGCACCCAGGCCGTAGCGGAGGGTCGTCGCGTCGATCGCTTGAAAGCGGTAATCGGAACGATTGACGTCCGGAGGCAAGACGGTCAGGCCATTGGCGCAGGCGTCGTCATAGAAAACCTTCACCGCGTCGGTGTCGTCCATGTCGGAGGAGAGCGTCGCGGCAAAGAAAGGGGCAGGATGGTGGCGCTTGAGCCACGCGGTCTGGTAGGTCACCACCGCGTACGCCGCCGTGTGCGACTTGTTGAACCCGTATTCGGCAAATTTTTCCATCAAATCGAAGAGGCGCATCGCCAGCGCCTCGTCGTAGCCGCGCGCGATCGCCCCTTGACGGAAGATCTCACGGTGTTTCGCCATCTCCTCCGGCTTTTTCTTCCCCATCGCGCGCCGTAAGAGGTCGGCCGCCCCCAGCGTGTACCCCCCAATGATCTGCGCGATCTGCATCACCTGCTCTTGATAGACGATCACCCCGTAGGTGGGCTCAAGACACGCTTTGAGGTCTGGATGAAAGTAGTCGATCGTCTGTTTGCCTTGCTTACGGAGGATGAAGTCATCGACCATCCCGGACCCCAACGGCCCAGGGCGATAGAGCGCGAGCACCGCGATGATGTCCTCGAAGCGGTCGGGCTGCAGCTTCTTGAGGAGCTTCTTCATTCCTTCCGATTCCAGCTGGAAGACCGCGGTGGTATTCGCGTCACGCAGGAGCTGGTAGGTGTGAGGATCGTCGAATCCCATGCGCGCCAAGTCGGGGCGTGCCCCGGTCAGCCGTTCGATCTGATCGAGCGCTTCGCGGATGATCGTGAGGTTTCTGAGTCCCAGAAAATCGAACTTCACCAACCCAACTGCCTCGACGTCGTCTTTGTCGAACTGCGACACCGGGCTGGGGTCATCGCCCTCTTGCACGAACAACGGGCAAAAATCGGTGATTTTCCCCGGAGCGATCAGTACCCCACCTGCGTGCATCCCGACGTTGCGCGTCAGGCCCTCGAGCGGTTGCGCCAATTCGAACAACTGGCGAATCGCCTCCCCGTCTTGGGGGTCTTCCATCAGCTCGTGGAGCTGGGGCTCCAGTTCAAGCGCTTTCGCAAGCGAAACCGGCTTCACCCCTTCGGTAGGTATGAGCTTCGAGATGCGGTCGCACAACCCATAGGGAAGACCCAACACGCGGCCGACGTCGCGCACCACCGCTTTGGAGGCCATCGTACCGAAGGTGGCGATCTGGCTCACCGCCTCGGCGCCATAGCGTCGGCGCACGTAGTCGATCACCCGATAGCGCTTCTCCTGGCAAAAATCGACGTCGAAGTCGGGCATCGAGACCCGTTCCGGGTTCAAAAACCGTTCGAAAAGGAGCGCATAGGAGAGTGGGTCGAGATCGGTGATCCGCAGCGCATAAGCAACGAGCGAGCCCGCACCCGAACCGCGGCCCGGTCCCACCGGCACATCGTTTTGTTTCGCCCAGTTGATGAAGTCGGCAACGATCAAGAAGTACCCGGGAAACCCCATCTGGATGATGGTGTCGCACTCGAACGCCAGCCGTTGCTCGTAACGGGGGCGCTCCCGCTCCCGCTCTTCCGGATCCGGAAAGCGCTCTTCGAGTCGAGCCGCGAGCCCACGCTTTGCTTCGCTGATGAAGAATTCGTCGAGCGACATCCCTTCCGGGGTCGGGAACGCCGGCAAAAAGCTCTTGCCCAACGTGATCGTCAAATTCGCCTTTTGCGCAATGAGGAGCGTATTCTCGAGCGCTTCCGGGAGATCGGCAAAACGATCTGCCATCTCCTCGGCGGAGAGGAAATACTGCGCTTCTGTGAACGGGCGCGGACGGTTGGGATCGTTGAGGACATACCCTTCGGCGATGCAGAACCGCACCTCGTGGGCGGTGAAATCTTCTGGGCGAAGGAACTGGATGGGATGTGTTGCGACCACCGGTACACCCAACTCTGCCGCAAAAGGGACCGCTGCCGCCAAGTATTCCGCTTCGTTGGGGAGACCCGCACGCTGCACCTCGACAAAGAACGCGCCGTCGGGAAAACACCCGGCCCAGTGGGCCAGCGCTGCTTTCGCCCCCCGTGTCTCTCCTGCCAACAATGCTGGCGCCAGCACGCCACGGGCGCCACCCGAAAGCGCCATGAGTCCGGCACACGTTTCACGAGTGAGCCACTCCGGGCGCAAGAGCGCCTGGCCACGATGCTGATTCTCGAGCCAGGCGCGTGAAACCAATTCGCACAGCTGCCGATAGCCGTCGCGGTTGCGAACGATCAAGAGCAGTTCAAGGGCACGTTCGGGGTCATTCGGCGCATCCGGGTGGGCAACACGGGCGTCAACCCCGATAATCGGCTTCACCCCAGCGCTGCGGCACGCCTTGTAAAACTTGACCAGCCCAAAGACGTTCATCACGTCGGTGATCGCCAGTGCGGGCATCCCTTCGGCGGCAGCCCGTTTCACCGCGTCCGGGATTGTGACGATCCCTTCGCGAATCGAAAATTCGGTATGCAACCGAAGATGAACGAAAGGATGCGCCTGCGTGCTCATGGCACCAGGATCGTGCTCGCTACCGTCTGCCGTGACGCCAATGCCCGATGCGCGTCGGCTGCGTCGGACAACGCAAACCGCTGCCCGATCTCGACCGTGAACCACCCCGCTTGCCACGCAGCGAACAGCTCTTCCGCCATTTTGAGGAGGTTGGCCCGCTCGGCCGTATAAGTAAAGAGCGTCGGACGGGTGAGAAAGAGTGACCCTTTCGCGGCGAGCAACCCGATATCGAAAGGGGGCACCTTACCGGAAGCGTTGCCGTACGAGACCATCAACCCCAGCGGACGCAACGAATCGAGCGAGCCTTCGAAGGTTGCGGCACCCACGGAATCATAGACGACGTCGACACCGCGCCCGCCGGTCCATTCACGCACCCGTTCTGGAAAGGACTCCCGGGTATAGACGATCACGTGGTCGCAACCGAGCGCTTTGGCCCGTGCCGCTTTTTCGTCATTACCCACCGTACCGATCACTTGTGCGCCCAGACGCTTCGCCCACGGCACGAGAATCGACCCCACCCCGCCGGCAGCCGCATGGACCAACAGCCACTCCCCTGGTTGTACCTTGTGGGTCTGCCGCAACAGGTACTGCGCCGTGAGCCCCTTCAGCCACATCGCTGCGGCGACCTCGAACGAGACCGCATCGGGCAATTTCACCGCGCGGTCGGCGGGAATGTTGAGCGCTTCCGCGTACGCACCCGGAGTGGGAGTGAGATAGACCACCCGATCGCCCACGTGTAGATCGGTGACCCCTTCTCCCACCGCGACGACTTCGCCCGCCCCTTCTTGACCGAGACCAGAGGGCAGCGGCACGGGATAGAGACCAGTGCGATGGTAGATATCGATGAAATTGACACCAATGGCCCGGTTACGCACTTGCACCGCTCCGGGTCCCGGGGGAGGCAACGAGACCGGTTGCCACTGCATCACCTCGGGCCCACCGTGTTTCGAGATCCGAATCGCGTGAATCGTCGTCATGGCGTACTCCTGATCACGGGTTGATCAAACGGTGGCGCAATTCGTTGGCGTCGACCACCGCCACCGCCGTCATATTGACCAATCGCCGCACCGTTGCCGACGGCGTCAAAATCTGCACCGGCAACGCGGCCCCAAGCAGCATCGGCCCGACCGACACCCCCTGGCCGGAGACCTGTTTCACCAGATTGAACGCGATATTCGCAGCGTCAACGGTTGGCATGATCAGCACGTTCGCTTCACCGCTCAAGGTGCAGTCTTCCTCATCGATCAAGCGAGCGCGAATCTCCGGGGAGAGCGCTGCATCGGCGTGCATCTCGCCGTCCATGTTGAGGTCGGGGCGTAACGCATGCAGGAGATCGCGTGCTTCCCGCATCTTGCGCGCCGAAGGCGTTTGGGCCGAACCGAAATTGGAATGGGAAAGGAGCGCAACCCGCGGTTCGACTCCAAAACGGGCGAACTCGTCGGCTGCCATCGCCGCGATTTGCGCCACCTGCTCGGCGGTCGGGTCGTAATTGACGTAGGTGTCGGCCACCGCCAACGTGTGCTTGCCGGTCATCACGATGTTCATCGCCGCCAAGAGTTTCGCACCCGGCGCCAAACCGATCACGTCGCGGACGTGCTGCAGGTGGTATTCGAATGTGCCAAAGGTTCCGCAGAGCACCGCGTCTGCTTCACCATTTTTGAGCAGCATACACCCAATGAGCGTCGTATCGCGGCGCATACGCGCTTTGGCGATTTCCGGCGTGATCCCGCGCCGCGCCATCATCTTGTGGTACTGTTGCCACAACGGCTTGTAGCGCGGGTCGGACTCGGGATTGACCAGGTCGAAATCGCGTTCCGGTTCCAGCGATAAGCCCAATTTTTTCAGCCGCATCTCGACCACCGCCGGACGACCGATCAGAATCGGCCGTGCCAGCCGTTCGTCGATCACGGCGCGCGCCGCATGCAATACCCGTTCGTCTTCCCCTTCGCAGAAGATCACGCGCTTTTGCGCGATCGGCAGCGAACGCGCCACGGTAAAGATCGGTTTCATCACCACACCGGAGTGGTAGACGAAATTTTGCAGTTGCGCTCGGTAGGCGTCGAAGTCGTCGATCGGCCGTGTCGCAACGCCCGAGTCCATCGCCGCCTTCGCCACGGCGGGCGCGATTCGGACGATCAAGCGGGGGTCGAAGGGCTTCGGGATGAGGTAGTCGGGGCCAAAGATCAATTCGATCCCACCATAGGCGTTTGCGACCACGTCGTTCGTCTCCGCACGCGCCAGATCGGCAATCGCATGGACACACGCGATCTTCATCGCTTCGGTGATCGTGGTCGCGCCCACATCGAGCGCACCGCGGAAGATGAAGGGAAAGCAGAGGACGTTGTTCACCTGATTGGGGTAATCGGAACGGCCGGTTGCGATGATCGCGTCGGGGCGAACCGCTTTCGCCTCTTCCGGCATGATCTCCGGCGTCGGGTTCGCCAACGCAAAAATCAGCGGGTCCTTGGCCATCTTCGCCACCATCTCGGGCTTGAGCACCCCCGCTTGCGACAACCCCAAGAAGACGTCTGCGCCTTCGATCACCTCGGCGAGCGTGCTCGCCGTGGTCCGTTGCGCATAACGCGCTTTGTTGGGCTCCATGTTGGGCTCACGCCCTTCGTAGATCACCCCTTTGGAATCGCAGACGAAGACGTTCTCTTTGCGCAACCCCAACTGGCACATGAGATCCAAGCACGCGATCGCAGCAGCGCCAGCGCCTGAGCAGACCAGCTTGATCGTTTCGATCCGCTTGCCCACGACGATCAAACCATTCAGAAGCGCCGCAGCCGATATGATCGCGGTGCCGTGCTGATCGTCGTGGAAAACCGGGATCTTCATCCGCTCCCTTAGCTTCTTCTCGATATAAAAGCATTCGGGCGCTTTGATGTCTTCAAGGTTCACTCCCCCCAGGGTCGGTTCGAGCGCGGCAACGATTTCGATCACCTTGTCGGGGTCGTTTGCGTCGAGCTCAATATCGAAGACGTCGATCCCCGCGAACTTCTTGAACAGACACCCTTTCCCCTCCATTACCGGCTTTGCGGCGTACGGTCCGATGTTGCCCAAGCCCAACACCGCGGTTCCGTTGGTGATCACCGCAACGAGGTTACCCCGAGCGGTGAGTTCGTAGGATTGCAACGGGTCTTTGGCGATCGCCTCGCACGCGAACGCCACACCGGGTGAATAGGCAAGCGCGAGATCGCGTTGGTTGGAGAGACTTTTGGTCGGGACAACCGAGATCTTGCCCGGGGTGGGGTAGCGATGGTACTCGAGCGCTGCTTCACGAAAAGCGGGGTCGCGCGTGCTCATGGTGGGTATCACTCCATTCAGGATGCATCAGAGCGGGATCCCGACGAGTTTACCGCGCTGATCTCCTTCTTTGATAATTCCTTGATAAAAACAATTGACCGGAAGCTCCCTTCAAAATGAGTCAATTTTGATTCAGAAAAGATAGAATAATGCAATTTTTTGCATACGGGGAAAAAAGAGAGCGCGACCATGCACACTGTGACGCTATCGCGAGGGCTCTCCTTGCCGCTGCCCGGTGCGCCCCAGCAGCAGATCAGCGGCCACACGGCGCCCATTCGCCACGTGGCGCTGCTGGGACCCGATTACCGGGGCATGCGGCCCAAGCTGCTGGTTGCCGAAGGCGACCGGGTGACGAAAGGAGCACCGCTCTTTGCCCACAAAAAATTCCCAACTGTCTTGTTCACCGCACCGGCAACCGGGACGGTTGTCGCGATCGAGCGGGGCGCGCGCCGCGCGTTGCTCAACGTTGTGATCGAATGCGACGCCGACCCGAACGCCGAAGAAACCCGGTTCGAACCGATTGCGCCCGACGCTCTGCTCGACCTCGACACCGAAGCGGTCGTTTCGCGCCTCTGCGCCAGCGGTCTGTGGACGGCGCTACGCACTCGGCCCTTCGGCAAGATTCCTGACCCGGCGAGTCGCCCCGCCGCGATTTTCGTCACCGCGATCGATACCCGCCCCCTTGCCGCCGACCCAGTGGTCGTCATCGGTGAACGTCCCGAAGCGTTTCGCGCCGGGATGGCCATCCTGGCACACCTCACCGACGGCAAAATCTATCTGTGCCAAGCCCCTGGCGAACACCTGCCGATGCCCGAAGGCGCGCGTTACCGTTCCGTGGCGTTTGCGGGTCCGCATCCGGCGGGGCTCCCAGGCACCCATATCCATTTCCTCGAACCGGTTTCACTCGAACGCACCGTCTGGTATCTCAACTACCAGGACGTGATCGCGATCGGGACCCTCTTTCTGGAAGGGCGCATCGACACCGAGCGCGTCGTCGCACTGGGTGGTGAGATGGTGCGGCAGCCGCGTCTCGTGCGGGTTCCGCTCGGGGCAAGTATCGAAGCGCTGCTGGAAGGCGAACTCTGCGACGGCCCTTGCCGTCCCATCTCGGGTTCGCCGCTCGATGGACGCCGCGCGGTCGGGCCGCTTGCGTATCTCGGGCGTTACCATCTCCAAGTGAGCGTCCTACCCGAACCCAAACGCGACGATAAGCCGCTGCTCGGGTGGATCAATCCGCTGCTGCCGCGCTTTTCGCTCTTTCGCGTGCTCTTCAACCGCAACGAGGCGCCACGCTTTACCACGGCCCAGCAAGGGAGTCCCCGGGCGATGATCCCCACGGGCATTTTCGAAGAGATCTGCCCGCTCGAAATCCTGCCTACGCAACTGTTGCGCTATCTGGTCGTCGGGGATACCGACATGGCTCAGAAATTGGGTTGCCTGGAGCTCGAAGAAGAAGACGTTGCGCTCTTCTCATTCGCCTGCGTGGGGAAAACCGACTATGGCGCCTACTTGCGCGCCGCACTCGAAAAGATCGAACGGGAGGGCTAATGTCGCTCAGAGACCGATTCCACCGTTGGGAGCCCCACTTCCTGCCCGGAGGCAAATGGGAGCGGTGGTACCCGCTCTACGAGATGGTCGAAACCTTCCTCTACTGGACCAACCAGCCGACGAAGAGCGCCCCGCACGTGCGCGACGCGATCGACCTCAAGCGGATGATGAGTTACGTCGTGGTCGCGCTGCTGCCCGCCGTGCTCATGGCCTGTTACAACACGGGTTACCAAGCGAACCTCGCCGTGAGCGCGTTCGGCGCCGAAAAGGGCGATTGGCGCGGTGCGCTCTATCTCGCGCTCGGCTTTTCGTTCGACCCGGAAAGCGTCGTCGGCAACTTCGTGCTGGGACTCCTCCATTTCCTTCCCATCTACCTCACCACGCTGGTGGTGGGGGGACTCTGGGAGGTCCTCTTCGCCATAGTGCGCAAACATGAAGTCAATGAAGGGTTCCTGGTCACCTCGATGCTCTACACCTTGACGATGCCACCGAACGCGCCGCTGTGGCTCGTGGCGTTGGGCATCAGTTTCGGCGTCGTCTTCGGCAAGGAGATTTTCGGCGGCACGGGAAAGAACTTCCTCAACCCAGCGCTTACCGGCCGCGCGTTCCTCTTTTTCGCGTATCCGAGTGCGATGTCGGGCGACACCGTTTGGGTTGCCGTCGATGGATACGCCCGCGCCACGCCGTTGGGAATCGGCGCATCCGAGGGCATGGCAGGTATCGCGCAAGCCGGCTACACTTGGTGGGACGCCTTCCTGGGGTTCATTCCTGGGTCGCTGGGAGAAACCTCGGCGCTCGCAATCCTCATCGGAGGGTTGTTCCTCCTCTACACCAAGATCGCCTCCTGGCGGATCGTTGCCGGCGTTGCGATCGGGGTGATCGTGACTACACTGCTCTTCAACTGGTTCGGCCCCGCAAACAACCCGATGGCGGCGATGCCGTGGTATTGGCACTTCGCCGTGGGTGGCTTGATGCTCGCGATGTTTTTCATGGCCACCGACCCCGTTTCCGCGTCGATGACCCAAGCCGGACGCTGGATTTTCGGTCTGTTGATCGGCTTCATGGTGGTGCTGATCCGCGTTGCCAACCCCGCCTTTCCGGAAGGGGCGATGCTCGCGGTCCTCTTTGCGAACGTCTGGGCCCCGTTCATCGACTATCTGGTGATGCGTTGGCATCTCTCGCGTCGGGAGCGTCGCTATGTCCAACTCTGAAACCTTCAACCTGAAAGCGATCTGGGCGCTACCCAACGACGACCTGCGTAAGATCGTCGCCGTGGCGCTCGTCGTCTGCTTCTTCTGCGCCGCACTCGTCTCGGCCACGGTCGTGGCGCTGCGCCCACTGCAACAGCACAATCAAGCAGCATTTCGGGCGAAGAACATCGTCGAAGTCGCCGGCATTTGGCAGCCAGGCAGCCCGATTTCTCCCGCCGAAGCCCTCAAGTCGCTCGAACAGGTGTGGGTGGAGCTGGGAACGGGCCGGGTTCTCGATACGCCGCCGCCCCTACCCGCTGACCCGCAAAAAATCGCGCGTGACCCCAACTGGTCGCAACCGCTTGCGCGCAGCGAAGACCCTGCGCGCATCAAACGGCAGCCCAAAGTGATGCCCGTCTACCTGAAGCGCGACGCGAACGGCAAAGTCACAGTGATCGTACTCCCCATCCACGGCTCCGGTCTTTGGTCGACGATGTGGGGTTTCCTGGCGTTGGAAGGGGATGGCACCACGATCCGCGGTCTCAAGTTCTACCAACAGGCAGAAACGCCGGGTCTGGGCGGCGAGGTGGAAAACCCCAAATGGCGCGCGCTGTGGCACGGCAAACGAGCTTTCGACGAACAGGGTCAGGTAGCGATCCACGTCGTCAAAGGCCGTGTCGATCCCAACACGCCGGAAGCGCAGTTCGCCGTCGATGGGTTGGCGGGCGCGACGCTCACTTCGAAAGGGGTCGATCAAACCGTCCGTTTCTGGTTGAGCGAACGCGCGTACGGACCCTTCCTGCAATCATTGAGAAGCAAGGGGGATGGGCAATGAGCGAAATCAAAAAGACCCTGACACAACCGATCGTAGCCAACAACCCGATCATCTTGCAGGTGCTCGGGATCTGCTCGGCGCTTGCGGTCACCTCGAAACTGTCCACCGCGCTCACGATGGCGATCGCGCTCACGCTCGTGACCGCATTCTCGAACCTATTCATCAGCCTGATCCGTGAGCATATCCCCGGTTCGATCCGCATCATCATCCAGATGACGATCATCAGTACGCTTGTGATCGTCGTCGACCAGTTCCTCAAAGCCTTCGCGTTCGAGATCAGCCGAGAACTCTCGGTTTTCGTCGGCCTCATCATTACCAACTGCATCGTGATGGGACGTGCCGAGGCCTATGCGATGAGCCATCCGCCCGTAGCAAGCTTCTGGGACGGTATCGGCAATGGGCTCGGGTATAGCGCGATCCTCCTTACCGTCGGCTTCGTCCGCGAACTCCTCGGCTCTGGCACGCTCTTTGGCTATCCGGTGCTGCTCACGGTGAACGACGGCGGCTGGTACGTCCCGAATGGGCTTTTGCTGCTTCCCCCAAGCGCCTTCTTCCTGATCGGACTCATCATCTGGGCCGTGCGCACCGGGCAACCGAAACAGCGCGAAACCGCAGAATTCCGCGTCCGCCCGGCGCCGCAGTCGGAGGGGGTGTGAGATGGAACTCCTGAACCTCTTCATCACCGCGGTCTTCATCGAAAACCTGGCGCTCTCCTTCTTCCTGGGGATGTGCACCTTCTTGGCCATTTCGAAAAAGATCGAAACGGCGATTGGCCTGGGGATTGCGGTGGTGGTGGTGCAATCGCTCACCGTGCCGCTCAACAACCTCATCAACCACTATCTGCTCGCCGAAGGGGCGCTCGCCTGGGCGGGACTACCCGATGTCGACCTCTCGTTTCTTGGCTTTCTGAGCTTCATTGGGCTGATCGCCGCTGCCGTGCAGGTACTCGAGATGTTTCTGGACCGCTACGTTCCCGCGCTCTACAACGCGCTGGGAATCTTCCTGCCCCTCATCACCGTGAACTGTGCGATTCTGGGCGGCACGCTCTTCATGGTCGAGCGCGACTACACCTTTGCCGAGAGCGTGGTCTATGGCGTCGGCTCCGGTTTGGGGTGGGCGTTGGCGATCGTGCTGATGGCTGCGGTACGGGAAAAGCTCAAATACGCCGATATCCCGGCCGGTCTCCAAGGGCTGGGCAGCGCCTTCATGACCGCTGGCTTGATGGCGCTCGGCTTCATGGCTTTCTCTGGACTGAAACTCTGACACGCGAACGGAAGTGACTCATGATTGAAGTCGTCTTGGGCGTATTGTTCTTCGTAGCGATCGTTTTGGCGCTGGTGGCGTTCATCCTTGCCGCGCGCAAACGGTTGGTTGCCAGCGGTACGGTTCCCCTCGAAATCAACGGGGAAAGAACCATCGAAGCGCCAGTGGGCAGTAAACTCCTTGGCGCGCTTGCCGACGCGAAGCTCTTTGTGAGCTCGGCGTGCGGCGGGGGCGGTTCGTGCGGCCAGTGCAAGGTGAAAGTGCTCGAAGGTGGGGGCGCGTTGCTGCCCACCGAAGCGGCACACATCAACAAAAAGCAGGCGCGTGAAGGCTACCGCCTCTCCTGTCAAGTCGCGGTCAAACAACCGATGAAGATCGAAGTGCCGGAAGAGGTCTTTGGCGTCAAGAAGTGGGAATGTACCGTCAAGAGCAACCGCAGCGTCGCCACCTTCATCAAAGAGCTGGTGCTCGAACTCCCTCCTGGGGAAAACGTCGATTTCCGCGCCGGTGGCTACATTCAGATCGAAGCACCGCCTCATGTCCGTCACTTCAAAGATTTCGATATCCCCGAACCCTTTCGCAGTGACTGGGAAAAGATGGGGCTCTTCGATCTGGTCTCCCAAGTGGACGAGCCGATCGTGCGCGCCTACTCGATGGCGAACTATCCCCTCGAAAAAGGGATCATCATGCTCAACGTCCGGATCGCCACGCCGCCGCGCCCCGGGCTTCCGCCAGGGAAAATGTCGTCGTACATCTTCGGCCTCAAACCCGGTGACAAGGTGACGATTTCCGGTCCGTTCGGCGAATTTTTCGCCCGTGATACCGATAACGAGATGGTTTTCATCGGGGGCGGCGCAGGGATGGCGCCGATGCGTTCACACATCTTCGACCAACTCGAACGTTTACACAGCAAGCGCAAGATCACCTTCTGGTACGGGGCTCGGTCGAAGAAAGAGCTCTTCTACGTCGACGACTTCAACCGGCTGCAGGAAAAATATCCCAATTTCCGCTGGTTCATCGCACTCTCCGACCCGCAACCCGAAGACAACTGGACGGGCTATACCGGTTTCATCCACAATGTGCTCTACGAACACTACCTCAAAGATCACCCCGCGCCGGAGGATTGCGAATACTACCTCTGCGGCCCCCCCGTGATGACCGCTGCGGTGACGCGGATGCTCCTCGATCTGGGGGTTGAGCGGGAAAACATCCTCTTTGACGATTTTGGCGGCTAATTCGCACTGGGAGCATGGCGCATGAATACCTTTCTCGCTACCCTTGCCGCGTTTCTCCTCTTCATCCTCTTCGCGGCAATTGGCGTACTCTTTGGGCGCCGCGCGCTCCAAGGTTCTTGCGGCGGTCTTGGCCGTTTTGGCATTTCCTGTGACGGGGGATGCAGCCGTCCGTGCCCACGCAAGGCGGCTGCGCAAGAGGAGAAGGAGCGATCATGCTAACCGATTTCTACGTCCGCGATTTCGTCCGCCGCGATCCGCTCGTCTTTCACCCAGAAACCGCGCTCACCGAAGCGCTGGAAGCGCTCGTCGTCCATCGCGTGAATGGTGCGCCGGTGACCGACCGTTTCGGCAAATTGATCGGGTTCTTTTCCGAAAAAGATCTGCTGAAGCCGCTCGTTGCCGATGCGTACCTCAACGAACTGGCCGGCAATGTCGGTGATTTCATGAACCGCACAGTGGTCACCCTTGACGCTGAGGATACCCTCCTCGATGCCGCGCGGGCATTCGCCGAAAACCATTACCATGCCTATCCGGTGGTCGAAGATGGGACGTTGATCGGCGTGTTGGACCGTTCGCGCCTCATCGCCACCATCGCGAAAATTCTCCATACGGTCTAAGCCCGCCCCCTTCTTGGCGTTCGGACGTTGCGCTACAATTGGCAGATTACCACCCATTCTTGAGGAGCTTCGGCGATGTCGATGTCCGATCGCGACGGCACCATCTGGTACGACGGCGAACTTGTGCCCTGGCGCGAAGCGACCACCCATGTACTCACCCACTCGCTCCACTACGGTCTGGCCGTGTTCGAGGGCTTACGCGCCTACGAAACGGAGCGCGGCCCGGCGATCTTTCGCCTACGCGAACACACCGAACGGCTCCTCAATTCCGCAAAGATCTACCTGATGCCGATCCCCTACTCGCTGGAAACGCTGATGGAAGCGCAAAAAGCGGTGGTGCGCGCCAACAACCTCACCTCGTGCTACATCCGTCCCATCGCCTTTTACGGCTCGGAAAAGATGGGGGTTTCGCCGCGAGGGGCCAAGGTGCACGTTGCCATCGCCGCGTGGCCATGGGGCGCTTATCTCGGCGAAGAGGGGTTGCAAAAAGGAATTCGTGTCAAAACCTCGTCGTTTCAGCGCCAACACGTAAACGTCACGATGCCCCGCGCCAAAGTAGCAAGCACCTACGCCAACTCGATCCTCGCCAACCTTGAGGTCACCAGCCAAGGGTACGATGAGGCGCTGCTTCTCGACACCATGGGTTTTGTTGCCGAAGGCGCTGGGGAGAACCTCTTCCTGGTGAAGAACGGGCAACTCATCGAACCTGAGATCGCGTGCGCGCTCACCGGAATCACCCGCGACACCGTCCATCACATCGCGCGTGAGCTCGGCATTCCGCTCGTTTCGCGGCGTTTGACCCGCGACGACGTCTACATCGCCGATGAAGCCTTTTTCACCGGCACTGCCGCCGAAGTCACCCCGATCCGCGAGCTTGACGACCGTGTGATCGGCTCGGGCAGCCGTGGCCCCATCACCGAAAAGATTCAAGCGCGTTACTTTGAGATCGTAAACGGCCGCGCCCCCGAATACGACCACTGGCTGGCGTACGTCTAAGGAGCCCGAAATGAGCGAAAACCCTCTCGATTCGGTCCGAAAAGAGCGGCAAATCCCCGTGACCGCTGCCGATCTGCCGCTCTGCTGCCCGTTACCCGATGAACCGGTGGCGCTCCTGCATCCGCGCGTCTATCTCGACCCGGTCACGAGCGGGAAAGCGGTCTGCCCCTACTGCAGCCGCGAATTCCTCTTTACTGGCGAACCCCCGAAAGGCCACCACTGATGACCCCGTTCGTCCCAGACGCGTCGATCTTCAAAGCCTATGACATTCGGGGGATCGTCGATCGCACGCTGACCTCGGAGGCCGCATTTGCAATCGGCTGGGCGCTGGGGAGCGAAGCGGTCGCGCGCGGTGTTACCGAAATCGTTATCGGTCGCGACGGCCGGTTATCGGGCCCAGCCCTTGCTGACGCGCTGTCGCGCGGCATCCGGCACGCTGGCGTCGGTGTCATCACGATCGGCTCCGTTCCAACCCCCGTCACCTATTTCGCTGCCGAACACCTAGGCACCCACTCGTGCGTTTCGGTCACCGGCAGCCATAACCCGCCCGAATACAACGGCTTCAAAATGGTCCTGGCGGGCGAAACCCTCTACGGGCCGCTGATTGCCGACCTGCGCCGCCGCCTGCACGAAAACGATCTGGTCGTCGCGGCTCAGCCAGCAACCGAACGGGAAATCGACGTCGTCCCCGCGTACCTTGCGCGCATCACGAGCGACGTGCACCTGGCGCGTCCGATGAAAATCGCGATCGACTGCGGCAATGGCGTAGCTGGGGCGGTTGCGCCGCAGCTCCTTACCGCGCTCGGCGCCGACGTGCTCCCGCTCTATTGTGACGTCGATGGCACTTTCCCCAACCACCACCCAGACCCGTCAAAACTCGAAAACCTCCGCGACCTCATCGCGACGGTCACTTCCGGCGACGTCGAACTCGGTTTGGCGTTCGATGGCGACGGTGACCGTCTGGGGGTGGTCACCCCATCGGGAGCGGTGATCTTCCCCGATCGGCAATTGATGCTCTTTGCCGCGGATCTCCTGGCGCGCAATCCGGGCGCGACGATCCTCTACGACGTCAAATGCACCCGCCATCTCGCCCCATGGATCCGCAACCATGGCGGAACGCCGCTCATGTGGAAAACGGGCCACGCGTTCATCAAACAAAAGCTCAAAACAAGCGGCGCGCTCCTTGCTGGCGAAATGAGTGGCCACCTCTTCTTCAAAGAGCGCTGGTACGGTTTCGACGATGGACTCTACGCGGCAGCCCGCCTCTTGGAGATCCTCTCCCGCGCTGACAACCCCAGCGCCCTCCTGGAAAACCTGCCCGATTCCCTCGCCACCCCTGAGCTCAACATCAAAATGGGCGAAGGGGAACCGCACCAGCTCGTCGAAAAACTCCAGCACTACACGGGCTTTACCGGCGCAACCGAAATCATCACGCTGGACGGCGTACGGGTAGAGTATCCCGACGGCTTTGGTCTTGCGCGTGCCTCGAACACCACGCCTGTGCTCGTTTTGCGCTTTGAAGCGGAGAACGAAGCGGCGCTTGCCCGGATCCAACGCGATTTTGCCCAGGCACTCGCTGCCGTGTGGCCGGGGATCGACCTCACCCAGCTCTCCCAGTGATTGTGCTATAGTTCTCCGCCATAACCATAACCACACTACGGTGGAGAACGGGCCGTGCGCCTTGCAACCAAAGTCAGCGCCTTCTACCTTGCGGCAACCGCAGCGCTTGTGGTTGTCCTCACTGCGGTCACCCTGTTGGCCTTTCGCAGTTACTCGCTCACCTCGGCAACGGCGCATGCCCAAACGGCGGCGGAAATCGTCCGGGTCCACCTCACCGAAGCGATGCTACTTGGCACGATCGGTGAGCGGGCGCGCTTTCTCGAGCGCCTCCGCGACGTCCAGAACTTGCGCAATGTCTATGTGATGCGCTCTCATCTCGTCGATGAGCAATTCGGCAAAACCCGCAAGGGGGAGCGCGAACCCGATCCGGTCGAAGCGGCAGTGCTTCGTACCGGTGCCCCCCACTTCGAGATCGTCGAAACGCTCACCGAATCCTATTTTCGCGCCACCATCCCCTACATCGCCACGGCCCATGGCACCCCCAACTGCCTGCAATGCCATCAGGTTGCCGAAGGGTCGGTGTTGGGAGCGATCACGGTCACGATCGACCTCAACATCCTGCGCCAGCACGCAATCGTCACGGTGATGGCGATCGTGCTGGTCATTGCTCTTTTCGCGGTCTCGCTCCTGTGGCTGCTCAACCGCCTGTTGCGTCCTGTGACCCAGACCGCAGACGAGATCGCCGAGGTGGTCCATCAAGGGGTCGAGGGGCGATTCACGCAGCGAATCCATCCGAGAAGTAACGACGAAACGGGGCGAATCGCCCGCGAGGTCAATCGCCTCCTCGATGCGATCGATCGTGCTCTGACGCAGATCAACGAGCAGATCGCTCGGGTCGCCGGTTGGCGGCAACGTCACAACAACCAGTTGCAGGCAGGGGTTGATGCGGTGGCAACGCTAGCGGCGATCGCCCACTTCAAGCAGTCGATCGAAGAGGATCGCGAAGTTGCGGAAATCTACCGCCGCATCCTCTACTTGAGCCGCGAGCGGTTTGCCGTTCCCGAAACGACGCTGCTGGAACCCCACAACGGAGCGATCCGGGTCATTGGCGATGAGGGACAGCCGCTGACCCGCTGCTGCCCAGGCTGCGTCGCTGCGATCGCCGAATCCCCAGAGCTCTGCCGTGCCTATCGCACCGAACATCTGGTCGATGGGCTCTCCGACCCAACCGTGTGCTCCGCACAAGCGGTCACCCCTGAACGGCCCGATTGGGGCTATCTCTGCTTTCCCATCCGCTTTTCGGGAGCAGTTGGCGCGATTGTCCAGTGGCGTTTGCCGCGCGCAGCAGGGGAAACGGCGCTTGTGCGGGCTGAAGCGTTTGAGCGCTATCTCAAAGAGGCGGCTCCCGTTTTGGAATCGAAGCGGTTGATGGCGGAACTCAAAGAGAGCGCGCTGCGCGATCCCCTGACGGGGCTACGGAACCGCCGTTTCCTCGAAGAGTCGGTCGAACTCCTCATCGCCCGAACGCTTCGCGAGCAGCGCCACCTCACGACCATGATGATCGACATCGACTACTTCAAGCAGGTAAACGACACCTTCGGCCATGACGCTGGCGATGCGGTGATCCGCTTTGTGGCAAAACTCCTGCTTGAGTCGGTGCGCTCGAGCGATTGGGTGATCCGCTTCGGCGGTGAGGAGTTTTTGGTGATCCTCGTAGATACACCCGCCGACGCGGCGGTTGCGGTCGCCGATAAGATTCGTGGCAACCTCGAAGCAAGCGCAATTCCCCTTCCCGATGGAACGACGATTCAAAAGACGCTCTCGGTGGGAATCGCCGATTTTCCGAGCGACTCGGACGCCTTCTGGCGGGCGGTGAAATACGCCGACGTTGCGCTCTACCACGCCAAGGCAACCGGGCGCAACCGCGTCGTGCGCTTTACCCCCGAGCTGTGGCAGGAAAACGGGAAATATTGAGGCAGGGTTGCTTGCGCGCTGCGCAAACCGCGCGGGAAGCCCCCCCGCGCGAGCGGCTCCCACTATGCAACAGCAAGCGCCTCGGCCAGACGGGCTGGATCGCCGCCCCCCGCTTGCGCAAACTCCGGCTTACCCCCGCCACGGCCGCCGATGGTCGCGGCAACCCGCTTCACCCAATCGCCTGCCTTCACCTGCGCCACCGCCGCGCGGCCAACCGCCGCAACGAAGACGGCTTTGCCGTCGATCGCTGCAGCAAGGAGCACAGCCGCTTCAGGGCCCAGTCGGTCCCGCGCCGACTCCGCAAGCCGCTTCAACGCCTCGACCGAATCGACCTCGACCTGCGCAACCAACCGTTTCACGCCGTCGCGCACCTCCGACCGAGCAACGAGCGCTTCGGCATACGCCGCCGCAGCACGCTCCACCGCCCGTTCGCGCGCTTTTTCCGCGGCTTTGAGGGCCTCTTGGAGCGCCGTGATCCGCTCGGGCACTTCGTCCCGAGCCACCTTGAGCCGTTCGGCAGCAGCGCCGAGCGTCGCGTCGAGCTGTTGGACGTAGGCCAACGCGACTTCCCCAGCCACCGCTTCGATGCGCCGGATGCCCGATGCAATCGCCGTTTCCAACGTGATCTTCACCAGCCCGATATCGCCGGTACGCGCCACGTGGGTTCCGCCACAAAGCTCTTTGGAACTGCCGATCGACAGCACGCGCACCGTTTCGCCATACTTTTCCCCGAAGAGCATCATCGCGCCCGAGGCTTTCGCGGCCTCCAGCGGCATCACTTGAGCAGAAACGGGAGTGTTCGCGAGCACTTCGTCGAGGATACGGCGCTCGATCGTCGCGATCTCCTCGGCAGTGAGCGGTTTGGGGTGGGAAAAATCGAAACGCAACCGCTCCGGCGCGACTTCGGAGCCCTTCTGCTCGACATGAGGCCCCAGTACGTCACGCAGCGCTTTGTGTAAGAGGTGCGTGGCCGAATGGTGGCGGGCAGTTGCCGCGCGCGCAGCGTGATCAACCCGCGCCGTCACCCGGTCACCGACCCGGATCACACCGGTTGTGACCACGCCATGATGGCCATGGACGTCGGCCCGTATCTTCTGGGTATCTTCGACCGCGAAAAGCCCGTCGGTGGCGCGCAATAGCCCACGGTCGCCCACCTGGCCGCCCGATTCGGCGTAGAACGGCGTTGCCGCGAGCACCACGACACCACTCTCTCCCTCTTCGAGCGCCGCAACCGACGCGCCTTCACGGTAGAGCGCGACCACCTCGCTTTCGGTTTCCAGATGCTCGTACCCTTCGAAAGCGGTTGCTGGCCCGGCGTAGTCGATCGCTTCCAGGTTCACTTTGAACTTACCCGCTGCGCGCGCCATCGCCTTTTGCCGCGCCATCGCAGCGTCGAACCCCGCCGCATCGACGGTGAGGCCGCGTTCGCGCAGGACGTCAGCGGTGAGGTCCAGCGGAAAACCGTACGTATCGTGCAGCTTGAACGCCAATTCACCGTCGAGCATACGCTCACCCCGTGCTTCGAGCTCGGCGACTGCGGCTTCCAGCATCGCCATACCGTTGGCGATCGTCGCGAAGAAGCGCTCCTCTTCGGCCTGCAACGTGGCTTCGACCAACTGCTGGCGCGCCGCGATTTCCGGGTAGGCCTCGCCCATTTCGGCGACGACGGACGCAACCAGTTTCCAGAAGAATGGGGCCCGCACGCCCAGTTTCCACCCGTGGCGGATCGCGCGACGGATGATGCGGCGCAGCACATAACCGCGCCCTTCGTTACCGGGAATCACACCGTCGGCGATGAGAAAGGTTGCCGCACGGATGTGGTCGGCCAACACCTTGAGGCTTGGACTATCTCGGTCGGCACAGCCCGTCACCTCTTGCGCCGCTGCGATCAGCGTTTGAAAGAGATCGATCTCATAGTTGGAATGGACCCCTTGCAAGACCGCGGCGATGCGTTCCAGCCCCATGCCGGTATCGACGCTCGGCTTGGGCAACGGGTGCATCTCCCCTTTTTCGTCGCGGTTGTACTGCATGAAGACGAGGTTCCAGATCTCGATATAGCGATCCCCGTCTTCATCGGGCGATCCCGGCGGTCCGCCCGGGATTTCCGGGCCATGGTCATAGAAAATCTCGGTGCATGGTCCACACGGGCCGGTGTCCCCCATCATCCAGAAATTGTCCGAAGCGTACCGCGCCCCTTTGTTGTCGCCGATGCGCACCACGCGTTCTGCGGGAACCCCTACCGACTCGGTCCAAATGCGGTAGGCTTCGTCGTCCTCGGCATAGACCGTCACCCAGAGCCGTTCGGCAGGAATCGCGAAAACTCGGGTCACCAACTCCCACGCGTAATGGATCGCCTCGTGCTTGAAGTAATCCCCGAAGCTGAAGTTGCCCAACATTTCGAAGAAAGTGTGGTGCCGCGCCGTATAGCCGACGTTTTCCAGGTCGTTGTGCTTGCCGCCGGCGCGCACGCACTTTTGCGCGGTAGTCGCCCGCTTGTAGGGACGTTCGTCAAACCCCAAGAAAACATCCTTGAACTGATTCATCCCCGCGTTGGTAAACAGCAACGTGGGGTCACCGTGCGGGACGAGGGAACTCGAGGGAACGACCTCGTGCTCTTTGCTGCGGAAAAACTCGAGAAACGCTTGACGAATCGCTGCGGTTTTCATCGTGGTTCCGAAAAAATGACCTAAATATCGATTTTATCACTCCGGTTGCTGCATCCTCGCGACAAACGCAGCGTCGCTTGCGCGCGCGCCCCAACCGAAAGCGCCCACCACCGCATGAGCGCCAAACCCGAACAACACCCCGAACACACCACAAGCCACCGGGTCGATTCCCCAAATTCGGGTGTCGCCGGCAAAGCCAAAGACCGGATGGTTGAGGACGTAATAGAGGACGCTCACCGCAAAGCCGCCAACCATCGCCACCACGGCCCCGACACGGGTTGCCCGCCGCCAAAAGATTCCGAGCAAAACCGTGGGAAAAAGGGTTGCTGCAGCCAGAGAAAACGACAGACCCACCAACAGCAGAATGGTATCGAGCCTGAGTGCCGCAACCCATGCCGCGAAAACGGCCGTGAGCAACAGCAAGGTTTTATTCACCAATAAGCGGCGATGGGTGCTCGACTGCGCTTTCATCAAACGCTTGTAATAGATATCGTGCCCCAACGCGTTGGAAATGGTGAGCAGTAACCCATCGGCGGTCGAGAGCGCGGAGGCCAGCGCGCCTGCCGCGACCAACCCCGCGATGGTATAGGGCAACGCGCTCAATTCGGGCAGCGCCAACACCACCGCATCGGGACTCAACCGCAATTCGGCACTTTGGATCAAACCGTCGCCATTGCGGTCGGTGAAGGTTGCCAACCCCAGATTGGTCCAATTCGCCAACCAATGGCTCGCCGCTTCGATCGACGTCCCGAACCACTGCCCCAATTCCACACGGGCAAAGAGCGCGTAGAGTGGCGCACACAGGTAGAGGATCGCCACGAAAAAGAGCGTCCATGCCGTTGAGGTGCGCGCCTCTTCGACCGTGCTCGTCGTGTAGTAGCGCATCAAGATGTGCGGCAACGCAGCCGTTCCCACCATCAAAACGAACATCAGCGCCAAGAAATTGCGCCGCTTCTCGTCTTTTTCCGCTTCGCTTTGGCCGCTCCACGCGGCGAAAAAGGGGCGAAGCGGCAGCGCCGCCCGCTCCGCGTCCGCTAAGCGCGCGATCCAAAACGCACGCGCACTGTCTGCGCCTTTCGTGAGCGCGCGCAACTCGTCCTCCATCGCACGCAAAGATTCAGGGCGCTCTCCTGCTTCGCGCGCAATCTGCCACCGCTCCCACAAACGCAATCGCTCCGGTTCGACCGACTGCGGCCAAGCAGCCAACAACTGGCGGTAATGGTCGGCCTCTGCCTGGAATTGCGCCCGCACCGCGATCTCTGCGGGATCGAAGGTCACCCGCTCTTCGATCGCCCGTTCGGCCTGTGCCAATTGGGGCATCGCCAAATGGGGAATGGGGAGGTCGAACCGCTGCTGCGAAAGTACCACGAGCGGCGCAACGTACGCGACGATCAGGATCAAGTACTGGGAGACTTGCGTCCACGTCACACCCCGCATCCCACCCAGAAACGAACAGACCAAAATACCAGCCAAGCCGATGAAGAGCCCGATTTCGAACGGCACGCTAGCAAAACGGCTTGCGACCAGACCGACCGCGTAGATTTGCGCGACCAGATAGACAAACGAAGCCAACACCACCGCGCAAACAGCCAACCACTCCGCAGTGGGTCCGTAGCGTTCACCGACGAGCTCGGGGACGGTGAATTGCCCGAATTTGCGTAAATAAGGTCCGAAAAAGAGCGCCACCAGCACGAACCCACCGGTCCAGCCGGTGAGGTAGGCCAACCCTTCGAACCCCTGGTGGTAGATCGCCCCCGCCAGCCCGATGAACGACGCTGCACTCATCCAGTCAGCTGCGGTAGCCATCCCGTTGGCGATGCCGGGGATGCGGCGCCCAGCGACGTAGTACTCGACCACGTCCTGGGTGCGCATCGCCACACCAATCCCGGCATAAAGCGCGATCGTCGCCACCAGAAAGCACAACCCGATCACGCGCGGCGCCACACCCCACTTTTCTACCAGCCACGCGGCACAGAGAAAGAAGGCGATACCAATCGCCAAACTCACGAAAAACCGGGCGGTGCGTGGCAACAGCATCACAACCCACCGTCAGTAACGCAATTTCGCGAGATAGGTCTGCTGCGCCGCTTCTCGCGCGGCTTTGAGGGTCCGCACCCCCCGCTCCTCGAGCAATGGGATCATCTTCACAAACGCCTCGGCGGTGACGATCGCATCCCCCAACGCGGTATGGCGCCCGAGGATCCGAATCCCAAACCGTTCCGCCAACGCCTCCAAGCGGTTCGAATCTTGGTTAGGGAAGAGGAAATAGGCAAGCAGCAGCGTGTCGAGCACGGGTTGATCGAAACGAATCCCCAGTTTTGCCTCTTTCAGTTCCAGGAAGCGCATGTCGAACGCCGCATTGTGCGCGACCAACACGGTCCCTTCTGCATAGCGGTGAAAAAGCGGAAGCACCACCTCGGCAGTCGGCTGCCCGACCAGCATTTCGGGTTGGATCCCATGAATCGCGATCGACTCTTTCGCAAGCGGTCGCTGCGGGTCGATCAGTTGCTCGAACGCCTCTTCACGCAACACCCGCCCATTGACGATCCGCACCGCACCGATCTGGATGATCTCGTCCCCCTCAGAGGGCCGAAGTCCCGTGGTTTCGGTATCGAAAACCGTATACGCGAGCTCGGAAAGGCGGCGGTTGTCAAGGTCTCCGACATGCGCGCCCCACGCAAACAGGTCGAAATCGAAAAAGAGCGGCCGTTCGGTTTCTCTTTCCTGCCCCGCTGGCGTCACAGACGTTTGCTGTTCCCCCACCGATCCGTGTGGTTTGGGCGCAACGGCCTCTTCGGCGATCGCCAAGCGGAGAAACGCTTCGTGCCGCGCCTTGACGCGATCGAACCACATCGCCGCACCGTGCCGTTCCAACACCTCACGGACCGTAAACGGATACCGTTCGCCGCGTACGACGACCGGCTCCAGCTCCCAGCTGGAAACGATCTCGGAACTCAACGCCCCACCGTGCCAGACCAGGTCCCAATGAATCCACCCTTTGCCATCTGGCCGAACCCGAAAACGGATCGGGTCGGCGTCGTAATCGTCGCACAGCCGCTCAACCAGTGCCGCGACCATCCGCAGCCAAGAAAAAGCATCGGCTGCAACCCAATGATCGGCCACTGCGTCACATTCCAGCCGGACCGTAACTGAGAGGCGCTCGGAAACGAATCGCTCCGCAAGCGCCACCAGCTCACTCACCGCAATCGGTTCCCTTGGCCAACGGGTCGCCAGTGTCTCACGCACCTCGTTCACCGCGCGATCGAGACGCGTGCGCATCACGGTGAGCTCCCGCGCGATCACGTCACGGAAGCGTGCACCCAACTCGGGACTCAAATCGGGCTGCCCGAGCATCTCTACGGCCATCTGCACGTTTGCCAACGACGCTCGGTTCCCTTCGGTCATCTCGAAAAGCACCTGACTGCGCTGAGCTTCCCGTTCGAGCATTTCGGTCACGTCATCGATCACCAACACGAACCCGCTCAGCGTCGTCTCACCGCTTGCGGTAACCGGCGCCACACGGACCCGTGCCACCCGCCCCGTAGGAGCGACGATCACGAATCGAGCGCGCGGCGCCGTGTCGCCCGCTTGCAGGCGCGCGTTTACGGTGTCGAGCGCGTGCCCCAATACCGCAGGATCGATCCACGTGAACACCGTCCGCCCCAAACCCAATGCACTCGTTGCGGCAACGGCGGTTTGTTCGCCGACGAACGCTGCGACGAGCTGCCGCGCCGCTTCGTTATAGAGCAACACGCGCCCGTCGGGGTTGCAGACGACCACCGCTTCGTCGAGCTGCGCCATCAACGCCGCCAGACGATTGCGTTCCGCGACCGCACTGCGCTTCGCTTCGTCGATGCGCGCTTGCACCTCGGCCGCTGCGGCCTCTTTCGCTTCGGCCAAACGGTTTGCCGCTTCGGCAACCCGGCGCACCTCTGGCGGACCAAAACTCGGGATACGAAAACCGCTCGGAGCCGTGCGCATCACGTCGAGCTGTTCGGCCATCGCCGCCAACCCCTGGACATAGACGCGATAGAGGCGGTGGAGCGCCACCCCGGCGAGCACCAGACTCAAAACGGTGACCGCAGTCCCGATCGGCAACCAATGGGGCGCGATCATCCGCAAGAGGTTGCGCTGGACTTCGTCCATATCCAACCAGACGAAAAAGAGCGTCACGGAAAAAGGGATCGTCACCAACGCCGCAACCACGGCGTAAGTCAGCCAAAATCGTGCGCGGGCACCGATTGCCATCACGCGGCCTCCTGACCAAGATGCCGCGCGATGCGTTGCAGCAGCTCGTCGGTGGAAAAGGGTTTGACGACATAGTCGTCTGCCCCTACCGCGAGCCCTTTCGTGCGCTCGACATCGCGCCCTTTCGCGGTGAGCATGACGATCTTGGGTTGCGGTGTGAGGTCATTCATCTCACGCACGCTCTGACATACCTCGAAACCGTCTTTTCCGGGCATCATGATATCGAGCAGCACCAAGTCAGGCCGCCACGCCGCGATTCGTTCGAGCGCCTCGACGCCGTCGCGAGCCACGGCCACCTCATACCCTGCCCGTTTGAGCAGGAACTCCAACGCGAGTGAAATCGCCTCCTCGTCATCCACCACCAAGATCTTGTGGCTCATCTTCCCTCTCCCGATTTTCTTGTGAAACCGTTCCCCGTGGCAGAGTCACCACGAACCGAGCCCCTCCCAACGGACTCTCGTCGACTGCGATCGCCCCCCCCATGTGCTCGGCAATCCGTTTGGCGATCGCCAACCCCAGCCCTGTTCCCGTGCTGTGTGCGCGGGTCTTCGACGCGCGGTGAAAGCGTTCGAAGATTGCCTGCCGTTCTTCGGGTGGCACACCCGGCCCATTGTCCTCGACGATAAGCCGCCAGGTTTGTGCGTCGGGTTGTAACGTCACCGCCACTTTCCCGTGGGGCGCCTTCATGAATTGTACGGCGTTCCCCACGAGATTTAGCAAAAGCTGAACCAGCCGATCGCGGTCACCGAAACAGATCGCTTCCTCTTGTGGCACCACGACACCCAATTCCCCCCCACGCTCGCGCACCACCGGACGCATCGTCTCCGCAACCTCGTGCACCACCGTGCGCAAATCGACCGCCTCATGGCGCCATTCGGCATGCCCGGAATCGAGCTTCGCCAGATCGAGTACTTGATTGACCAACCGCGTGAGCCGCTCACTTTCACGAACCATCGTTTGGTAAAACTTCCGCCGCGTCTCTCGGTCGATATCCGGGTCCGCCGCCAACAGCTCGGCATAGGCGCGCACCGCGGCGAGCGGTGTGCGTAGTTCGTGGCTCACCGATGCGATGAACTCGTCCTTCATCCGATCGAGCTCGCGCAACCGCTCGTTCGCCTCGCGCACCGCACGCGCCTCGTCGACCAGCGCCATCACCTCGTCCCACGCCGGCGCACGTTCCCCCAGCACACCTTCCAGCACCAACCGCGCCGCTACCCCACCGATCGCCCCGGAGAGCAACCGTTCGGCAAATGCCACGAACGCCTCGTCGACCACGAGCGGGGCGTCCGCTGCCAACCCACGTTCGGCACGAAACGCGCGTAACGCCTCAATCAGTCGCTCCGCAGAGACGAAACGCGCCAGCACCTCCAGCACGGCGCTGCTTTGCGTCTTCGCCCGCCAATGGCTGCGCACCGGAGCCACAGAGGCATCGGCAATCGTCGCCGCTCCTTTCCGCGATGCCCGGAACAACTGATCGGCGACGAAACGGCGCGCGATAGCCCGCGTTGCGCCATCGGGAGGGCGGAGCACGGAAACGGCGATCAGCACGACTCCGTTCGCCAACACACTCCAGACCAAGCTCGCTGTGACTGGCGCCATCCCCTCGACCCCAAACAGCGCTTCCGGGCGCAACCACGCGATACCGGCAGGGCCAACGGTCAGCCACGCTTCCGGAAACCAACCGCTGCGAATGAGAAGCGGCAAAAGCGCCGTGTAGCCCCACACCACCAACCCGACGAACAACCCCGCCGCGACCCCAACCGCAGACGCGCCTGGCCAGAGAAACGCCGCGACGACCGCCGGGGCGAGCTGCGCCACACCCAGGAAACTGACCAAACCGATCGCGATCAGCGCGTGCGACTCCCCGGCCAAGAGAAAAAAGAGGTAACCGGCTGCGATCACCGCGACGATCACCGCGCGCCGCACCCACAAGAGATGCCCGGCTGCAAGCGTTTTCCCGCGACGAAGCCACCAAGGCGCCACCCAATCGTTCGAAATCATCGTCGCCAACGCCACGCTTTCCACGATCACCATACTGGTCGCGGCCGAAATCCCCCCCAAGAAAACCACCACCGCCAACCAGTGCTCATGCAGCGCCAGGGGGACGGTCAAGACGAAACCGTCGGAAGTCACCCCATCGGGTAGCAACACTTTACCGAGGAGCGCCACCGGCACCACGAAGAGGTTGAGTGCCCAGAGGTAGAGCGGAAACTGCCATGACGCACGGGTCAAATGTTCGGCACGGACGTTCTCGACCACCAACACCTGAAACTGCCGCGGCAACAAGACAAACGCCACCCCGGCCAAAACGGTCAGCGCCAACCAGTCGCCGTACCCCATCGCGGCAACCGCGTCGATTTTGGGGACCGCTTGCCACGCCTCCCACCAAGCGGCGCGAAGTGCGCCCTCTGCGTCGCCCAGCAAGACGGCACCGATCACCACCCCAAGCAGCAGAAACGCACCGAGTTTCACCGCCGACTCGAACGCCACCGCGGCCACCAACCCTTCGTGCCGCTCGGTGACGTCCAATCGCCGTGTCCCGAAAAGGGCGGCAAAAAGCGCCAACACCACCACCAACCAGAACGTTCGCGCCGCCTCACCGCCTGCTCCGCCCGAAACGATCTCGAACGCCAGCGCGATCGCCTTCAACTGCAATGCGACATAGGGAATCGAAACCACGACGAGCGCCAGCGCCACCCACCGCCCCAAAAGGGCGCGATGGCCGAAACGGGTGCTCAAAAGATCCGACAGTGACGTGAGCCGCAACGATTTGGCAACGCGCAACATCGGAACGAGCACCAGAGGAGCAGCCAGCATCACGAGGGTCGGTCCGAAGTAGATCGGCAAGAACCACAGCCCCCGCTCCGCCGCAACGCCGACGCTGCCAAAGAAGGTCCAAGCGGTGCAATAGACGCCGATCGAAAGCGAATAGACCCAGGAGCGATCGATCACGGAACGGTGCTGCGCCGCGCGGCGGTCGGCCCAAAAGGCCACGGCAAACAGCAACAGGAGATAGCCAAACGCCGCCGCTGCCGCAACGCCCGGTGCCACCAGCCCCAAACCGCGCGTCGCTTCAGCCATCGCGCCCTGTCCCCGCCGCGAACACGATCGCAACCAACCAAGCGGTGAACACCCAGACGAGTTGCGCACTACCGCTTTCGGGAATCGCCAGCAACGGGTAACTCACCGCCCATAACAACCCCAACGCCAGTGCCACTGCTCGCCCCATCGCACGCACCCCTCAGCGCACGCTACGCCCCCGCTCTCTCTGTTCGGCGCGGATCGCCTCGCGCATGCGGTTCGCCCGCGCCTGCACCTCAGCCACCCAGATATCGTCTTCCCGTCGCGCCAACCGCGCCTTTTCGAATTGATCGAGCGCCGCCTGCCATCGCTCGTCGAGCGCGAACCGCTCCCCTTGCGCCCGATGCTGCCACGCCTGATCCCCACGCGCCGCAGCCACTTCACCCAGTAAGCGCCACGCCAAATCGCGCTTCGGATAGCGCTCGACTCCTTCACGCGCCTGCTGCCACGCCCATTCCCGCTCTCCTGCTGGGATCGCAGTACGCACCGCAGCAGCACGCAGCGCCAGCGATTCGGGCTGCGCCGACAGCGCCCGCCGCAAAACGGCGAGCGCCTCCGCCAAATTGCCCAGAGCACGCCAGGCTTCCGCCTCCCAGAGCGCACGCCACCGCCCCTCGGGCCACTGTTGGACAAAGCGAACGAGCCACTCCTTAGCCGCAGCCCGCTCCCCGGCCCGCAGTGCCGCGCGCACGCGCCACACCTGCCCGACCGGATCTTGCGCCGCCGCACGCGCCTGAGCGAGCGCCTCTCCCGCCGTTCCCCGTTCGGCCAACACGGTGCCGCGAACGAACGCGAACCCCCACGGATCGAGCGCCTCTTTGCCCGCCGAACCGAAACGGGCGCGAAATTCACCGCTCTGAATACGGTTGTCGAGGTCGGCAATGCGTTCGATCGTCAAGGGATGGGTGCGCAGATAGGGGGGAAAACCGGTTTCACCTAAGCGGGTGGCGTTGAGCAACCGCCCAAAGAAACGCACCGCCCCTTCGGGCGCAAAACCGGCGCGGGCCAAGAGTTCCAACCCCACTCGGTCGGCATCGCGTTCGAACGCGCGCGAAAAGGCCAATTGCTGCTGCGCCGCTGCAGCCGAGCCCGCTGCTGCGGCCGCCTCTGGCAACTGTCCGGTACCGGAACGCGCCACGAGCGCCGCGATGAGGAGCGAACCCAACACCCAAAGCGACGCCCCTTTCTGCTGTTCCAGCATCTGCGCGATGTGGTGCTGCGCCACGTGGGCCACTTCGTGCGCCGCTACCGCGGCCAGTTCCGCTTCGCTTTCGGTTGCCGCGATCAACCCGGCATGAAAGCCCAAATACCCCCCCGGGAGCGCAAACGCATTGATGGTCCAATCTTTGAGCAGAAACGCGGTGAAAACCGGGACATCGAGCCGTCCCGTGAGACCGGCGGCAAGCTGCTGCGTCAAACCGGTGAGGTATTCGGCCAGCGCAGGATCGTCCCAATAGCTGGGATCGCGTTCGCGGATTTCGCGCATCGCCGCACGCCCCACCGCCGCCTCTTCCTGCGCCGAAAAGACCGTAGCGCTCGAACCACTCAAGTCGGGCAATTGAAACGCTCCGGCTACCCCCGACACCGCCAGTCCCAGAAACCCCACGAAGCGGCGGCGCATCGATCGATGATGCGACGGGTGGCTGTGCGCCGCAACGCCCCGCTCCGGTTCGCCATACCGCATGTGCGCCATCGCGCCTACCTCAAATCCTGCTTTTTCACTATGATACGCTTTTCAGCGCAAGGACGAGGCACGGCAATGAACGATCTCACCCACTTCAACGCGCAGGGTGAAGCGCACATGGTCAATGTGGCCGCGAAACGGGAAACCCATCGCGTCGCGGTCGCAAGCGGTCGCATTCGCATGGCGCCCGCCACTTTCGACCGCATCCTGGCAGGCGACGCCAAAAAAGGGGACGTGCTGGGCGTGGCGCGCGTTGCCGGCATCATGGCGGCGAAGCGAACCGGGGAACTGATTCCCCTCTGCCATCCGTTGCCGCTGACCCATGTGGCGATCGACTTCATCCCGGAACCCCCCAACACGATTCACTGTACAGCACGGGCAGAGACCGTCGGACGTACCGGCGTCGAAATGGAAGCACTCACTGCCGCAAGCGTTGCGCTCCTCACCATCTACGACATGGTGAAAGCGATCGACCGCGGCATGACGATCGAAGCGGTGCAACTCGAAGAGAAACACGGCGGAAAATCGGGCTCGTGGCAACGCGCATCCGCGGCGCACCCCTGACGCACACGTATCCGCGCGAAAAGCCCACTACACGCGGCGCGTCACGGCGCTGGCCGCAATGGATGCACCCCGTGCACCTCGAACCCGCGCGCAATCGCCTCGCGTGCCTCCCAGAGCCAGCGCGCGGCGCGCCCAACAGGATCCTGCACGCCATTCTTCCACGCGGTTTCCCGAACCAGAATCGCGTAGGGATTGTCGAGCAAAGGGTCGGATGCGATCACCACTTCGAGATTGGGTAGCCGCCCCTGCAGCGCCAACCACGTCCCCTCGTCGACAAGCGTATAGGCGGCCATTTCGTTCGCGATCACGAGCGTCGGCCCCATGCCCTGTCCCACGGAGCGGTAACGCGTCCCCAACCGTGCGCGTGGGTCGATCTGAGCTGCCGCCCACAACGTGCGTTCGCGCGCATGGGTTCCGCTCTGATCCCCACGGGAGACGAAAAGCGCTGCGTCGGTTTCCGCAATGCGAACGAACGCGTCGGTCACCGGGCGCCCTTCCACGTCCGCCGGATCGGCTTTGGGACCAACCAACAGGAACCGTCCAATCAGCCAAGGCTTTCGGAGCCAACCAGGGTGCTGCGCCAAAAATGCGGCTTCTGCTTCGGGGTCGTGCGTGATGCCGAAGTCGGCGTCCCCTCGCCCCAACACCGCAAGCGCCTTCCCGGTACCCAAAGCCAACACCTGCAAAACCACCTGTGCCTCGCGACGCAACTGCGGTGCCAGCCACGCCAACAACCCCGAATGATCGACCGAAGTGGTCGTCGCGAGCCGAACGGCATCGACCTGCGCTTCCTGGCCCCAGCTTCGCGACACCATCCCCATGGTCAAAGCTGCGGCCAACCACCGGCGTCTGCTCCAAGTAACCATGATCTCCTCCATAACTCATCACCTTTCCCATAGACCAGATAAAACCAAAATCACCACCAAGACACCTCATTCCGGCAACCGAAACCACCACGGCGTTTCGCTGCGAATGAAGCGGCGTGCCGCCACGCTCTTCGGCGCGGCGAAAAACTGCCGGGTTGGCGTCTGTTCCGCGATCTCTCCGTCGGCCAAAAACACCACCTCGTCGCTCAACCGCGCCGCCTGCGCCAGATGGTGGGTGGTCATCACGATGCGAATCCCGCTGCTGCGCATCTCTTGGATCAGTCGCTCAACCGCCGCTGTTGCCCCCGGGTCGAGATTCGCCGTCGGTTCGTCCAGCAAGAGCAACTCGGGTTGTGCCAACCACGCCCGTGCCAGCGCCAACCGCTGCCGCTCGCCACCCGACAACCGCAGCGCGGGCTCGTTAGCGCGTTCGGCCAATCCCACCCGTTCGAGCACCGCCGCGATGCGTTTCCGCTTTGCCGACCAGCGCCCCGGCAACGGCAGCGCCGCGAACCAGAGGTTCGTTGCCACCGACGCGCGCAAGAATTGCGGCTGCTGCGCCACCCATCGGATCGCCGCCGGCGGCGTTGTCGCGCCGCCCCAGGTCACCGTTCCGCCAGCTGGGCGCATGAGTCCGGCCACCAACCGTAACAGTGAACTCTTGCCGGCACCATTTTCCCCCAGGATCGCGGTGATCCCGTCACCGGCAATGCGCCAGGTGAGGTTGCGCAACACGGGTTGCGCCTCGCTGGGCCAGGAGACCCCCTGTACATCGACTGGGAGTACCGCCACCCTCACCCCTCGGCGCGCCGCCGTGCCAGCGCCTCCAGACCACTGGCTACCAGGTGAATCGTCGCGACGATCCCTACCAGCACGATGCCCAACGCCAACGCCAACGTCAAATCCCCCTTCGCCGTCTCCAACGCGATCGCGGTGGTCATCACCCGCGTCATTCCCTCGATATTGCCGCCGACGATCATCACCGCCCCCACTTCGCTCGCCGCGCGGGCAAAACCGGAAAAGAGGGCCAAGAGCAACGAAAAGCGGCAGTCGTAGATCAGCGCGAAGAGCCGCTCGGCAAACCCCAACCGCATCATCGTGAGCTCTTCCGCCAACCGCTCGCGCGCCCCCTCTACCACCTGGCGGGTAATCGCCGCAACGAGCGGCGCGACCAACAGGGTTTGCGCCACCACCATACCCGCTGGATCATAAAGCCATCCCAAGAACCCCAGCGGGCCAGCGCGGGAAAGCAACAAAAAGACCACCACGCCGACAACGACAGAGGGCACCCCCAAAAGGCTTTGCAGCAACGCAACCACCAACCCACGCCCGCGAAATTGGGTCGCCCCGAGTACCGCGCCGAGCGGCAACCCGAGCAGCGCGCCAAAAAAGAGCGCCGAGCCGCTTACTTCGAGCGAAAGCCGGACGATCGACGCAAGCGTCTCATCCCAGCGCACGACCAATGTGAGTGCTTGCGACAACGCCTCGAGCGCGTGATTCATGCGCGGCTGCGCCCCTTACCCTCCGCCGCGCCGCATGCGCGCATCCAGCGTTGCCAGCAATTGCTGCGCGGCAGCGAACACCTCTTGCGCGGCGAACACGGTGACCCGAAGTCGGGGGAGCGACAACGCGCCCAGCTGCAACGGGGACACCACCTGCCACTGCCAGCGAAGCGACCCGACCCAGGCAACTTGGGACATCCTATCGACCTCGATATTGGGTGCCGCAGTGCGAAGCGCGCGCAACCACTCAGCCTCGCTTGCGGTCACCTCTCGTTCCTGAAGCGGAACCCAGACGGTCCCATGCTGCTCGGGCATGCCGCGCCCTACCCGCCCGCCACCGGCGGCCAGACCGCGATCTCGTCGCCATCGGCCAGCCGCGTCGTGGCCCGCTCTTCCGGAGCCAGATAGACGCCGTTTCGCAATACCAATTTGGCCTGTTCGGCAGGCACTGCAAAGCGGTCGAGCAACTGCGCCACCGTCGCATCCGGGGCCACCTCGACGACGACACGGTTGCCGACTCGCTCTGCCGCCGGCAAATAATCGGAGAGTGAGGCGAAGAGCTTCAACGTCACCTGGGTCACACTGTCTCCTTATGCAGCCAACAACGCCGAATATTGTGCCCGTGCCAGATAGGCTTCGACGAACGCCAATGGGTTCGCCAACAACCGCTCGTGCCACGGCCCAAGCGCTACCTTCCCTTGGATCAGACCGCGCAAGACCCCTACATGCTCGGTAAGACCGATCGCAGTCGCCCCGATCAGCCGGTCCTTTTGAAACTGCAAGCTGAGGTAGCGATACGCCGCTTCGTCCACCCATTCGACGCCGCTCCCGCCCTGGTTCTCTGGTACCCCCTGCCACTGACCAAACGAGGTCGACACCAGCCCCAAGGTTTCGAGTACGTTGATCGCCAACACCCCTTTGAGGGTAGCGTGCCCTCCGGCCATATTGACCGCAGCGACCCGTGCCTGATCCACCGCGTTGGGTTGAATCGCAGCAACCAAGTGCTGACCCGTGAACAGGTCGGGTGCCTCGGCGCAGTCGCCGGCGGCAAAGATCCCAGCCCCTGCGCTTTCCATGCGCTCATTGACGAGCACGCCACTTGCGACATGCACCGGTGTTCCTTCCAGGAACGCCACGTTCGGCTTGACCCCAGCCGCCACGATCACCAAGTCAGCTGGCAACCGTTCGCCGTTCGACAGCTGCACCAATAGCGGTGCGCCATCCGGTCCCGCAGCGGTGTCGTTACCCTGCCCCGCACCCAGCGCAATGGCGTCGATGCGCGTTTCGGTAAACACCTGCACCCCTTTTTCCTCGACCCAGCGGCGAATCAGGTTTCCCGCCACGGGCGTCATCATCCGCGGCACCATCCGATCACCGAGTTCGACGATCGTGAGCTTTGCACCCGCTTTGACGAATGCTTCCAACAGGATCGAACCGATAAAACCAGCGCCCATCTGCACCACCCGTGCCCCCGGCTGCAAACGCTCGGCAATCGCGCGCGCATGGGCCAAAGTCCAGCACGGAGTCACCCCGGGCAGATCGATCCCGGGAATCGGCGGCAGAATCGGCGAAGAACCCGTAGCCACCAACAAGCGGTCGAAATGCTCGCGATGTCCGTCCGCGAAAAGCACCGTACGCGCGGCCGTGTCCACCGCCACCGCCCGTCCCTCACGCAGCGTAATGCGCTGCGCCGCGAAATACCCCTCTTGTTTGCGCAGATACGTTCCACGCTCGTCGATGTTCCCTTCCAGAAGGTACGGGATCGCCATCCGCGAATAGGGCGGCTCCCCCTCACAACCATAGAGCATGATCTCATCTTCCGGCGCATACCGGCGTAGCGTCTCCGCAGCGACAACCCCTGCCGGGCCATTACCCAAAATCAGATGACGCATCACACAACTCCTCCCAGCAAAAAGGGCTGTCGCATGCCCGCAACAGCCCCATCGGTGTTTACGCTAAGACCCCGTTCACACGTCGACACCCAAACGGGCCAACGTTTCCGGCTTCGGCACACCGTCTGCGGTCCAGCCGCGCACTTCGTAGTATTTCGGCAGCATCTCGCCCAAGCGGTTCACCATCCCTTTCGCGGGGCCAGTCGAGGCCGGCTCTTCGAGCAGCCGTTTCGGCAGCGTGTCGTCCTTTGCGGAAAAGCCAGCTCGCGTGTTGAACCACCGCTCCAGGTTCCAGACCCGCTCGCCCACTTCAAGCAGCCGTTCTGGTGTCCATTCTCCCGGAATCGCCGCGTTGAGCTGCGGCGCGATGTCGGCAACCGTCCAGGCGAAACTGGTAAACACGCAGATCCCAGCGGAATCGAACGCACCGGTGGCATCCTGGAACGCCTTCACCAGCTCCGGTTTCCCTTCCGTGGTAAGCGGGTCGGTCTTCTCCGGAATACCCAGGATTTCCGACGCCACGGTATAGCCACGCAGATGGCACGCGCCGCGGTTGCTGGTTGCGTAGGCCAACCCCATCCCTTGGATCCCCCGCGGGTCGTACGCCGGAAACTCCTGCCCTTTGACCGTCATCGAGAGTTCCGGGTGGCCATACTTCTCACAGAGCCGCTTCGAACCCAGCCCGACGTCGCGACCGAACCCTTCGCCGTTCGCGGTCAGTTCGGCCAATTTCGTAAGCGCTTCCGCCGAACCGAACGGTGCCGGAAAACCGATCTGTTCCGCGGTGAGCACGCCGCGCTCATAGAGCTCCATCACCGCCGCAACGGTCGAACCGAACGAGATCGGATCCATCCCCTGTTCATTACACAAGAGGTTCGCATACTGCAACGCTTCGAGGTCATCGACCCCCGTGTCGGCCCCCAGTGCCCAGGCTGCTTCGTATTCCAAACCTCCGGACGCCCCCCAATATTTCGGGCTGTTTTTCACCGTGAAGTGGTTTTTGTCGATCTTCGAAATCCGTCCACACGCGATCGTGCACCCGAAGCATGCCGCGTTGGTCACCAGTTGCGGTTTACCGTCGCTGGGCCGCGGGCGGTGCATCGCTTCGCCTGAGATCGCATCGGCCCCTTCGAACTGAACTTCGCGCATGTTGCGTGTGGGCAACGCCCCCACTTCGTTGATCACGTTCATCAACACCTGGGTGCCATATTTCGGTAGCCCTTGGCTGGTCACCGGGTTGATCGCCAGCACCTGTTTGGCGGCGTTCGTTGCCTCGAGGAACCGTTTGAGATCTTTGACCTTGACCCCTTTGGTGCCGCGCACCGCCACCGCTTTGAGGTGCTTCGAACCCATCACCGCGCCCACGCCGGAACGCCCGGCCGCGCGGTGCAGGTCATTGACGATGCACGAAAAGAGCACCTGATTCTCCCCAGCACGGCCAATCGAAGAGACGCGAATCAGCGGATCTTGGTGTTTCGCCTTGATCCACTCCTCGGTCTCCCAGACGCTTTTGCCCCACAGTTCGGAGGCGTCCCGCAGTTCGGCCTGGTCGTCCTCCACGTAGAGATAGACCGGTTTTTCGGCACGCCCTTCGAAAATGATCATGTCCCAACCGGCAAATTTCAGCTCGGCGCCGAAAAATCCCCCGGAGTTGGAACAGGCGATCGCGCCCGTGAGCGGCCCTTTCGTCACCACCGTGTAGCGCCCACCGGTCGAGGCAATCGTCCCCGTGAGGGGCCCGGTAGCAAAGATCAATTTGTTTTCGGGCGAGAGCGGATCGACCTTTGGATCGACCTCTGCCACCAGATACCGGCTTGCCAACCCCCGCGACCCCAGGTACAACTGCGCCCACTTTTCGTTGAGCGGTTCGGCTTGGCAGGTCCCCGTCGTCAGATTGACGCGCAAAATGCGGTTTGCGTAACCCATCGCACCCTCCTCCTTACGCCAACACCGCAGCGGCGGTTTTCGCTGCCCATTGTTGCATTTTGTTCAACCCCGCCCAGTCGGCCTCCACATAGGTGATCGCGCCGGTAGGACACGCCGCGGCGCACGCTGGATCTCCGCCGCAGAGGTCGCACTTCTGCACCTTGCCGGTCTCCTGCACGTAATTGATCGTGCCAAACGGACAGGCGATCGTACACACTTTACATCCCACGCAGGTCCCTTCGTCGACCACCTTGGCCCCCGTGCCTTGGTCCAGACGGATCGCATCGACCGGGCACGCGTGCAGACACCACGCTTCGGCACATTGGGTACAGGTATAAGGGACTTTTCTGCCTTCGTGCTCGAAATTGAACACCTTGATGCGGGATTTGCTCGTTGCGATCACGCCGTAGTTTTCGATCGAACAAGCCATCTCGCACTGCAGACAACCGGTGCATTTCACCGGGTCAATCGCCAGAACCTTCCACATGCAAGTCTCCTTCTTTGGTGTGAATACGCAAAACGGGGTACCAAGTGACGTACAGCTTACGACGTGATAAGAAAAAATTCAAGAGCGATTAACAGAACTTGTGCGCCGCAACATCCAATCACGAAAAGCCGAAAACGGCATTGGACGGGCAAAGAAATAGCCCTGAGCAAAAGCAACTCCGTTGCGCCGCAAAAAGTCGGCTTGCTCTGCACGCTCCACCCCTTCGGCGACGGTATCCATCTGAAGCGCTTTCGCGATCCGCACGAAGCTTTCGACCAGCGCATCGGCTGCCGACGACGAACCGATCGCCTGAACGAACATCGCGTCGATCTTCAACAGGTCGAACGGCAGCGCGCTCAGATAGGCCAACGACGAATAGCCTGTTCCGAAATCGTCGATCGCCAACCGCACCCCAAGCGCTTCCAACTCGGCCAATCGCGTGCGCGCTACGGGCATATCTGCCATCATCGACTCGGTCAGTTCGAGTTCCAGCGCCGACGGCGGGACATCGAAGCGCTCCAGCACCTCCTTGACCATCGTGGCAAAATCGGCCCGCGCCAACTGAATCACGGAAATGTGGCTGCCACCACAAAGAGAGCTCCCCACGCGCCTCCGCACCATTGAGTGCGCTTCGGATCCACTCTTGCGCATGAAACGCTTCGTCTTTTTCCGGTGCATAGCACACCACCTGCCCACGCCCTGCCGCTTTTGCCCAATACATCGCCAGGTCGGCGGCACGCAACAGTGCTTGCGGGTCGCTTCCATGCTCAGGAAAGCATGCAATTCCAATACTCGCGCTGGCATGCCAACAGCCATGTTCCAGCGTGACCGGCTCAGAGAGGCGGCTAAGCAACATTCGCGCCACCGCGATCGCTTCCGTTTCACTCGCACCGTCGAGCAGCACCGCAAACTCATCGCCACCGAGACGCGCCGGCAGATCGCTGCGCCGCACCGTCGCTTTCAAACGCGCCGCCATCTCGATCAAGAAGCGATCACCCGCCTCATGCCCATGGGTGTCGTTCAACGTCTTGAAATGGTCGAAATCGATGAAAAGCACCGCGAGCCGTGTCCGCTGCCGTGCCGCGCGCAGTACTGCTTGCTTGAGCGATTCCACGAAAAGACGACGGTTGGGAAGATCCGTGACCGGGTCATGTAGCCCTACGTACGAGAGCCGCTCTTCCAACGCGTTGAGCGCGGCTATTTGCTGATGCAGAACCTCGCGTTGCTTTTCCAACCGCCCCACTGCCACCCGCAACCGCCGTCGCAGCCCGTCGAGCGCTTGCGCCAAAAGATAAAGTTCCCAAACGGCTTGCTGACGCGGCACCGCAGTATCGAACTGCTGTTTGCCGATCGCCTCTGCCGCAGCAGCCAACGTCTGAAGCGGCTTTGCCAACCGCTTGGCCCAACGCACGCTCAACACCCGTGCCAACAAAAAACTGAACGCCACCACCAAAAGCCAACCGCCAGCCCAGAGGTACCAATCGGGGATCACATGCGTAAGTGGCGTAAACAACCACACCTGCCACGCCAACCCAGGAACCGTCAAAGCGTGAACCGTACCCACCCACCACGTACCGGTGTCGAAAAAGAGCGTGGCCTTCCCAAAATGGCGCAACAGCTCAGACCATGGGGATTGTGCCAGTGGCAATTGCGGCAACACGTCATTCTCACCGGCTTCAGATGCCATGGCAATCCCTTGCGAATCGGCGATCACCCGACCCGCGCCGTCGCTGATCACAACCCGCCCTGTCAGCTGTGCGGCGGCATCCCTCGCTACCTGTTGCCACTCGACCAACCGGACGTCGAACCCCATTGCAGCAAAACCGGCGCGGTCATCCCGCCACCCGATCGACGCCGTTACCCCAGTCTCCTTGGTCGTGAAAAAGCGGTACGGCTCCGTCCATACCACCTGACCTGGATGTTCTTGTGCCAACCGATACCACGCGCGATCCCGGGGATCATAAGGCAGGCAACGCATTTCCTCTCGGACCGTTTTCCCTTGCTCGTCGAGGAACAGAAAACGGTGCCGATCCCCCCACTCCGTCCGGTCGGTCAACCGAACCAGAGGGGGCAACTCCGGTACCGCCAGATAGAGCCACCCCACCCCCGCCTCGTTTCCCGCAACCATGGAAGTCACGATCGGAACGGTTTCGATGACCGTCCGGGCGCGAGCGATGAAACGGTCGAGCCCGTCATACGGCTTTGGCCCAAAATTCGCTGGGGGCGCCACCCGCAACAGCGTCGTCAAGGGAGCGAACGACGCGCGCATCTGTTGTTCCACCGCAGCGGTCCGGGCGGCAAAAAGCGCATTTGCCCGTTCCACCAGGAGCGGCGCGACCACCAATACCAGTAGTCCAACCCCCGCCACCAGCGCGGTCAAGAGCGCCACGGCAAAAAGCCGCAGCGACAAATAGCGGGAAAAACGGACCGGCCGCTGCTTCATCTCACCCTTCGTCACGGTTTCGTCAATGACATACACTATAATAGCCGCAAAATAGGTCAGGGTCACACCACATGCTCCGCGCATTCACCAGCAAGAACGGCTGTCTCAGCGAACTCCGCCTTTCGGAAAACGCGTCCGAGCGTCCCGATTCGCTCAACCGCGCCCTTTGGATCGACGCGATCGACCCAAGCCCGGAAGAGCGCGCTCAGATCGAGCGCATCATCAACGCCGAACTGCCCGACGTCGACGACGTCGAAGAAATCGAAGCCTCAGCCCGCTTCTTCGAAGACCAACAAGGGCTGCACATCCACTCGCTGTTCCTTGCCCAGGAAGAAGGACGGCACATCACCTCAACGGTCGCATTCATTTTGCAACCGCAGCGGTTGATCACCTTTCGCGAAGAAGAGCTTGCTGACTTTCGTCTGCTGCGCATGCGCGCCCGGCATGGACAAATCCCGGCCAGCGACCCGATGACGCTACTTGTGACCATTCTCGAACAAAAAGTCGAGAACCTGGCCGACACCATCGAAGACCTTCACCGACGGCTCGAGGACGTCAGCGTGATGGTGCTCGAAGAAGAGAATGCCGACTTGGAAGAAGCGATCGACCGCTTGGCCAAAATCGAAAACAGCAACGGACGGATCCGGCTCTGTCTAATGGATACCCAGCGGGCGCTGGGTTACCTCCTGCGGCAACTCAAAAACAGCAACCCAGAACTGCAAGAAAACTGCCGCGAAACGATGCGCGACATCGAAACCCTGATGAGCCACACCACCTTCGTCTTCGAAAAAGTCAACTTTCTCATGGACTCCGCACAGGGGTTCATCAACATCCAGCAAAACCAGATCATCAAAATCTTCTCGATCGCTGCGGTGGTTTTCCTGCCGCCCACGCTCGTTGCCAGCATCTACGGCATGAACTTCGATCACATGCCAGAACTGCATTGGGAGCTAGGCTATCCTCTGGCGCTCCTGATGATGGTGATTTCGGGAATCGCACCCTACCTTTACTTCAAGCGCAAAGGGTGGTTGTAACGCGGTTGCGGCTCGTTATAATAAAGAAAAACGCAGGAGGAGGCCCCGAATGCCCATTATCGAAACCCAAAACTTTGGGCAAAAAATCACTGTTGGCGTCTGCTCGCCGCATTCGCTTTCCCACTTCCTCCCCAACCTGCGTATCCTCAATCCGCTCAAAGCGCTGGCGCACCACGTCCGCTTTCGCCTCATCCCCTCCCCCAGTCAATTCGAGGAGGGCTGTGACCTCTACCTCATTCACCGCGACTTCGTCAACGTCCATCATTACGAATTCGTCACCGAAAAGCTCGTCCCTAACTACCCCTGCCTCTTTGAAATCGACGACAACCTCTCCGCGCTGACGCCCAACCACCCCGAATTCAATTACTATGCGTCAAGCATCATCGGCGCAATCGACAAGTTCCTCAAAAATTTTCCTGAACTCCCTGTCATCACCACCACCCAACCCCTTGCTGAAACCCTGGGGGCGCCGCATCGACCGTGCCACCTCTTCACCAATCACCTGCCCGCCCAGTTCATCGCGGAAGCTCGCCGTGCCCGGCCAGCGAAACAGAGCGATGCCCCCATCCGCATCGGTTTTGCTGGTACCGCCAGCCACACACTGGACCTCAAAAAGATCGAAAGCGCGCTTCTGCGCATCGCCAGCCTCTACCGGGAGCGGGTGGAGATCGTCCTGATGGGGGCCTGGACCCAAGACCTTGAAGCGTGCGAACACGTCCGCCTCATCAAAACCCCCGTCGACTATTGGAACTACCTCCCCACGCTCGCCAAATTTAACCTCGACATCGCGCTGGCGCCGCTCGACGACACCCCGTTCAACCGCTGCAAATCGGACCTCAAATGGGTCGAATACAGCGCCTTGGGGGTTCCCACCGTCTGCTCGGACGTCGCGCCGTTTAGCGAAGCCAAAGCGCTTGGGTTGGCCAAAGTCCTCCCCAACGATCCGGAAGCTTGGTTCGCAACGCTCATCGACCTCATCGAAAACCCCGCAACGCGCAAGGAACTGGGCGAAGCTGCCTACGCCTACGTGCGCGACCACCGCACCCTCGAAAGCCACGCTGCCGAGTACGCCGCGATCCTCAACACCGTCTTACCCCCCGAAAAAGAGCTTCCTCCGCCCCACGAGCTGACCATTTCCCCCGTCACCATCCCCACACCGGAAGCGATCTACAACCCCGAAGACCATTACGAAGCGTGGCGCAAACGCCGCTCTCTGCAAGAAGCAGACGCAGAGGTTTTCGCAGAACGGATGATGCGCTGGGCCCAGCGGCCAGTGATCACCCTCATCACTTTTGCAAAGCAGAGCGACTTCCCGCTTCTTGCGCAGACCACCGATTCACTGCAAACGCAACTCTACCCCCACTGGCGCTGGATCGTCGTCTCAGACCAACCGGTTCCCGATCCTATTTTCGAACAAGCCGATTTCCTGGGTTGGCTGCAACTCGACACCCTCGACGCACCAGAAATCGTCGCGCAGGCGGTCAATGCGCTACTGCCCGAATATGGCGGGGATGCGGTTGCCATGCTCCCCCCCGGTTTTCAACTCGCGCCCGAAGCGCTGCTCCTTGTTGCCGAAGCGTTGGTCGACCACCCCCAAGTTGCCGCGGTCTATAGCGACCACGACCATCTTCAAGGAGAGACCCGCTTCAGCCCTTGGTTCAAACCCGACTTCGATCGGACACTCCTCTACGGCTTCGACTACATCGGCCCCGCCGTATGGTTTCGCACCGAAACCCTCATCGCGCTGGGGGGCTTGCAACCCTACCCGAACGCCGAACGGTACGACGCCTTGTTGCGCCTCAGTGAAAGACCCGAAGCGCGTATCCACCACATCGCTGAGCCGCTCCTCTCCATTCCGGAAGCGACGAACCAACGACCTGCCCCCGTCGATTCCGAACCCAGCGCCGAATCGCCAGAGGCGCTCGCGCGCCGCTTAGCGCTCGAAGACCATTTTGCCCGTACCCAGCAACCGGTCACGATTCTGCCCGGGCTTCTACCCGACACCTGGCGGATCGAACGGCAAGTGAGCCTCTTGCCCAAAGTGAGCGTGATCATGCCGGTTGCCGACGTCTACCACCTGGCCGAAGCGGCGGTGACCTCACTCATCGAACACACCCAATACCCCGATTGGGAACTGATCCTGGTCGATCACGCCACCACAGACCCCGACATCGCCGCGCTCTTTGCCGAAATCGGCGCGCACCACCCGAACGTCACAATCGTGCGCGACGAAAACCCCTACGCGCTGGCGCGCCTCTACAACGTCGGCGCAGCGGCAGCAAACGGTGAGATCCTGGTTTTTCTCCACTGCGACATCGAAGCTCGCGAACCCCATTGGCTGGAGCGGCTGGTGCGCGAAGCCCTCGACCCCAAAGTAGGGGCCGTTGGGCCGCTCCTTGTGCAGCCCGAATTCAGCCTGATCGACAACGCTGGCTACTGGCTGGGCGGTAGCGACCTCTGGGCTCCGGCACGCCCTGCCTACCGCGGAACGAGACTCAACGACACGGGCGCACTCAAACAGCTTGCACTCCCCCACCGGGTGAGCGCCCTCTCCTCGGTGGGATTTACCACCCGTAAAACCCTCTTTCATCAACTCGGCGGCTTTGATCAAGAAACCTTTGCGCTGACCGACTTTGAAATCGACTATTGCCTCAAAGCCGAGGCAGCCGGCTTCGAAATCCGTGTCCAACCCTTAAGCCGCCTCATCCACCACGAGAGCGCCGTCGTTGGGCGGATGTTGCGCAAACCCTTGGCGCTTCTTCAGCACCAAGAAGCACGTACGCAAACCCACCGTGCGCTCTTTGCGCGCTGGGGCGAACGGCTTGTCGTCGATCCGTTCGCATCTTTGCACTTCGACTACGCCGCCACAACCCCTACGCTCGACCTCAATTTCCCGCTCTCTTGGCAGCGCCACCACACCAACCGCATCAAAGTGCTCGGCTTCCCCGTCAGAGGGGGAAGCGGCCAGTACCGCGTTCGCATGCCGCTGAAAGCCTTGGTGCGCGCCGGATGGGTACAAGCCGAATCGGTACCCGAAGAGGTAGCGCGTTTGCCGAGCGTAAGCGAACTCGGCAAACTCAAACCGGATGTGATTTTGCTCCACCAACGGCTCGGACCAGCAGTCGAAGAGACCGTTGAAGCCTGGAAAAGCCTCTACCCCAACCTGCGTCTCATCTTCGGCATGGACGATCGCTTAGACGCTGTTCCGCAAAAAAGCAGTATGTACCACCTTGCGCGCCGCACCACGCCAGACGCACGGGCGCGCCTACGCAAAATGTTTGCGCTTGCCGATGCGGTCGTCGTTAGCACCGACCCTCTTGCCGAACTGGTGACCGATATCGCCCCTGGCACCGAGGTCCATGTCATTCCCAACGCGATTGAATGGGAGACGTGGGAGCCGCTCTACCAAGAACTCGAACGGAAACGGCAGGATCCCGAACGACTCACACGCAAACCACGCGTTGGCTGGGTCGGTGCGATGCAACACCGTGGCGATTTGGAACTGCTGATCCCAGTGATCGAAGCCACAAAAGACGAAGTCCATTGGGTTTTCATGGGCATGTGGCTTCCTGAATTCGAACACCTGGTTGCAGAAAAGCACGGCTGGGTAGACTTTCACGACTACCCCAAGAAAATGGCAGAGCTCGATCTCGATCTTGCCTTGGCACCACTTGAGTACAATGAATTTAATGAGGCAAAAAGTAACTTGAGAATTATCGAATATGGGGCTTTGGGATATCCGGTAATTGCCACAGATATCAGGCCATACCAAACCAATAATCCCCCAATTGTGCGTCTTCCAAACAAACCAAAAGAATGGATAGAAACAATAATATCCCAATTAAAAAATAGAAAACTAAATGGAAAAGATCTCCACAATTGGGTCATTTTAAACTATATAATTGACAAAACGATCACAAAATGGAATGATTTGTTTTTAGAAAATATAACCAAAAGGTGACTTATGAATAATTTTTACTCATATAATCCCACAAAGATTATTTTCGGAAGAGGATCAATAAGTCTTATTAGGAACGAAATGAAAAATGAAAAAAAGATATTATTACTATGCGGAAAAGAATCAATCAAAAAAAACGGAGTTCTTGAACAGATACGTAAGGCTCTACAGGATAAAGAGGTTATTGAGTTTTTCGGTATTGAGCAAAATCCAGACATAGAAACTTGCATGAAAGCATTAGAAATAGCTAGAAAAGAAAACATTGAATTTATTTTAGCAGCCGGAGGTGGTTCTGTTATTGATGCAGCTAAGTATATTGCATTGGCATTTTACTATGAGAAAAAGGATCCATGGCAGATTCTCCTTAAAAATGAAACTGAACCAAATAGAGTATTACCATTTGGATGCATTCAAACAGTACCTGGTTCTGGCACTGAATTTAACAATGCATTTGTACTGAGCAATCGTTCAAAAAAATTAAAAATTTCTTTCTATTCACATAAACTGTATCCAAGATTCAGTGTTCTAGACCCAGAAACCACCTTCACTTTATCACAAAAACAAACAGCGTTTGGAATCGTTGACATGTTTGTACATGTCTTAGAGCAGTATATAACTTGGCCCAGAAAAGCACCATTACAAGACAGACTTGGAGAGGCGCTGCTTGTTACAATAAAAGAGATTGCACACGATTTACTAGCCAATCCAAACGACTACGAACTTAGAGCGACATCGATGTGGTGCGCAGCACAAGCAGCCAGTGGTCAACTTAGTAGAGGCGTACCCACAGATTGGGCAACGCACTTCATTGGCCATGAAATTACAGCACTATACGATTTAACCCACGCACAAACACTGGCATTAATCCTTGGTGGTGTATGGGAGTGGAACTTTGAATACAAAAAAAAGATGTTGGCTCAATATGCTAATCGGGTATGGGGTATGGTAGGCGATGAAGATCTACTCGCAAAAATGGCTATTATCGAAACAGATAATTTTTTTGAAAGCCTAGGCGTACCAACTCGTTTCTCATCTCTATCTCTCGATGCGAAAAAAGTGGCAGCTGATGTTATCAGCAACCTCTCAAAAAGAGAATTTACCCCACTCGGAGAAAACAGAAGTATAAATATCAATGCAATCAAAGAAATAATTCTTTCTCGATCATAAATTACAGGAAAAATGAACATGATCACACCAGAAGATTTTAAAAAAATCATTCGTACAAAAAAAATATTTATCTATTCAGCCAACCTTGAAGGCAAAGGTTTTGTGAGACGTCTTGACTTTTTGAATCTCAAAGTTAATGGTTTTATTGACTCAAGAAAATTTAAAGACTCAGTGCATTTTGGATACCCAGTCATTCACCCGGATGATTTCTTTTCGAATTTTACACCTAATGAAGCTATAATTATAATCACAGCAAAGCATAGAGAAATTAGACGATTGGCACAAGAATTTTGCATTAAAAACGGGTGGGTTCGCGGAGAAACGTTTTTCTTATCAACGGATCTTTGTGATTTTTACCCAACAATTGAAGTCTCTGGAATATGTAATCTGAAATGCATTACATGCAACATGGGATTACCGGGAGCAAACAAACGCGGCGGGATGATGTCAGCAGAAACATACGAATTAGTTCTTCATAAATTGTCTAACGAAATACCTTTTTTAAACTCAGTATATTTGTATCAATGGGGGGAACCACTTCTCAATCCAGACTTACCTAAAATTGTTGAAATTTCTCATAATAAAGGAATATCTGTTGAGATTTCAACTAATTTAATGGACATAAGAAATCTCGAAAAACTTATTAAAACTGAACCAGACGTATTAATAGTACCTTGCTCAGGAACCGGAAGAAATTTTGAAATTGCACGAACAGGCGGAAAATGGAAGAAGTTTGAAAAAAACCTATATAAGCTTAAAGAATACATAGAAAAACATTCACCAGCTACTTTTGTCAGAATTTCGTACCACATTTACAAAGACAATATAAACAAAGATTTCGATGAGGTTAAAAAAATTGCAGAACAGCTCGGTTTCTACTTTGAACCTATTCTAGCCCACGTATTTCCTGAAAAAATGCTACATCATGTTCTCTATGGCGTGCCTATCCCAGAAACGATGAAAATTGCAAATGATCTTCTTCTTTACTCCATTGAAGAACAGTTAGCTTACGCACAGTCTGTAAAAGATCGGCCATGCTTCATGATCAAATGTTTCCCGACAATCAGATGGGATACATCAGTAGTTCACTGCAGTAATCTTATGGAGCCCACTTTGACACGGAGCTTTCTAGACATCCCGCTTGAAGAAATTCTAAAAAATCGCAAAGCAAATGGATTCTGTAATAAGTGTATGCAACATGGGATGCATCGGTTTTTTGATGTCGCAATTAAAGTTGTAGAAAAAGAAGGAGTTCGAACGATTGAGCGAATTTAATTTGTTTGTATATAACAGACCAATAAAATTGTGAAGGATTAACAGAAATGAAAAAAACTCTTTTATTAGGATCAAGTTATAGCGCTATCCCTCTTTTCTTTTTACTCAAAAAGAAAGGGTTCAAAGTTCATGTATGCGGCAACAAAAAAAATGATCCATGCCATAAATTTGCAGACAAATCCTATTACGCTGACTATTCCAATTATCAAAACATTATTAAAATAATTGAAAACGAACAATTCGATTACATTATTCCAACATGCAATGATTACTCTTATTTGACTGGATCAATACTATCAGAAAAATATAATTTTCCTGGTTTTGATACATTCGAAACTACAAAAAAATTACACCATAAAAATGAGTTTAGAACCATAGCAAAAACTCTTAAATTACCTATACCAGAGTTTCAAATTATTAATATAGAAGATATCGACCAAATAGAAATAAATATAAATGCTCCATATTTAATAAAACCGATTAATCTATTTAGCGGAATCGGAATTCAGTTCGTGAATAATGATCAAGAAATAAAAACTATCATTAAAAAAATTAGCAAAAAGTACAACACAAAAATCTTAATTGCAGAGAAATTTATAGAGGGTAAACTTCATAGCCATTCTGCTTTTTTAGAAAACAAAGCTATTGCTTTAGATTTTTTCGTCGATGAATTTTGTACAACATATCCATATCAAGTTAACTCTTCATACTACCCTTCAACACTCTCTAAAACTGCAAAAAAAATTGTAAGAGAAAATATAAACTTGCTTGCAAAAAGTCTTAACCTAACAGATGGCTTAATACATACTCAGTTTATATCAAACGGGAACTATATCACATTTATTGAAATAATGAGAAGGTGTCCAGGAGACTTATTTGGTTTGCTATTAGAAAAGGCTACCGGTTTCAATTACTATGAAAGTTTTTTAAAGCCATTTATAAATGAAAATTTTCAGTTTTTTAGAAATCGAAAAACTAAACATGTAGGCAGATATACAATAACAGCTAACAAGAAATTATCAATTTACGGTGTTTCATTTAAAAATATACCATTTAGTAAAGTTGATTTTTTTCCATTAAAGAAAAGTGGAGAATTTTTAAATCCAGCACCACATGATAAGTTTGGCATTGTTTTTATTGAATTTGATAGTTCAAAACAAATGCGCGAATTGATGCCGATAATTAAAAAAAGAATTAGTGTCATTGAAGAAAGGACCAAAAGTGTCTAAATTCGATAGTTTACGAGTTGCATTTATTGGTGGTGGAATTAACTCTGCAGTTGGCAGAGCACATAAAATAGCGATAGAACTCGATGGTAAGTTTAAACTGACAGCAGGATGCTTTAGTCGAAATATTGAAATTTCAAAAGAAACGGCGAAAGCATATGGTATACCTATAGACAAAGCATATGACGACATTGAAAAATTAATCGAAAATGAGTTGGAAAATATAGATGCGATAGTTATCTTAACACCGCAACATCAACATTTCAGCCATATAAAAATGTGCATCAAAAATAAAATTCCAGTAATATGTGAAAAAACACTTACATCAACCACTAACGAAGCAATCGAACTCAATAAAATCTTAGAAGAAAATAGTGGTTTTTTAGTCGTAATAAATAACTATACTGGATACCCAATGGTACGCGAATTACAGGCAAAAATAATGGAAGGTAAGTTAGGAAAAATTAATCAAATACTTTGTGAAATGCCGCAGGATTCTTTTGTACGATTATTAAACAATAACCAACCACTAACTCCACAAAACTGGAGACTCATTGATCGTGAAATTCCAACTATTTCACTTGACTTAGGAATTCATTTATACATGATTACCTATTTTTTAACTAACTCGCAACCTATTGAGTTATTTGCAATTGCCGAAAATTTCGGCAATTTCAAAATTACAGACACGATACATTGCATATCAAAATTTGAAAAAAATATTATAGGTAACTTTTGGTACACGAAAACCGCATTAGGTTACAGAAATGGACTTAAAATTAGAATCTTCGGATCTAAAGGAAGTGCAGAATGGATACAAGAAAATCCAGAGTACTTATTTTTAACAGATCTGCACGGAAATACGATCCGGGTAGATCGAGCTTCCCCAATCGTATCGGTCGCAAATCATGAAAGATATCAAAGATTTAAAGCTGGCCATCCATCGGGATTCATAGAGGCATTGGCTAATTATTATTATGACATCGCCATTTCATTACGTCAATTCAAATTACAAAAAAAACATTCTAACAAATATATATTCGGTATTGAACACTCAATAGATGGTTTGCGTTTTCTTGAAGCCATAGCAAGATCTGCAAAAAAAGGAACAGTGGAGAAAGTATTATGAGATTTAATACGTTTGATATTTATAAAGCAGCTATTAATCATCGTTTTCCTAGTGAAAAAGAGAACTCCTGCAAAAGATTTCTATATGAATCAAATCTACCGAAATTTGTTCTTGGCAGAAATAAATATACTGAAAAGATTTGTTCAAAACTTAAAATAAACGGCGTTGTTGACGATTTCACAACAGAAACATCATATTGCAATCTTCCTATATTTAAAACTCATGAATTGCCAAGAAATGCTATTGTTTTAAATGCTGCAGGAGAACGGCCTATTCAAGCGAAAAAAAAATTAGATGCTCTTGGCATAGAAAACATTGATTATTTTTGTTTTTTAAAAGTTACAAAATTAGAACTTCCGGAAATCAATTTTAATGAAGAATTTGAGAATGAATTTTTGGAAAACGTTCAAAATTATCAATGGCTTTTCAACATAATCGATGAACAAGAATCTAGAGAAATTTTGTATTATTTAATAATCTTTAGGTTGACATATGATCTGACGCTTATAGAAAAAGTCAAAGTGAATCGTAATAAACAATATTTTGAAGATTTTTTGAAATTAAAAAAATATGATGAGGTTTTTATTGATGCTGGTGCCTATCAAGGAGAAACTTCCCGTTTATTTGCAGAAAAGTGTTCTCACTACCGATCTATCCATCTATTTGAACCATGTCTTGAAAACTATCAAAAATGTCTTGAGAATTTGAAATCATTTCCAAATATTTATTGTTATCCTTTTGGATTATATGATAAATCGACCAAAGCTAAATTTTTTAGAAATGGCTCATCATCTCATTTATCAAATAATGGAAATGCCATAGTGGATTTGGACTTACTCGATAACATTTTGATTGAAAAACCTACATACATAAAAATGGATATTGAAGGGGCGGAACTAAATGCATTAAGGGGAGCAAAAAAAACGATTACAAATTCCAACTGTAGATTAGCTATTTCTGTTTATCATCGACCTGGCGACTTTTGGAAAATTCCTCGCCTAGTTTTAGATTTTAAAAATAATTATGAAATCAAATTGAGACATTATAGCGAATCAATAACTGAGTCAGTGATGTATTTTATTCAAAAATAGTTAATAAATAGTTAATTTATGAAGTATGGAAGTTGTGATGAGTAAGCAATATCCGCGCGTCGCTTTGTACATTTCAGTTTACAATCATGAAAAGTTCATCGAAGACGCATTAGAGTCCGCCATTTCACAAAACTACCCGAACCTACTAATTTATGTTACTGACGACGCATCCACTGATTCCTCATTTGAAATAATCAAAAATTTCTTTTTGAAAAAAAAATGCAAACACGACTATAAAATAATAAGAAGAAAAAAGAACCTTGGTGTGACCAAACACGGTCTCATTGCAGTACAGGAACTTTCTAAACTGGTTGATTTTATTGTTCCTCAAGGCGGTGACGATATCTCTCTGCCCAACAGAGTATCTGTATTAACTGAAATATGGACAAAACTTGGCTGCAATAAATTCGCACTGATCCATACACCAGTTGAAATCATTGATAACGAAAATCGCAGTAAGGGGATTTGGTTTCCGCCGATTAATCAGAGGATTCTTGATGAAAAATCGATAGCGCTTAATCCTACTTCACACGGACTTGTAATTGGAGGATCAGCCGCATTTACTCCGTCGCTAATTTTGGAATCACCATACATCTTCCCAAATATCTATGATGATCAGACTATTACTTTCAGAGCCTATTTAAAAAAATCATTAATTTACTGGTTTGAGCCACTTCTAAAATATCGTTTTGGTGGAGGAATCTCAACATCACCTGAAAATAAAACACAGTATGAATGGCGTATTGCGATTTCCACCTTAGACACATTAAAACAAAGAAAAATCGATGCAGAAATTTTTTGTCGTAATGATCTTTCAAAATATATAGAATCTGAAATTAAAAAATGGGAAAATATTGCAGAAGATGCAAAAAGGAAAATAAAACTCGATCAATATCATAAGTGGTTAGAAATGCGATCATTGCAGCTTGTAGATGCTGAGGTAATAGCTGAGCGGATTTTTACTTGGGAGAAAAAACCATTGGTCGCAATAATAACCTTTGCCTCATCAAAAGATTTAGATCTACTAGCAGATAGCTCTGATTCTCTAAGAGATCAGCTATATTCGAATTGGAGATGGATCGTGGTTTCTGACATACCACCTCCAAATCCACTTTTTAATTCAACTGATTTTCTAAGATGGATTCATGTTAATACATTTAATCCAGAAAATGCGTTTCAATTTGTTGTACAAAATTTACCAACAGATCTGATAGGCGATTTTTTTTCAATACTTCCCCCAGGATTTAAACTATCTCCAGAATCTTTGTATCTCATTTGTGATTATTTTATTGCAAACAAGAACGCTGCAGCAATCTATTGTGATCATGATTACGTTACTTCTGGTATACGAAAAAATCCGAAATTTAAGCCGGATTTTGATAGAATCTTTTTTGAAGAGTTTACCTATATTGACCAGACAATCTGGTTTAAAACATTACTTATTAGCCAGATCAGATTTACACCTTTGCTTTCTTTTATTCAAGCAGTTCTTCACTACAATGAATTAGGTGAAATATTGCATATTCCTGAAGTTTTGGTTAGTATTCCTTACTGCAATAAAGTAGATAACGATGTTTGTAGTCCAAAACTAACAAAAGACCAATTAGTTATTGAACCTTTTGTCAGCATTGTAATGCCTATTCCAAATCTTTTCGATTTGATCATTAATACTGTTCCAAAACTTATTCATGAAACTCGATACCCTAACTATGAATTAGTGCTTGTATTGCATAAGATTTCTGACATTAGAATTATTGAGTTTATTAATACTATTACTGAACTTCATAAAAATACAAAAATAATTACTGACGACCTTGAGTATTCATTGTCTCGCCTTTACATGGTCGGTGCTCAGCACGCTAAAGGAGATATTCTCGTTTTTCTACACGCTGACGTTGAAATTTGTCAATCTAACTGGCTATCCCAACTGGTTTCTGCAGCTATTAGACAAAACATTGCTGCAGTTGGCCCTTTAATTGTTCAAAGAAATTACCACTTAATAGAGTCTGCTGGAGTTTGGCTTGGATCAAGCAGATTGTGGGATGTTGCAAGACCAGCCTATGCTAACCAGCCGATTACCGAAAAAGGCTTTTACAATGAATTGGATTTTTTACATAAAGTAGACGCAATTACCTCAGTATGTTTTTGCACAAAAAGAACTGTTTTTGAGTCACTTGGCGGTTTCAACTTCAGCAGTTTTCCAATTGCTGATTTTGAGATTGACTATTGTCTAAAAGCTAAAAAATCAGGTCTTGATGTACTTGTTGAACCGCTAAGTAAAATTAAACATTATGACAATGCTATTTTATCGGAATTATTAAATACATATGTTGCTCAAGAAAAACACTATGAAGAAATTGAAAGAAACCATCAAACACTTCTCTCCATTCATAGAGACAACTTTCAATTCTGTATCTCCTCATCCATACATTTCGACTTTTCTAAAACCACGCCAGATCTTGATCTAACATTTCCAATCTCTTGGCAACACTACCAAAAAAACCGTTTAAAAATTCTTGCTTTTTCAAACGATGACAAATGTCACAACAGCCGAATCTATTTACCATTTAAAAAACTTGTTGATAATGGTTGGGTCCAAGCAAAAATACTCTATAAAGTTCGTCTTCCAAGCGTCACTGAAGTTATGAAAATGCAACCTGATACTATTTTACTTCACCATTGTCTTGAAACAGATTTGCACAAAAGAGTAATGGCTTGGAAAAGAATACACTCAAATCTAAAAATCTATATAAGCATTTCTGATATCAGTATAATTTTCTCCAGACAACTTGCCACAGTTTTATACGAGTATCAACAAGAATACATCGATGGAATTATTACCAATCACTCTTACATTTCACAAAAACTCATAAATATTTCAAAAAAAATTCCAATCTATACAATTCCTGATGCTATTGACTACCAAAAATGGTGTTTTTTTTATGAAAAAAAAATAAAAACACAAAACTTTCTTTCAACCTATAAATTAAAAAGCGGCTGTCTTTTGATAAATGAAGCTTCGATACAAGTTATCTTAGAAATTGTAAAAAGAACATGCGAATTTGTAGATTGGACTTTTTTGTTTCTCGACGATTTTAAAGAAAAAATTACTACTCAATATAATCTAGAAAATGTACATTATTGTTTTTTGAAACCCTGCGATAATAATCCTGAAGAATTATTCGAACTCGACTTGCAATTAGTAATTTTACCAGACATTTCCCCTGATGATTTACCTAAATTCTTGCCTTTGATGATTGAATTCGCCGCCATTGGTACTCCTTTACTTTCCTCAGACTCAATTTCACAGTATTTAGAAAATTCACCCATTAAATTTCTTCCTAAAGAAATCAATATTTGGATAATCGAAATCCTTCATTATTTCAATGATCGTTACTCTCTTGTCGAAGATGCTGAAAAATTTAACAGCTGGGTTGCCAACAATTTTTCAATTGATAATATTATATATTTGTGGAATGATATTTTGGTATCTGGCAAAAATTTCCTATCAGCTTAGCTGTCAGATCCCATATCATTATACGAAGTCGTGCTAAACTTTTCGAAGCGTACCGACTCCTTGAGCGCTTGTTCCAAGGCTGGAAAGCATTGAACGAAGGAGCATAGCCATGCCGCGCATTCATGCCAACGCCCGAACGACACCGCGGATTCGTCTCGAGATCCAAAAAGCACCGGCTTCGGTCAGTCACCGCGAGCTTGCCCTGACCTTCCTCAACCCCAATCTGAGCCGCTCGGCGCTCGATCGCTGCCTGCGTCGCCACGGGGTCTCGAACCTCAGGGCACTGCAAAAGGAACGCGAAAC